>NZ_JBXAKS010000013.1:0-126755 GCF_058798675.1 Janthinobacterium sp. GW822-FHT07H10
AACTTTGCGCCGATGATAGTGCTGCAACCAGTGTGAAAGTAGGTTATCGTCAGGCTTGTTATACGCAGTAGAGAAAAACCCCACCGGACTCCGGTGGGGTTTTTTTTCGTCTGCTGATTTCATATCGTACAACCACAAACGTCAAAGTCACCGCTGCGCGCGCTGCCATTCACTGATGTTGTCGTGATTGGCCATCCTTTTCTCCAGCGCTTTCCCTGCCGTATCCAGACACTTGCCTGGCACGTTGTGCATGAAATGCAACAGCTCCCATTATTTGCATAAGCACTTATATAAATACTGCTACTATCGCTACATGCAACAAGGATGCGGTACCCAACGACGGCAGCTGACCGAATTGCTCGCTGCCGCCGTTCAGCACGGTTTTTGAACAGCGCTCCTTTGGCGGGCGCATGCGCGACACAAGCAAGCAGGTAAAAGCAATTCCCTGAATACTCTCTGAGGAAAGTGACAATGGAAACGACACTGAACATGGCAACCAAGAAATCCCCGCTGGCCCGCCTGACGGCCTATCCCCTGGTGCAGATCGTGCTGGGCATGGTGCTGACTTTTGCCGCCGTGCCGCTGACCATGATCATGGCCTCCAAACTGGTGGACAAGTCCTATCGCATCGTGTGGCCGCAGCTGCTGGCGGCGGTACTGGTATGGTGCGGCTACCGTTTCCATGTCCGCCGCATCGAGAAACGCCAGCCCACTGAACTGGCGCTGCCTGGCATGGCGCGTGAGCTGGGCTGCGGTCTGTTGCTGGGCGCCGCACTGGTCACCCTGACCTTTGCCGTGCTGGCCCTGCTGGGTGTGTATCGCTTCAGCGGCGTCAACCCTCTGAACATGCTGCTGTTGTTCCCGCTGGCCGAACTGCTGCTGGTGGGGATGGCTGAGGAGATGATGTTTCGCGGCGTACTCTTTGGCGTGACGGAACGTGCGCTGGGCAGCAAGCTTGCCATCGCGATTTCATCCCTGGTGTTCAGCCTGGCCCATTTGCCCAATGACGGCTTTTCGGTGCTGGCGATCGCCGGGCTGGTCGCATACGGGGTGCTGCAGGCGGCGCTGTATATGCGGACGCGCCGCTTGTGGATCTGCATCGGCACGCATATCGGCTGGAATTACTGCGTTGGCCAGGTGTTTTCATCGACCGTGTCCGGCCATGCGGAGACCGGCGGCCTGCTGCGCGGCGAATTGGCAGGCAATGCCATGCTGACTGGCGGCGCCTTCGGCGTGGAAGGTTCGCTGGTGACCGTCTTGCTGATCAGCACCGCCGCCGCGTACTGCCTGCGCCAGGTCTTTGCCGGCGGGCAGGCGGTACGGCCGGCGGCGGCACCGGAATAAGTGCGCGGATCTTATTGGCCAGCAACCACCGGCGTCGCGCCACTCCTGGCCACCCACTCGATCAAGGCATCGACAGCGGCGCGGCCGTTGCCGTTACCCACCAGGTCGCTATTGATCATGGCGACCACCACGCACTGCTGGTTGTTGGCGTCGGGCACATAGCCGGCGACGGCCACTACGTTCTTCAACGTTCCCGTCTTGATGCGGGCCCGCGCGGCGGCCGGACTGCCCAGCAGGCGCTTGCGCATGGTGCCATCGAGCGCGACGATAGGCAGGCTGGACTGGAACTCGGGTGCCCACGGGCTTTGCAGCATCGCTTGCAGCACGCCGGCCATTTGCGCTGGCGCAATGCGGCCCGTGCGCGACAAGCCTGAACCGTTATCGACCAGCATGCCTTGCGTCTCGATATTGTGCCGCTGGAACCATTCCTGGATGACTAGCCGCGCGCGGGCAGCCGTGTCTTCCGGCGCCGTCATGGCGACGGGGCGGCTGCCCAGCCAGCCATCGCTTTGCAGGCTGCCCAGGCTCAGGAACAAGGTGCGGGCCAGGGTGTTATCGGAGATTTTGTTGATATCGCGCAGTACTTCCGGCAAGGCGCGTGCCACATGGTCGGCCAGCATGCGCGTGCCGACCGGTTCGGCCGTCGGCGGCAACCCCGTAAACGGCGCTTCGCGGACAACGCCCGTGATGGTGCCGCCCAGGCGTTTCCAGGTGGCACGGAACAAGCGGTCCGCGTAATCGTTGCGGTCGAGCACATTGATGCTGGTGCCCTTGTTGCAATTTTGCGGGAACGTGCCGTGCAGTATCACCTGCAGCTTGCCGCCGGCATCGCGCCGGTATTCGGGCGGGCGCCAGCCGTCTTCCCATCTGGCGCAACTGCCCTTGACCAGTTTCATGTCGCTCGTGATGCTGACGTTTTCCAAGGGCGGCTGCATCAGGATGGTCAATTGCCGCTCCGTCGAACTCATGTCGATATCGAGCAGATTGGTGTTCAGCAATAAGGCATCGGGAATGACGTTGTAGCGGAACTCGGCGGACTCGTCGAAGGGCGCGGCGCCGATATCGGGCCGGGCCGGCTGGAACAGCTGGCGGTCGAGGATCAGATCGCCCTTGATTTTCACGATGCCCTGGTTGCGCAGGGTTTGCAGCATGTGCGCGAGCACGTCGGCATTGAAATCCGTGTCGGCGCCGCCGCGCAGGATGAGATCACCCTTCAGCACGCCATTGATGACGTCGGCGCTGGTGCGCAGCTCCGTACGGCCGCGGAAGATGGGGCCCAGCTGTTCCAGGCCCACGGCCGTCGTCACCAGCTTCATGGTGGATGCCGGCTGCATGCTGCGCTCGGCCCCATGCGACAGCACGGTGGTGTTGCCGCGCAAGACGATGGCGCCCATGGCGTCTTCCGGGATATTCGCGCTGCGCAGCAGCAGGCTGACGGATTCGGGCAATTGCGCTTGCGCATTGGACAGGCCGAGGCCGGCCAGCAGGGCGGCGATGATGACGGGACGGAACATGGCTCTCCTTAGTGGAAAAAGACGTAGGCGACGAAGACGGCGGTGATCACGCCGGCCAGGTCGGCGATCAGGCCGGCCGTGATGGCATAGCGCGTCTTGCGGATGCCCACCGAACCGAAGTACAGGGCCACGATATAGAACGTGGTGTCGGCCGAGCCCTGGAAGACGCAGGCCAGGCGGCCGACGAACGAGTCGACGCCGTAAGTATTCATGGCGTCGATCATCATGGCTTTCGAACCGGAGCCGCTGAGCGGCTTCATCATGGCCGTGGGCAGGGCGGGCACGAAGTCCGTATTGATGCCCAGGTTGGCGAAGAACCAGTTCATGCCGCTCATCAGAAAATTGAATACGCCCGCGTTGCGGATCACGCTGATGGCCACCAGCATGCCGACCAGGTAGGGAATCACGGTGATCGACGTCTGGATGCCGCCTTTCGCCCCTTCGATGAAGGCGTCGTACACGTTCACTTTCTTGCGCAGGGCACCGATGATGAAAATGGCGATGACGCTGATCAATACCAGGTTGCTGACCACTTTGGAGACCAGTTCGATTTCCTGTTTCGTCAGGTACTGGGTGAAGTACCAGATCATGGCGACGATGGCGCTCGTCATGCCGCCCATCCAGCCCAGCACGACCCGGTTGAGCAAGTTGATGCGCTGCTTGATGGAGACGGTGATGATGCCGACCATGGTGGCCACATAGGTGGCGATCATGCAGGGAATAAAGATGTCGGACGGATCGGCCGCGCCGAGGATAGAGCGCTGCGCCATGATGGCCAGCGGAATCAGGGTCAGGCCCGAGGTGTGCAGCACCAAAAACATGATTTGCGCATTCGTCGCCTCTTCCTTGTTGGGATTCAAGGTTTGCAGGCTTTCCATGGCCTTCAAGCCGAATGGCGTGGCCGCATTGTCCAGGCCCAGCAGGTTGGCCGAGAAATTCATCACCATGTGGCCCGTGGCCGGATGGTCCTTGGGAATTTCCGGGAAGATCCGAGAAAAGAAGGGCGCGATCACTTTCGCCAGCC
Organism: Janthinobacterium sp. GW822-FHT07H10; assembly: GCF_058798675.1. NCBI lineage: Bacteria > Pseudomonadati > Pseudomonadota > Betaproteobacteria > Burkholderiales > Oxalobacteraceae > Janthinobacterium > Janthinobacterium sp. GW822-FHT07H10. Next base: position 3,883 of record NZ_JBXAKS010000013.1, read on the forward strand.
AGCCGACGATGCCGGCCTTCTCGCCGATGTTCATGATGCCCAGCCATAAGGTCATCACGCCCGCCAGCGGCAGGGCGATATCCATCACGCCCATGCGCGCCGTCTCGAACGTGCCGTCGATGATGCGCTTGAAGATATCGGTATCGCCGAGAAACAGCCACTGCAGCACTGCGGCCAGGAAGCCAACGAGGAAAAAGCCGGACCAGATGTAATTAAGTGCCATATGCGATCAGTTCTGTGTGTCGGGGAGGTGAAAAATATCTGCAAGCAAAGTATAGAGGTAGCCCGATACGAGTTGATGAAAGAATGCAGCAATCGCATGCCAAAAAGTTATAAGCTGGCAGTCTGTTTTCATTGGCGCCCCGTAGCTTGCCCGCGTAGTGTGGGGGATGCCTGTCGCTTGTCGCTGTTCTTTACCCTTGTCTGCACTGGATCACTGATGATGTTGTTACGCAAAACCGCCTGCGCCGCCGGCCTGGCCCTGTTGACGCTATTTACCGCGCCTGCCCATGCCGCCACCGATGCCACCGCCACGGCTGCCCGCGCGGGCAAGACCTTGCACCTGTTCCTCAGCACCAGCGAGACGGGCCTGGATCCGGCCGTGGCCTCGGACCTGGCCAGCCTGAATTTGCTGGAAAACATCTTCGATCCGCTGTTGCGCTACGACTACCTGGCGCGTCCTGTGAAATTGCAGGGCAATACGGCGCGCGGCTTGCCGCAGGTCGAGGATGGCGGCCGCACGTACATTTTCCAGATCCAGCCCGGCGTGTATTTCACCCCCGACCCCGCCTTCAAGGGCCAGCCGCGCGAGGTGACGGCGCAGGATTATGTGTACAGCCTGACGCGGCTGTATGACCCCAGCCTGAAGTCGCCGTGGCTGTTTTTGCTGGAAGACAAGCTGGTCGGCGATGCTGCCCTGAAAACCAAGTTCAGCTATGACACGCCGATCGCCGGCTTGCAGGCGCTCGACAAATACACCTTGCGCATCCGCCTCAACGCCGTCGACCCGAACTTCCTGTTTTACCTGGCCATGCCGGCTACTGGCGTGGTGGCGCGCGAAGTGGCCGAGGCGTATCCGGCGCCGGGGCAGATCGGCAACCATCCCGTGGGCACGGGACCGTTCCTGGTCAAGCAGTGGAAGCGCAGCGACAAGATCGTGCTGCAGGCCAACCCCACTTTCCGTCCTACCGTGTTCCATACGGAGGCCGCCGCGCTGGCCGCCTTGCCGGCGGCCGAACGGGCCGTCGCCACGTCGCTGGAAGGCAAGCAGTTGCCGCTGGTCGAGCGCATCGAGGTGCGCATCGTCGAGGAATATCAATCGCGCATGCTGGGTTTCCTGAAAGGCGAATTCGATTACCTGGAACAAGTACCGGAGTCGATGACGGACATGGTGCTGGCCAATGGCGCGCTGAAGCCGGAACTGGCCGCCAAAGGCATCGCGCTCGAGCGCTTCCCCGTGCTGCAGACGTATTACATGTGGATGAATATGGACGACCCCGTGCTGGGCGGCACGACCAAGGACAAGCTGGCCCTGCGCCGCGCCATCGCCCTCAGTTACAACGGCCGCGAAGATATTGCTTTGCTGAAAAAGGGCCTGGCCTTGCCGGCGCAATCGCCGCTGCCGCCCAACGTGCTCGGTTACGACAAGAGCTACCGCAGCCCCGTCGGCTACGACCCCGTGCTGGCGCGCGCCTTGCTGGACCGCTTCGGCTACAAGGTGGGGGCCGATGGCTTCCGCACCCAGCCGGACGGCACGCCCCTGATCCTGACCATGCACACGGAGCCGAGCACGGTGGGGCGCTTGCGCGATGAATTGTGGCGCCGCAACCTGAACGCCATCGGCGTGCGCGTGGAATTTAAAAGCGACAAGAAGACGGAAATCATCAAGGCATCGCGCCTGGGCAAGGTGCAGATGTTCGAGACCAACTGGATCGCCGACTTTCCCGATGGTGATAACTTTATGCAATTGTTGTACGGTCCCAACAGTGGTCGCGCCAACTATGCCCGCTTCAACTTGCCCGATTACAATAAACGCTATGAGGAGGCGCGCCTGCTATCCGATACGCCGCGCCGACGCAGTCTGTACTTCGACCTGTTTCAGCTGATCCATGCCTACACGCCATGGGTGTTGCTGACACATCCCATCTCTGCCGACCTGCGGCAACCGTGGCTAAAAAACTACAGGCGCCACCCTGTGGAATTCACGTCCTGGCGTTACCTGGACGTCGATACAGCCAAGGGCAGCCCCGCAGGCAAGTGACCATGTCGCTGAAAAGGGCATTCATTCCAAAAAGTTATGGTTAGGAAAGCATTTTTCATTGGCTGGCCGCGGATGCATCGCGCTACTCTGAAAATGAAAACAAATAAAGTAATGCGCTGGCGTCATAAAAAAATGTACTGCGAGACAGACGCCGCGACCTTACAAAACAGCCTGACTTGAGAATTCAAGTTTCGATTGCCCAAATAAAGGAGAGACCCGTGAAATTGAAGAAGCTAGCGCAATTGGTGGCATTGATGGGGGTGGTGGGGCCGGTAGTGGCACAGGAAGCGGCGCCGCCAGCGATGCAACGGGTCGAAGTCACGGGCAGCAGCATCAAGCGGGTGGCCAAGGAAGGCGCGCTGCCGGTGCAAGTCATCACGTTTGACCAGATCGAAAAGCAGGGTATCACGACGGCCGAGCAACTGGTGCGCACCCTGTCGGCGAATGGCACGGGCGCCGATAACATGACGTCGGGCAATAACGTGTTTGGCGCCGATGCCGACCGGGTCAGTGGCGGCGCCTCGTTCGCCTCGCTGCGCGGCCTGGGCCCATCGAGCACCCTGGTGCTGTTGAATGGCCGCCGCATCGCCACGCACGGCGCCAGCGGCAAGTCGGTCGACTTGAACTCGATCCCGCTGGGCGCGATTTCACGCGTGGAAATCCTCAAGGATGGCGCCTCGGCCATCTACGGCACGGACGCCATCGGCGGCGTGATCAATTTCATTCTGAAAACCAATTACAACGGCGTGGAAGCGTCCGTTTCCACCAACGACACGCAGGCAGGCGGCGGCGCCACGCGCCGCGCCTCCCTCCTGGCCGGCATGGGCTCGCTGGAAGAAGACCGCTACAACATCATGGCCAGTTTGACCGTCGACAAGGCGCAGCAGCTCAATGGCCGTGACCGTTCCTTCGTCAACGGCTACCAGCCTGGCCGTGGCCTGTCGCCCGATACCACGGGCACGCCGTTTGCCAACCAGCTGACGGGCGCCGGCACGGCGCTGGGCACGTCGTTCCAGCTGCCGGGCGATCCGAACAAATATTTGCAAGCCAATCCGCTGAGTTTCCAGGGCAAGTGCGACAGCATCGCCGGCATGTCGCAATACCAGACGGAGCTGTGGAAAGACGTGACGTCGCCGCTGCGCACCAAGTATTCGTGTGCGTACGACTATGGCGCCGACTATGTGCTGCAATTCCCCGTCGAGCGGGCCAATCTGCTGTCGCGCGGCACCTTCCAGCTGGCGCCCGACCACCGCATGTTTGTCGAAGTGCTCGGTTCGCGCACCAAGGCCACGGCCATTTTGACGCCGATGCAGGTGCAGGCGACCATCGCCAACAAGGCTGTGTATCCGGTCGGCGGCGCGTATTACCAGGACTTGTCGGCGTACATTCCCTCGTTCGACAAGAGCAAGCCGATTTCCTACAAATGGCGCGCGAATGACGTGGGCAACCGCACCCAGGAAAACACCACCGACAATGCCCGCGTGCTGGTGGGCTTCGAAGGCAACTTCGGCAAGTGGGATTACAAGGCCGGTATTTCGCGGGCCGAAAGCACCACCAAGACCAAGCTGACGGATGGCTATTCCTACACGGACAAGCTGTATGCCGCGCTGGCGACGGGCATCATCAATCCGTGGATCGGTGCCGGTCAGAGCCAGACGGAGGCGGCCAAGCAATTGATCGAATCGACCAAGTTCCGTGGCGCCTTCCAGCATGGCAAGACGACCCTGACGCAGATCGACGGTTCCGTCTCGGGTGAGCTGTTCCAGCTGCCGGCCGGCGCGCTGGCGATGGCGGCCGGTTTTGATTTCCGCCGCGAGGGCTATAACTTTGCGCAAGACGTCGACGCCACGCAGATTCTGCTGGCGCCAGGCAATGCTGCACTGAAAGATGCCAGCCGTACCGTCAAGGCCGTGTATGCCGAGTTGCTGGTGCCGATCATGAAGGATCTGGAAATGCAGCTGGCCGTGCGCCGCGACGATTACAGCCTGGTGGGCGCGACGACCAATCCGAAAGTGGCCTTCCGCTACCAACCAGCCGATTTCCTGCTGTTCCGCGGTTCGGCCAGCAAGGGTTTCCTCGCGCCAAGCTTCCAGCAGCTGTACTCGGGGTCGCTGAGCCAGGAATTGCCGAATGGCGTGGTGGACCAGGAAGGCTGCGCCAAGCACCCTGGCGTGCCTGAATATTGCGCCATCGACCGCCTCGATTACAGAACGGGCGGCAACACGAACTTGAAGCCGGAAACGTCGAAGCAGGGCAGCATCGGCTTTGTCATCGAACCGTTCAAGGGCTATTCCGCCTCCGTCGATTACTGGGCCATCAATACCAAGGACCGCATCCTGAACCGCACGCCGCAAATCGTGCTGGCCAACTACCAGGCGCTGAACCAGTACATCATCCGCAATCCGGACGGCACCATCGAGTACGTGCAGGCGGGCTGGATCAATGCCGCAGGCAGCCGCGTGCGTGGTTTCGACGTGGCCTTGCGCGGCGAAGGCAAGATCAAGGATGCGAAATGGACGGCCACCCTGGATGGCACGTATATGGACAGCTTCAAGTTTGCGGAATATCAAGGCCAGGAATACCAGGAGCTGGTCGGCAAGTTCTACACGCGCGACCTGTACCTGCGCTGGAAACACAATGCCAGCTTTGGCGTCTCGCGCGGCGACTGGAGCGGCTTGCTGATCCAGAGTTTTGCTTCCGGCTACAAGGACCAGTTGCCGAATGGCGGCAAGGGTACGCCGCCGCCAGGCTTCAAGTCCGACGTGTCCAGCCACACCACGTATAACCTGTCGGGCACTTACACGGGCTTCAAGAACACCACCTTGACCCTGGGCATCCAGAACCTGTTCGACCGCGATCCGCCGTTCACCGCGCACAACGTGGATGAAGTGGTGGGCGCCGGCTGGGATCCACGCGTGGCCGACCCGCGCGGCCGCGCCTTCACCTTCCAGCTGAAATACAAGTTCATGTAAGGCGGCCATGCCGGCGGCGACCCCGCTGGCGTGCTACTCTCGTGCGGCGGCGCCTGGCGCCGCCGTTTTTATTCCAGGAAAGGGCCGCATGTCCAGTCAGACCAATTTCAGCCGGCGCCGCTTCGGCGGCTTGCTGGCCGCCACCCTAGGGGCGGCAGGCGCACCGGCGTTGGCGGCGGCCGCGCAAGGGAAGGAAACCCGCATGCAACAGCAACATCCATTGATCAAGCCGGCGCGCCTGCGCCAGGGCGACCTGGTCGCCATCCTCGCGCCGGGCGGCTTTACCGATGATGAGGCCATCGCCAAGGCCGTGCGCAATATCGAAGCGCTGGGCTTGCGTACCACCCTGGGCGCCAACATTCGCGCCGTGCACGGCAACTATGCGGGCACGGTAGAGCAACGCCTCGACGACTTGCATGCGGCCTTCGCCGACCCTGAAGTCAAGGCCATCTGGGCCATCCGCGGCGGTTCCGGCTGCATTTCGCTGCTGGCGCTGCTCGACTACGCCTTGATCCGCCGCAACCCGAAAGTGCTGATCGGCTATTCCGACATCACGGCCCTGCACCTGGCCATCGGCCGCCAGACGGGCTTGGTGACTTTCCACGGCCCCGTGGCCTCGTCGACGTTTTCCGACTACACCGTGACGCAGCTGCAAAACGTGCTGATGACGCCGCACGACAGCTACACGATCCCGATGGCGCTGGAGAACCACCGCCGCGCGCAGACAGAGCCGAACTTCGCCATCCGCACCGTGCATGGCGGCCAGGCCACGGGACGCCTGACGGGCGGCAACCTGTGCATGGTCAGCGCGCTGGCCGGCACGCCGTATGCGGCCGATTTCCGCGAGCACATCTTGTTCCTCGAAGAAATCAACGAGGTGCCTTACCGCATCGACCGCATGCTGTGCCAGCTCGACCTGTCCGTCGGTTTTGCCAAGGCGGCGGCCTTGATGCTGGGCATCTTCGAGCATTGCGAGGCGGCCGAGGGCGACACGTCGCTGACGCTCGACGCCACGCTGGACCAGCATCTGCAGCCCCTGGCCATGCCTGCCGTCAGCGGCTACTCGTTCGGGCATATCCGCCACCAGTTCACGATACCGATGGGCATATTGGCCACGCTCGATGCGGACAGGCAAACATTGACCTTGCTGGAAGCGGCCGTAAGCTAGTCTGTTCGTTCGCGCACGGCGCAGCGCGAGGATTGTCAGTATGCTAGAGGCATGTGCGGCAAGGCATTCAGCCATGCCGGCATCCTTGAACGGTTTGCCCATGATCAACCGCCGCGCCAGCGCCTATATCTTCAGCCATCCGCTGGCCTTCGTGCTGCAGGTGCTGAAGGCTTTCCGCGCCAACCAGGGCTTGCTGCTGGCGGGCGCCGTCGCGTATTACTCGCTGCTGTCCATCGTGCCCCTGCTGATGCTGGTGGTGGTGGCCCTGTCGCACGTGATCGCGCAAGACGAGCTGTTGCGCACCATCGGCCACTACCTGGAATGGCTGGTGCCGGGGCAATCGAAGGCCATCGTGGCCGAGGTCGCGCATTTCCTCAACAACCGGGGCGTGATCGGCTGGCTGCTGCTGCTGACCATGCTGTTTTTCAGCTCGCTGGCGTTTACCGTGCTGGAAAACGCCATGAGCGTGATCTTCATTCACCGCGTGGCCATCCGCCGCCGCCATTTCCTCATTTCCGCGGTGCTCCCCTACTGCTACATCCTGTGCCTGGGCGTGGGCATCCTGCTGATCACCCTGGTGGCCGGCAGCCTGCAGGTGATGGGCGAGGAAAGCGTGCGCTTTTTGCGCCACGACTGGGGGCTGGAAGGGGTCTCCGGCGTGCTGCTGTATCTGCTGGGGCTGGCGGGCGAAATTCTCGTGCTCAGCTCGATTTACCTCGTCATGCCCGTCGGCCGGCTGTCGATCACGCACGCGCTGATCGGCGGCGTGACGGCGGCCCTGCTGTGGGAAATCGCCCGCCACGTGCTGGTCTGGTATTTTTCCACCCTGTCGCAGGTCAACGTCGTGTATGGCTCGATGACGACGGCCATCGTCGTCATGTTCAGCCTGGAAATCGGCGCCACCCTGTTGCTGCTGGGAGCACAGGTCATCTCCGAATATGAAAGGGTGGCCCGTGGCGGGCAAGAGGATAAGCCGCTGGCGCTAAGGACTTGATTTAAAAAGATTATTGCAGTGCACAAAAAGCTGTGTTATACTACGTTCAGTGATTGAGGTTTGGCAACAAATTATCTCACCATCCAGTTTCAGCGCGGCGACCGACAGGTGTAATGTCGATGGCGTGACAGTGTGAAGAAATGGATTTTGTAATTCCGGATACGATGGTCGCTACACCTTGGAGTCACCATGCAGATAGCATGGGAGTCCGAAAATCAGGAGGCACTTTGCAGATAGCACTGGCGTCCATGACACGATTAAAGCATTGGTAATACATTGGAACAAGCCCGCGTTTTAGCGGGCTTTTTTTCGTCTGTGGCTGGCGCGTTGAGCAACCCACTGCGCAGCCCGCTCTCGACTCGGCGTTACTCGCCGTACTTCAGTACGGCTGCGTTACTCAAGCCGATATCGAGCTTGCTCGCTACGGTTGCTCAAGGCGCCGGGACTTTTACCGCTTCACGCGCCTTCTTTCCCTGCTTATAAAGCTCTGGCGATGAGTATCCTCTGGATATCGCTGGTGCCCTCGTAAATCTGGCACACGCGCACGTCGCGGTAGATGCGCTCGACGGGGAAGTCGGACACATAACCGTAGCCGCCGTGCACCTGGATGGCGTCCGAACACACTTTTTCCGCCATTTCCGAGGCAAACAGCTTGGCCATGGCCGCTTCCTTCAGGCACGGCAAGCCCGCATCCTTCATGGCCGCCGCGTGGCGTATGAGTTGCCGCGCCGCTTCGATCTGCGTGGCCATGTCGGCCAGGCGGAATTGCACGGCCTGGTGTTCATAGATGGGTTTGCCGAAACTTTCCCGTTCGCGCGCATAGCTTAGCGCCGCTTCGTACGCGGCGCGCGCCATGCCCACGGCTTGCGAGGCGATGCCGATGCGTCCGCCTTCGAGGCCGGACAGGGCGATCTTGTAGCCTTGTCCTTCTTCGCCGATCAGGTTTTCCGCCGGGATGCGGCAGTTGTCGAACAGGATTTGCGCCGTGTCCGACGAATGCTGGCCCATCTTCTGTTCCAGCCCCGCCACGATGTAGCCCGGCGTGTTCGTCGGCACCCAGAAGGCGCTGATGCCGCGCTTGCCGGCCGCCTTGTCGGTGACGGCCATGACGATGGCCACGTCCGCATATTTTCCGCTGGTAATGAACTGTTTCGTGCCTTTGAGCACGTATTCATTGCCGTCGCGCGTGGCCGTCGTGCGCAGGGCCGAGGCGTCGCTGCCCGTGTGCGGTTCCGTCAGGCAAAACGCCCCGAGCATGGTGCCTTGCGCCAGCGGGCGCAGCCATTGTTCCTGTTGCGCATCGTTGGCGTACATCATGGCGATGCTGCAGACGGGGCAATTGTTGACGGAGATGATCGTCGACGTGCCGCCATCGCCGGCGGCGATTTCTTCCAGCACCAGGGCCAGCGACACGTAGTCGAGGCCGGCGCCACCGAGCGCTTCCGGCACGGCCACGCCAAAGGCGCCCAGCGCGGCCAGTTCCTGCAGTTCTTCTTTCGGGAAATGATGTTCCTTGTCCCAGCGGGCCGCGTTGGGCGCCAGGCGCTCGCGCGAAAAACTGCGCAGCGCTTCCTGGATCATCGATTGTTCTTCATTGAGTATCATGGGACGTCGTCTCGTTTGTTTTTATAGGTGTGGTGGAATTACCAGGCTATGGGCTTGCCATCGTAATTGCGGAACACGGCCTTGTCCGTGGCCGGCAGGCTGGCCAGGGTGGCGCGGATGCCGGCAGCGCTTTCTTCCGGCGAAAGGTCGGCGCCGGCGCCGCCCATGTCCGTGCGCACCCAGCCCGGATGAAAGGCCACGCAGCTGACGCCTTGCGGGCCATGCACGAGGGCCGTGTCGATCAGCACGGAATTGAGGGCTGCCTTGCTGGCGCGGTACAGCGAACCGCTGGGATTGCCGCGTTCGCTCAGGGAACCCATGTGCGAGGACAGCACGGCCAGCTTGCCTTTGGCATTGGCCACCAGCGGCGCCAGGATGGGCAGCAGCCGCATGGCGGCCAGCACGTTCGTGTGCATGACCGTATCGAAATCTTCCTGCGCGGGAAAACCGTCGTGGCGCGGACCATACACGCCCGCATTGAGGATGGCCACGTCGAGCTTTTCATCGTCGAGTTTCCAGCCCAGGCCGGCACAGCCTTCCACATCCGTCACGTCGAGCTGGTGCGCTTCGGCGCCCAGTTGCCGGAGGGCTGCGCAATCGTCCGGTTTGCGGGCCGTGACGATGACACGCCAGCCATCGTGACGGTATTGACGGACCATTTCGTGGCCGATGCCGCGCGAGGCGCCGATGATCAATGCGGTAGGCATATCTTTCTCCCTGAAAATAAAATGAAAGGCGCGCACCGTGAACCGCGGTGCGCGCCCGTGCTCAGGAGTAGCTTATACCAGTTCGATCGCCATCGCCGTCGCTTCGCCGCCGCCGATGCACAGGGCGGCCACGCCGCGCTTGCCGCCGGTTTTTTTCAAGGCGCCCAGCAGGGTGACGATGATGCGCGCGCCCGAGGCACCGATCGGGTGGCCCAGGGCGCAGGCGCCGCCGTGGATGTTGATCTTGCTGTGTGGAATGTCGAGGTCGTGCATGGCTGCCATCGGCACGGCGGCGAATGCTTCATTGATCTCGAACAGATCGACATTGCTGCTGCTCCAGCCCGTTTTTGCATACAGTTTTTTCACGGCGCCGATGGGGGCTGTGGTGAACTCGTTGGGCGCTTGCGCATGCGTGGCGTGGCCGTGGATCTTGGCGATGATGGTGCAGCCGAGTTTTTTCGCCGTCGATTCGCGCATCAGCACCAGGGCCGCGGCGCCGTCGTTGATCGACGAGGACGAGGCGGCCGTGATGGTGCCGTCTTTCTTGAAGGCGGCCTTCAAGGTCGGGATTTTTTCCAGGCGCGCCTTTTGCGGGCCTTCATCGATGCTGACGACGGTGTCGCCGCCGCGGCCGGAGACGGTCACTGGCACGATTTCCCATGCGAAGCTGCCATCCTTGGTGGCCGCCTGCGCGCGTTTCACGGATTCGATGGCAAACGCGTCCTGCGCTTCGCGCGTGAAGCTGTATTGGCTGGCGCACTCCTCGGCAAACGTGCCCATCGAGCGGGCATTGCCTTTTTCATCGCGGCTGTAGGCGTCTTCCAGGCCATCCATCATCATGTGGTCGTAGATCATGCCGTGGCCGATGCGGTAGCCGCCGCGCGCCTTCGGCACCAGGTATGGGGCGTTGGTCATCGATTCCATGCCGCCCGCCACCACCACGTCGGCGCTGCCGGCGAGCAAGGTGTCGTGCGCGAACATGGTCGTCTGCATGGCCGAGCCGCACATCTTGGACAGGGTCACGGCGCCGGTGGAGTCCGGCAAGCCGGCCTTGCGCAAGGCCTGGCGCGCGGGCGCCTGGCCCTGGCCGGCCATCAGGCAATTGCCGAAATACACGTGTTCGACGGCGTCCGGCGCGATGCCGGCGCGCTCGACGGCGGCGCGGATGGCGACGGCGCCCAGGTCGCTGGCGGTAACGTTGGCAAAGTCGCCCTGGAAGGCGCCCATGGGAGTGCGCGCGGCACCGACGATTACGACTGGGTCATTCATGGTGGATCTCCATTGTTAAGTGATTGAAAGGCGGTGCTGGCGCTGCTGGCGCCGGGCCTGGGTGCTGCGATTGGTAACAAAAACGGATGTGCTGCGGATAGGGAAAGACGTCCTCGATATGGCCGTCGAGGATGCGCTGCTTGCGCGCCTGCCAGTAGGCGGCCGTCAGCAGCTCGGCATGGTGCTGCATGAAGTAGCTGCGGATGCGCGGATTGCCCAGCAGGAAGCGACCGAATTGCTCGGGAAACACATCGTTCTTGCCGATGGGATACCACGGTTCGGCCGACATTTCTTCTTCCTCCGTGCGCGCCTCGGGAATGACGCGGAACTGGCAATCGGTGATGTACTCGATCTCATCGTAATCGTAAAAAACGACACGCTGATGACCTGTCACGCCAAAGTTCTTGTACAGCATGTCGCCAGGGAAAATATTCGCCGCCACTAATTCCTTGATGGCGTTGCCGTATTCGACGATGCCGTGCTCGACGAGGTCGGCGCGGCCGTCCTTTTCGGCATTGCTGAGCCACATGTTCAGCGGCACCATGCGCCGCTCGATGTACAGGTGGCGAATGATGATCTGCTCGCGGTCTTCCTCGACCAGCGACGGTGCAAAATGCTTGAGTTCAGCCAGCAGTTCCTCGGCAAAGCGCGCGCGCGGAAACGCCACGTTCGAATACTCGAGCGTGTCGGCCATGCGGCCCACCCTGTCGTGGTGCTTGACCAGCAGGTACTTTTCCTTGACCTGCGCGCGCGTGGTTTCCTTCGGTGGCGGGAAGAAATCCTTGATCACCTTGAACACGTAAGGAAAAGACGGCAGCGCGAACACCAGCATCACCATGCCGCGGATGCCGGGGGCGATCTCGAAGTGGTCCGAGCTGTGCTTCAAATGCTGCAGGTAGTCGCGGTAAAACAGCGTCTTGCCCTGCTTTTGCAAGCCCAGTATCGTATAAATTTCGCTACGTGGCTTGCGCGGCAGCAAACTACGCAGGAATTGCACATAGGCTGACGGCACTTCCATATCGGCCAGGAAATAGGCGCGCGTAAACGAGAACAGCACGGCGATCTGCTGGTGCTCGAACAGCACCGTATCGAGGACCAGCTTGCCGTGCCGGTTGTGCAGGATGGGCACGACGAACGGGTATTCGCGGTTGCCGTTGATGCCTTTGCCGACCAGATAGGCACCCTTGTTGCGGTAGAACAGACTGGTCAGGACCTGGATCTGGTGGTTCGGTTCGAGCTTGTCGCCGCCGAACAGCTGGTGCAATCGCGCTTCCACCTGGGCCACGTCGCGGTCGAGGTTGGCAAACTCGCAGTTCAGCTGGAAATTCGTCACCATGCGCTTCAGGGTGTAGCGCAAGCCATCCTTGCTTGGGTAATACACGCGGTAAGTGGGGACCAGCTCTTCCGTTTCGATGTATTCCGTGGAAACGACGGGACGCACGAAAATGTAGTCATTGTGGAAATATGTGCGGTGCAGGATGTTGCAGCAGACGGAATTGAAGAAGGTTTCCGCCAGTTCCGGCTGCTTGTGGTCGCTCAGCATGCCGATGTAGTGCAGCTTGAGTTCGCGCCATACTTCGTCGCTCAACTCCGACTCTTCATACTCATCTTCGAGCATCTGCACGCATTCCTGCACGCGTTTGTCGTAAAAGCCGATGCGTTCGCGGGCCGCCTGCTGTGCCGCGGCCCAGGCGCCTTGCTCGAAATATTGCTTGGCGTGCTGGCTCGTTTCACGGAACAGGCGGTAATGCTTGTCGAAGCCGTCGCGGATAGTGCGCGCGATATCGAATGCAATCTGCGACGACAGCAGTTTGGGGAAGGCTATTTGCGTCATTGGTTTGCTCGCATGAATACACCATTACCCAGTCGACATCCGCGCACCCGTGCTTTACTTGGTTTCCGCAAACAGTTCGCGGCCGATCAGCATGCGGCGGATTTCGCTGGTGCCGGCGCCGATTTCGTACAGCTTGGCGTCGCGCCACAGGCGGCCGGCCGGATACTCATTGATGTAGCCGTTGCCGCCCAGGGCCTGGATCGCCTCGCCGGCCATCCAGGTCGCCTTCTCCGCACTATACAGAATCGCGCCGGCCGCATCCTTGCGCAGCTGGCGCACGGCTTCCGGCGTGGTGGCGCGGTCGCAGGCCTGGCCCACGGCGTAGACATAGGCCTTGCACGCCATCATGGTCGAATACATGTCGGCCAGTTTGCCCTGCATCAATTGGAATTCGCCGATGGGCTGGCCGAATTGCTTGCGGTCATGCACGTAGGGCACGACCAGGTCCATGCACGCCTGCATGATGCCCAGCGGGCCGCCGGACAGCACGGTGCGTTCGAAATCGAGGCCCGACATCAGCACGTTGACACCCTTGCCCAGGCCACCGAGCACGTTTTCGGCCGGCACTTCGCAATCCTGGAACACCAGTTCGCCCGTGTGCGAACCGCGCATGCCCAGCTTGTCGAGCTTTTGCGCGATGGAGAAACCCTTGAAATTCTTTTCAATCAGGAACGCCGTCATGCCGCGCGGACCCGCTTCCAGGTCGTTCTTCGCGTACACCACCAGCACGTCCGCGTCGGGGCCGTTGGTGATCCACATCTTGGTGCCGTTCAAGACCCAGCGGTCGCCCTTGAAGTCGGCGCGCAGCTTCATGCTGACGACGTCCGAACCGGCGTTCGGTTCCGACATGGCCAGCGCACCGATGTGCTCGCCGGTGATGAGTTTCGGCAAGTACTTGGCTTTTTGCTCGGCCGTGCCGTTGCGCTTGATCTGGTTTACGCACAGGTTCGAGTGGGCGCCGTACGACAGGCCGACGGAGGCCGAGGCGCGCGAGATTTCTTCCATGGCGATGATGTGCGCCAGGTAGCCCATGCCGGCGCCGCCGTATTCTTCGCTGACGGTAATGCCGAGCAAGCCCATGTCGCCCATCTTGCGCCACAGGTCCATCGGGAACTGGTCCGTGCGGTCGATTTCAGCCGCGCGCGGCGCGATTTCGGCGGCGGCAAATTGTTGGATCGCTACTCTTAGCGCGGCGATGTCGTCGCCGTGGTCAAAGGTCAAGCCTGGGAGATGGAGCATGTCGTCCTCGTAATCTTCGTTATGGTGTGGCGGTCATGGATGCCGGGTCGTGGAAGCTATGATACTCAGTTGTGACGTTTACGTAAACGTAAAGTGAAGCGCGTCAAGCGGCACGGGCCAGCTTGCGCCCATGTCTTACAGCGTGGCCACCTTGCCATCGTTCAAGTCCGCCAGCATGCGCGCACAGGCTTCCTCGTGCGAACTGATTTCCGCCAGCGCCATTTCGATGTCGATGCGCTGCTGCTCCAGGGTCTGGCGATGCTGCGCCAGCACGCCGAGGAAGCGGTCCATCTGCGCGCGCGTGTCCTTCGGCGACTCATACATGTCGACCAGGCTCTTGATTTCCGACAGTGCCAGGCCCAGGCGCTTGCCGCGCAGGGTCAGTTTCAGTCGCGTGCGGTCGCGCGGCGTGTAGACGCGGCTGCGCCCGCCCGCGCCTTCGCGCTTCGGGCTGAGCAAGCCCTGGTCTTCATAGAAACGGATGGCGCGCGCCGTGATGTCGAACTCCCGCGCCAGTTCGGTAATGGTGTAGGTCGTCGTTGGTGCGGGCGGTGATGGTTGCATGGGTGGTCGGTAGAAAAGTCGGTGCGCTGCAAGGCAGGCTGGGCGGCAAAGTGCCGTTTACGTCAACGTCAATACTATTGTAGCGTGCCTTGCCCGTGCTGCAACAAAGAAAAAGGGGGCGCTGGCGCCGCGATTTGGCGAATAAGGCAACAGTTACTGAAAATAAATTGATTCTTCCCGCACAAACGGGCTTAAGATCGAGAGTTGGTGGCCAACATGACACCAAAAAGAGCTTTCTTGGCGGTATGGCGACATTTTTTTCGCTACGATGGCAGTAAAATTTTTGCACGTTGCGCTATGCCAATATGCACGACCAAAAAACAACGTTTCACTATGAAAACGCCGACCTTATTGTTTCTTTATTGAAAACAACATGGCGCTTCTGAAAACTTTGTCTACAAGAAATTGTATTACATGAGCATTGCGCGAATCGGTAGAGGCGGGCATTATCCGATACCGTACGTTGTAGTGCCAAACCGAGGCTTTGAATCGTGCTGCAGTGCGAAAATCAAGGCCAGCCGCGAATTTGACCCGAAGCCACGCAGGATCACAAGAGAAAATTCGGCCCAGTTTTTCATCGGAAAAGCCAGGCTGGAGTGTTAATTGTTAATTAATGCAATTTTCAAATGTAACAATCTGTATGGTCATTCAAGAAACTGACTTTCATGTTACAACATGAAATAGTACACCTATGAATTCTTCTAACGAACGCGAAAGCTTCAGCCAGCGACTTCAGTTGGCTCTCAAAAACGCCCATTATTCTCCAGACAGCCCGACCAGACTGGCCCGGGAATTCAATATCCGTTTCGACGGGCGCCCGATTACCGTGCATGCAGCTAGGAAATGGTTAGTAGGTGAAGCAATTCCCACGCAAGAGAAATTGCGCATGATTGCCCAATGGCTGGGCGTGCCGGCGGAATGGTTGCGCTTTGGCGGGCCAGAAAGTGCCACGCCGAATGGTGAAGCGGGCAGCGCCTTGTCGCGTTTTGAGTCCGCCGATGTGAAATTGATTGCCGATTTGCAAAGATTGGATGAACATCATCGTCAAATCGCGCGTGAATTTATTCGCATGCTGGTAAGAGTCAACTACCAAAAGTAAGCCTTCAGGCCTTTCCTGGCCGGCGCCATCCGCTTTTCGCCGATGGCGCATCTCCTGTTCTTTTATTTGCGCAGAGTCATACTGGAGACATGATTTTGCCGCACAATAAGACCTCGCATGTTGCGCTGCAGCGGAATTATTTGACAATAATCCCGCCTGCGGCGGCGCAGCGGACAATACCAGCGCATAATCACATCAGAAACAGCCAGTTCATCCACTACGGAGCCGAGCACTTGAGCCGTCTTATGAAAAGTAACTACAGCAATACCGCGCAGCTGAAGGACTTGATGACCGTGCCCCCCATGACTGCCGCGCAACATGCGGAAGTGATGCGCAAACGGATCGCCCACCGCAGGATGGTTGAAGAAGCCAGGGATTTGAAGCAGGCCAGTGCCATGCAGTTCGAAAAACGCTAGTGGTGGATGCCTGAGCAAGGCTGCTGCGCGTCGCGCTTTGCGGCCGGCGATGCTCACCGTGCTTCAGCACGGTTGCGCTTCTGGGCCACAAGGGGGCGCCGAGCCCCGCTGCCGCCCGCTACGCTTTTGTCAGGCAGCGTGACGTGCGTCGTCCGCCACGTAGTTTTTCAGTCTGTCGCTGACTGGTCAGGGGCTTTCAGGCCGTTCCACCGCGGCGCCAGGCCGTGCTCGATGCCGAGCAGGTCGATGACGCGCGCCACCGTATGGTCGACCATTTGCGCAATGCTGTGCGGGTGGTGATAAAAGCTGGGCAATGGGGGGAAGATGATGCCGCCCATTTCCGTCACGGCCGTCATATTGCGCAGGTGCGCCAGGTTGAACGGCGTTTCGCGCACCATCAGGATCAGGCGCCGGCGCTCCTTGAGCACCACATCGGCTGCCCGCGTGATCAGATTATCCGACAAGCCATGGGCCACGGCCGCCAGGGTCTTCATCGAGCACGGTGCGATGATCATGCCATCGGACTGGAACGAACCGCTGGCGATCGAGGCGCCGATGTCGCGCAGCTTGTGCACCACGTGCGCCTGCGCTTCGATGTCCTTGCGCCCCACGCCCGTTTCCTGGTGCAGGGTCAATACGGCCGCATCCGACAACACCAGATGCGTCTCGACGCCGGGGATGGCACCGAGCAATTGCAACAGCCGCAAGCCATACACGGCGCCCGTGGCGCCCGTGATGGCAATGACGATACGCCGCGGCCGCTGCTGGCTATCAGGCATCGAGCAGGGACTTCAGTTCGCCCGATTCAAACATTTCATTCATGATATCGGAACCACCGATGAATTCGCCTTTGACATACAGCTGCGGAATGGTCGGCCAGTTCGAGTAATCCTTGATGCCCTGGCGTACTTCCGGGTCGTCCAGCACGTTGACGGTGGCGATGTTTTCCACGCCGCACGCTTTCAGGATCTGGATGGCGCGGCCGGAAAAGCCGCACTGCGGGAACTGGGCCGTGCCCTTCATGAACAGCACGACCGGCGTGTTCGTCACGGTTTCTTTGATCCAGGTTTGTACGTCGCTCATAGCTGCCTCTGATGGGTAAATAAATAGATGGCGTCATTTTATAAGAAAACGCCGCCACGGGTATGCGCTCAGGTCATAAATCGGGCAAGTCAGCCACGCTGATGCCTATACGGGCTTGCCCAGGCACGTCGATTGCGCCGCGCCCACGTATTTGCCCCAGGCAGCGACAGGCGCATAACCGTGTTTCGCATAAAACGCCACGGCGCGGGCATTGGCCACGCGGGTAGACAGGTGCAGCCGCGCATAGCCATGCCGGCGCGCCTGCGCTTCCACATGGGCCAGCAGGGCCGCGCCCACGCCAGCGGCGCCCGGGCGCGCATACATGCGCTTGAGTTCGCCTATGGTGCTGTCTGGCTCGCCCAGCGGCCGCAGGGCGGCGCAGCCCAGCAATGCTCCGGTCGCATCGCGGGCCAGATAAAAGCCGCCGCGCGGCGTTGCCGCTTCGATATCGAACGAGGAACGGCCGCTGTCGCCATTGATGCGCAGCAATGCTGCCGATAATTCATCGAGCAGCAGCCGGGCATCCAGGCTGGCGGCATCCACCGCCAGGATGGCAAGGTCATGCCCGGCGGCCATGGACTTAACCGCGCAGCTTGGCGAACGCGGCGGCCATGCTGCCGGCCGGCTCGGGTGCGTTGCGCGACTGCGACTGGTGCTGCGCCATGCTGCGGCGGTCGTTGCGGTCGCCACGCTGCTCGGGCTTGCTGCCGGCCTGCGGCGCGCTGTCCGTCAGGCGCATGGTCAGGGCGATGCGCTTGCGCTTTTCATCGACTTCCAGCACCTTCACGCGCACGACCTGGCCCGCCTTCACCACCGTGTGCGGGTCTTTCACGAAGGTGTTCGACAGGGCCGAGATGTGCACGAGGCCATCCTGGTGCACGCCGATGTCGACGAAGGCGCCAAAGGCGGCCACGTTGGTGACCACGCCCTCGAGGATCATGTCGGGACGCAGGTCGCGGATCTCTTCCACGCCTTCCTTGAAGGTGGCCGTCGTGAATTCCGGACGCGGGTCGCGGCCCGGCTTTTCCAGCTCTTTCAGGATATCGGAGATGGTCGGCACGCCGAAGGTGTCATCCGCGTATTTTGCCGGGCTCAAGGTTTTCAGCAGCGCCGTTTCGCCGATGACGGCCTTGATGTCCTTCTTGATGTCGGCCAGGATTTTTTCCACCAGCGGGTACGATTCCGGGTGGACGGCGGACGCGTCGAGCGGGTTTTCGCCGCCCATCACGCGCAGGAAGCCGGCCGCCTGCTCGTACGTCTTGTCGCCCAGGCGCGGCACGGCCTTCAAGGCCGCGCGCGAAGTGAACGCGCCCTTCATGTCGCGGTAGGTGACGATGCTTTGCGCCACGCTGGCCGACAGGCCGGAGACGCGCGCCAGCAGCGGCGCCGAGGCCGTGTTCACGTCCACGCCCACGGCGTTCACGCAATCTTCCACCACGGCATCGAGCGAACGGGCCAGCTGGCTTTGACTCACGTCATGCTGGTATTGGCCGACGCCGATCGATTTCGGGTCGATCTTGACCAGCTCGGCCAGCGGGTCTTGCAGGCGGCGCGCGATCGACACGGCGCCGCGCAGGGACACATCCATGTCCGGCAATTCCTTCGAGGCGAACTCGGACGCCGAGTACACCGACGCGCCCGCTTCCGAGACGACGATCTTCGTCATCTTCGCTTCCGGATGCTGCTTGATCAAGTCCTGCGCCAGCTTGTCCGTCTCGCGCGAGGCGGTGCCGTTGCCGATGGAAATGAGCGATACATTGTGCTTGGCGGCCAGACGGCCCAGGGTGTGCAGCGAGCCATCCCAGTCGTTCTTCGGCTGGTGCGGGTAGATCACGGCCGTGTCGACGACCTTGCCGGTGGCGTCGACCACGGCGACCTTGACGCCCGTGCGCAGGCCCGGGTCCAGGCCCATGGTGGCGCGCTGGCCGGCCGGTGCGGCCAGCAGCAGCGCTTTCAGGTTGGTGGCAAAGACGTTGATGGCGTCCAGTTCCGAGCGTTCGCGCAGCGCGCCCATCAGTTCCGTTTCCAGGTGCATGAAACTTTTCACGCGCCAGGTCCAGCGCGCCGTGTCGGCCAACCATTTGTCGGCCGGGCGTCCCAATTGCTTGATGCCGAAGCGGGCGGCGATGCGGCCTTCGCATGGATTATGCGGCGCATCCCATTTCGGTTTTTCCGCTTCCGTGTCCAGGCGCAGGGTGACGTCGAGGATGCCTTCGCGGCGGCCGCGCAGCAGCGCCAGCGCGCGGTGCGAAGGGACTGTGGCAATGGTTTCCGAGTAATCGAAGTAATCGGCGAATTTTTCGCCTTCGTCCTGCTTGCCTTCCACCACTTTCGATTCGACGATGCCATGTTCCTGCACGTATTCGCGCAAGGTTTGCAGCAGGGTCGCGTCTTCGGCGAAACGCTCCATAAGAATCTGGCGCGCGCCGTCGAGGGCCGCCTTGGTGTCGGCCACGCCGGGGTTGTTGCCGTCGGCACTAGTAAACGCATCGCGCAGGAACTTGCCCGCTTCCATTTCCGGCGTCAGTTCCGGATTGTCCAGCAAGCCGTCGGCCAGCGGCATCAGGCCCGCTTCGATGGCGATCTGCGCCTTCGTGCGGCGCTTCTGCTTGTACGGCAGATACAGGTCTTCCAGGCGCGTCTTGTCTTCCGCGTGCATGACGGCGTCGAGCAGCGCGGGCGTCATCTTGTTCTGTTCCGTGATCGAGGCGACGATGGCGGCGCGCCGCTCCTCCAGCTCGCGCAGGTAGCGCAAGCGCTCTTCGAGCAGGCGCAGCTGGATATCGTCGAGGCCGCCGGTCGCTTCCTTGCGGTAACGGGCGATGAAGGGCACGGTGGCGCCTTCGTCGAGCAGTTCGATGGCGGCGGCAACCTGCACCGGTTTGGCGGCAAGTTCAAGGGCAAGGCGTTGTTCGATAGTGGGCAGCATGGTTGTTTCCAGAGCGATCAAGCCTGGAATGATACGCAATCGGCGCGATTGCGCAATCTTGAC
Source organism: Janthinobacterium sp. GW822-FHT07H10 (assembly GCF_058798675.1). Taxonomy (NCBI): domain Bacteria; kingdom Pseudomonadati; phylum Pseudomonadota; class Betaproteobacteria; order Burkholderiales; family Oxalobacteraceae; genus Janthinobacterium; species Janthinobacterium sp. GW822-FHT07H10. Next base: position 24,085 of record NZ_JBXAKS010000013.1, read on the forward strand.
AGCGCAAATGGACTGTGCGTTGACAACACGCCTAGCGCGGCGGCAGCAGCGGGCTGGCGGGCGCTGGCGCTGGCGGTCGCTGCGGCGTGACGGATTTGCCGAAGGCATTGCCCATGCGGTGCTCCAGCGCGGCGCGGTTGTACAGGCCCAGCTGGTTAGACGGCCGCTGCAGATTGCTTTCCGCCCCCGATAGCGTGGGCGGACGTTGCGACTTGGCACTGTGTGGTGGCAGCAATTTTTCGCTCAGGCAAGACATGGATTGTTCGCGCTTGCCGTTCACTTCCACCTCCACGCAGCCCTTCTCGGGCGCGGCCGCCTGCAGGACGACGGTGTGCTCGTCCGCCTGCGCGGGCACGGTGGCGCAAGCCAGTAGTACGGTCAAGAACAGGCGCGCCATGCTGGCTCCCGGAACGGTGAATGGGCGATTAATAAACGATTCAATACGCCGCCAGCATAGCAAGTCCATGTGTCGCAACGATGACACAGGCCGCCATGCGGACGTGCGCCATGTCATGCAGTTGTCATGTTGCGAAGCTACTATCTTGCCATTCTGCAGGCAACATTGCAGTTAAGACACTCCACAAGCAGGCTTTTCGTTGATGTTCCTGGAAAATGACACGCACCCACCGTCGCACCGCAACGGGCAATGCCCTGGCCCTGTCGGCCTGTTTGCTGATGACATTGATGACATTCGTGCGGCCGGCCGCCGGCGCTGACGGCAGCGACGCCGGCGCGCAGGCCAGCGTGCGCTTCGACTTGCCCGCGCAGCCACTGGACGCGGCCCTGGTGGCATTTGGCGAAATCACCGGCTATTCCGTGCTGGTCAGCAGCGACCTGGCGGCGGGGCGCATGGCGGCGCCCGTGCGCGGCGACTACACGCCGGCCGAAGCGCTGCAGCGCTTGCTGGTGGGCACGCAGCTGGGCGTGCGTTTCAGCGGCAGCAATGCGTTTACCTTGCTGGCGCTGCCCGCCGAAGCGCCGGCGGCGCCCCCATTGCCTGAGGCAGCCCCCGCCGGCCTGGCCTTGCAGGCGTATGCGGCCGTGCTGCAGCGCTCGCTCACGCGCGCCCTGTGCCGCTTGCATCCGGATGCCTTCGGCCGCTACCGCCTGGCCTTCCAGCTGTGGCTTGATGAGCGGGGCAAGGTGCGCGCCGTGCATGTGCTCGAAGCGAGCGGCGTGGCGCAGCGCGACCGCGCCGTGCTGCAGCGCCTGCGCAGCCTGCTGATGGATGGCGCGCCGCCGGCGAACCTGCCGCAGCCGCTGACGATATTGCTGACGCCGCGGCCCGATCCCGCTGCCGATTGTGCGCCGTATCTGTCCCTGGCCGGGGCGTCCTGAGCATGCCGGATTTGCTGAAAGCCACCTTGCGCAAGCTGTTCCTCGAGCGTTACGGCCAGTTTCGCCGCCACCTGCAGCGCCGCCTGGGCTCGGAAGACCTGGCCAATGACGCGCTGCACGAGACGTATTTGCGGGTGGAGCGGATGAACGCGCCCGAAGCGATCAGCTATCCATCCGCGTATCTGATGCGCATCGCCATCAACATTGCGGAAGATCAACGCCGCGACAATGCGCGCCTGCTCAGCCTGCCCGATATCGACGAGCTGTACGAGATGGCCGATGAGTTGGCCGACCCGGCCCGCACCTTCAGCGCGCGCGCCGAGCTCGAAGAACTGGAGCGGGCCCTGCAGGAATTGCCGAAGCGCCGGCGCGCCATCGTCATCGCCGCCCGCGTCGACCAGTTGCCGCACCGCGACATCGCCGAGCGTTTCGGCATTTCCGCCCGCACGGTGGAGAAGGAATTGCGTGCCGGACTCGAACATTGCTGCGAGCGCATGGGACGCGATTTCATTCAACGCTTCGGTCCCGGCGCGGGAAAAACGTCTAAACATCATGATTGAACAAGCGGAAGACGACATGGGTGTCATCCAGAAGGAAGCGCAGGCTTGGGTGGTGCGTCTGGCATCGGGCCAGGTCAGCGAGCGCGACGCGCAAGTGTTTCGCCACTGGTGCGCGCGCAGCCGCGCGCATGCGACGGCGTTTGCCGAGGCGCGCGCCGTGTGGGGCGCCATGGCGCCGGCCGCGCGCGCCGTCAAGCGGGCGCAGCAGCCGGTGAATACGGCGCGGCGCGCCTGGCTCGGCGGCGCCGTGGCCGCCTCGCTGGGCTTGCTGGTGCTGCGCCCGCCCACAGACCTGTGGCCAGCCGTGGCGGGCCTGGGCGCCGATTACGCCACCGGCACGGGCGAGCAGCGCGCGCTGGCGCTGGACGGCGGCGTGCTGGTGCAAATGAATACGCAGACGCGCCTCGACGCGGCGCCCCTGCACGATGGGGCGGCGGCGCTGGTATTGCTGGCCGGCGAGGCCGAATTCCAGGCAGGTTCACGCGGCGCGGCGCGCGTGCGCGTGCAGGCCGGCGACGGCACGGTGTCGGCCGGCAGCGCGCGCTTCAATATCCGGCTGTTCGGCCAGGAAGTGTGCGTGACATGCCTGGCGGGCCGGCTGCGTGTGGTGCAGGGCGGTAACGACGCGGAACTGGCCGCCGGCGAGCAGTTGCGCTACCGGCCCGAGCATTTCGGCATCGCGCGCGCCGTGAATGGCGGCGACGTCAGCGCCTGGCGTCAGCGCCTGCTGGTGTTCAAACAAAGCACGCTGGCCGAGGTGGTGGCCGAAGTCAACCGTTACCGTCCCGGCAAGCTCATCTTGAACGGCGATGCGCTGGGCAAGACCCGCGTGCAAGCCAGTTTCTCGCTCGACCGCCTCGACGATGTGATCGCCCTGATCCAGGATGCGTATGGCGCGCGCGTGACGCGCTTGCCTGGCGGCATCGTGCTGTTTGGCTAGTGCCTGGCCGTGCTGGCGTCGTGTCAGGGCGGCGCGCCAAGGCACTGCGCCATTTATGACATTTTCATGACCTTTTGCAGTCCCGGACCTTGTCCCCTGTCAATGCTGCTGGAAGCCGCGAAACAGTGCCTGCCGCCCGCCCCCGTGCGTGCCGCGCGCCGACTCGCGATATCGGTCAGCAACGGAACATGAAAAGGGAATGTCGCCATGCAGCGAAGCAAGTCGGTCACGAAACACGCATCCTCCTCCGCCACGGCGGACCGCCAGAAGCAGCACCCGGTGCGATTGAAACCGCTGGCACTGGCGATCGCCATGCTGCTGCAGGCGGGTGGCGCGCAGGCGCAGCAGCCGTTCAGCGGCGCCTGGTTCGCCGGCAAGGGTGCGCAGCAGGGCGCGGCCACCGCCACGGGACGCTTGCCGAATGGCCAGCCGGCCGCCTTGCTGAACAATCCCCAGGCCCAGCAGCAGAAGGCGGAAGGCAAGCTGCAGCAATCGTTGAACAACCTCTTGCTGGCTGCGCGCGGCATCGCCGCCGAGCAGGCGGTGCAGGCCGCCGCGCGCCAGGCCGCGCTGGCGGCCGGCGGCGCACCGGACGGCCTGGTCAAGGGCGGCTTGCAGGTCGACAGCAACAGCCTGACGGCGGGCTGGCTCAATGCCCAGGCGCCCGTGCAGACCCAGGCCGACGGCAAGAGCGTCGTGAAGGTCGTGCAGACGGACGACAAGGCGATACTGAACTGGGAAAGCTTTAACGTCGGCAAGAACACCACCTTGCAATTCGACCAGAAATCGAACTGGTCCGTATTGAACCGCGTCAATGATCCGCTGGCGCGCCCGAGCCAGATCCAGGGCCAGATCAAGGCCGACGGCACGGTGATGATCGTCAACCGCAATGGCATCGTGTTTACGGGCAGCAGCCAGGTCGATACGCGCAACCTGGCCGCCGCCGCCATGGGCATGAGCGACAGCCAGTTCAAGAGCGGCCTGTACGGCAAGGCGCAGGGCGCGGGCGCCGTGCCGACCTTCGCGAATGACTTGGTGCTGGGCCAGAATGCCTTTACGCATGGCAAGGCCGAGGCTGACGTCGTCGTCGCCGCCGGCGCGCGCATCGACACGCGCAAGCCGCAAACGGTGACGGAAGGCGGCGGCTATGTGCTGCTGGCCGGGCGTGCCGTCGAGAATGCGGGCGCCATCACCACGCCGAATGGCCAGACGACCCTGGCGGCCGGCGACGCCATCGTCGTGCGCCAGGGCATGGGCACGGACAAGAACCAGTATTCGAGCACGCGCGGCAATGAAGTCGAGATGCTGCGCACGGCCGGCAGCAGCGCCGGCACCGTCGTCAACAACGGCGTGATCGAGTCGGCCAGCGGCGACATCACGCTGAGCGGCAATCGCGTGCGCCAGGATGGCGTATTGCTGTCGAGCACGAATGTCAACGGACGCGGCACCATCCACCTGGCGGCGGCGGGCGAGAACGCCGACGTCACCCTGGCGCGCGGCAGCGTCAGCGCCATCGTCATCGACGACAACGGCGCCACGGCGCTCGACGTGCAGCGCGATGCCCTGCTGAAAGATGCGGGCAAGAGCACGGAAGGCATCGCGGACCGGCGCGACCAGTCGCTGGTGCGCATCGCTTCGGCTGGCAACGTCGAGTTCGAAGGCGATTCGCTGACCCTGGCCACGGGCGGCCAGGTGCTGGTCGATGCGGCCCGCCGCAGCCATGTGGCGCGCGACGCCGCCATCGACGTTTCCGGCGCCGTCGGCGTGAAGGTCGCCATGAGCAGCAACAATGTGCTGATCAACGTGCAGGGCAACGAGCAGCGCGACGCGCCCGGCAGCCGCGACGCCAAGTACCTGAACAACAGCGATGTGTGGGTCGACCGCCGCGACCTGGTGCTGGTGCCGGCCGGCACCAACGGCTACGCCACGGACCGCTGGTACACGGCCGGCGGCTTGCTGGAAGTGAGCGGCTACCTCAATACGAGCGGCCACGGCATCGGCGAATGGGCGGCCCAGGGCGGCACCGTGGCCTTCGGCGGCGGCGAAGTCGTGACGCAGGCCGGCTCGCGCATCAACATCGCCGGCGGTTCGCTGGACGTGCAGACGGGCATGGTCAAGCAGACGTGGCTGAAGGGCGCCGATGGCGCGATGTACAAACTGAGCACTGCCCCCGGCGACAATCTGTACACGGGCCTGTACCGCGGCCATGAAAGCACGCATGCGCGCTGGGGCGCGAACACGACGGAAACCCATGCGAATGCCTTGATCGGCCCGCGCGAACGCCTGGAAAACGGCTATACGGTGGGCCGCGATGCGGGCCGTCTGATCGTTTCCACGGGCGCGGCCGTGCTGGAAGGCGATATCGACACGGCCGTGTTCCAGGGTGAGCGCCAGCAGCGCAAGCGCGATGAAGGCATGGATGGCTACCGGCAGGCGCAGACATCGGCGGCACGCGCCGGTCAATTGATCGTCGGCAAAATGACGCCCGTCTTCGATACGAAGGCGGGCCAGTTGCGCGACAGCCCGCAAGCCGTGCTGGAAAAGGTCGAGATCGGCAAGGTGGCCGCCATCGCCGATGGCCAGCTGCTGGACGAGGCCTTGCCGGCCGCGCGCCGCGCCAGCCTGCAGCTCGACGCGGACTGGCTCAACGGGCTGGAACTGGGCGCGCTGACTATCCATGCCTACGACAAGCTCGACGTCAACGCCGACGTGCGCGTGGCCGATGGCGGCGACATCGCCCTGCACGCCACCGACGTGGCCATCAAGGCCAACGTCAGTGCGCGCAGCGGCAGCATCTCTGCCGGCAATATGGTGTCGCGCTACCTGGCCAACGCGGGCGCCGTGTGGATGGATGTGCCCGTGTCGCCGGACAGCCGCCCAGCGGGCCCGGCCGGCGTGCGCGTGGCGCCCGGCGTGCGCCTCGACGCGCGCGGCGTGTGGAGCAACCTGGAACTGGACCCGGCCGCCAGCAGCGGTTTGCCGTATGTGAATGGCGGCAAGGTCAGCCTGAAGAGCTCCGGCGGCATCGAACTCGCCGGTGGCAGCGTCATCGACGTTTCGTCCGGCGCCGCCCTGATGAGCAATGGCAGCCTGCAGGGCGGCCGTGGCGGCGACATCACCCTGGCCGTCGATTTGCCGCGCGAAAAAACGCCGACGGGCGCCTTGCTCAAGCTCGATGGCGAGCTGCGCGGCCATGGCGTGAAGGGCGGCGGTCGCCTGGTGATCGACAGCGGCGTCGCCGTCAGCCTCGGCGGCAGGCTGTTCGACGGCGGCGACGTGCTGCAGGCGGGCGCCAGCGCCCCCGTCGGCCTGCGCCTCGTCGATGCATTCCCGATTGCCAAGGGCGAGAAGATCCCCTTCGATTTCGCGCTCAGCACCAGCCTCATCAAGCCGGGCCAGACCTTGAGCCAAGCCGTGACGGTGGACGTGTCGGCGCAGAAACCGCTGGTCCTGGGGGCCGCCATGGTGGTGCCGCAGGGCGCGCAGGTCGTCGTCAACGGCACGACGTATCTCGGCAGCGGCAGCATCGTTCCCGCCGGTAGCGTGTTGACGTCGATCAACGGCTTGAATACCGGCTTCGCCGTCTCGGCGGCGGCCTTCCCGAACGGCTTGCCCATCCTGCCGATGACGACGCAGTATGCGGCCGGCAGCATCGCTGCCGAAGCGCTGGTCGCGCCGCGTGGCCAGCTGCTGCCGTCCGGTATTGCGCTGGGGCGCGACGTTGCCGTCCAGCCCTTGCTGGCGCTCGATGCCAGCCTGTTCCAGAGCGGCTTTGCCGACTACGCCGTCACGGGCCGCGACGGCGTCGTGGTGGTGAAGGATGCGCATATCGACGTCACGATGCCCGTGCTGCGCTTCAATCCCGCCACCGGCCATACGGTGGCGGGCGGCACCGATCCGGGCGCCGCGCTGGAAGTGTGGACGCCGGAGCTGTACCAGGAAGATGCGCGCAAGGGCCGTTTGACGCAGCGTGCCGGCGCCGACCTGGCGCTGACGGCCGGCAGCCCGTACGTGAAGGGGAGCCTGGCGGTGCAGGAAGGCGCCGTCATCAAGGTCGATCCGGGCCGCCAGATCGGCCTGACGGGCAATGGCCAGGTCAGCATCGACGGCCGGCTCGACGCCTGGGGCGGCAAGATCGCCGTGCTGCCGGGGACGTTTGGCACGGGCAGCGATGCGGATGTGCCGAACGGCAAGGGACAAGCCACCTCGATCTGGATCGGCGAACATGCCGTGCTCGACGTGGCCGGCCGCGCCATCGTCGCCACCGACATGCGCGGCGGCCGCTATGGCCGCGCCGACAAGGGCGGCAGCATCGAAATCGGCGCCCGCTACAAGGCCGACGCAGCCAGCGTCGACGCGGCCGACGCCTTTGTCGTCGTGCGTCCGGGCGCCCTGCTCGACGCCAGCGGCGCGGCCGCCACCCTCGACTTGCCGAACCAGGGCGCCGTCAACGTGGCCGGCAGCGGCGGTTTGATTTCCCTCAGTTCGTATAACGGCATCTTTGCCGACGGCACGTTGCGCGCGGCGGCCCGTGGCGCCGGCGCGGCCGGCGGTACCCTGGCGCTGGCGCTGGATGCGCCCAATTATGGCCAGGTGGACCGCCAGACGCTGCAAGGCGGCGCCGTCGACAATGTGGTGCGGGTGCCGCGCGAATTCGTGCTGGCCCAGGTACAGGGCGACAGCGCCTTGCCGGCCGACTTGCGCGCCGGCCAGCAGGACGAGGCCTTGCGTTACGGCAGTGCGCGCCTGGGAGCCGACCGCGTGCAGGCCGGCGGTTTCGACAACCTGGCGCTGCATGTCAACGGCATGCTCAGCATGGATGGCGACGTCAACCTGGCGCTGGGCCAGAGCCTGCGCCTGAGCGCCACGTCGCTGGGCCTGGCGCAGCAGCCGCAGCAGCCGGAGGCGGATGGCCAGGAGAAGCTGCACAGCCTTGCCAGCCAGGTGCACCTGGCGGCGCCGTATGTGCGGCTGGGAACGGCCACGCGCGCGCAAAAGGATAACTTCATCGTGCCCAATGCCGTCAAGGGGTCGAAAAACCTGGGCAAAGGGCGCGGCATGCTGGGCGTGCCGCTGGTGGCCGACGCGTCCCTGCTGCAGATCGACGCGGGCATGTTCGATCTCGTGGGCGAGGTCAACATGGGCACGCGCGGCGAGATCGTGCAGAGCAGCGGCAAGCCGCTGGCGGTCGAACGCGATGCCTTCGAACAGCTGACCCTCAACAGCCGTGGCGATATGCGTCTGTCGAACAACGCCGCCCTGTACCAGCCGGGCAATGCCACCCTGGCCGCGGCGCAAATCTACCCGGCCACGGGCGACAGCGGCATGGTCACCGTGGGCCAGAGCAGCCGCGTCGACGAATACGGCATCGTGCGCGTCACGCTCGATCCGCTGCGCACCCTGAATATCGAGCGCAGCGCCGGCAGTGCGACGCCGAATCAACCTTTTTCCGTCTTTGGCAGTCTGAGCCTGGTTGCGCCCACGATCAACCAGCGCGGCGTGCTGCGCGCACCGCTGGGGCAGATCAACTTGGGCGCCGAAGGCTATGAAGCCTATACGGGCCATGTCAACCTGCTGCCGGGCAGTATCACCTCCGTCAGTGCGAAAGGCTTGACCATGCCGTACGGCGGCACGCTCGATGGCCTCAGCTACCTGTATGACGGCAACGACGTCGTGTTCAAGGGCGTGGGCAACGGCCCCGAGATCGCCTTGACGGGCGCCGCCGTCGATGTGCAAGCCGGCGCCGTGCTCGACCTGTCGGGCGGCGGCACCTTGACGGGCGCGGCCTTCCTGGCAGGACGGGGCGGCTCCACCGATGCGCGCTTCAATCCGCTGGTGCAGATGAAGCCGAACGGCGGCTTTACCTTGCCCGGCCTGAATACCAACCCCGTGTACGCCATCATTCCCGGCGTGCAGCCGGACGTGGCGCCGCTGATGGCCGAGCAGGGCGCGGGCAAGCCGGCCGTGGGACGCCAGATCACCATAGGCGCGGGCGTGCCCGGCCTGGCGGCCGGCACCTACACGCTGCTGCCATCGAATTTCGCCCTGCTGCCGGGCGCTTTCCGTGTGGAATTAAATGGCCTGGCCGGCGCCGTCGAGGCGGGCGGCACGGTGACCATGCGCAACGGTTCGTATGCCACGGCGGCGCAGACGGGCATCGCCGGCACGGCCATCCGCGACGCCGTGCCGGGCCAGGTCATCCTGACGCCGGCCGACGTGCTGCGCAGCTATTCGCAATACAATGAAACGGGCTATGCCGCCTTTGCCATGGCGCAAGCCACGCGCGACGGCGTGCCGCGCGCCATGCTCGAACGCGACGCCAAGGCCGTGCGGCTGCAGCTGATCGCCCCGTCCCTGCACGGCGTCGAGGATAACCATACGCCATTGATGATGGATGGCAGCGCCCTGTACGCGCCGGCCGAGGGCGGCTTTGGCGGCTCCCTGCTGCTGGGGACGGGCGGCCATGCGTCGACCCGCTATCAAGTGCTGGCCGACGGCACGTCGGCGCTGGCCGACTTCGATGGCGTCTCCGTGCACGCTTCGCAGATCAACGCCTTTGGCGCCCAGCGCGTGGGCATCGGCGGCTTGCCGCGCGTGACTTACAGCGATTTCGCCACGGGCAGCAACCAGCGTGCGAATATCGCCGCCATCAACGAATCGGCGGGCGGCATCGTGCTGCGCGACGGCGCCGTGCTGAAGGCGGCCGAAGTGTTCCTGGTGACGACGAAAAAAAACGACGGCATCATCCTCGAGCAGGGTTCCGGCATCAATACGCTGGGCCGTGGCAAGGCGGCCTGGGACTCGCGCGACGGCTATGTCTACCAGCCGATGGGCAGCGTGCTGGCCGTCTCGAACGGCTGGCTGGACATGCTGCCGGCCGCGCGCGCGCCGTCCGAATCGTATGGCCCCGGCATCATCGACATCGGCGCCTGCGCCAAGGTCAATGGCGTTTGCGGCGGCAGCACCGCGCTGTATTCGGAAGGCACCATCGCCGCCGTGACGGAGCGCGCGTTTACCCTGCGCGACAACGTGCGCTACGGCACGCGCAACCTGGTGCTGGCGATGGGCTCGATCAATATCGGCAGCGAAGCCTCGCTGGCGGACGCCAGCGCCCGTGGCGCCCTGCCCGATGGCCTGGCGCTGAACCAGGGCGTGCTCGACCGCCTGCTGCGCGGCGATACCAGCACGGGCGCACCGGCACTGGAAAGCCTGGGCTTGACGGCGCGCAATTCCTTCAACTTCTATGACTCGACGCAGCTGTCGACCATCGATGCGGCCACGGGCAAGTCGTCGCTGTCGCGCCTGGTGCTCAATACGCCCGCCATCTACGGCTATGGCGGCGCGGATGCGCTGGCGCGCATCCACACGGACACCCTCGTGTGGCAGGGGGCGACGAATGCGCCCGGCGCCGTCGTCACGGCGGGCCCCGGCACGGGCAGCGGCCGCCTGCAGGTCGATGCCAAGCGCATCGAGTTCGGCTTCACGCCGGACAGCCGTCCCGACACCATCCATAACCTCGACCGTTTGATACTGGGCTTCGGCCAGGTGGTGCTGAACGCCAGCGAGCAGGTCACGGCGAACAACAAGGGCAGCCTGTCCGTCTACCAGTCGCAGGGCGCGTGGGACACGGCCATCAATGGCTACCGCTATAGCGGCGGCGACGTCGTGATCAACACGCCGCTGCTGACGGGCGCGGCCGGTTCCATCAACCGCATCACGGCGGGCGGCGACCTGAAGGTGAGCGTGCCGGCAGGCGCTGCCGCCGCCACGCCGACGAATGCGGCGCTGGCCGGCGCCCTGGGCGCCGAAGTGGCACTCAGCGGCAACAATGTCAGCGTGGATACGTCGGTGGTCTTGCCAAGCGGAAAATTGACGCTGTCGGCCGAGCGCGATGTGCTGCTGGGCGATAAGGCCAAGCTGGACCTGGCGGGCCGCAAGATCGATTTCTACGACACCAGCAAATACAGCTGGGGCGGCGACGTGATCCTCGACAGCCGCGCAGGCGACGTGCGCCAGGCGGCCGCCTCCGTGATCGACCTGTCGGCCGTGAACAACCGCGCCGGCAAGCTGAGCGTGATCGCCACGGGCGACGCGGCGGGCACGGCCGACTTGCGCGGCAGCTTGCTGGGCGGCGCCAGCGGCCGTTATGACGCGGGCGGCACCCTGGTGCCGTACGCGGCCGGCGGCGCGGAGATCCGCGCCCAGCGGATCGGCGACTTCGCCGGCCTGAACCAGCGCATGAACACGGGCAAGGTGTACGGCAGCCGCAGCTTCCAGCTCAAGCAGGGCGACCTGGTTATCGGCGACGAGGTCAAGGCGCGCGAAGTGAGCGTGTCCGTCGATGGCGGCGCGCTGACGGTGAACGGCCGCATCGACGCCAGCGGCGAACAGGTGGGCAGCATCCGCCTGGCCGGCCGCGACGGCGTCACCATCCAGTCCGGCGCCGTGCTCGACGCGCATGGCACGGTGCTGCGCACGGACAGCTACGGACAGGCGATCGAGGCGCCGAACCGCGCCGTGATCGAACTCGCGTCGGCTGGCGGACGCCTGACCCTGGAAGGTGGCGCGCGGTTCGACCTGCGCAGCGGCGAGGCAGCGCAAGGCGGCAACTACGGCAGCATCGACTTGAACGCGCGCCGCCTGGGCGGCGCCACGGGCGACGATATCGACATCGATGCGGCCGGCGTGCTGAACATCGCCGGCGCGCGCAACATCCACGTGAACGCCTTCTGGCAATACAAGGATGCACCGGCCGGCGCCGGCAAGGATGCGGACGGCCGCAACTACCAGAGCATCGACCAGGCTTACCTGGACGAGAAGCACGCGGACAGCCAGGATTTCATGCGACACGCGCTGGCGAACGGCAACTTGATGAACAGCAAGCTGCGCGGCTTGCGCGGCGACGCCAACGCCTTCCATTTGCGTCCCGGCGTCGAGATCGTCAGCGCCACGCCGGACGGCGACCTGCATATCGATGGCGACATCGACCTGTCCGGCCACCGCTACGACGGCGTCAATCCGCTGGCGCGCCTGAGTGGCGTGTACGGCTCGGGCGAGGCGGGCGCGCTGGTCGTGCGCGCCGGCGGCAAGCTCAGCGTCTTTGGCAGCATCACGGATGGCTTCGATACCCGCAGCTTGCCCGTCACGTCGGACGACCAGGGCTGGCAACTGGTGAAGGGCCGCCTGCCGTGGGGCGGCGATGTCGTCGTGCCGCAAGGGGGCCTGGTGACCCTGGCCGAGGACACGTATTTCAAATCGGGCACGAGCCTCAATTTCGCCGTGCCGATGAAGCCGATGCAGTTGCGCGGCGGCACCTTGCTGGCGGCGCGCGCCACCTTGACGGCGGAGTTGAACTTGCCGGCCGGTAGCGTGCTGGGCGGCGCTGTGCGCAACGCCGATGGCAGCGTGCTGTACGCGGCCGGCACGGTCTTGCAGAAGGCGCTGACCTTATCGAGCGGCATGCAGCTCGATCCCGGCCTGCGCCTGCCTGGCGCGGCCAAGGTGGCGGCCATGGTGTGGCCCGCGAATGTGGCTTTGCCCTTCCCGGAAGGCAAGCCGTGGGACCTGGGCGATGAATGGAATCCCGTCAACGGCGTGGTGCTGGCTTCCGCGCTGGCGCTGGACAAGGGCAGCGTGCTGCCCGCCGGCACCATGGTCAAGCTGCCTGACGACGCGGCCATGGTGGCGCTGCGCCCAGTGGGCGGCACGGGTGGCCAGGGCCGCAACCTGGCGCTGGCGCCCATGCTGGCCCAGGGTTCGCAAGCGTGGTCGCTGCGCCTGGTGGGTGGCGCCGATACGGCCGCGGCCGACACGCGCGCGCTGCGGCCGCATGCGAAGGACGCGCATCTGATGCTGGCCGATACGCATTACGGCATGGGGGAAAGGACGTCGATCAAGCCGGGCACGGGCTTGCCGGGCAAATATATCTACAGCGCAGAAGCCATCGAGATGGGATTTCCGGAAGGCGAGGTCAACGTCGATGACTGGGGCGGCGAGCAATTCATGCTGGAATACTACGCCAATCTGGTGGTCAAGATTGCCGACGGCACGCCACCCGAGACGGTGACCACCGTGGAGCCGGCGCGCCAGCCCCTGTTCAGCGTGCTGCGCACGGGCACGGGCGATCTCGACCTGCTGGCCGCCGGCGATTTCGACATGCGTTCGCTGTACGGCGTCTACACGGCGGGCACGCAGTCGGCCTCGCCGCTGGTCGATGGCAAGGATCTGTTCAACCTGCCGCGCGGCGTCAATGCCAAGGGCCAGTTGCTCGGCGCCCTGGACAACAAGCTGACGCGCTTCGTCGATGGCGGCAGCGAGAGCCTGTACCGCGCCTGGTATCCGGAGCACGGCGGCAACCTGCTGCTGCGCGCCCAGGGCGACGTCAAGGGCGATACCGTGGGCACCGCCACGCAGCGCCGCGAGGACGCCATCGGCGTCCTGAGCCGGCAGCAGGATACCAGCGACATCGGCACCTGGCTGTGGCGCCAGGGCAGCGGCAGCACGGGCGCGGGCGTGCCGACGGCATGGTGGATCAACTTCGGCACCTATGTCGCGCGTCCCGACGGCAGCGAGCTGTATGCCGGCCAGCCGGCCGTGTCGGGCTTTACGGGCATCGGCACCCTGGGTGGCGGCAATGTCCTGCTGCAGGCGGGCGGCGATGCCGGCATGCTGACCTCGCGCGCGGATCCGGGCGGCGAGTACGAGCCGCGCAGCCAGGGCCTGAACGTGGCCGTGGGCAGCACGGGCAGGGTGACGCCGGACGGCAAGCTGCTGCTGACGGGCGGCGGCGACCTCGATATCCGCATCGGCGGCGGGCTCAACCCTGTTGCCGAGGTGCGCAGTTTCGACCGCAACAGCGATGCCTCGAATGCCGATACGCGCTTCGAGCGCCAGTATCCCACGCTCAACAGCACCTTCACGAACCTGCGCGGCGCGCTGCGCATGGAGGCGGGCGCCGTGGGCGGCGTCGAGCTGCGTTTCGACCGTGCCGATCCGAAGGAATCGCGGCCGTATGAAACCTATACGGCGGGCACGGCGATTGCCAGCGGCGGCCCGATCCTGGTGCCGGGCGACAGCGGCGTGCGCATCGATGCGCGCGGCGACCTGGTGCTGGGCGGCACGGCCGATGCGGGCCGCGTCAAGCAGCTGGGCAACGGTTCGCCGTTCAACTACCAGGGCGTCGAGCGCGCCGGCGAGGGCTGGAGCTGGTTCTCGCTGTGGACGCCGGCCACGGCCATCGACCTGTTCAGCGCCGGCGGCAACCTGACGCCGACGTCCGCCTGGATCAATACGCTGACGGGCAACAACCATGCGCCCTCGGACGGACGTTTCGTCATGCCGTCCGTGCTGCGCGCCGTGGCTGCCAGCGGCAGCTTGTACTACGGCAATGCCAGCCTGGGCAGGTTGGGCGAGGGCGGCAAGGTCGACATGCCGCAAAACGGCGTGATCCTGGCGCCGTCGCCGGTGGCGCCGCAATTCGTCAAGACGGGCACGGGCCAGCTGGAAATGCTGGCCGCCGATTCCATCCATGCGGCCGGCTATCCGATCACGCCATCGGGCGCCGACCCGCGCCTCTTGCCGAACCCGTTCAATCCGGGCTTCGTCGGGGCGCTGGACAAGGTCTGGTTCGGCCTGTTGCCCTTGCATAACGTCAGCACGAATGCGCTGGCGCCATCGCCGTTGAAGTCGTTTGCCGGGAATGCCAATGGCGCCGGCGGCGATGCACAGACTTATCCGCTGTTCAGCATGACGGCACCGACGGTGTCGGACTATGTGCCCGTGGGCCAGCTGCCCGCGCATTTCTATGCCAACAGCGGCGACATCGTCGGCCTGCGCACGGGCGGCATCGTGTACCGGGCTACGCTGAAGGGAGAAGCGGGTCCGCTGGGCGTGTGGTACGAGGGCGGTGGCGCCGTGGCCGTGCGCGCCGGGCGCGACATCGTCAATTCGGGCACGCCGCTCGGCAGCGTCGAAGACGTGCCGGACGGCGCGGCCGGATGGACCAGCCAGGGCTTTGTCGGCCGGCCGGACTATCCGGACAAGCCGGTCGTCACCGGCAGCTCGTCGGCGCGCGGCAATCTGTTCGTGCACCGCCATGCCGATGACATCTCCGTCGTCAGCGCCGGGCGCGATATCCGCTACAGCACCTTCTATGTGGCGGGGCCCGGCCAGCTGAACGTGAGTGCCGGGCGCGACCTGTACATGGCCGACAAGGCCGAATTGCGCAGCCTCGGTTCCATCGTCGGCACCGGTCCCGGCGAGCGCGGCAATGGCGCCGGCATCAGCGTGGCCGCCGGCGTGGGCCGCAATGGCCCCGACTATGCGGCCTTCGCGGCGCGTTACCTGGACCCGGCCAAGCTGGCCGACCCGGGCCGCCCGCTGGCCGACCAGGCCGGCAGCGCCGTGTACGTCTACGGCGGCAAGCTGACCCTGGCCGACTGGCTGCGCGGCCAGTTCGGCTATGGCGGCGACGAAGCGGGCGCTTCCGCCTTCCTCGGCACGAAACAGGCGGAACTGGAAAAGGCCGGCGCGCAAACGGGCGGCGTGCGGCGCGACCTGGCGCGCGAATACGCGCTGGTCAGCCAGTTGCACCTGGTGAACTGGCTGACGACGCGCTTTGGCGGCGACAGCGGCCTGGGCATCCGCTACGACCCGGCCACCGATGCGCGCAGCTTCTTTGCCGCCTTGCCGAAGGAACAGCAGCAGGTGTACCTGAGCAATGTCTACTTTGCCGAACTGAAGGCGGCCGGGCGCGAATACAACGATCCGGACGGCATGCGCCGCGGCAGCTACCTGCGCGGCCGCGAAGCCATCGCCACCCTGTTTCCCTCCCAGGACAAGGCGGGCAAGAAGATCGAGTACAAGGGCGACCTGACGATGTTCAGCAGCGCGCTGTATACGGTCAACGACTACGACGGCATTTATACCAAGCGGCCGGTCGCGGGCGTGCGCTACCTGAGTCCGCAGGAGTGGGCCGAGGCGGGGCGTCCGGTCGTCAACGTGCCGCACGTGATCGTCAACGATGCCGGCATCCACACGGATTTCGGCGGCGATATCGGCATCGCGGTGCCGGGCGGCCGCGCGCTGATCGGCGTCGATGGCGGCTATGCGCCGGGCGAAGGCTCGGGCGTGCTGACGCAGGGGGCGGGCGAGATCCAGATGTATGCGAGAGACAGCATCCTGCTGGGCCAGAGCCGCATCTTCACCACCTTCGGCGGCAACATCCTGGCCTGGTCGGCCACGGGCGACATCAATGCGGGCCGCGGCACCAAGTCCACCGTCGTCTACACGCCGCAGCGCCGTAACTACGACAGCATCGGCCTCGTCAGCCTGTCGCCGAGCACGCCAAGCACGGGTGCCGGCATCGCCACCCTGAACCCGATCCCGGAGGTGCCGCCCGGCGACATCGACCTGATCGCCCCGCTGGGCAGCATCGACGCGGGCGAGGCGGGCATCCGCGTCTCGGGCAACGTCAACCTGGCGGCCCTGCAGGTGGTGAATGCGGAAAACATCCAGGTGCAGGGCAAGTCCACGGGCATGCCGGTGATCGCTGCCGTGAACGTGGGCGCGCTCAGCAATGCCAGCGCGGCCGCCACGCAGGCCGTGGGCGCGGCGCAGGAGGTGCTGCAGCGTGAACGGGCCGCGACGCGCCAGGCGCTGCCGTCGCTGTTCACGGTGAAGGTGCTGGGCTTTGGCAACGAGCAGGCGGACGAGGGCGGTGCCGGCAAGCTGCAGGGCGGCGAACCGCAGGCATCCGCCTACCAGCCGGCCGGCGTGGTGCAGGTGCTGGGCGCGGGTCCGCTGACGCCGCCGCAGCTGCAGGCGCTGACGCCAAACGAGCGGCGCGGCCTGCAGCCGTGAGTTTTATGAACATTTGATGACATTTGACAGTCGCCGCGCGCGGCGGCTGTCTAGGCATCAGTAGATCAGTATCGGCAGCAAGGAAAACCGCCGGCCCAGCGCCGCAACACAGGGCAACCGTTTGATTTTAAGGTGAATGGAAGATGCGTGAAATGAAAAAGATGGGCAGGCCCGCGGCGCCCGCGACCGCCTTGACGATGCTGTGCCTGGCCATGCTGGCGTTGCCCGGCCTGGCGCGCGCGCAGGCAGCCGTGGCCGCCGCGCCGGAACGCCAGGTGACGATCGAGGAATACCTGGTGCGCGGCAATACCGTGCTCGACGCCCGTGCCATCGAAGAGGCCGTGACGCCGTTCCTGGGGCCGGGCCGCACCCTGAAGGACGTGGAAGGGGCGCGCGACGCCCTCGTGGCGGCGTACCAGGCGCGCGGCTACCAGTCCGTCTACGTGGACTTGCCGGAACAGCAGGTGGAGCAGGGCATCGTGGTGCTGCAGGTGAGCGAAACGAAAGTGGGCCGCCTGCGCGTGGTGGGCGCGCAATACAACTCGCCGCTCGACGTGCGCCAGCAGGTGCCGGCCCTGACGGAAGGCACGGTGCCCGACTTTACCCAGGCGCAGGTGGAACTGACGGCCCTGAACCGCGGGCCCAAGCGCCAGGTGATGCCGCTGGTGCGCCAGGGCACGTTGCCCGGCACCATGGACGTGGACTTGAAGGTCGACGACAGCAGCCCGTGGCGCGCCAGCGTCGGCCTGAACAACGATTACAGCGCCGATACGAAGAAGTTGCGCACCAGCATGTCGGTCGGCCACGACAACCTGTGGCAGCTCGGGCACAGCGCCACCATCAGCTTTTTCGGCACGCCGGGCGACCTGAACCAGACCAAGGTGTGGTCCGCCTCGTACGTGGCGCCCATCGGCACGCAGGGCTGGAGCGTGGAAGCGACCGGCTACCAGTCGAACAGCAACGTGGCCAGCACCGGCGGCACCAGCGTGCTGGGCAAGGGGCATGCGCTGGGCATGAAAGTCAACTACACGGTGCCCAACAGCGGCATCTGGTGGCACAGCTTTTCCGCCGGCATCGACTTCAAGGATAACCAGGAAGCGCTGAAACTGAATGGCACCGGCTCGAGCATTCCATTGAAATACGTGCCGCTCAGCGTGGCCTACAACGGTTTTGCGCAGACGGACACGGCGACGTACGGCCTGGGCCTGTCGCTGGTGGCCGGCACGCGCGCCTCGTTCGGCTACGGCAGCGACAGCGCCGCCTACGATAACAAGCGCTACAAGGCCTCGCCCAGCTTCCTCGTGCTGAAGGGCGATGCCAACGCCACCGTCACCCTGGGCAGCGGCGCGCAGCTGCACGGACGCATGTCGGGCCAGCTGGCCGACGCGGCGCTCGTGTCGGGCGAGCAGATGGCCGCCGGCGGCGCCAATTCCGTGCGCGGCTATCTGTCGGCCGAAGCGACGGGCGACTACGGCGTCTCGGGCACCGTCGAATGGCGCACGCCGCAGCTGACGTATTTCAGCCGCCTGGAAAACTGGCGCCTCTTTGCCTTTGCCGATGGCGCGCGCCTGCGCCTGCGCGACCCGATGATCGAGCAGAAAGACCTGTTCGGCCTGGCTTCCGTGGGCGTGGGCAGCAGTTTCCAGTTCCTGCGCTACCTGAATGGCCGCATCGATTTCGCCTATCCGCTGCGCGATGGCCCGCGCACGCACAAACATGTGCGGCGCATCAACTTCAACCTGTCGGCCAGTTATTGATGGTCCGGCGCACCCGTACCGCACTTTTCTAGACTTTTCTTCGGAGAATCACTGTCATGCAACGTTTTCGACGTCTGTTATTCCTGCTCACGATCCTGGGCACGCTCGCTCCCGGCCTGGCGCATGCCTGGTGGCAACCTGACTGGGCTTACCGCAAACCCGTCACCATCGATGCCGGTCCCAAGGCGGGTGCCGTGGGCGGCGATCCTGGCCGTATCCCGGTGCTGCTGCGCTTGCATTCGGGAAATTTCAACTTCGAGGGCGTCAGCGACAGCGGCGCCGACCTGCGTTTCGTGGCCGGCGACGATAAAACCGTGCTGAACCACCAGATCGAGCAATTCAACCCGCTGCTGGGCATCGCCCTGATCTGGGTCGACGTGCCGGCCCTGACGGCAGGCACGCCGCAGCAGCTGTGGATGTACTACGGCAATCCGAAGGCGCCCGCCTCCGGCAATGGCCAGCGCACCTTCGATCCCGACTACAGCCTGGTGTACCACTTCGCCGAACCGGGCGTGCCTTCGCGCGACAGCACCGCCTACGGCAACCATGCCCAGACGGCCGTGCCGGCGCTGGACGGTTCCGTCATCGGCACGGGCGCCCGCCTGGGCACCACGCCGCTGATGCTGCCTGCTTCGCCATCGCTGGCGCTGGCCGCCGGCGCAGCGTTCACCTTTTCCGCCTGGGTACGTCCCGACAACCTGGGCCCGCAGCAAGTGCTGTATGCGCGCCGCGACGGCGCCAATGAATTGCTGATCGGCGTGGACCAGGGCGTGCCCTTCGTGCAGGTGAATGGCCAGCGCAGCAAGCCTGGCCAGCCCATCCAGGCGGGGCAATGGTCGCACCTGGCCGTCAAGGCGGAGAAGAACAACGTGGCCCTGTATGTGGGCGGCCGTCCGGCCGTCTCGCTGGCCACGGCCCTGCCGGCGTTCGGCACGGCCGCTTCGGTGGGCGCCGATGCGCCGCCGGTCGCTTCCGGCGCAGCCACCCTGGGCAACTTCACGGGCGCCATCGACGAGCTGCGCCTGTCGCGCACGGCCCGTGCCGATGCGCTGCTGCTGGCCGACGCCGTCTCGCAAGGTTCGGAATCGCGCCTGGCCGTGTTTGGCGCCGATGAACAGCAGGCAGGCAAGAGCCATTTCGGCTTCATCATCGCCGCCATGCCGCTCGACGCGTGGATCGTCGTTGGCGTGCTGGGCCTGATGATGGTCTTGTCGTGGATCATCATGATCGGCAAGGGCCGCAGCTATGGCGCCATCTCGCGCGCCAATGCGCAATTCATGCAGTCGTTCCACGAAGCGGCCGGCGCGCCGCTCGACCACCTGGCGCGCAATGGCAAGCTGGGCGCTTCCGTGAAGGCCGATTCCTCGCTGTGGCGCCTGTACGACGTGGCCATCGACGAGATGCGCCGCCGCCATGACCGTGGCTACGACTTGAACGCCGTCTCGAACGCCACCATCGGCGCCATCCGCGCCGCCATGGATGGCGTGATGGTGCGCGAAAGCGAGCGCATGTCCAAGCGCATGATCTGGCTTTCCACCACCATCGAAGGCGCGCCCTACGTGGGCCTGTTCGGCACCGTGATCGGCATCATGCTGGTGTTCGTCGTGGCCGCCATGGCCGGCGCCGTGGACATCAACTCGGTGGCGCCGGGCATGGCCGCTGCGCTGCTGTGTACGGCTGCCGGCCTGGGCGTGGCGATTCCCGCCCTGTTCGGCTACAACTGGCTGTCCTCGCGTTCGGACGCCATCGTTGCCGACATGGCCGTCTTCGTCGACGAATTCGCCACGCGCCTGGCGGAAGAGCAGGGCGACGGACGCCAGATGCGTCCCGTGCTGCAACAGGCGTGAGGGGCGCATAACCATGGCCACCTCCGCCAAGTTTACCCCCCGCAAGCGTAGCGGCGGCATCAACATCACGCCCTTCGTCGACGTGCTGCTGGTGGTGCTGGTGATCTTCATTTTGACCAGCAACGCCAGCATTCCCGGCATCAAGGTCGACCTGCCCAAGGCCAGTTCGGCCATGGCGCTGGAAAAACCGAAGACCAAGGCCATCACCATCGACAACGCGGGCCAGGTCTTCCTCGACGCCTATCCCGTCACCCTGCCCGAGCTGGAAGAGCGCCTGCGCACGGAAAAGGCGCTCACGCCCGATTTTCCCGTGATCGTGCGCGGCGATGCGGCCGTGCAATACGCGAAAGTGGTCGAAGTGCTCGACCTGCTGCGCCGCATCGACCTGAACCAGGTGGGCCTGGTGACCGGCAAGCCGGCATGAGGAGCGCAAGGTGAAGCGTGACGACATGACGAAGATGGCGGCCTCGGAACCGTCGGGCGCGGTGCTGTGGTGGCGCCGCTGGGGCGGCGTGGCCGGCGCCGCGCTGCTGGCCGGCGCGCTGGCCGCGCTGGTCTGGTATCTGCTGTCCGACACGGCGGCCACCAAGCGCGAAGTGGCGGCCACGCCGATGCTGATGCTGCCGCCGCCCCCGCCGCCGCCGCCGGAACCGGAAAAGCTGCCGGAGCCGACGCCCGACAAGGTCGTGCCGGAAGTGTCGGAACCGGAACCGACGCCGGCCGACAAGCCCATGGACGACGCGCCGGAAAGCCCGTCGCCGGAGAAGGGCGATCCCGTCACCATCGACGGCGCGGCGCAGGCCGGCAGCGATGCCTTCGGCATCCAGGCCGGGCGTGGCGGCGGCATGACGGGCGGCGGCGGTGGCGGCGGCCTCGGCGCGGGCTCGTACGGCCGCTACGTGGCCAATGCGCTGCAGATGGCCTTCGCCCGCGATCCGCGCACGCGCCAGCTGGCGTTTGCCGACATCCGCGTCGACCTGTGGCTCGATACGGAAGGCAGGACGACGAAGGTGCTGCTGGTGCAGGGCACGGGCAATGCGCAGACGGATGAACTGGTGCTGGCCATGGTGCGCGATTTCCGCGCCGATGAGCGGCCGCCGGCGTCGCTGCGGTTCCCGGCCCGCGTATCCATCAAAGGCCGCCGGCCGTGAACACCCGACCAAACCTGCTGCGCGTTGTGATTTGCGGCCTGCGATGCTCGCTGACTCGGCGTCCCCGTGCATACGCACAGCTGCGCTTCTCAGCCACAACGCACTGCCGCTCGCGACGGTTTTGTCAGGCGTTCTTTACGACATTCATTTTAATTTTTTACCGAAAGAAGCGATGAATTCCTTATTTTCTTCCCCACAGCGCATGCGCCGCCTGCCGCTGGCGCTGGCCGCCTTCGCCCTGAGCGTGGCGGCCAGCGCGGTGCAAGCGCAAGCGCCGGCCGACAGCACCATGGTCAAGTTGATCCGTGGCCTGATCCAGAGCGGCGCCCTGAACAAGGACGCCGGCGAAGCGCTGCTGGCGCAGGCGCAGAGCGAGGCGCTGGCGGCCGCGCAAGCCCGTCCGGCCGCG
This sequence comes from Janthinobacterium sp. GW822-FHT07H10, assembly GCF_058798675.1. Taxonomy (NCBI): domain Bacteria; kingdom Pseudomonadati; phylum Pseudomonadota; class Betaproteobacteria; order Burkholderiales; family Oxalobacteraceae; genus Janthinobacterium; species Janthinobacterium sp. GW822-FHT07H10. The sequence goes on from NZ_JBXAKS010000013.1 coordinate 45,947, forward strand.
GCGCCGGCAGCCCTGGCGCAAGTGCAGCCGGGCGACGTGCGCGTGCCGTACATTTCGCAAACCGTGCGCGAGCAGATCCGCGACGAGATCAAGGGACAAGTGCTGGCCGAGGCGAAGGCGGGCGGCTGGGCCGCGCCGAACGAAACGCCGGCATGGACCAAGCGCATCCGCATGGAAGGCGATGTGCGCGCGCGCTACGAGTCGCGCTATTACGACATGGCCAACAGCAATATCGAGATCGACTGGCGCTCGCTCAACGGCGGCAGCGGCTACGACGTCAATTCGAATACCAACCTGGCCCTGCCCTCGCTGCTGAACACGCGCCAGGACCGCAAGAACCTGCTGCGCGCGCGCGCCCGCCTGGGCATCCTGGCCGATATTTCCGAGAGCACGCAAGCGGGCATCCGCCTGGCCAGCGGCAACGACGACAGCCCGGTATCGACCACGCAAACCCTCGGCGGCGGCCTGGGCAAGAAAAATATCTGGCTCGACCAGGCCTGGCTGTCGTACCAGCCCGCGTCCTGGCTGACCCTGACGGCGGGCCGCTTCGACAACCCGTTCGTGTCGGGCGACGAGCTGTTTTCCAGCGAACTCAATTTCGACGGCATCGCCGCCAAGGTGCAGCAACCGGTGGGCGCGGCCAAGGACGTCACCGTCTTCGGCACGCTGGGCCTGATCCCGCTCGAATATTCGTCCGACAATGCGCCGAGCCGCAGCCAGGCCAAGATGGCCAGCGAGAACAAGTGGCTGCTGGGCGCGCAGGTGGGCGCCTCGTGGAAGATCAATAGCGACCATCAGTTGCGCGGCGCGCTGGCCTACTACAACTTCCGCAACATCAGCGGCGAGTATTCGCAGCCGTGCGCGCTGTACGCGGGCGCCGATGGCTGCAGCACGGACTGGTCGCGTCCGTCGAGCATGCAAAAGGGCAACAGCTTGATGTTGCTGCGCAATATCGCGCTGAACCCGCTCGATCCGGCCAATACGCCGCAGCCGCAATTCGTGGGCCTGGCGTCGAAGTTCCGTCTGGCCAACCTGAATGCGCGCTGGGATAGCAAGGTCGCCGGTGGCAAGGACTTGCGCATCGAAGGCGATTATGTGCGCAACATGGCCTATGACAAGAATGCAATGTGGGCGCGCGCCAAGGGCGGCATCATGAACAACTTCGGCGGCACGGGCGGCGTTTCGCAAGCCGATTTCAGGAGCGGCGGCAACGCCTACATGCTGCAAGCCACCCTGGGCAAGGCCAGCCCCGCGGCGCGCGGCGACTGGAACGTGCTGCTGGGCTACAAGCGCATCGAACCGGACGCCTTGCCGGACGCCTACAACGATTCCACCTTCCACCTGGGCGGCACGAATGCGCGCGGCTACTACCTGGGTGGCGCGTATGCGCTCGACAAGAATACGTGGCTGAACGGCCGCTGGACGTCGAGCCGCGAAGTGTTCGGCTCGGCACTGTCGATCGACACCCTGCAAATCGAACTGAATGCGCGTTTTTAAGGAGTAATGATGTTGATATCCAACACAACGCGTGTCTCCGCGCTGTTGCTCGCCGTGCTGGCCGGCGGCGCGGCCCAGGCGCAGGGCCAGAAGGGGCAAAGCATGGAAGAGCGCCTGCGGGCCGAGTTGCGCAATGTCACGGCGCAGCTGCAGCAGACGCGGGGCGAACTGGAATTGCTGAAAGCCAAGGGTGTCCCTGCCGCCCAAGCCGCGCCGGTGGCCGCTCCCGCCAGCGATGGCGTGAAAAAGGAATTGGCGCGCAGCCAGGCGCTGCTGGCGCAAGAGCGCGCGCAGCGGGAAAAGCTGCTCGCCGAGCAGCAGCGTGGCGCGGTCGCCACGCAAGAGGCGGCCGCCAACCTGGCGCAGTTGCGCCAGGCCAGCGAACAGCTGGCCGCCACCAGCAAGCAGATTGAAGCGGAACGCCTGCGTCTCGACGGCGAAGTGGCGGCGCAGCGCGGCGTGCTGGCGCGCTGCGAAAGCAAGAATGCCCAGCTGTACGTCACCGGGCAGGAAATCCTGCGCGCATACGAAGGGCTCGACGTGCTGGGCGTGATGGCGGCGCGCCAGCCGTTTGCCGCGCAAAGCAGGGTCAAGCTGGAGCAAATCGCCCAGCAATATGGCGACCAGCTGTACCAGGGCCGCTTTGATGCGCGTCAAACTGAAACGCCGGCCGCCCCCGCGCCTGCCCCCCAATAACTTTATTTTTTGAAATGAATGGAATGACGATGGAACACACGAATAGCAACTTGCTGACCACCCTGAACGCCGAGCAGATGGCCGACGCCATCAAGGCGGCCGGCTGCGCCGTCACCAGCATCGAGCACGATGGCGTCGTGCGCCTGCACAGCGCCAGCCACGGCATCGGTTTCCAGGTGCTGTGGGGCAATGAAGCCTCGCCCGGCCAGTACGCCGACCTGACCCTGAGCTGCCCCCTGCGCGTGCATGGCGGCGACTTGCCTGCCGGCTTGCTGGCCGAATGGCATCGCAGCAAGCGTTTTGCGCGCGTGGCCCAGCATGGCGATTTTGTTGTGCTGGAAATGGATGTGCTGGTTGCCGGCGGCGTCAGCGCAACGCACCTGAATATCAATCTGCAATTGTGGACGCAGATGATGGGCCAGTTTTTCTTGTTTTTACGCAACTTTACGCCAGCCGACACGTCGGTAGCGGCGTCAGCGGCGGCGCCTGCCGTGGTGGAAGAGGAAACAGTGCCGGCCTGATAAAACCCGCACAGGCGGCAAAAATGGCCGCTGGCGGGCCATTTTTGCCGCTGGCGGGGTCCGAGTGTCGCATTAAATACTTATTTTTTAAGCATCGCGCATTAAAACTGCTCAAAGAGCGTGTGTGAATCAAGCCAGCAACGCCTGTATGGCGGATAATATCGCCTGTTGCCGATTTGGATACGACCTTTACACTCTAATGCGCCCCATGGATTTTACCCGCGACGAAACCAGTGAAACCCCAGTTGCCCCGGCAAGTAGCCCGGGAGCGCCTTTGCCGTATGCCGTCGCCACCTGGCTGCAGCGGGTGGAGGCAGCCGCCCATCCGAAGGCCGTGCTGAGCATTGCCGAACCCGACCCCAAACTCAACCAGCATCGCCTGATCTACGTGCTGGCGCCCACCAGCGGCGGCCGCCACGTGGCCCTGTGCCTGTACAAGGCGCGCCTGCGGCCGAACGGCGACGTGGCGGCAGCCTCGCCCATCAGTGAAATCTTTTCGCTGCTGTCGGCGCCGCCGAGCTTTCTGACGCCGGCCGATGAAGACCTCGTGCGCTTCTTCGTGGCCATGCGCAGCGGCCAGAATTCGCAGACGGGCAGCGCCACGGAGCCGAAGGGCAAGGTGGGCGCGGCCCTGCTGGGCATGCTGGCCGAGCAGGACAAGCTGCTGTGGGCCAATTCCTGGGCCGACGTGGGCAATGGTCTCGTGTATCCATTGCAGGAGGGGCCCGTGCGTCCGGCCCGGCTGTTCTGGCGCGACGAGGGCAAGACCATGCGCCTGGGCTGGCAAGTCGATCCGCCCGAAGGCGCGAAACACCATGGCGCCGACCAGATCGACTACATGCTGCCCACCGATCCGCCGTGGTACATCGACAACCTGTCGTGCGGCGTGCTGGAACTGAACCAGGGCGGCTCCGACATTTCCCTGGCCGACTTGCAGGCGCTGGTGGCGCAGGCGCCGCCGCTGAACGCGAACGACAAGGTGCGCGTGTCGCAACTGCTGCTGGCGCAGGGCTTGCAGCACCTGATGCCGCTGCCGCAGCCCTTGCCGCAGCGCTTGCGCAAGGATGTACCGGCGCAGCCGGTCTTGTTGCTCGACAGCGCCATGCTGGCCGATGGCAGCGTGCAGCGCTGGCACGACTTCACCGTGCTGTCCTACGATTACGATGGCGAGCGCGTCTCGTTCGACCCTTCGCAGCGCGTGGTGCGCCAGGTGGGCGAGGTGACGGAAATTATCCAGAGAAATACGGACGACGAGGCGCGCGCGCTGGCCACCCTGGCCGAGCTGCAATTCAAGAAGCCCGGTGCCGCCCCCTTGAGCGGCTTGAAGGGCGCCCTGCTGCTGCCTTCCCAGGCGGAATGGCTGCGCTTTGCCGAGTCCGGTATCGACGCCTTGCTGGAGCAGGGCTGGATCGTGGAAAAGACGGCCAAGTACCGCTATGACGTGAGCGAAGTGGACGACTGGTATGCGGAAATCGACGACCAGGACCCGGACAGCGGCAACGCCTGGTTCGAGCTGGAACTGGGCATCGTCGTCAATCACGAGCGCGTGCCGCTGCTGCCCGTGCTGGTGCAGCTGATCCGCAACGCGCCCAACGATTTCAATCCGAAAGTCATCGAGGCGCATGCCGAGGATGACCAGATGCTGGCGACCTTGCCCGATGGCACGCGCGTGGCCCTGCCATGGGGCAGGGTGCGCCCCATCCTCAACACCCTGGGCGAGCTGTATTTCAACGACAAGATCAAGCGTGCCGTGCGCATGTCGACCCTGGACGCGGCGCGCCTGGAAGAGCTGGCGCGCGGGCTGGAATTGCGCTGGACGGGTGGCGAGCAATTGCGCGCCATGGGCCGCAAGCTGAGCCAGTTCGGTTCCGTGCAGAAGGTGGCCGCGCCGGCCGGCTTGCAAGCGACCCTGCGCGATTACCAGGCCGACGGCCTGGCGTGGATGCAATTCCTGCGCGACCATGACCTGGCGGGCATCCTGGCCGATGACATGGGCCTGGGCAAGACCGTGCAGACCCTGGCGCATATCCTGGTGGAAAAGGAGGCGGGCCGTTTGACGCATCCGGCCCTCGTCATCGCACCGACGAGTTTGATGGGCAACTGGCAGGACGAGGCGGCCAAATTCGCGCCCAGCCTGAAGGTGTTGCTGCTGCAGGGCAAGGACCGCGCGCAGCAGTTCGACCAGATCGGCCAATGCGACCTGGTGCTGACCACCTACGCCTTGCTGCCGCGCGACGAGGAAACCTTGCGCGAGCATGATTTCCACCTGGTCATCCTCGACGAATCGCACTACATCAAGAATACGCGCAGCAAGGCGGCGCAAAGCGCGGGCCTGCTGCGCGCGCGCCACCGTTTGTGCCTGTCCGGCACGCCGCTGGAAAACCACCTGGGCGAGCTGTGGTCGCAATTCCATTTCCTGCTGCCGGGCTTGCTGGGCGACGAAAAGACCTTCAACACCCAGTTCCGTCACCCGATCGAGCGCCAGGACGACCCGCTGCGGCGCATGCTGCTGAACCGCCGCATCAAGCCCTTCCTGCTGCGCCGCACGAAAGACAATGTGGCCAAGGAACTGCCGCCGAAGACGGAAATGGTGCGCAAGGTGGAATTGACGGGGCCACAGCGCGACCTGTATGAAACCGTGCGTCTTGCGATGGATCAAAAAGTACGCGAAGAAATCGACAAGAAGGGCGTGGCGCGCAGCCAGATCGTCATCCTCGAAGCGCTGCTGAAACTGCGCCAGGTCTGTTGCGACCCGCGCCTGGTGAAATCCTTGCCGGCGAAGAAGCAGTCGGCCGGCTCGGCCAAGCTGCTCGACCTGATGCAGATGGTGGAAGACTTGCTCGACGAAGGGCGCAAGATCCTCGTCTTCTCGCAATTTACCAGCATGCTGGAATTGATCGAGGAAGAACTGGAATCGCGCGACATTCCCTACGCCTTGCTGACGGGCGAAACCAAGGACCGCGGCGCGCAAGTGGCGGCCTTCCAGCAGGGCGCCGTGCCGATCTTCCTGATCAGCCTGAAGGCGGGCGGCGTGGGCCTGAACCTGACGGCGGCCGACACGGTCATCCACTACGATCCGTGGTGGAATCCGGCGGCGGAAAACCAGGCCACGGACCGCGCCTGGCGCATCGGCCAGGACAAGCCCGTGTTCGTCTACAAGCTGATCGCCAAGGGCACGCTGGAAGAAAAAATCCAGCTGCTGCAGCAAAAGAAATCGGAGCTGGCGCAATCGATCCTGGCCGAAGGCGAAGCGCAGAAGATGGCCCTCACGCAGGAAGACTTGCAGCAGATTTTTGCCCCGCTGGAAGATTAAAGGGGCGGCTGTTTCCCTGCTGGCTCTATACTTGGCATTTCGACCTTGCCAGGTATAAAGCATGCTGCCCTTCCTGCCCTTCCTTGTATTGCTGCTGGCCGGCGTCATCCTGATGGCGCTGCGTTTCATCCAGTTGCGCCGCGCCCTGCTGCGCGCACGCACGGGGGAAGCGACGTTCCGCCTGCTGGCCGAGCACGGCCGCGATGCGGCCTTCCTGCTCGACGCCACGACCCTGGAATTACTCTACATCAGCCCCGCCGCGCAGCGCCTGAGCGGTTACGACTTGCCTGCCCTGCAAAGCCACGCGGCGCGCCTGGCGGCGGACGTGCCGGCACGTTTGCAGCGCTGGCGCGACGGCGACGCCAGCCGCGCGACCTTGCTGCGCGAAGTGGAACTGCCGCACGCGGACGGCCATCCGCTGGCGCTGGAAATCCATTCCACCATCGTGCCGGCCGCCGCCGGGCGCGGCGTGAGCGTGGTGGGCAGCGTGCGCGACGTGAGTGCAGCGCAGGCGCAGGCAGCGGAGCGCGAAAAGGAACACAAGCGTTTCGCCTCGATGCTGTCGCATGAATTCCGCACGCCGCTGGCCACCATCGACGGCGCCGTCCAGCGCCTCGTGTCCACCTCGACGGACGCCGACGAGGCCACGCGCAAGCGCTATGTGAAGATTCAAACGGCCGTCGACCGCTTGTTGGCCATGATCGACGACTATCTGTCGCCCGAACGCATGGCGGCCATCGGCCGCGAGCGGGCCGCCGCCGGCATCGCGCCGCTGGCCCTGCTGCAGCAGGCGGCCGCCGGCGTGCCCGCCAGCCATACGGTGCAGCTGCAACTGGACGAGGACTTGCCGGCCACCTTGCGCTGCGACGTGCCCGGCATGGCCCTGTGCCTGAAGATCCTGCTGGAAAACGCCGTCAAGTTCAGTCCGCCTGGCAGCGCCATCACCCTGGCGGGCAGGCGGGCGCCCGAAGGTGGCGTGGAACTGTGCGTGCGCGATGCGGGACCGGGCTTGCCCGAGGCGGAACTGGCGCATCTTTTTGATAGAGGTTTCCGCGGCATCCATGCCGCCGGCCACCCGGGCGCGGGCCTGGGCCTGTACATGGCGCGCGCCGTGGTGGAAGTGCATGGCGGGACTTTGCACGGGCATAATCTGCCCGCAGGCGGCGCGGTTTTCCGGATTTGGCTGCCCGTTCCTGTCCAGACAAGGAAAAGCCTTGCTTCCGCTGAAGGCAACCGTGATAATTCCTTGACGTAAACCTATTCGTCCGTCCATCATGGTGCAGAAGTGAATGGCATGGTTTGCCCACGGTTTGCTTACTAACAAAGAATGGCGTAGCAATGACGAAAATACTGATCGTCGAAGACAATCTGGACTACGCCGAAGACATGGCGGAATTCCTCGTTGAGCTCGAACACGAAGTCCATATCACCAGCTCGGCTGGCGGCATGTGGACGGCGTTGAGCCATGGAAATGTCGGCGTGGTGGTGCTGGACCTGGGCTTGCCCGATGAAGACGGCTTCAATGTCATCCCCCGCATGCGCCAGCTGTATCCGCAAATCGGCGTGCTGGTGCTGACGGGCCGCGTCGCCTTCGACAGCCGCATCCTGGGCCTGCGCCTGGGCGCCGACCATTACCTGACCAAGCCGATCAAGTTCCCCGAACTGGCCGCGCACATCGAGGCGCTCGACCGCCGCGTCGGTCCGCAAGATCCGCTGCCCGAGCCGGGCAAGTGGACCTTGAAAGTAAGCGCTCGCCAACTTGAGCTGATGGGTTCGGTCATCGCCCTGACGGAAAAAGAATTCAACTTCCTGCACCTGCTCACCATCAACACGCGACCCGTGCCGCGCGATGTCATCGTGGCCGGCATGGGCGGCGAAGATCCCGATGCGGGCCGCCGCGTCGACATGCTCGTGTATCGCCTGCGCAAGAAAGCCAAGACGGGCCTGGGCCAGGACTTGCCGCTGCGCAGCGCTTACGGCGAAGGCTACAGCCTGTCGGCCAGCTTTAACCTGTCCTGATGCATTGCCTGCGGCCGGCCGCAAGCGGCTGGCATCATAAAAGGGACAGAGTCAATCGCTTTTTTTTATGCCTGAAATAAAATAGGGTCAGAGTCGCGTCCGACGACTGGAAGTGTGTAAAATCAAGGCCTTAGCCTTTCTTTTACGACTTTGCCATGGCCCGATTGCCCCGCCTTATCATTCCCGCACTGCCCCATTACATCATTCAGCGCGGCAGCAACCGCCAGCCCGTGTTCCAGGATGCGGCCGACTACGCGCAGTTCGTGTCCTGGCTGAAAACGGGCGCGAAAATGTTCAAGGTGGCCATCCACGCCTATGTTTTGTTGCCTGATCAACTACATTTGCTGGCCACGCCCGGCGATGCCACGGGCCTGGGGCAGCTGATGCAGTGGCTGGGGCGCTATTACGTGCCGTATTTCAACCAGAAATACGGCCGCGAAGGGGGCTTGTGGCAGGGACGCTACAAAACTGCCGTCATCGATCCCGACAATTTCCTCCTGACTTGCTGCCGTTACCTGGAATGCGTGCCCGTGCAGACGGGGCTGGCGGGGCAGGCCCTCGAGTACGCCTGGTCCAGCCATGCCCACCATGCGGGCGTGCGTCCCGATCCCGTCATCACCGATCACGCGCTGTATTGGGCACTGGGCAACACGCCGTTCGACCGCGAGGCGGCCTACCTGCGCCTGTTCGAGCAGGGACTGGGCGGCAGCCAGGTCAAGGTGGTGGAGCAGGCCGTGCTGAAGGGCTGGCCGCTGGGCAGCGACGCCTTCAAGCAGGCGCTGGAGCTGAAAATGAAGCGCCAGGTGCTGCCCGCCAAGCGGGGCCGCCCGCGCAAAGTCGCGGCTGAGCCGGACATCAACTGACACGCATTCGCATTTCACTCAAAAAATGAGGGCTTCCTGATGTTTTATTGAGATTCGATTGACTATGTCCCTATTAAATTTTATGGGCGACGGAAACGAATTTAATTCGACTCCGACCCTAATTGTTCTGGTTGAGTTTTTTGTTGCGTTGCACTACTCTAGTTTTTCGATATCCATACGCAGCGGAGAAGCCCATGAAAGCGCAAGGCCTGTACGACCCAGCCAATGAACACGATGCCTGCGGCGTCGGTTTCGTCGCCCACATCAAGGGCAACAAGACCCATTCGATCGTCGAACAGGGCTTGCTGATACTGAAAAACCTCGATCACCGGGGCGCCGTGGGCGCCGATGCGCTGATGGGCGATGGCGCCGGCATCCTGATCCAGATTCCCGACCAGTACTACCGCGAAGAGATGGCCAAGCAGGGCGTGGAATTGCCGCCGCCTGGCGAATACGGCGTGGGCATGGTCTTCCTGCCGAAGGAACACGCGTCGCGCATCGCTTGCGAACAGGAAATCGAACGCGCCGTGCGCATCGAAGGCCAGGTCGTGCTGGGCTGGCGCAACGTGCCCATCGATACGGACATGCCGATGTCGCCCACCGTGCGCGCCAAGGAACCGGTGATCCGCCAGATCTTCATCGGCCGCGGCCCGGACATCATGGTCACCGATGCGCTCGAGCGCAAACTGTATGTGATCCGCAAATCCTCGGGCCACGCCATCCAGGCCTTGAAGCTGCTGCACGGCAAGGAATTCTTCGTGCCGTCGATGTCGGCGCGCACGATTGTGTACAAAGGCCTGCTGCTGGCCGACCAGGTGGGCGTGTACTACAAGGACTTGCAGGATGCGCGCTGCATCTCGGCCCTGGCCCTGGTGCATCAGCGTTTCTCGACGAATACCTTCCCCGAATGGCCGCTGGCCCACCCGTATCGCCTGATCGCGCACAATGGCGAGATCAACACGGTGAAAGGCAACTTCAACTGGATGCGCGCGCGCGAAGGCGTGATGAAGTCGGCCGTGCTGGGCGACGATTTGCAGAAACTCTTCCCGCTGATTTATGAAGGCCAGTCCGACACGGCGTGCTTCGACAATGCGCTGGAGCTGCTGTTGATGGCCGGCTATCCGATCGCCCAGGCGATGATGATGATGATTCCGGAAGCGTGGGAAAACCACACGACGATGGACGACAACCGCCGCGCCTTCTATGAATACCACGCGGCCATGATGGAACCGTGGGACGGCCCGGCCGCCATGGCGTTTACGGATGGCCGCCACATCGGCGGCACGCTGGACCGCAATGGCTTGCGTCCGGCCCGCTACATCGTCACCGACGACGACCTGGTGGTGATGGCGTCGGAATCGGGCGTGCTGCCGATTCCTGAATCGAAGATCATCCAGAAATGGCGCTTGCAGCCTGGCAAGATGTTCCTGATCGACCTGGAAGCGGGCCGCATCATCGATGACCAGGAATTGAAGAACACCTACGCCAACGCCAAGCCCTACAAGGCATGGATCAACTCGGTGCGCATCAAGCTCGACGAGATCAAGATGGCCGAAGGCCAAGTCAAGCACGACCGCGCCCAGGGCGAAAAAGTCCAGCCATCGCTGCTGGACCGCCAGCAGGCGTTCGGTTACACGCAGGAAGACTTGAAATTCCTCATGGCGCCGATGGCGCTGGCCGGCGAAGAGGCGACGGGCTCGATGGGCAATGACTCGCCGCTGGCCGTCATGTCGAACAAACTCAAGCCGCTGTATAACTACTTCAAGCAGCTGTTCGCGCAAGTGACGAACCCGCCGATCGACCCGATCCGCGAAGCAATGGTGATGTCGCTGGTGTCCTTCATCGGCCCGAAACCGAACTTGCTCGATACGAATAACGTCAACCCGCCGATGCGCCTGGAAGTGGCGCAGCCCGTGCTGGGCTTTGACGACATGGCGCGTTTGCGCAACATCAGCGCTCACACGGGCGGCAAGTTCAAGTCGTACGAGCTCGACATCTGCTACCCGCTGGCCTGGGGCAAGGAAGGCGTGGAAGCGTGCCTGGCCTCGCTGTGCGCGGAAGCCGTCGACGCCGTCAAGTCGGGCCACAACATCCTGATCGTCTCGGACCGCGCCATTAGCGCCGACCAGGTGGCGATCCCCGCGCTGCTGGCCACCTCGACCGTGCACCAGCACCTGGTGAGCAAGGGCTTGCGCGCCTCTACCGGCCTCGTCGTGGAAACGGGCTCGGCCCGCGAAACCCACCACTTTGCGCTGCTGGCAGGCTATGGCGCGGAAGCCGTCCACCCGTATCTGGCGATGGAAACCCTGGTCGAACTGGCGCACGGCTTGCCGGGCGACCTGTCGGGCGACAAGGCCATCTACAACTACACCAAGGCAGTGGGCAAAGGCTTGATGAAAGTCATGTCGAAGATGGGCATTTCCACGTATATGTCGTATTGCGGCGCGCAGATTTTCGAAGCCATCGGCCTGAACAAGTCGCTGGTCGACAAGTATTTCAAGGGCACGGCCTCGAACGTGGAAGGCATCGGCGTGTTTGAAGTGGCGGAAGAAGCGCTGCGCCTGCATGCGCTGGCCTTCGGCAACGATCCCGTGCTGTTTGACAAGCTCGACGCGGGCGGCGAATACGCGTTCCGCGTGCGCGGCGAAGACCATATGTGGACGCCGGACGCGATTGCGAAGCTGCAGCATTCCACGCGCAGCAACAATTTCTCCAGCTACAAGGAGTACGCGCAAATCATCAACGACCAGAGCCGTCGCCACCTGACCCTGCGCGGCCTGTTCGAATTCAAGCTCGACCCGACGAAGGCCATCCCGCTCGACGAAGTGGAACCGGCCAAGGAAATCGTCAAGCGCTTCGCCACGGGCGCCATGTCGCTGGGCTCCATCAGCACGGAAGCGCACGCGACCCTGGCCGTCGCCATGAACCGCATCGGCGGCAAGTCGAACACGGGCGAGGGCGGCGAAGATCCGAACCGCTACACGCAGGAATTGAAGGGCATCCCGATCCGCCAGGGCGACACCATGGCGTCCGTCGTCGGCGCCGAGCAGATCGTCGTCGATATTCCGCTGCAGGAAGGCGATTCCATGCGTTCGCGCATCAAGCAGGTGGCCTCGGGGCGTTTCGGCGTCACGGCCGCCTACCTGAATTCGGCCGACCAGATCCAGATCAAGATGGCGCAGGGCGCGAAGCCGGGCGAAGGCGGTCAATTGCCTGGCCATAAGGTGTCGGAATACATCGCCAGCCTGCGCTTTTCCGTGCCGGGCGTGGGCTTGATTTCGCCGCCGCCGCACCACGACATCTATTCCATCGAAGACCTGGCGCAGCTGATCCATGACTTGAAGAATGCCAACCCGCGCGCCTCGATCTCCGTGAAACTGGTGTCGGAAGTGGGCATCGGCACGGTGGCCGCCGGCGTCACCAAGGCCAAGGCCGACCACGTGGTCGTCGCCGGCCACGACGGCGGCACGGGCGCTTCGCCTCTGTCGTCCGTGAAACACGCGGGCACGCCGTGGGAACTGGGTCTCGCAGAGACCCAGCAAACATTGGTCTTGAACGGTTTGCGCAGCCGTATCCGCGTGCAGGCCGATGGCCAGATGAAGACGGGCCGCGACGTGGTCATCGCCGCCCTGCTGGGCGCCGACGAGATCGGTTTCGCCACGGCGCCGCTGGTGGTCGAAGGCTGCATCATGATGCGCAAATGCCATTTGAATACCTGCCCCGTGGGCGTGGCCACGCAAGATCCCGTGCTGCGCGCCAAGTTCTCGGGCAAGCCCGAGTATGTCGTCAATTACTTCTTCTTCGTTGCCGAGGAAGCCCGCCAGCTGATGGCGCAGCTGGGCATCCGCACCTATGACGAACTGATCGGCCGCGTTGACCTGCTGGACAAGTCGAAGGCGATTTCGCACTGGAAGGCGCAGGGCCTGGATTTCTCGGCCATCTTCTACAAGCCGGAAACCCCGGATGGCCAGGCCTGTCGCCACGTGGAATTCCAGGACCATGCGCTGGAAAAGGCGCTGGACCACAAGCTGATCGCACAGGCGCGCGCGGCGCTGGAAAAGGGCGAGCGCGTCTCCTTCATCTCGCCCGTGCGCAACCTGAACCGCACGGTGGGCACCATGCTGTCCGGCGAAGTGGCGAAGAAATACGGCCACGCCGGCTTGCCGGACGACACCATCCACATCCAGCTGCAAGGCACGGCGGGCCAGTCGGCCTGCGCCTTCCTGGCGCACGGCATCACGATCGACCTGGTGGGCGAGGGCAACGATTACGTGGGCAAGGGCTTGTCCGGCGGACGCATCATCGTGCGGCCGAATACGGAATTCCGCGGCTGGGCCGTGGACAACATCATCATCGGCAACACGGTGCTGTACGGCGCCATCGCCGGCGAAGCCTTCTTCAACGGCGTGGCCGGCGAACGCTTTGCCGTGCGCAACTCGGGCGCCACCACGGTGGTCGAGGGCCTGGGCGACCATGGCTGCGAATACATGACGGGCGGCACGGTGGTGGTCCTGGGTAACACGGGACGCAACTTTGCGGCCGGCATGTCGGGCGGCATCGCCTATGTGTATGACCCGGCTGGCGACTTTGCCAGCAAGTGCAACACGGCCATGGTCAGCCTGGACAAGGTCGTCTCCGCGGCGGAGCAGCATGTCGACCGCGACGCCTGGCACACGCAGCACCGCGACGGCGTGCCGGAAGCCGATGAAGTGATCCTCAAGCGCCTGATCGAGCGTCACTTCAAGCACACGGGCAGCACCCGCGCCCGCGTCCTGCTCGACGACTGGGCCAGCGCACGCGGCAAGTTCGCGAAGGTCTTCCCGAACGAATACAAGCGCGCGCTGATTGAAATGGCGGCCGATGCCGCCATGGAAGTGCAAGCCGTCGCCGCCTGAGCCAGCCAACTCATCGCTGAGATTAATGACCAGGGAGCGGCCCGGCCGCTCCCCGCCAGCCAAATACAAAGGAAACATCGTGGGTAAAATTACCGGCTTCATGGAATTCAAGCGCCAGGACGAGCACTATCTGGAGCCTGCCGCGCGTCTGAAGAACTACAAGGAATTCGTGCTGCACCTGTCGGACGCGCAGGCGACCGTGCAGGGCGCGCGCTGCATGGATTGCGGCATTCCCTTCTGCACCACGGGTTGCCCCGTGAATAACATCATTCCTGACTGGAATGACCTGGTGTACCGCGGCGCCTACCGCGAAGCGCTCGACATCCTGCATTCGACGAATAACTTCCCGGAATTTACGGGCCGCATCTGCCCGGCGCCGTGCGAATCGGCCTGCACCCTGGGCATCCATGAAGATCCGGTCGGCATCAAGTCCATCGAGCACAAGATCATCGACATGGGCTGGGAGCACGGCTGGGTCACGCCGCAACCGGCAGGGTTTAGTACCGGCAAGAAAGTGGCCATCGTCGGTTCCGGCCCCGCCGGCCTGGCGGCGGCGCAGCAGCTGGCGCGCGCCGGCCACGCCGTCACCGTATTTGAAAAGAGCGACCGGGTCGGTGGTTTGTTGCGTTACGGCATCCCCGACTTCAAGATGGAAAAGTCGCACATCGACCTGCGCGTGAAACAGATGGAAGCCGAAGGCGTCGTGTTCCGCACCAGCGTGCTCGTCGGCAAGGATTTCCCTGCCCACGTGAACAACTGGGCCAAGGAAACCATTTTCCCGGAAGACCTGGAAAAAGAATTCGACGCCGTCATCATGGCCGGCGGCGCCGAGCAGCCGCGCGACTTGCCCGTGCCGGGCCGCGAATTGAAAGGCGTGCATTTCGCCATGGATTTCCTGCCGCTGCAAAACAAGGTCAACGCGGGCGACAAGCTCAAGGACCAGATCAAGGCGACGGGCAAGCACGTGGTGGTGATCGGCGGCGGCGACACGGGTTCCGACTGCGTCGGCACCTCGAACCGCCATGGCGCCGCCTCGGTGGCCCAGTTCGAACTGATGCCGCAGCCGCCGGAACAGGAAAACAAGCCGCTCGTCTGGCCCTACTGGCCGACCAAGCTGCGCACCTCGTCCTCGCACGAGGAAGGCTGCGAGCGCGACTGGGCCGTGGCCACCAAGCGTTTCGAAGGCAAGGGCGGCAAGGTGGAAAAGCTGATCGCCTGCCGCGTGGAATGGAAAGACGGCAAGATGAGCGAAGTGCCGAACTCGGAATTCGAGATGAAGGCCGACCTGGTCTTCCTGGCCATGGGCTTTGTTTCGCCAGTGCAACAAGTGCTGGAAGCGTTCGGCGTCGACACGGATGCGCGCGGCAATGTGAAAGCGAGCACGGAAGGCGACGCCAGTTACCAGACGTCGGTGCCGAAGGTGTTCGCGGCCGGCGACATGCGCCGCGGCCAGTCGCTGGTGGTGTGGGCCATCCGCGAAGGACGCCAGTGCGCGCGCGCCGTCGACCAGTTCCTCATGGGGGCTTCCCTGCTGCCACGCTGACGATTTGAGCTGGATCAAGCCAGGGGCCACGGCGCGCGATGCGTCGTGGCCCTTGTTATTTTAGCCATGGCGCCGGACGGGGAAGACGCAGGCGTGCAGGCGCGCGTTTTTTACAATAAAATATCTGACTTTCGATTCATTAGTGTTGTATTCTCCCCCTCTGCAGGGCAGCACAAGGGGGTGTCTCAGCAGAGATTGGCGTTTCTGCACTACAATACGCCATTAAAATAGTGAGCTTCGTCGTGCCAAATCTTGTTGAAATCCGTGATTTACACTTTGCCTATGGAGAACGTTCGATTTTATCGGGCCTTCAAATGGATTTCCCACGTGGAAAAGTTGTGGCCGTCATGGGTGGCTCCGGCAGTGGCAAGACGACCGTACTGCGCCTGATCGGCGGCCAGCTGCGCCCCAGTTCCGGCTCTGTCAATGTCGATGGCCAGATCGTGCATACGCTGGCGACCGACCAGTTATACCAGCTGCGCCGCAAGATGGGCATGCTGTTCCAGCACGGCGCCCTGTTTACAGACCTGACGGCGTTCGAGAACGTGGCCTTCCCGCTGCGCGAGCATACGGACTTGAATGAAGAGCTGATCCGCACCCTGGTGCTGATGAAGCTGCACGCCGTCGGCTTGCGCAATGCGGCGCAATTGAAGCCGGCCGAGATTTCGGGCGGCATGGGCCGCCGCGTCGCCCTGGCGCGCGCCATCGCGCTCGACCCTGAATTGATCATGTATGACGAGCCGTTCGCCGGCCTGGACCCGATTTCCATGGGCGTCACGGCCAATTTGATCCGCAATCTGAACGATGCGCTGGGCTCCACGTCTATCCTGGTATCGCACGATGTGAAGGAGTGTTTCGCCATCGCTGATTATGTCTATTTTCTGTCATCGGGCAAGATTGTGGCGCACGGCACGCCGGCTGAAATGGCCGTGTCGACGCATCCGTACGTGAAGCAGTTCGTCAATGCCGAGGCCGATGGCCCCGTACCGTTCCACTATCCGGGCAAGTCGCTGGCCGACGACCTGGGTCTGCAGGCGGGGGGCGGTCGATGATCGCGCGTTTCCTGGCGGCGATCGGAGCCTGGTTGCGTCGTTCGGTACAAGACCTCGGCTTTGCCGTGCGGTCGTTTTTCATCATCATCGCCTCGTCGGGCGGCCTGTGGCGCCGTCCGCGTCTGGTGATTGAGCAACTGTTTTTTATCGGTAACCGCTCGCTGGTGATTACCGCCGTTTCCGGCCTGTTTGTCGGCATGGTGCTGGGCTTGCAAGGGTATTACACCTTGACCACCTACGGCGCCGAGCAGTCGCTGGGCTTGCTGGTGGCGCTGTCGCTGACGCGCGAACTGGGCCCGGTCGTCACGGCGCTGCTGTTCGCGGGCCGCGCCGGCACCTCGCTGACGGCGGAAATCGGCCTGATGAAGGCGGGCGAGCAGCTGTCGGCCATGGAAATGATGGCCGTGAACCCGATCCAGCGCGTGCTGGCCCCCCGTTTCTGGGCCGGCGTGATCGCCATGCCGATCCTGGGCGCCATCTTCACGGCCGTCGGCATCATCGGCAGCTATCTGGTCGGCGTGGTGCTGATCGGCGTCGATGAAGGCTCGTTCTGGTCGCAGATGCAGGGCGGCGTGGATGTCTGGAAAGAAGTGGGGAATGGCACCATCAAGAGCCTGGTCTTCGGCATCGCGGTGACGTTCATCGCCCTGTTCCAGGGTTACCAGGCGCAGCCGACGCCGGAAGACGTGTCCGGCGCCACCACGCGCACGGTGGTGATTTCGTCGCTGATGGTGTGGTGGCTCGATTTCATGATGACGGCGTTGATGTTTAGCAAATAATTGCGCATCAGCGGCAAATAGCGGCCTGGGTGGTGTTCCGCGCAGGTGGCGGCAAGTAAAAATTATTTAGGATTGTTTATGCAACGTAAATCTTTGGATGTCTGGGTCGGCTTGTTCGTCTTGCTGGGTGTGGCGGCATTGATGTTTTTGGCCCTCAAGGCTGGCAATATGAGCTCGCTGTCCTTCAGCAAGACGTATACCATTAACGCCAAGTTCGACAATATTGGCGGTCTCAAGCCGCAAGCGCCCGTCAAGGGCGCCGGCGTGGTGGTGGGGCGCGTGTCGGCCATCACGTTTGACGACAAGACGTACCAGGCGCTGGTGAAACTCGACATCGAAGATGGTTACAAATTTCCGAAAGATAGCTCGGCCAAGATTCTGACGGCCGGTTTGCTGGGTGAGCAATATATCGGCCTGGAAGCAGGCGGCGATCTGGCTAACCTGGCAGAGGGCGACAAGATCGCCCGTACTCAATCGGCCACAGTGCTGGAAGACCTGATCAATCAGTTCATCTACAGCAAGGCAGCGGAAGGAAAGGACAGCAAATGAGCGAGTCGACCATGAAATCCCAAGGCAGCCTGGCGCGTATCGGCCTGGCCCTGGCCATCGCCGCCAGCGTGAGCGCCTGCGCCACCGGCACCAACCCGCGCGACCCGCTCGAGGGTTACAACCGCGCCATGTTCAAGTTCAACGACACCGTCGACCGGGTGGCCCTGAAACCGGTCGCCACGGCTTACAAGACCGTCACGCCATCGTTCGTGCAAACCGGTGTCGGCAACTTCTTCGGCAACTTGTCCGATGTGTGGAGCGCCGTGAACAACTTGTTGCAAGGCAAGGGTGAAGCGGGCTTGCAGGACGTCGTGCGCGTCAGCATGAACTCGACCTTCGGCATCTTCGGCCTGATCGACATCGCCTCGCAGGCCGGCATTCCGAAGCACAATGAAGACTTTGGCCAGACCCTGGGCTGGTATGGCGTCCAGCCTGGTCCGTACGTGATGTTGCCACTGCTGGGCCCATCGACCGTGCGCGACACGGTGGCCCTGCCGCTCGATATCACGGGCGACCCGTGGCGCTACAAGGATCCTGTCTCGGTGCGCAATATCGGCACGGTGACGCGCGTGGTCGACAAGCGCGCCGCGCTGCTCGACGCGACCAACCTGATGGAAGCGGCCGCGCTGGACCGTTATGAATTCATCCGCGACGGCTTCCTGCAGGCGCGCGAAAGCAAGGTTTTCGATGGCGATACGGATCGCCGCGACCGCAAAGTGCCAAAAAACGACACCAGCGATTACGAGCCAGAGTACGATGCGAAACCGCCGCCGGCCCCAGTGGAAGCGGCGCCTGCCACGGCTGCCGCCGACGCCGTGCCTGTCGAACTCGTAACATCTGGTAGCAATACCGTTGCTGCCGAGGCCAAGCCTCAGGAGTAAACTCGGGACAAGAACACCACGGCTGCGATCAGCGCCAGCCGGTGCATAGCAACACCATGAAAGGTAGAACCATGAAATTGATGAAACAATTGCTCGCGATGGCGACCATCGCCTTTGCCACCGCCGCCCAGGCCGCGCCCGCCGTGGAAGCGCCCGATGTGTTGGTAAAACGCATCAGCCAGGACGTGATCGACACGGCCAAGGCCGACAAGGGCATCCAGGCTGGCGACATCAAGCGCGTCACCGAATTGGTGGAAAGCAAGATCTTGCCGTACGTGGATTTCCAGCGCATGACGGCCCTGGCCGCCGGACGCTACTGGCGCGACGCCACGCCGGACCAGCAAAAGCAGCTGGCTGCGGAATTCCGCACGCTGCTGATCTACACGTATTCGGGCGCCCTGTCGCAGATCAAGAACGAAACCGTGGAATTCAAGCCGCTGCGCGCCGATCCGGCCGATACGGACGTGGAAGTGCGCTCGCAGGTGAACATGGCGCGCGGCGAACCCGTGCCCCTGAACTACCGCGTGGCCAAAACCCCGGCCGGCTGGAAGATCTATGACATCAACGTGCTCGGTGCGTGGCTGGTGGAAACCTACAAAAGCAGCTTTGCCAGCGAAATCAGCAAGGGCGGCATCGATGGCCTGATCAAGACCCTGGCCGCGAAAAACAAGGCCCTGGCCAGCCGTCCCGCTGCCAAAGCCAAATAATCGGCTATCATATAGCTCCAGACCCAGCTCCAGACCAGCGCAGCCCTACGCCATGCCAGACTCTCTCGACACCTTGCAGTCCCTGACTTCCCTGACCGTGCACAATGCCACTTCGGCATTGGAGCAGGGTCTGGACGCCATCCGCTCGGGTCAGACGAAGTTTGACCTGCGTAACGTCAAGGCCGTCGATTCGGCGGCCGTCTCCGTGATGCTGACGTGGCAGCGCGCGGCGCAGGATGCCGGCGGCGTGCTGGAGCTGAAAAACCTGCCGAACAACCTGAAAAACCTCACCAAGCTGTATGGCGTCTGCTCGCTCGTTTCGAGCACGTTGACGGCCGAGGACTGCGGCAGCGCCGGCGGCCACGCCGAACGCAGCCCGTCCGACCTGCATCATCATTGATCCTGTCCCACTCCCCGCATCAGCAGTAGCTTTCAAGCCGGCAGGCCAGCAGCGCCGCCGGATTGAACTCCAAGTGTTCCACGAATTTTCCAACTATAATTGACTGTTGCGCCGTCCTCGCCTGAAGGTGGCGCCCTGCACTGGCCTGCCGGCCTGGATTTCCCCGGCAACTGGCGCATCACACCAGACGCATTACACTTGAAACAAGCACATGACCGCAATTCAAATAACGAATGTAGAAAAGAGCTATAAATCGCTCAAGGCGCTGGGCGGCGTGTCGCTGGCGATCGAGGAGGGCGAGTTCTTCGGCCTGCTCGGTCCCAACGGCGCCGGCAAGACCACCCTCATTTCCATCATCGCCGGCCTGATACGGCCCGATGCTGGCACCGTCAAGATCCACGGCCACGACGTGGTCAAGGACTTCCGCAACGCGCGCCGCAACCTGGGCGTGGTGCCGCAGGAACTCGTGTTCGATCCGTTTTTCACCGTGCGCGAGACGCTGCGCCTGCAGTCCGGCTATTTCGGTTTGCCGAACAACGACAAGTGGATCGACGAGGTCATGGAAAACCTCGACCTGACCGGCAAGGCCGACACCAACATGCGCGCGCTGTCGGGCGGCATGAAGCGCCGCGTGCTCGTCGCCCAGGCGCTGGTGCACAAGCCGCCCGTCATCGTGCTCGATGAGCCGACGGCCGGCGTCGACGTGGAATTGCGCCAGACCCTGTGGAAGTTCATCTCGCGCCTGAACCGCGAAGGCGGCCACACCGTCGTGCTGACCACCCACTACCTGGAAGAAGCGCAGGCCATGTGCCAGCGCGTGGCCATGCTCAAGACGGGCAAGGTGGTGGCGCTTGACACCATGTCGGCGCTGATCCGCCGCATCGCCGGCTCGCAGCTGCAGGTGCACCTGAAGCACGGCGCCCTGCCGGCCGACCTGCAGCACCTGGTGCTGCACCCGGAAGAGCAGCAGGCGCCGAACAAGTTCAGCCTGCGCGTCAACGAATACAGCGAAGTCGAGAAGATCCTCGCCCGCCTGCGCGAAGCGGGCGCCGACATCGACGAAATGCAATTGCAACAAGCCGACCTGGAAGATATCTTCTTGCAGATCATGGATAAAGGTACCGTATGATTTCGACAGGATTTCGCACCCTCGTCTACAAAGAGACGCTGCGCTTCTGGAAAGTGGCGACGCAAACCGTGGCCGCGCCCGTGCTCACGTCGATGCTGTACCTGCTGGTGTTCGGCCATGTGCTCGACGGCCGCGTGGAGCCGAGCCCCGGCGTCAGCTACACGGCCTTCCTGATTCCCGGCCTGGTGATGATGAGCGTGCTGCAAAACGCCTTCGCCAATTCCTCGTCCTCGCTGATCCAGTCCAAGATCACGGGCAACCTGGTGTTCGTGCTGCTGACGCCCCTGTCGCACTGGGAAATCTTCTCGGCGTATGTACTCGCTTCCGTCGCGCGCGGCCTGGCCGTGGGCTTTGGCGTTTTCGCCATCACCTGCTGGTTCGCCGACCTGTCGTTTGTCGCGCCGCTGTGGATCGTCGTCTTCGCCTTCCTGGGCGCCGCCATGCTGGGCACCATGGGCTTGATCGCCGGCATCTGGGCCGAGAAATTCGACCAGCTGGCCGCCTTCCAGAACTTCCTGATCATGCCGGCCACCTTCCTGTCGGGCGTGTTCTATTCGATCCACTCGCTGCCGCCGTTCTGGCAGACGGTGTCGCACCTGAACCCCTTCTTCTACATGATCGACGGCTTCCGCTACGGCTTCTTCGGCACCTCCGACGTCAGCCCGTGGCTCAGTCTTTCCATCGTCGCCGGCTTCCTCGTGATCCTGGCGCTGGCGTCGATCCGCCTGCTGAAAAGCGGTTACAGATTACGCCACTAATTGCGGCACATCACACACTACATTATTCAATATCAAGGACTTATCGTGACCACCACTCCAGAACTGATCCACGGCTACCTGTCGGCCGGCCTCGAATGCACGCACCTCGAAGTGGAGGGCGATGGCCAGCACTTCCAGGCCGTGATCGTCTCGCCCGCATTTGCCGGCAAGCGCCTGATCCAGCGCCACCAGATCGTCTACGCGGCGCTGGGCGACCGCATGCGCGAGGAAATCCACGCGCTGTCGATGAAAACCCTGACACCTGAAGAATTCCAAGGATAAGCACATGGACAAGCTCCTGATCAACGGCGGCAACCGCCTGAACGGCGACATCGCCATCTCCGGCGCGAAAAACGCCGCCCTGCCCATCCTGTGCGCCGGTCTGCTGACCGCGGGCGACCTGGACCTGACGAACGTGCCGCACCTGCACGACGTCGCCACCATGCTCAAGCTGCTGGGCCAGACGGGCTTGAAGATACGGCAGGACGGCGACCGCGTGGTCCTCAACGGCAGCGCCATCGACACCCTCGAAGCGCCGTACGAACTGGTGAAGACCATGCGCGCCTCGATCCTCGTGCTCGGTCCCATGCTGGCGCGCTTCGGCGAAGCCAAGGTCTCGCTGCCGGGCGGCTGCGCCATCGGTTCGCGTCCCGTCGACCAGCACATCAAGGGCCTCGAGGCGCTGGGCGCCGAGATCCGCATCGAAGCCGGCTACATCTACGCCAAGTGCGCCAAGCTGAAAGGCGCGCGCATCGTCACCGACATGATCACCGTCACCGGCACCGAGAACCTGCTGATGGCCGCGACCCTGGCCGAAGGCGAGACCATCCTGGAAAACGCCGCCTGCGAGCCGGAAGTGACCGACCTGGCCCACCTGCTGGTGGCCATGGGCGCAAAGATCGACGGCATCGGCACCAGCCGCCTGGTGATCCAGGGCGTGGACGCCTTGCACGGCGCCTCGCACGCGGTCATCGCCGACCGCATCGAAACGGGTACCTTCCTGTGCGCCGTGGCGGCCACCGGCGGCGACATCACCCTGCGCAACGTGCGCACCGATATCCTCGACGCGGCGCTCGACAAGCTGCGCGCCATGGGCCTGACGATGACCTTCGGCGCCGACTGGATCCGCGCCGAGATGTCGGCCCGCCCGAATCCGGTCAGCTTCCGCACCACCGAATACCCGGGCTTCCCGACCGACATGCAGGCGCAGTTCATGGCCGTCAACACGATCGCCAATGGCGCCAGCCGCGTCACCGAGACGATTTTCGAGAACCGCTTCATGCACGTGCAGGAAATGAACCGCCTGGGCGCCGACATCACCATCGAGGGCAACACGGCCATCATCGCCGGCGTCAAGCAGCTGCGCGGCGCGCCCGTGATGGCGACCGACCTGCGCGCCTCGGCGTCGCTGGTGATCGCGGCCCTGGCCGCCGATGGCGAAACGCTGATCGACCGCATCTACCACCTCGACCGTGGCTACGACCGCATGGAAGTCAAATTGTCGGCCGTGGGCGCGAACATCGTGCGCATCAAGTAAAAACAAAAAAGGAACGAGCATGAACGGATCGAACAGCGGTGACAATTCCCAGCTGATACTGGCGCTCTCGAAAGGCCGCATTTTCGAGGACACCATGCCGCTGCTGGAAGCGGCAGGCATCAAGGTGCTGGAAAACCCGGAAACGTCGCGCAAGCTGATTTTGGCCACCAACGATCCGAACGTGCGCGTCATCATCGTGCGCGCCAGCGACGTGCCCACGTACGTGCAGTACGGCGCGGCCGATTTTGGCGTGGCGGGCAAGGATGTGCTGCTCGAACATGGCGGCGAAGGCCTGTACCAGCCGATCGACCTGAATATCGCCTCCTGCCGCATGTCGGTGGCGGTGCAGGCCGGCTTCGACTATGAAAAGGCCGTGCACCAGGGCGCGCGCCTGCGCGTGGCCACCAAGTTCGTGCACACGGCGCGCGAGCATTTCGCCGCCAAGGGCGTGCACGTCGATCTGATCAAGCTGTATGGCTCGATGGAGCTGGCGCCGCTGGTGGGCCTGTCCGACGCCATCGTCGACCTGGTCAGCACGGGCAGCACTTTGCGCGCGAACAACCTCGTCGAGGTTGAACACATCATGGAAATTTCGTCGCGCCTGGTGGTCAACCAGGCCGCCTTAAAGCTCAAGCGCGAGCGCTTGCAGCCGATTATCGAGGCCTTCGAACGCGCCTCGCAAACTGCTTCGCAAGCCTAGACATTCAGTAGCAGAAAGCCGATTATGCCGATACAGATACGCAAGCTCGATTCAAGCCAGGAAGGTTTCCAACAATCGCTCGATACGCTGCTGGCGTTCGAGGCGGGTACCGATGCAGCGATTGAAACGTCGGTCGCGAAAATCCTGGCCGATGTGAAAACGCGCGGCGACGCCGCGGTACTGGAATACACCAACCGTTTCGACCGCATCCCGCATGGCGGCGCGGCGGAAATGGCGGCGTTTGATATTTCGCAAGCCGAATTGCAGGCGGCCCTGAACGGCTTGCCGTCGGCCCAGCGCGAGGCGCTGCAGATCGCCGCCCAGCGCATCCGCGCCTTCCACGAACGCCAGCGCGAGGAACTGCGCGGCTTTACCTACACCGAACCCGATGGCACGGTGCTGGGGCAGAAGATCACGCCGCTCGACCGGGTCGGCATCTACGTCCCGGGCGGCAAGGCCGCCTATCCTTCGTCGGTGCTGATGAACGCCATTCCCGCGCATGTGGCGGGGGTGGGCGAGATCATCATGGTGGTGCCGACGCCGGACGGCGTGAAGAACCAGATGGTGCTGGCCGCCGCCGCGATTGCCGGCGTGACGCGCGTGATCACCATCGGCGGCGCGCAGGCCGTCGGCGCGCTGGCCTACGGCACGCAGACGATTGCCGCCGTGGACAAGATCGTCGGCCCCGGCAACGCCTATGTGGCCGCCGCCAAGCGCCGCGTGTTCGGCATCGTCGGCATCGACATGATCGCCGGACCATCCGAAATCCTCGTGCTGTGCGATGGCACGACGGACCCCGACTGGGTCGCGATGGACCTGTTTTCGCAGGCCGAGCACGACGAGCTGGCGCAGGCCATCCTGCTGTGCCCCGACGCGGACTATATCGCCAGAGTCGAGGAGAGCATCGCCAAGCTGCTGCCGACGATGCCGCGCCAGGCCACCATCAGCACCTCGCTGCAGGACAGGGGCGCGCTGATCAAGGTGCGCAGCATGGAAGAAGCGTGCGAGA
Organism: Janthinobacterium sp. GW822-FHT07H10; assembly: GCF_058798675.1. NCBI lineage: Bacteria > Pseudomonadati > Pseudomonadota > Betaproteobacteria > Burkholderiales > Oxalobacteraceae > Janthinobacterium > Janthinobacterium sp. GW822-FHT07H10. The sequence goes on from NZ_JBXAKS010000013.1 coordinate 70,795, forward strand.
TCGCCAACTCCATCGCCGCCGAGCACCTGGAAATCTCGGCGGAGCATCCGCAGCAGTGGGCCGAGCAGATCCGCCACGCGGGCGCCATGTTCCTGGGCCGCTACTCGTCCGAATCGCTGGGCGACTATTGCTGCGGTCCCAATCACGTGCTGCCGACGTCGCGCACGGCGCGTTTCTCGTCGCCGCTGGGCGTGTACGACTTCCAGAAGCGCTCGTCCATCATTTACGTCAGCGAAGCGGGCGCGCAAACCCTGGGGCGTGTCGCCGCCACCCTGGCGTACGGCGAAGGCTTGCAAGCCCACGCGCGCAGCGCCGAACTGCGTCTGAAGCCGCAGCCATGACGAATATGGCGGAGCGGCCGGACTGGGCCAACCGGGTCTATTGCGAGGACGCGCTGGCGGGGCTGGCGCGCATTCCCGATGGCTCGGTGGACCTGATCCTGACGGATCCGCCTTACAATCTGGGCAAGGATTACGGCAATGCCTCGGACCAGCAGTCGGTAGCCGACTACCTGCGCTGGACGGAGCAATGGATCGATGCGGCGCTGCCCAAGCTGAAAGCCAACGGCAGCCTGTATATCTTCCTCACCTGGCGCTATTCGCCGGAGATCTTCGTCATGCTCAAGCAGCGCATGGCGATGATGAATGAAATCATCTGGGACCGCCGCGTGCCGTCCATGGGCGGCAGCGTGCGCAGCTTTTCATCGGTGCACGACACCATCGGCTTCTTCGTCAAGCGCAAGGATTACTACTTCGACCTTGACGCGGTGCGCATCGCCTACGACGCGGCCACCAAGAAAGCCCGTTCGCGCTCGATCTTCATCGGCGCCAAATGGCTGGAAGTCGGTTACAACCCGAAAGACTTGTGGAGCGTGTCGCGCCTGCACAAGGAACACCCGGAACGGGCCGACCACCCGACGCAAAAGCCGCTGGAAATCATCGAACGCATGGTCAAGGCATCGTGCCCGCCTGGCGGCGTGGTGCTCGACCTGTTCATGGGCAGCGGCACCACGGCGCTGGCGGCAAAGCGCTGCGGGCGCGATTTCGTCGGCTTCGAACTCAATCCCGATTACTGCGCCATCATCGAACAGCGATTGGCGGCGCTGGCACAGGAGCTGGCCGAACCGGCTGCGCCTAAGCCTGAGAAAAAGGCGCCGGCCAAGCGCCGCGCCGCCGCCGCCGTGCCCAAGGCCGCCAAGGCTGCCGCTAAAAAGCCGGCTGCCGCGAAACAGCCGGCTGCCGTGAAAAAACCGCCCGCCGTGAAAAAAGCCCCGGCCCGCAAGGCGCGCAGCGCCGCCGTGCCGGAAGACGTGGCCCTCTAGCATCCATTTATATCAGGAGTATTTGCAGCATGTCTTTCCTCGATCAGTTAATCAGCAATACCGTGCGGCCTGATGTGCGGGCCATAGGCGGTTACCATGTGGCCGACGCCAGCGGTTACATCAAACTCGATGCGATGGAAAATCCGTATCCGCTGCCGCAGCACTTGCGCGATGCGCTGGGCGCGCGCCTGGCCAATGTGGTGCTGAACCGCTATCCGCCGTCGTACGCCAGCCTGCAGGCGGCCATCTGCGCCAAGCTGGGCGTGCCATCTGGCTATGACGTCATGCTGGGCAACGGCTCCGACGAACTGATTTCGATCCTGGCCATGGCCTGCGCCCGCCAGGAGCCGGGCAAGCGCGCCGTGCTGCTGGCGCCCGTGCCGGCCTTCGTCATGTATGCGCGCTCGGCGCAGTTTGCCGGCATGGATTTCGTCGGCGTGCCCCTGAACGCCGACTTCAGCCTGGACATGGACGCCATGTTGGCGGCGATCGAGCAGCACCGCCCGGCGCTGGTGTTCCTCGCCTACCCGAACAACCCGACCGGCAACCTGTTTGCCAGCGCCGACATCGAACGCATCCTCGCCGCGCTGGGCGACACGGGCATCGCCGTCGTCGACGAAGCGTATGAACCGTTCGCGCAGCAAAGCTTCATGGGCCGCCTGCCCGAATTCGCGAACCTGGTGGTGATGCGCACCGTGTCGAAACTGGGCCTGGCCGGCATCCGCCTCGGCTACATGTCGGCCGCGCCGGCCCTGCTGGCGCAATTCGAGAAAGTGCGCCCGCCGTACAACGTGAATGTGCTGACGCAGGCGGCGGCCGAATTCGCGCTCGAGCATCTCGACGTGCTCAATGCGCAGGCGGCCCTGCTCAACAGCGCGCGCGACGACCTGGCGCTGCGCCTGGCGGAACTGCCCGGCGTGACGGTATTTCCGTCGAAGGCAAATTTTCTTCTGATTCGTGTGGCTGATTCCGACGATGTTTGCGCAAAACTGCTTGCCCGCAGGGTTTTAATTAAAAATATGAGTAAAATGCATGCTGCGCTGGTCAATTGCCTGCGCATCAGCGTCAGCACCCCGGAAGAGAATTCCCTTTTTTTCGATGCCTTCAAGGCATCCCTCGTTTAGCCTATCGCCAGAGCCTCCCATGAACCGCACCGCAGAAATCACGCGCAACACCAATGAGACGCAAGTTCGCGTCGCCCTCAATCTGGACGGCACCGGCCAGCAAAAGCTGAACACGGGCGTGCCCTTCCTCGACCATATGCTGGACCAGATCGCCCGCCACGGCTTGATCGACCTCGATATCGAAGCGACGGGCGACGTGCATATCGACAACCACCATACGGTGGAAGACGTGGGCATCACCCTGGGCATGGCCGTGGCCAAGGCCATCGGCGACAAGAAGGGCATCCGCCGCTACGGCCACGCGTATGTGCCGCTGGACGAGGCGCTGTCGCGCGTGGTGCTCGATTTCTCGGGCCGCCCCGGCATCGAGTACCACATCCCGTTTACGCGCGCCATGATCGCCGGCTTCGACGTCGACCTGACGCTGGAATTTTTCCGCGGCTTCGTCAACCATGCGGGCGTGACATTGCATATCGACAACTTGCGCGGCACGAATGCCCATCATCAATGCGAAACCGTGTTCAAGGCCTTTGGCCGCGCGCTGCGCATGGCGGCCGAGCTCGATGAGCGCGCGGCCGGCATCATTCCGTCGACCAAGGGCAGCCTGTAAGCGCCACCCTCGATACCCTGTAGATTCCGAGATTAAACATGAATAAAATTGTGGTGGTGGATTACGGCATGGGCAACCTGCGCTCCGTGGCGCAAGCGCTGCGCGCCGTGGCGCCGGAAGCCGATGTGCGCATTTCCGGATTGGCGCAAGACATCGACAGCGCCGACCGCATCGTCTTGCCGGGCCAGGGCGCCATGCCCGACTGCATGCGCAGCCTGCGCGAATCGGGCGTGCTCGAAGCGCTGCTGCGCGCCGCCGACAGCAAGCCCGTGCTGGGCGTGTGCATCGGCGAGCAAATGCTGTTCGACGCCAGCGAAGAGGGCGATGCGGCGGGCCTGGGCTTGCTGCCAGGCAAAGTCGTGCGCTTCCAGCTCGATGGCCAGGTGCAGGAAGACGGTTCGCGCTTCAAGGTGCCGCAAATGGGCTGGAACCAAGTCCGGCAAACGGCATCCCATGCCATGTGGGAGGGCATTGCCGACCAGGCGTATTTTTACTTTGTGCACAGCTATTTTGCTCAACCTCAAGAGGCCGCGCACACGGTGGGCCAGACTATCTATGGTGCGCCGTTTGCGTGCGCGGTCGCGCGTGATAATATTTTCGCGACACAGTTTCACCCTGAAAAAAGCGCTGCCGCTGGCTTGCAGCTGTACAAGAACTTCGTTCACTGGCAACCTTGACGTACCTTCGTGGCCTTTCCGGCTTCGCTCCTCACTCACTCTGACACCACACTGACCATGCTGCTCATTCCCGCCATCGACCTGAAAGACGGTCACTGCGTACGCCTGAAACAAGGCGATATGGAACTTGCCACCGTATTTTCCGAAGACCCGGCCGAGATGGCCCGCCATTGGCTGATGCAAGGCGCGCGCCGGCTGCACCTGGTCGACCTGAACGGCGCATTTGCCGGCAAGCCGAAAAACGAAGGCGCCGTGAAATCCATCCTGAAGGCCGTGCAAGATTTCGCCGTGGAAAACGACATCGAGGAAATCCCCGTGCAGCTGGGCGGCGGCATCCGCGACCTCGACACCATCGAGCGCTACCTGGACGCCGGCATCAGCTACATCATCATCGGCACGGCGGCCGTGAAGAGCCCCGGCTTCCTGCACGACGCCTGCAGCGCCTTTCCGGGCCACATCATCGTCGGCCTCGATGCCAAGGATGGCAAGGTGGCAACGGATGGCTGGAGCAAGATGTCGGGCCATGAAGTGATCGACCTGGCCAAGAAATTCGAGGCGTATGGCGTCGAATCGATCATCTACACGGACATCGGCCGCGACGGCATGATGGGCGGCATCAATATCGAAGCCACCGTCAAGCTGGCGCAAGCCGTCAAGATCCCCGTCATCGCCTCGGGCGGCCTGCACAATATCGGCGACGTGGAAGCGCTGTGCGCGGTCCAGGCCGAAGGTATCGAAGGCGTGATCTGCGGCCGCTCCATCTATGAAGGCACGATCGACCTGGCGCAGGCGCAAGAGCGCGCCGACGAGCTGACCGACGCCGCCGTTTAAGCCAGCCCGGCCGGGGCGTGTCTGCGCATGCCCGGGCCTGGCGACAATCTGGATATCATCATGCTTGCAAAACGTATCATCCCCTGCCTCGACGTGACCAATGGCCGCGTCGTCAAAGGCGTCAATTTCACGGAATTGCGCGACGCCGGCGACCCGGTGGAAATCGCCCGCCGCTACGACGAGCAGGGCGCCGATGAAATCACCTTTCTCGACATTACCGCCTCGAGCGACAACCGCGGCCTGATCTTCGACATCATCGAAGCGGTGGCCTCGCAAGTGTTCATCCCGCTGACGGTGGGCGGCGGCGTGCGCGTGGTGGAAGACGTGCGCCGGTTGCTCAACGCGGGCGCCGACAAGGTCAGCATCAACACCTCGGCCGTGACGAATCCGCAGCTGGTGTTTGAGGCATCGCAAAAGCATGGCTCGCAATGCATCGTCGTGGCCATCGACGCCAAGCAGGTGTCACCGGGCAAGTGGGAAGTGTTTACCCACGGCGGACGCACCGCCACGGGCCTGGACGCGTTCGAGTGGGCGCGTAAAATGGAAAGCCTGGGCGCCGGTGAAATCTTGCTGACCAGCATGGACCGCGACGGCACCAAGGTGGGGTTTGATTTGGGCTTGACGCGCGGCGTGTCCGACGCCGTCAGCATTCCCGTTATCGCCTCGGGCGGCGTGGGCGGCTTGCAGGACCTGGTCGACGGCATCAAGGTGGGTCGCGCGGACGCCGTGCTGGCCGCCAGCATCTTCCACTATGGCCAGCACACGGTGCAGGAAGCCAAGCGCTTCATGGCGCAGCAGGGCATTCCCATGCGCCTGGCATAATCAGCGTCCAACCCGGGATAGAACCATATGCAAAACGCAACGATCGTATCGAGCAATGCCAAGTGGCTGAAAAAGGTCAAATGGGACGAGCATGGGCTGGTGCCCGTGATCGCGCAGGAGGCGGGCAGCAATGACGTGCTGATGTTTGCCTGGATGAACCGCGACGCCCTGGCGCGCACGGTGGAACTGGGTGAAGCCGTATACTGGAGCCGTTCGCGCAAGAAACTGTGGCACAAGGGCGAAGAGTCGGGCCACACGCAAAAGGTGCTGGAAATCCGCCTCGATTGCGACGAAGACGTGGTCTTGCTGAAAATCGAGCAGGCCGGCGGCATCGCCTGCCATACGGGCCGCCACTCGTGCTTCTTCCAGAAGTTCGAAGGCGACGAGAAAACGGGCGAATGGCAAGTCACCGACCCGGTGCTGAAAGACCCCGAAACGATATACGCGGAAACCAAGAACAAATGAGTGAAACTTTAAAGCGCCTGGCCGCCGTGATCGAATCGCGCAAGCCGGCCAATGGCGGCGACCCCGCCACCTCCTATGTGGCGCGCCTGTTTGCCAAGGGCGACGATGCCATCTTGAAAAAAATCGGCGAGGAAGCGACGGAAACCGTGATGGCCGCCAAGGATGCGCGGCGCGACAACGACCCGTCCAAGGTCCTGTACGAGTGCGCCGACCTGTGGTTTCACAGCCTGGTGATGCTGGCGCAGTTCGACCTGACGCCGCAGCAGGTGCTCGACGAGCTGGCGCGCCGCGAAGGCCTGTCCGGTCTCGAAGAGAAGGCGGCGCGCAAGGATGAGCTGCGCGACGCCGGCGAAACGGATAAACACTGATTGATGGGAGCGCGCGTGGATAACTGTATTTTTTGTAAGATTGCTGCAAAACAAATTCCTTCGAGCATAGTCTATGAAGACGAGGACTTGCTGGCCTTCAAGGACATCAACCCGGCCGCCCCCGTGCACCTGCTGTTGATACCGAAGCAGCACGTGGCCAGCCTGTCCGACTGCGACGACAGCCATACGGCAGTGCTGGGCAAGCTGCTGCGCCTGGCGCCGAAGCTCGCTGCCGAATTCGGTTGTGCCGTCAGCTATGACGCCGATGGCGTGCCGTCCGGCGGCTTCAAGACCATGATCAACAGCGGCCCGGACGGCGGGCAAGAGGTGTACCACCTGCACATGCACGTGTATGGCGGCCCGCGTCCCTGGCGCGGCCAGCACTGATTTCGCCGCGCGCCGGGTTCGCGTGTATACTACCCGCATTGGTTGACGCTATTCGGGCACCGTCCCGCAAGGAGAATGTGATGGGTTCATTGAGTATTTGGCACTGGCTGATCGTTCTGGTCATTGTGATGCTGGTCTTCGGCACCAAGAAACTGGGCAATATCGGCGGTGATATCGGCAAGGCCGTCAAAGGCTTCAAGGATGGCGTCAAGGGCGAAGATGATGCCCCGGCAGCCAACACTCCTCCTGCTGCGCCATCGCAAGTGGCCGACAAAAGCACCATCGACGTCGAGACGAAAGAGAAAAGCAAGTCCTGATAGCGTGGCGGGGCGATTGCCTCGTCCGGTAACGGCACTTGTCCGCTTATGATCGATCTCGGTCTCTCTAAAATCGCCATCATCGGCGTGGTTGCACTGATAGTCATCGGCCCTGAAAAGCTGCCGAAAGTGGCGCGCATGGCCGGTACCCTGTATGGCCGCGCGCAGCGCTACCTGAACCAGGTGAAATCCGAAGTCTCGCGCGAAATCGAAATGGAAGAGCTGAAGAACCTGCAGAAGGAAGTGCAGGAGGCGGCCCATTCCGTCAAGCAAAGCGTGGAGAAATCCATGCATGGCGTGGAAAACTCGATCTCGGGCAACCTGGCCGAGGTGGAAAACGCATGGCGCGGCGACTCCGCCGCGTATGCGGGGCATGACGATGGGCACGATGCCCATGAAGCCATGCTGCGCGCCACCAACGATGACCTGGCCCGCAAGGCGCGCGAATTCCGCCGCAAGAAGCTGGTGCGCAATTCCGCCATTCCCGGCTGGTACAAGCAGCGCCATGGCGGCAAGATGCACGTGCAGTCGGCCGCCGCCCGCGTGGCGCGTTTCCGTCCGCGCGCCAGTTCCTCCTCCTTTTACTCATGAGTAGCAAATCCCCGGTGGAAGAAACCTTTATCTCGCATCTGGTCGAGCTGCGCAACCGCCTGGTCAAGGCCTCGATCGGCATCGCCGTCGTCTGCGCCGTGCTGTTTTACTGGCCAGGCCCGTCGCAGATCTACGACTTCATCGCCGCGCCGATGATCGCCTCGCTGCCGGCCGGCTCGAAAATGATCGCCACCGGCGTCATCTCGCCCTTCCTGGTGCCGATGAAAGTGACCCTGGTGATCGCCTTCATCGTCGCCCTGCCCTGGGTGCTGTACCAGATGTGGGCCTTCATCGCCCCCGGCCTGTATACGCATGAAAAGCGCCTGATCGCGCCGCTCGTCATTTCCTCGTCGCTGCTGTTCATGGCCGGCGTGGCCTTCTGCTACTTCTTTGTCTTTGGCCGCGTGTTTCACTTCATCAGCGACTTTTCGCCGTCGTCGATCGCCGTGACCCCCGATATCGAAAACTACCTCGATTTCGTCATGTCGATGTGCCTGGCCTTTGGCGCCACCTTCGAAGTGCCCGTCGTGGTGGTCATCCTCGTGCGCATGGGCCTGGTATCCATCGCGAAGCTCAAGGAAGTGCGTCCGTACGTGATTGTCGGCGCCTTCGTCATTGCCGCCATCGTCACGCCGCCGGACGTGGTCAGCCAGTTTTCGCTGGCCATTCCCATGTGCCTGCTGTTCGAGCTGGGCTTGCTGGTGGCGCCCATCTTCGTCAAGGCCACGCAGGCGCCGGAAGAGGCGTCCTAAAGCCAGCTCCACCACGTGCAGATGCAGGCCGCTGCTTCCTCGGGAGCCGCGGCTTTTTTATTGAGCGGGACGTTAGTGAGTGCTTGCTGCGGCATCAGTTTGCCGAGGATGGCCAGGTTGAGCAGCATCAGGCTGCGCATCATCCAGTGCACGTGTTTCCTGTCGGCGCCATGGCGCAAGTCCAGGCATTCCAGGCGGGCGTCGAATTTTTGCCCCAGCGTCTCTATCCTGGTATTGCGTGTCAATGCCAGGGCATCCAATTCCAGGGCATCTATCCTCGTGTCGAGCTGATGCTCCAGTGCATCTATTCTGGTAGCGAGTGTCAGTTCCAGGGCATCCCCTGGTGTCGACCTTTTGCGCCACCGGTTTGATTTCCCCCGGCAGATTGCGCTCCAGCGCCGCCAGCTCGCCACGCACGCCGACGGCCGCGCCCAGCACATCACCGACGGGCGCCGCATGGGCTTTCGCTTGCGGCGTGGGTACGCCTGCCGAGGCGAGGCGTTTGGCGTAATCGCGGGTGTCGCACTGGACGGACATATGCATGGACCTTCCTGACCATCACCCTAGCAGAAAAATCGGCAATTGCCGGTGAGGAGAGCGGTGGCGCCTGCCTTCCTGTCAGCGTAGGCGCTACGGCGCCGGGCGGTTTGCGGTGGCGCAGACGCATGCAAAAAGGGCGCCGCGGCGCCCTGTGCAAGCTGAGGATGCGTGCGGCTTAATTCATCAATTCCTTGATGACTTTCACGGGCGCGCTGCCATAGCTGAGGAATTGTTCATGGAAATCCTTCAGCACGAACTTGCTGCCCAGCGCTTGCTTGCGCTGTTCGCGCAAGTCCATGATTTCGCTGTAGCCGCTGAAATAGCTGGTCAGCTGCACCGAGCTCAGCTGCACGCGGCGCCATTTCTCCGTCGCTTCGCGCTGCGTCTGGAAGGCCTGGCGCGTCAGCAGGTCGAGCGCCTGCTCTCGCGTCATGCCCAGCACGTGCACGCTGTAGTCGAGGATGGTGTTGGTGACGCTGCGCAAGTTCCACTTCGAGTACATCAGCCACATTTCCGGCGCGTTATTGCCATAGCCCGATTCGAGCATCATGCGCTCGCCATACACGGCCCAGCCTTCGATCATGGCGCCATTGCCGAAGATCGACTTGACCAGCGACGGCGACTTGTTGGCGTACACGAGCTGCGTGTAGTGGCCGGGGATGGCTTCGTGGATGTTCAGGATCTGCAAGATCCAGTGGTTGTATTCGCGCAAGCTGCTTTCCGCCTGTTCCGGCGTTTCGCCGTCGAGCGGCGTCACGTTGTAATAGGTGCGGTCTTGCGGACGATACGGGCCGGGCGCCTCGATGCTGGCGCCGGCCACGCCGCGCTGGTAGGCCGGCGTTTCACGCACGACGAGCGGCTTTTTCGGGTCCATCGTCAGCAGGTTGTGGCTGGTCACCCATTCCTGCAATTCCGGGATCTGGCGGCGGATTTCCGGCACGAAATCGGCTGGCGCCACGTGGTTGCTCGACAGCTTGTCGATGACCATGCCGATCTTCGCCGTGCGGTCGGCCGGCTTGGCCGCGTTGCCCATGGTTTTCAGCCACAGCTCGTCGGACAGGCTGTCCATGTGTTCAAGCAGTTTTTCGCGCGCGGCCAGGGCCTTCTGGTACATCTGTTCGGCGCTGACGCTGGCCTGGATATCGTAGGTAAATTTCTGCTCGTACAAGTCCTTGCCGATGCGGAAGGAACGCGCGTTGCCATTTTGCGCCAGCGCCGCATCCTGTTCCGTCAGCCAGGCGGCATAGCCTTGCACGGCCGTGCGGGCCGCGGCGATGCGCGCGTTGTACAGCTGCTTCTCGGTCGCCGTCAGGATCGAGCCTTGCGCCGTCTTGTTCAAGTCGTCAAGCACGCTGAGCACGCCAGCGCTCTGGGCGATGGCCAGCTGCGTATGTTCGCGCGTGGGCTGATGGATGCTGGCGCGCGCGGCCACATAGTATTGCGGCACGGTGGCGATGCGTTTGAGCAAGGTGCGCAGGCGCTGCGGCTGCGACGCGTATTCCGTGTTCAGGATGAAGTCGATGGAACCGGCCACGTTGTAGAGGGCGGGATTCCATTCGAATTCGCGGAAGGTGGTCAGGTACCAGCGGTCCGACTGCAGTTTATTGGTCAGCAAGGCCAGGTCGGTACGTTGCTTGTCGGACATCTTGCCCGCATTCAGCTTGCCGAATTTACCCAGCCATTCTTCGATGAAGGCCAGCTGCTTCTGGCGGCTGGCCGCGTCGGGAATGCTCAGGTTGGCGGCGCCGTCGTATTTGCCGACGGCAATGGCACCTTCCGGATCCATGCGCCACAGCGCGGTGAGGAACTGGCCGCTCAGGTTATTCATGGAACGGTCGCTGCTGTTCTCGCTGGCGACGGCCGCTACCGTGGCTGCCGTGGCGGCGCTGACGACGGCCGCCTTCTTGGCGACGGTTTTTTTCTTGCTGCTGCTGGTGCTGGCCTTGCCGCTTTTCTGCGGTTTCTTGGCGGCGCTGGCCGGTGTCAGGGTGAATGCCATCATCAATGCGGCGAGCGCAACTTTATTTCTTGTCAGCATAGTTCATCTCTTGAATATTTGGTTGTTTGTTAAATCCAGTCACGAATAAACTGATAATATAAATAACAAACAACTATTGAAAGGTCGGCCTTGCTTGCCAGGGCGGCCCAAAGATTAGCACTAATTGCCGCGCTTGCGCAGTTTTTTGCCGGCCGTCCGCCGGGCTAGACGACGATGGCGCTGCCGTGCAGCAGCTCCTGGTGGCGCGCATTCAGGGCCGCCACGGCATCCTTGCCGCGCGCCATGCCGGTGGCGTGGATTTCGACTTCTTGTGTGTAACGCTGGCTGACGCGGATCGTGTAGGACTGGAACAGCCAGCTCCAGAAGTTGGTTTCATACACGGCTTCATCCATGTCGCGCCATTTGACGCCCGTGAGCTTCTTCTTCCACGGCAAGATGCCGGACGCCAGCCACACGCCCGCCTCGTCGTAGTACAGCTGGTAGCTGCGGGTCGTCAGCAGGCGGTAGCCGACGATCAGGGCCGATCCGATCAGCACGACGAGGGCGGCGCGCGTGTTGTACTTGAAGGCCAGCGGCAGGGCGGCGAAAAACAGCAGCACGGCCAAGATGAAGGTGCCGGCATAGGCCGTCCAGGATTTGCCGCACAAGTAGGTGGCGCGCTGGCCGGCGTTGGTGGCGATATAGTCGGTCATGGCATGGGATCAAAACAGGGAAAAACGATCATCGCATGGAACGCGGCTTCCCGTTCATTTTTTCAAGCCTTCCTGCAGCATGCCCAGCATGTCGCTGGCCGACATGCGCGCGGCCGCGTCGCTGCCCTCCAGCAGACTGTCGGCCAGGTCGCGCTTGTGCTGGTGCAACTCGACGATGCCTTCCTCGATCGTGTGCTTGGCCACCAGGCGGTAAATGGTGACGGGACGCAATTGCCCCATGCGGTGGGCGCGGTCCGAGGCCTGGTCTTCCACGGCCGGGTTCCACCACGGGTCCATGTGGATCACGTAATCGGCCGCCGTCAGGTTGATGCCCATGCCGCCCGCTTTCAGGCTGATCAGGAAAACATCGCCCTCGCCCGCCTGGAAGGCGTCGACGCGGCGCTTGCGCTCCTGCATGGGCGTGGCGCCATCGAGGTACTGGTAGGCCACGCCATGCTGCTCCAGGTGCTGGCGGATCAGGGTCAAATGGTCGACGAACTGGCTGAAGACAAGCACCTTGTGGCGGTTTTCCAGCAAGCCCGACAACAATTGCGCGAACGCGGCCAGCTTGCTGCTGGCCAGGCCCAGCTCGGGCGCCACCAGCTGCGGATTGCAGCAGGCGCGGCGCAGCTTCATGATCTCGGCCAGGATCTGGATGGCTTTCTTCGATGCCGGCCCTTCCACCATGGCCAGCTTTTCCAGCGCTTCGCGGCGCAGCGATTCGTACAGCGCCGTTTCCGGCGGCGACAGCTGCACTTCCAGCACGATTTCCGTGCGCGACGGTAATTCCGACAGCACTTGCGTCTTCGTGCGGCGCAGGATGAACGGCGCGATCAATCTGCGCAGGCGCAGGCGGGCGCCGGCCGCCGCCCGCTTGTCCTGGTCTTTCTCGATGGGACCGGCAAAGCGCAGGTTGAACTGGTCGAGCGTGCCCAGCAAGCCCGGATTGATGAAGCGGAACAGATTCCACAATTCGCCCAGGTGGTTTTCCAGCGGCGTGCCGCTGGCCACCATGCGGAAGTCGCCCTGCAGCGCCATCACGGCTTGCGAGCGCTTGGTGGCGCCATTCTTGATCGCTTGCGCCTCGTCGAGCACGATCGTATGCCAGCGCACGCCCGCGAACATGGCCGCTTCCTGCTGCAGCAAGCCATAGCTGGCCACCACCACGTCGAACGGCTGCAAGGTGTCCAGCATGTCGGCGCGGTCGCCTGTGCCGAACAGCTTCACCTTCAAGGTGGGCGCGAAACGCTGCGCTTCGCTGATCCAGTTCATGCACACGGACGTGGGCGCGACCACCAGGGTGGGGCCGTGCGGCGCGCGCGCCAGGATCAGGGCCAGCGCCTGCAAGGTTTTGCCCAGGCCCATGTCGTCGGCCAGGCAGGCGCCCACGCCCCAGTGCGCCAGGCGCGCCAGCCATTCGTAGCCGGCCAGCTGGTAGTCGCGCAAGTCCGCCTGCAGGGTGCTGGGCAGCTGCGGCTGATGATCGTCGAGCGCGCGCAGGCGCAGCAAGTGTTCGCGCCACAATTTGTCGGCCTGCACGCCGCCCGCATCGGTGGCCAGTTCTTCCAGCGCGAAGGCGGCCAGCGGGTGGACGTGCACGCCATCGGCATGCGCCTCGCCATACGCGGCCAGTTCCGACAGGCGGCGGTGCAATTCGTCGCTGAGGGCGAGGAACTGGTTGTCGCCGAGGGCCACGAAGCGGCTTTTATTGTGCTGCATCAAGTCCAGCAGGGCGCGCAGGTCCATGACCTTGTCTTCGTCGATCTGCACGTCGCCGCTGGCGGCAAACCAGTCTTTTTCACTTTTGATCTTCAGGCGCATCTGGCCGCTGTCGATGCGTTTCGACACGCGCATGGTTTCGCCTTCGGGCCAGGCCAGCACGATGTTGGCGGGATCGAGCGCCTGCAATTCCACCAGCAGTTGCAAGCCCAGGGCAGGCTGGCCCAGCAGCCATTCGCCATGCTCTTCTTCCGCCTCTTCCAGCACCAGGCAGCGACCGATGAGCTGGCGCTGCGCCTCGCGCTCCGCGTTCAGGTCGCGCCGCGCCTGCACGGCCCGGCCCGCCACATCGGCAAACACGCTCTCGGCGCCGCTACCCGGCGCGTAATAGGCGCCGTTGTCGAGCAGCGGGCGCACGAGGATCTGCATTTTCAGGCCCTGCTGGTAGGGCAGCAGGTGCACGTGCAGGCGGTGGTCGGCCGTGATCGCCTGCGCGTCGCCCGCGCCGCCGCCGATATCGGACTGCACGGTGACCATCGAGGAGATGGCGCCGATGGCCTGCATGACCTGTTTTTCCGCATGCAGGGGCACGGACAGGCCCAGCCCCACGATGGCGCCGATGCGCCGGTGCTCGTCGAGGATGTGCACGACGCGCAGGCGCGTCGGCGTCTCGCGCTGCACCACGACATGGCTGCCGCTGTCGGGCAGCGGCGGCTGCATGCCCAGCCACAGCTGCCCCTCGTGCGACTTGATGAGGAGCTCGGGCGCGCCGGCGATCAGTTCCACGCGCGTGTCGGGGTGGTCGAGCCAGAACACGAGCGGGTGGCCCACCAGCAGCACGGCGGCCTTGTCCAGCTCGATTTCATAGCGCGGCGCCGACGAATAATACTGTTTGAATGGCGCGATGCTGCCGGCCGCGCGCGCGTCCTGCGGCGTGAGGAAATCGATGTCGCCCGCCTCTTCGGCCAGGCGCTTCAGGCCCATGGCGCGGCCCTTGCTCCAGCCGCCGCGCGCGTCGCGTTTCTGCTCGCGCACTTCCACGGCCGTCAGGCCGAAGCGCGGGTCGAACGCCACCAGCCACACGAGGCGTGAGACGCCGCCCGGCGCTTCGGCGGGGGCATTCTGCTGCAGGTTGATCAGGGCGCTCAGCTGGCGCTGCCACGCTTCCTGGCGCTCGAACCACGGCGCCATGTCCGTCAAGCCATGTTGCGCGCGCTTGCCCGTCGCATAGCGTTCCTGTTCCGGCTCGCTCATCAAGCCCAGCAGACCGGCCGCCTGTGCCGCGATCAGGTCGTAGCCGGCCGCGTCCGCCTGCTGCACCAGCAGGCGCAGCTGGGGTTTGCGTTCGCTCAATTGCGGTAGCGCCAGCCAGTAATACAGCAAGCCCTGGAACAGCTGCGCTTGCAAGCCAGTTTCCCAGTTGCGCGTGGGAATCGCTTCGGCCTGCAGCACGCCGGCGCGCACCAGGCGCAAGGTATTGAGTTGCTGGTAGACGATGCTGTCGTGGTTCGGCTGCGCGTGCAGGGCGATGTCGAGATAACTTTCCGCGGCTTTGAGCAGCTTGGCGTCGTTGCCGCGCAGCAGTGCCAGTACATACAGGTGGCCGCCGATGCCCGTAAAGCACAGCTTGCGCTTGCCCGCTTCCTTGCGCAGCCCCTTCAAGGCCGTCTCGAAGCCTGCCACGGCATGCGCGTGTTCGCCGTGCAACAGGGCGATGCTGCTGTCGATAAACAGCACCTGCGGGCCCTGCTGGCCCGCCAGGTAGCGCGCAGCCGTGTCGAGTTCGCCGCACAGCAGGGCATCCTCGGCCAGGGCCAGCGGCAGGGCGGCGCCGATGTGGTCGCCGGCGGCCGCCTGGCGCGCGTGGTGCTCACGCGCATAGCCGCGGATGGCGCGCGCCGTGGCCGGCTCACGCGGCGCATTGCCCAGCAGCACGGCTAGTATGTCATCCTGCAATTGCGGCATGACGAAGGACAGCATCTCCGGCTCGAACGGGCGGCCGAAGATCTCGATCAGCGGATGCAGCTGCTGCGCTTCGTAGCAAGCCATGCAGGCGGCCAGGACGGCGGCCACGTGGCGCACCTCGTCGTTGCGCAACAGGGCGATGCGCAGGCGCGCCACGCCCTGGCGGTAGCTGCGCAGCTCCACATAGCCATCCCAGTTGCGGCGCACGGGATTGATCAGCTCGATCGCCTGGCACAGGTCGCGGAACACCAGGTGCTCGATGGCCGCGCGCATGGCGGGCCAGCGCAATTTCGCTTCGCAGGCAAAGCCGCGCCCGACGATCTCGGACGCCAGCGCCAGGCGCGTCAGCCGCTGCAGCATGGCCGTCACGACGGGCAGGGAAAACGGCGTGCCGTCCGGTTCGACCACATTGGCGCGCTGCAAGTGTTCGTAGACGGCATGCTTGCCGACCGGTTCGCCCGTGATCGCCAGCAGGGCCAGGATCATCTGTTCGTGCTGTTCCAGTGCAGCGAACTCGTCCAGCAGATGTTGGTCTACATGCTGCTCGGTCATGCGGGCAAGTTGGCGATCTGCACGGGCGCATCGCCGGCCGGCACGGGCAGGCCGAACACGCGCTGGTAGAAATACAGTTCCGCATCCAGCGTGCGCACGATGTTTTCCGCCTTGCGGAAGCCGTGGCCCTCGCCTTCGAGCGGCACATACGCGACCGGCACGCCACGCGCCTGCAGGGCGTCGACCATCAGCTGCGACTGCTGCGGCGGCACCACCTTGTCATCGAGGCCCTGGAAGAAAATCATGGGGCGCGACAATTTATCCGTGTGGTGGATGGGCGAGCGCGCGCGGTACAGGGCCTCGGCCTGCGGCTGCGAGGCGATCAGGTAATCGTTGTAGTGCGATTCGAACTTGTGCGAATCGAGGTCCAGGCCCTTCAGGTCGGATACGCCGTAATAGCTGGCGCCGGCCTTGAAGACGTCATGGAAGGTCAGCGCGCACAGGGTCGTCAGGCCGCCGGCGCTGCCGCCGCGGATGATCAGGCGCTCGGGGTCGGCCAGGCCGTGGGCGGCCAGGTAGCGCGCGCCGGCGATGCAGT
This sequence comes from Janthinobacterium sp. GW822-FHT07H10, assembly GCF_058798675.1. Classification (NCBI taxonomy): domain Bacteria; kingdom Pseudomonadati; phylum Pseudomonadota; class Betaproteobacteria; order Burkholderiales; family Oxalobacteraceae; genus Janthinobacterium; species Janthinobacterium sp. GW822-FHT07H10. Next base: position 87,065 of record NZ_JBXAKS010000013.1, read on the forward strand.
CTTCCACGTCGACGATGCCCCATTGCCCGCGCAGCGCGTCGCGGTATTCGCGGCCGAAACCGCTGCTGCCGCCATAGTTGACGTCGAGCACGCCGATGCCGCGGCTGGTCCAGTACTGGGTCGCCAGCTTCAGGGTATTGCTGGCCATGCTGGTAGGGCCGCCATGGCTGATGACGATGACGGGAGGTAACGTTCCATCGGGCGCTAGCGCGTCGCTGTTGGTGGGGGCATAGAAGAAGGCATGGGCCGTGCGATCATTGCTGCTCGGAAAGCTCAAGCTGCGCGGCACGGACAGGTAGCCGAGCGCGGGTAATTGCGCGATCGATTGCGCCAGCACTTCCAGCTCGTGGTTCGACAGGTCGATGCGCGCCAGTTCCAGCGCAATCGTGGGGCTGCCGCCCAGCAGCGCGACAAAGCCGGGGCCGACGCGCAGTTCGCGGATTTCCTGGTACGGGTGCGGTATCGGCTCGAGCTTGGCCGCGGCCACGTTCAATTGCGCCAGGTAGCTGATGCCGGCCTGGATATACGTGCAGACGATCTCGTCGGCGGACAGGAAGCCGTACATGCTGCCGCCGAAGGTCCAGTGCGGCGTGGCAAATTCCGCTTCCATCGGGCATAGCGCCTCGATGTCGGCGCCGTGCAGGCGGTACAGGTTCCACCAGCCGCTGCTGTCGGAAACGAAGTGCAGCAAGCCGTTCGGCGACCATTCTGGCTGGCAAATCGATTCGCGCGCGCCGCCGGCGATCAGGCGCGGCGAACCGAGGCTGCCGTCCGCATGCACGTCGGCCAGCCACAGTTCCGTGCCTTGCCACGGCAGGCGCGGGTGGTCCCAGCTGATCCAGGCCAGCTGGCTGCCGTCCGGCGACAGGCGCGGCGCCGCATAGAAATCGTGGCCGCGCGCCAGCACCGTTTCACTGCCGTCGAAGCCGATGGCGGCCAGGCTGTTTTCCGGGTGGGCATGGCCTTCTTCCGGATGCTGCTCGCGCACGGCGATCAGGCGCGCGCGGGCCGCATCGACGACGAAGTCCGCGTAGCGCGTATTGCCCCCCGCGCTGAAGGCTTCCGCGGCGCCGTCGGCGACGACGCGGTACAGGCGGTTATCGGCGAAATGCGAGAAATACACGGTATCGCCAGCGACGGCATACGCGCCGCCGCCATATTCATGCACGCGCGTGCGCACGTTGAACGGCGCCGGCGTCAGTTCATCGACACGCGCGCCGCGCTGGCGCAGCAGGGTGTTGCGGCCCGCTTCGCTGGCGCGGCCGGCCAGCCAGAAGACATCGCCGCCATCGGCGCCCCCCAGGGCCAGCTGCGTCAGCGGCGAGGCGCCGGCCGCGACGATGGCGGCGCTGATCGGCGATGGCCAGGTGCCATAAGGGGTGCTGGATGCGGTTGAGGTCATGCGGGCTCCGTGTGTGGTGGGATCAAGGGCCGCCAGGCAGGGTCAGGGCGCGTGGCAGCGTACATCATCATAATGGAAGGGCAGGCACAACGAAAGCGCTGCCGTGCATGGCAAATGCTGCAAAGCGGCACTGGAATCAATGAAATGGCGGCGATTGGATGCGATAATACCGCTTCTCCAAGCTCGATTGCCTGCCATGCCACAATTTGCTCCGCTTCAGAATGATACTTTCCTGCGCGCGCTGCTGCGCCAGCCAACCGAGCACACGCCTGTCTGGCTGATGCGCCAGGCGGGCCGCTACCTGCCCGAATACCGCGCCACGCGCGAGCGGGCCGGCTCCTTCCTGGGCCTGGCAAAGAATCCCGATTACGCCACGGAAGTGACCCTGCAGCCCCTGGAGCGCTTCCCGCTCGACGCGGCCATCCTGTTTTCCGACATCCTGACGGTGCCCGACGCCATGGGTCTGGGCCTGTATTTCGCCGATGGCGAAGGACCGAAGTTCGAGCGCCCGCTGCGCACGGAACAGGATGTGATGGCCCTGCAAGTGCCGGACCTCGATACGCTCGACTATGTCTTCAAGGCCGTCACGCAGATCCGCACGGAATTGAACGGCCGCGTGCCGCTGATCGGCTTTTCCGGCAGCCCGTGGACCCTGGCGTGCTACATGGTGGAAGGCGGCGGCTCGAAAGAGTTCCACACCATCAAGAAGATGCTGTACAACCGCCCGGAACTGATGCACCACATCCTGGCCATCAACGCCACGTCCGTGGCGCAATACCTGAATGCGCAAATTGATGCCGGCGCGCAAGCCGTGATGATTTTCGATTCCTGGGGCGGTGCGCTGGCCGATGGCGCCTACCAGGAATTTTCGCTGGCCTACATGCAGCAAGTGGTGGCGCAACTGAAGCGCGACAAGGATGGCGTCAAGATCCCTGCCATCGTGTTTACCAAGGGCGGCGGCCAGTGGATCGAGCAGATCGCCGACATCGGCGCCGACGCCGTGGGACTGGACTGGACCGTCAACCTGACGCGCGCGCGCCAGCTGGTGGGCCACAAAGTGGGCTTGCAGGGCAATCTCGACCCCGCCATCCTGTTCGCCAGCCCCGAGCAGATCCGCGCCGAAGTGGCGAAAGTGCTCAACGCGTTTGGCGCGCCATCGGCAGGCACGGGCCACGTGTTCAACCTGGGCCACGGCATTTCGCAGTTCACGCCGCCGGAATCCGTGGCAGCCATGGTGGAAGCCGTGCACAGCATGAGCCGCGCCATGTGCAGCGGCCAGTAAATAGTCAATCAACAACGTCATCAGCGGCGCCCCAGGGCGCCCGGCATGGCAAAAAGGCGGGTTTTCCACAGGAAGCCTGCCTTTTTTCATGGCTGTCGCCCCTGGGGCAATACCGACTTATGCACAATTTTTTTTGCTGCGGAAATAAAAGGCAGTTGAAAAGCCTAGCCCGGGAGATGACTGCAAGTATTTGATTTTTAAGAAATAAAAATTTCAGGTATTAACGATCCTTGCCACAATGAGCAAGGTTGTTCTTCTGGCCGGCAGGCTTATAAGTTCATTGTCCACAAAGTTATCAACAGATTCTGTGGATAAAATTGAAAAGTAATTTGTTAACGGGCACTTAGCGCGCATGTTCAGGTTTCACCTGAAGTGTATGTTGCACTGCATGATATTTAAACAATTTTCTGCCGCGGCGTGGCCGCATTCGCGGGCCTTGCCCGGCAAGCGGCCATTTTGCCAGTGAAAATGTCGAAATCCTTGATTGGCGTCATGCAAAATACATGGATGCTCATGCAAAAAAATTCACAAATGGTTCAGTTATGCACAGAGGGCGGAAAAGTCGCTTGGTTTTTTGCCCTCCCGGGCGTGTATTTTTAAGTGATTGATTTTAAACGATTAAATTTTCTTTCGTGCCCCCTTGACGAGGGTCAAAATTTTCTATCCACATTATTCTGGAAGTTAATTTTGCTTTGTCCACAAAGTTATCCACAGAATTTTCTTCAGGGCAGGTGAGGGCGTCCGCCGCCTCGTGCCGCCCCCCGTTAGGCGTTTGACGGGCGAAACAAGTATCATGGCCGGCTGGCGCCATGCCTGACCTCACGCATCGCCGCACGGCATGCTTTTTTATTAAGATAGGCCATCCCACCCATGCCGCAGTGCATCTTGAAAGTCGCGCTCGACACGCCCCTGAACGCCCTGTTCGACTACCGCTGGCAGGCGGGGGCCGACGCTGACGCGGCATTGCCGCAGGTGGGGCAGCTGGCGCTGGTGCCGTTCGGCCGGCGTGAAGTGATGGGGCTGATCGTCGGCGTGTCCGACAGCACCGACGTGCCCGACGCGAAATTGAAGGAGGTGCTGGCCGTGCGCAGCCAGCTGGCGCCGCTGTCGGCACAGTGGCTGGCGCTGGCCGCCTTTGCCGCCGATTACTACCAGCGTCCGCTGGGCGAGGTGGCGCTGCCGGGCTTGCCGAAGAATTTGCGCGTGCTGACGACGGTGGCGCTCGACCGCGCCATCAAGAAGCTGACCAAGCTGGCCGATGCGCATGACGGCACGCCGCTGAACATGCCGGCGCTCAATCCGGCGCAGCAGGAAGCGGCTGACGCCATCGGCGGCGCCCAGGGTTTTCAACCGACCCTGCTGTATGGCGTGACGGGCAGCGGCAAGACGGAAGTGTATCTGCAGGCGTGCGCCCAGGTGCTGGCGCGCGACGAGGCGGCGCAAATCCTGATCCTGGTGCCGGAAATCAACCTCACGCCCCAGCTCGAAGGCAATATCCGCGCGCGCTTTCCTGGCGTCATGCTGGCCACCCTGCACAGCAGCCTGTCCGAGGGCGAGCGCATGCTGCACTGGCTGGCCGCCCACCAGGGCCAGGCGCGCATCGTGCTGGGCACGCGCCTGGCCATCCTGGCGTCCTTGCCGCAGCTCAAGCTGATCGTCATCGACGAGGAGCACGACCCGTCCTACAAGCAGCAGGAAGGCTTGCGCTATTCGGCGCGCGACCTGGCCGTGTGGCGCGCCTGGCAATTGCAGATTCCCATCGTGCTCGGTTCGGCCACGCCGTCGCTGGAAAGCTGGCACCATGCGCAGACGGGGCGCTACCGCAAGCTGGAATTGCGCGAGCGGGCCGTCAAGAATGCCGTCTTACCGCGCGTCAAGATACTCGACATGGAGCGCGACAAGCCGAAAGATGGCTTGACGTCGCATTTGGTGGCGGCATTGAAGCTGCGCATGGAGCGCGGCGAGCAGTCGCTGCTGTTCCTGAACCGGCGCGGCTATTCTCCCGTCATCTGCTGCGAATCGTGCGGCTGGATCAGCAATTGCACGCGTTGCACTTCGTTCATGGTGCTGCACAAGCCCGAGCACCGCTTGCGCTGCCATCATTGCAGCCTGGAATTGCGCATCCCCCGTCACTGTCCTACCTGCGGCAACGTCGACTTGCAGCCGCTGGGACGCGGCACGCAGCGCGTGGAAGAAGGCTTGCAGCAATTGTTTCCCGAGGCGCGCATCCTGCGCATCGACGCCGATTCCACGCGCAAGAAGGGCAGCGCGCAGGAAGCGTTCGATACCGTGCACCGCGGCGAAGTGGATATCCTGATCGGCACGCAGATGGTGGCCAAGGGCCACGACTTCAAGAAACTGACGCTGGTCGGCATATTGAATCCGGACACGGCCCTGTTTTCCCAGGATTACCGCGCCAGCGAGCGTTTGTTCGCCCAGCTGATGCAGGTGGCGGGCCGGGCCGGACGGGCGGCGCAGACGGAGGGCGGCAGCGTTTCCGAAGTGCTGATCCAGACGCGCTATGCGCGCCATCCGCTGTACGACGCCGTCGTCAACCACGATTACGACCATTTCGCCACCACCCTGCTGGAAGAGCGGGCCCAGGCGGCGCTGCCGCCGTACCTGTTCCAGGCCCTGCTGCGCGCCGAAGCGCCCGAGCTGGCCACGGCCATCGAATTCCTGCAGGCGGCCAAGGAATGCATGGAGCACCCGCAGGTCACCATCAATGATCCGATTCCCATGAGCATGACGCGCGTCTACAACGTCGACCGCGCCCAGCTGCTGCTGGAGTCCCCCTCGCGGCCCGCCCTGCAAGCGTTTTTAAAAGAATGGCTGGGGGAATTGCGCGCCATGAAGACGCGCGTGAAATGGTCGCTGGAAGTGGACCCGCTGGATATCTGATTTAACTGAGGTAATCGCGGCCGGCGCGCACGATCTGTTCCGACAGCAGCTTGGTAAACGGCGTGTCCAGGGTCCACGCATGCCAGCTCAGCGGCACGTCCAGGGTGCGCCCCGGCATCAGGTCCACCAGGCGGTCGGCCAGCAAGGCTTGCGCGGCCAGGCGCTGCGGCACCAGGCCGTAGGCCAGGCTGTCCTGGATGCAGGCGCGGCGCGCCGTTTCCACCGGCAAGCTGTGGTGCGGAAACGGTGCGCGCAGCTGTAATTGTTCGGCGAGGAAACGTGCCAGCAGACCGTGCTGGCCCACCACGGCCGGCGCCAGCTGCACCGCCTCGCTGCTGAAACCATCGCCAAACCAGTGGCCCGCAAACACGGGCGTGGCCACGCAGACATAGCGCAAGGTGCCCAGCGGCGTCACGCTGGTGGCGGCGGACGCATCGGGCGCCACGCCGGACTCGGCCGCCACGCAGCCGAAGACGGAACCATCGCGCACCAGTTGCAAGGCGGCATCGCTGTCGGCCAGGCGCACGTCGAGCTGGCAGCGCGGCGGCGCCAGCAGGGCGGGCAAGGTGTCGGGGAACCACGTGGCCAGGCTGTCGGCATCGATGGCGATGGCGATTTCCGGCATGCTGACGCTATTGCCCAGGTCGATATCGAGCGACGCTTCCATCAGCTTGACGTTGCGGTGATGCACGATCAGGCGCTGGCCCAGCCCCGTCGGCACGGCTGGCTGGCCCCGGATGATCAACAGGCGCCCGCTGGCGTCTTCCAGCGCCTTGATGCGCTGCGAGACGGCCGACTGGGTGATGCCCAGGGCCAGGGCTGCCTTGTCGAAACTGCCGTGGCTGGCTACGGCGTCCAGCACGGCCAGCGCGCGATAATCGAGTGATCCCATTAGCTGTGCTTATAAATTCTAAAAATGATTAGTTATACTAATGCATATATTGCTGCAAAGTAAAACCTTATTTTCAGCAAACGGGTAGTATCGAATGCTGTGAGCAACCTGAAACGGGATGGACAGCAGCATGAAAACACTACGAGTGGATGTGGCCGTGATCGGCAGCGGCACGGCCGGCATGACGGCGCACAAGGCGGCGCGCATGCAGGGCAAGCGCGTGCTGATGATAGAAAGCGGACCCTACGGCACGACGTGCGCGCGCGTGGGCTGCATGCCCAGCAAACTGCTGATCGCGGCGGCCGAGGCGGCCCATGCGGTGGCTGCCGCGCCCGGCTTCGGCGTGCATCCTGGGCCCGTGCGCATCGACGGCCAGCAAGTGATGGCCAGGGTGCGCAGCGAGCGCGACCGCTTTGTCGGCTTCGTGCTCGATGGCGTCAACGCCATTGCCGACGAGGAAAAATTGCGCGGCCATGCGCGCTTCATCGCGCCGGGCAAGCTGCAGGTCGATGAACATACCCTGGTCGAAGCGGCCAGCGTGGTGATCGCCACCGGTTCCACGCCCATCGTGCCGCCCGAGTGGCAGGCGGCGGGCGAGCGCGTCATCACCAGCGACGCCGTGTTCGAATGGACGGACTTGCCGCAGTCGGTGGCCGTCGTCGGCAGCGGCGTCATCGGCCTGGAACTGGGCCAGGCGCTGGCCCGCCTGGGCGTGCGCGTGACCCTGTTTGCGCGCGGCACCAAGGTGGCGCAGCTGACCGACCCGCTCGTGCTGCAGGAGGCGGGCGCCGTGCTGGCGCGCGAGCTCGACATCCGCTTCCAGACCAGCGTTGCCCACGTGGCAAAAACGGCCGATGGGGCCGGCATCCTGCTGACCAGCCGCGATGGCGCCGGCCAGGAAAAAACCGAGCAGTTCGAGTATGTGCTGGCCGCCATCGGCCGCCGTCCGAATGTCGCCCGGATCGGCCTGGAAACGGCGCAGATCGCCCTCGACCGCCATGGCATACCGCTGTACGACAGGCACACCATGCAATGCGGCAAGAGCGCCATCTTCATCGCGGGCGATGCCGACAATGCATTGCCGCTGCTGCCCGAGGCGGCCGACGAGGGCCGCATCGCCGGCGACAATGCGGCGCGCTTTCCGCACGTCAAACCGGGCTTGCGCCGCACGCCGCTGACGATCGCCTTCACGGAACCGCAGGTCGCCACGGTGGGCGCCACTTACCAGCAATTGTGCGCGAGCCACGCGGGCCGCTTCGCCGTCGGCGCCGTGTCGTTCGGCAACCAGGGCCGCAGCCGCGTGATGCTGCAAAACCAGGGTGTGCTGCGCGTGTATGCGGAATTCGGCAGCAAGCGCTTTCTCGGCGCCGAGCTGATCGGCCCACGCGCGGAACACCTGGGCCATCTGCTGGCCTGGGCGTGCCAGGCGCAGCTGACGGTGCCGGCCATGCTCGACATGCCGTTCTACCACCCCGTCATCGAGGAAGGCGTGCGCACGGCCTTGCGCGAACTGGCGCTGCACCTGGAAAAGGACCCGGAACACGCGCCCGGCTGCGCCGATTGCTCGCCTGGCGTGTGAGGGAAATGTGTTGCAACTTTGCGATTTATATAATTATGTAGACAGGCGCACATGATTGCGCGATCATCGCTGCCACATTGAAACATTGATTAAAAGCAAAAAACATTTCAAATGGTTCATGCCAACGATGCCTGGGTGGTACAACTGGCAGTGGCAGCGATGACACGGAGACGATGTGACAATTCGGCGCATACATGCGGGGGAACTGGCGCTGGGCCTGTCCCTGCCCTGGGACGTGCACGGCGAGGCGGGCGGCTTGCTGGCCAAGGTGGGCCATGTGATCCGCAGCGAGCACCAGATCGAGCTGCTGCTGGCGCGCGGCATGATCGCCGATGCCAGCGATGACGAGAGGCGCCCCGGCACGGAGGCGCCGTCGGCCCTGCGCATGCTGAACCGGGCCACGTCCGGCCTGGCGCTGGTCTTGCCGGCCATCGTCGCCGGGCAAGTTGTAGCGCAGGATCAACTGGCGCCGCTGGCGCAACTGGTGGAAGAGGCCGTCACGCTCGACGCCGACGTGGCCCTGGCCTGCATCCTGCACAACCAGGGCGCGGGCGACTTCGCCGTGCGCCACAGCGTCGACACGGCCGTCATCGCGACCATGCTGGCGCGGGCCCTGAAACTCGATGACGCCGCCTTGCGCAGCGTGGTGCTGGCCGCGCTGAGCATGAATGTGGGCATGCTGGCGCGCCACGCGCATTTCCAGCATAAGGCGGATCCGCTGGACGCGCAGGAGCGCGCCTACATCCGTGCCCATCCGCAAGCGGGCGTGGACTTGCTGCGCGCGGCCGGCGTGACGGATCCCGCCTGGCTGCAAGCCGTGCTGCAGCACCATGAAAATGTCGATGGCAGCGGTTATCCGCTGGGCGCCACGGGCGCCGAGATTGGCGTGGGCGCCCGGCTGATCATGCTGGCCGACCGCTATTGCGCGCGCGTGTCGCGGCGCAGCTACCGCAAGCCGCTGTTGCCGAACGTGGCCCTGCGCGAGATGCTGATGGCGGAAAAAGCCACGCTGGACGCGCCGCTGGCCTCGCTGCTGGTGCGCGAGCTGGGCATTTACCCGATCGGCACCTTCGTGAAACTGTTGAATGGGGAAATCGGCGTCGTCACGCGCAAGGGCTTGAGCGCGGCCACGCCCCATGTGCAGTCGCTGATCGGACCGCGCGGCGCGCGCCTGGACGTGCCGCTGCGGCGCGATACGCGCGTGGACTTGCACGCCATCCGCGAAGTGCTCAGCGCGGAGCAGGCGGGATTGCAGTTCCGCCCGGACCAGCTATGGGGCCGCAGCGCCAGGGTGTAGAGCGCCTGGAAAGACGCCCATGGCGTTGTGCATTGCCTCGTCGTACTGGCGTACTGCCTTCGGCAAGGCGCCTGGCGCTGAACGTTTCCAGACGTATATAGCCAACTTAATTGAGCAGCACGCCGTCCAGCCGGCCCTCGGCCGCCAGCTCGCGCATGACGCGCACCGTGTCGATGTCCGATTCCTTGTAGGCGGAACGGCGGAATTCGTCGTACATGGCGTTGGCCGCGTCGGTGGCCGCATCGTGGCCGTCGTCGTACTGGAAGCGCACCCACAGGCTGATCTCGTCGGGCATCTCGATGGTCATCACGAGCGAGGACTTGCTGATATCCTTTTGCGCCGCCACTTCATAGCGCACCTGCATCTGCGGCACCAGCACCACCCTGTCGTTGATCACCAGCTCGCCGTAGCGCAGGCTGCGCGCGAAACCGTTCTCGCTGCGCTCGCTGATCTGGCATTCGTCGAGGTGCGGTACGAACAGTTTCGGCGATTCGGCACGCAAGACGAGGCCGCGCCATACTTGCTCCAGGGACAAGGTGTCGATCAGGGGATTGAGTGGATCGTTGATTTCAATCAGGTGTTCAAATTTCATAGGACAGCCATTCGGTAAGGGGCGCGCACGGGCGATATAGGCGGAATGGTACTCCAGGCGTGGCAACGCCGCACGCCTTCCATGCGCCAAAATGGCGTCAAATGGCGATATATCAATGCCATTGCCTGTTTTTCAGGCATGCGCCATCGTGCAAAAGGCGGGCGCGACGCTGTTACAATGGGCCGCTGTTCCCTCCGGAAATACCCTGATGTCCAAAGCGCCACAATTCGGTCTGAATGCCCCCCAAAGCGAAGCGGTGACCTACCTCGACGGCCCTTGCCTCGTGCTGGCCGGCGCCGGTTCGGGCAAGACGCGCGTGATCACGCAAAAGATCGCCCACCTGATCGAAGACCGGGGCTATGACCCGCGCACCATCGCCGCGTTGACGTTCACCAACAAGGCGGCGCTGGAAATGCAGGAGCGCATCGCCAAGCTGTTGAAACAGCCGCGCCAGGCCAAGCAGTTGACGGTGTCGACCTTCCATTCGCTGGGCGTGAAAATCCTGCGCCAGGAAGCCAATGGCGTGGGGCTGAAAGACCGCTTTTCCATCATGGACAGCGACGATTGTTTCTCCCTCGTGCAAGATCTTGCCATTACCACCGATAAACAGGTGATACGCGGCATCCAGAACGCCATGTCGCTGTGGAAAAACGGCCTGATCGATCCGGACATGGCGCTGGCGCAAGCCAAGGATGAAGACGAGGCGAACGCGGCGCGCATCTACCGCAGCTATGTGGCGACCCTGTCCGCCTATCAGGCCGTCGATTTCGACGATCTGATCCGCCTGCCCGTGGAATTGTTCCGCAACAATGGCCCCGTGCGCGACAAGTGGCAGCGCCGTTTGCGCTATCTGCTTGTCGACGAATACCAGGACACGAACACGTGCCAGTACGAACTGGTGAAACTGATGGTGACGGGCATCGGCAAGAAGCCGATGTTTACGGCCGTGGGCGACGACGACCAGGCCATTTATGCGTGGCGCGGCGCCACCGTGGAAAACCTGAAGACGCTGGAGACGGATTTCCCCGATTTGCGCGTCATCAAGCTCGAGCAGAATTACCGCTCCACCATGCGCGTGCTGAACGCGGCCAATGCCGTCATCGGCAACAACCCGAAGCTGTTTGAAAAGTCGCTGTGGTCCGAGCATGGCCTGGGCGAGCCGATCAAGGTGCTGGGCATGCAGACGGACGAGCAGGAGGCGGAGCAGGTCGCCATCATGATCTCGGCCGACCATTTCGAGCGCAAGAACAAATTTTCCGATTACGCGATCCTGTACCGCGGCAACCACCAGGCGCGCATCATCGAGCAGTGCCTGCGCAAGGAACGCATCCCGTACACGATTTCGGGCGGCCAGAGCTTCTTCGACAAGGCCGAGATCAAGGACATCATCAGCTACCTGCGCCTGCTGGCCAACGAAGACGACGATCCGGCCTTCATCCGCGCCGTGACGACGCCGCGCCGTGGCGTGGGCCAGTCGACGCTGGAGGTGCTGGGGGCGTTCTCGGGCCAGTGGCAGTGTTCGCTGTTCCAGGCCGTCTTCAAGGGCGGCATCGAGGCCAAGCTGACCGATCGCCAGCTGGGGCCGCTGCGCGACTTCTGCAACTTCATCAACGACCTCGAATCGCGCGCCAGCCGTCCCGGCGCGGCCGGCAGCGGCGACAACGCGGCCGAGGTGCTCGATGACATGATGAAGGAAATCCACTACGAATCGTATCTGTACGATGCCTTCGAGGAACGGCAAGCCCAAAGCAAGTGGCAGAACGTGCTGGAATTCGTCAACTGGCTCAAGGAACGGGGCCGGGGCGGCAAGGACCGCGACGGCGAAGAAAAGAACGTGCTGGAACTGACGCAGATGGTGGCCCTGATGACCATGCTCGAGGGCAAGGACGAGGAGCAGGATGCCGTGCGCATGTCCACCCTGCATGCATCGAAAGGGCTGGAGTTTCCGCACGTTTTCCTGGTCGGCGTGGAAGAGGGGATTTTGCCGCACAAGGGCGACGCCGATGCGCCGGCCGAGACCATTGCCGCGCGCATCCAGGAAGAGCGCCGTTTGATGTATGTGGGCATCACGCGCGCCCAGCGCACCTTGCACATTACCTGGTGCAAGAAGCGCAAGCGCGCCGGCGAGCAGGTGCATTGCGACCCGTCGCGCTTCATCAAGGAAATGCAACTCGACGTGGGCGACGCCGTGCCGACGGAGGCGGAAGTGATTTCCCCCAAGGAACGCCTGGCGCGCATGAAGGCGTTATTGGCCGCGCCGAAAGTTTAAATCGCGCTCATGCTTCCACGGCGCCGTCCGGCGTGGCCTTCGCACGATGGCCAGTATCACGGTGCCCAGATTGGTTTCGTGAAAATACACGCGCCAGCCGGGCCCCGTCTGCAAGAACCGCAACTCGCATACGCCTTCCCCTGGCGGCCGCCATGTCGTGCAGGGAATCTTCCCAGCGCCGGTATCGGCCGTCTTGCGCGTATCGATCAGCGTTGGTTCGGGTGGGGGATGCAGTCATTGCAATCGTTTGTTCTCCTTCGTCAAGCGATTTGAGTCGGCCCAAACGAAAGAATCGGCAGCCATCGGGCCCCGTCCGACGACGAATGGAGGAGGTTTGTCCTGGCTCACGCCGTGGCGGCGGTAGAATGCCGCTTTCAGTGAGAAATGAGCGTGAGCACCATGGACAATGCAGAACAGACGGAAATACGTTTCGTCGATATCGAAATCAAGCTGGCGCAGCAGGAAGACCTGGTCGAATCGCTGAACCAGATGGTGTACCAGCAGGGCAAGCGCATCGACCAGCTCGAGGCCATGCTGCACAAGCTGGGCGAGCACGTGCGCGATGGGGCGCAGCAGGCGAATGGCGGGCTGGTCAACGAGCGTCCGCCGCATTACTAAATTGGTATCTTGATGTGGAGGGCATGAAAACCGTTCATCACCGGCTGGCGCGCTACCATCGGTAGTTGCTGGTGACGCAAGTGTTTCAGGCTGTTATTATTTCAGGCTGGCCCGCGACACAATCGCGGCTCTCTTGCGTTTCTTGAAAGAAGACATGACCCGTCCAACAATGCTCGTCATCGCCGCCAGCCTGATGCTGGCGCCAGCCGCCTTTGCCGCTACCGCCGCGCCAGCCACTGTTAAAGCCACAGCTACCGCTGCCGCCACGCTGCCCGCCTCGAACCCGTTTGCGCAAGCCAGCAGCCTGCCATTCAATTATCCGCCGTTCGACAAGGTGCAGGACGCCGACTACGCGCCTGCCTTTACGGCAGGCATGGCCGCCAACCTGGCGGAAATCACGGCGATCGCCAACAACCCGAAAGCGGCCACCTTCGACAACACCATCGTCGCCATGGAACGCTCGGGCCAGCTGCTGGGCCGCGTGCGCACCGTGTTTTCCGTGATGTCCGGTTCGAACACGAATGACACGATCCAGGGTCTGGAACGCGAGCTGGCGCCGAAGATGGCGGCCCACAGCGACGCGATCATGCTCAACGACAAATTGTTCAAGCGCATCGACAGCCTCTACGCCAAGCGCGACAAGCTGGGCCTCGATGCGGAATCGAAACGCTTGCTCGAGCGCTACCACACGGACTTCGTGCGCGCCGGCGCCAAGCTGTCGGCGGCCGACAAGGAAAAGCTGCGCGCCTATAACGGCCAGCTGGCCGCCCTGTCGACCAAGTTCGCGCAGAATGTACTGAAGGAATTGAACGCGTCGGCCGTCGTCGTCGATACGCGCGAAGAGCTCGACGGCCTGTCGCCGGCCGCCATCGAAGTGGCCGCCGGCCTGGCCAAGAAGCGCGGCCTGGACGGCAAGTACGTGATCGCCCTCGTCAACACGACGGGCCAGGCGCCGCTGGCGCTGCTGACCAACCGCGCCTTGCGCGAACGCATCATGGCCGCCTCGCAAGCGCGCGGCAGCCGTGGCGGCGAGTTTGACAATACCCAGGAAGTGCTGGAACTGGCGAAACTGCGCGCCGAACGTGCCGCGTTGATGGGTTACCCGAACTACGCCGCGTATTCGCTGGAAGACCAGACGGCGCACGACACGACCGCCGTGAACGCCTTGCTGGGCGAATTGGCGAAGCCGGCCGTCGTCAATGCGCGCCGTGAAGCGGACGATATCCAGAAGGTCATCGATGCCGACAAGGGCGGTTTCAAGGTCGCGGCCAGCGACTGGGCCTTCTACAGCGACAAGGTGCGCGCCGAACGCTACAACTTTGATGAAAATCAGCTGAAACCGTACTTTGAAATGCACAGCGTGCTGACCAAGGGCGTGTTCTTTGCCGCAGGTAAACTGTATGGCTTGACCTTCAAGCAGCGCACCGACTTGCCCGTCTACACGGCCGACATGCTGGTGTACGACGTCTTCAACGAAGACGGCACGCAGCTGGCCATCTTCACCCTGGATCCATACGCGCGCAGCAACAAGCGCGGCGGCGCCTGGGCGAATGCCTACGTGGGCCAGTCGAGCTTGCTCAATCGCAAACCCGTCATCGCGAATAACCTGAACATTCCAAAGCCGGAAGCGGGCCAGCCGACCCTGATGACGTTTGACGAAGTCAACACCATGTTCCACGAATTCGGCCATGCGCTGCACGGCATGTTCTCGAACGTGAAATACCCGCGCTTCGCCGGCACCAGCGTGCCGCGCGACTTCGTCGAATACCCGTCGCAAGTCAATGAAATGTGGGCGCTGTGGCCGGAAGTGCTGCAAAACTACGCCAAGCACTATCAAACGGGCGCGGCCATCCCGGCCGAGCTGCTGGCGAAAGTGACGGCGGCCGACAATTTCAACCAAGGCTATAAAACCACGGAATACCTGGCATCGGCCCTGCTGGACCAGCGCTGGCACCAGCTGACCCCGGCGCAAATTCCCACCGACGTGCTGGCGTTTGAAAAAGCCGCCTTGAGCGATGCCGGCGTCGATTTCGCCCCGGCGCCGCCGCGCTACCGCACCACGTATTTCTCGCATGCGTTCGCGGGCGGCTACTCGGCCGGCTACTACGCCTATCTGTGGTCGGAAAAGCTCGATGCCGACACGGTCGAGTGGTTCAAGGAAAACGGTGGCCTGACGCGCAAGAACGGCGACTGGTTCCGCAGCAAACTGCTGTCGCGCGGCGGCAGCGCCGATGCGCTCGACATCTACCGCAACTTCCGCGGCCGCGATGCGAAGATCGAGCCGCTGCTGGAACGCCGTGGCTTGAACGGCAAGTAAAAGCCTTGTTCCCGGTGTCAAAGCCGGGTCAATGAAAATGGCTGCCAAGCGATTGGCGGCCATTTTTATTTGGTGCATCGCGACGTATGCCGTGGTAAACCGTGCAATTGGTGTGATACACCACAGGATAGCCCATGCTGGATGACGCCTGTGTGACAGGCTGCTATGATCTGCAACTGGCCCGCGACGCGATCGCGGTTCTTCCCCGCGCTTCCTGAAAGATGTCATGATCCATCCACAACTGCTCGTCATCGCCGCCAGCGTCATGCTGGCCCACGCCGCCCCTTCCGCCCTGGCCGCGGCCGCTGCGCCTGCCGCCGCCATCAGCGCCCAGAACCCCCTGCTGAAAGCCAGTCCGCTGCCATTCCAGATGCCGCAGTTCGGCCTGATCAAGGATGCGCACTACGCGCCGGCGTTTGCCGAAGGCATGAAGCGGCAGCTGGCCGAAGTCAATGCGATCGCCGGCAACCGCCAGGCGCCCACGTTCGAGAACACCGTCGTTGCGCTCGAGCGCACGGGGCAGCTGCTGCACCGCGTGCAGAGCATCTTCAGCAACATGACGTCGACCAACACGAATGCCGTGCTGGAAGCGGTGGAAGTGGAGATGTCGCCGAAACTGGCCGCGCACACGGATGCCATCAACCTGAACCCGAAACTGTTCGCCCGCATCGACACCCTGTACGCCAAGCGCGACAAGCTGGGCCTTGATGCGGAATCCCTGCACTTGCTGGAACGCTATCACACGGATTTCGTGCGCGCCGGCGCCAAGCTGTCCGATGCGGACAAGGACAAACTGAAAGCCTACAACGCCGAGCAGGCGGGCCTGGAAACGGCCTTCGCGCAAAATGTGTTGAAGGAAACGAATGCCAAGAGCATCGTCGTCGACACGCGCGCCGAGCTGGCCGGCATGACGGACAGCGATATCGACACGGCCGCCGCGGCCGCCAAGGAGCGCGGCTTGACGGGCAAGTTCCTCATCGCCCTCGTCAACACCAGCGGCCAGCCGCCGCTGGCCGTGCTGACCAACCGCGCCACGCGCCAGCGCCTGATGGAGGCGTCGCTGAACCGGGGCAGCCAGGGCGGCGAGTTCGACAACCGCGCCATCGTGCTGAAACTGGCGAAACTGCGCGCCGAACGGGCTACCTTGCTCGGCTACGCCAATTACGCCGCGTATGCGCTGGAAGACCAGACGGCCAAGACCACGACGGCCGTCAACACCCTGCTGTCGGAATTGGCGAAACCGGCTGTCGCCAACGCGCGCCGCGAAGCGGCCGACCTGCAGCAAGTGGTCGACGCGGAAAAGGGCGGCTTCCAGGTGGCGGCGGCCGACTGGGCCATCTACACGGACAAGCTGCGCAAGCAGCGCTTCAATTTCGATGAAAACGAGCTGAAACCGTATCTGGAACTCAACAGTGTCCTGAACAACGGCGTCTTCTTTGCCGCCAACAAGTTGTATGGCATCAGCTTCAAGGAACGCAAGGATTTGCCGGTGTATAACCCGGACGTGCGCGTCTACGACGTTCTCGATGCCAACGGCAAGCCGCTGGCCCTGTTCATCGCCGACTTCTATGCGCGCGGCAACAAGCATGGCGGCGCGTGGATGAATGAATACGTGTCGCAATCGTCGCTGATGGGCACGCACCCGGTGGTGGCCAACCAGCTCAACATCCCGAAACCGCCGGCCGGCCAGCCGACCTTGCTGACCTTCGATGAAGTGACGACCATGTTCCATGAGTTCGGCCATGCGCTGCACGGCATGTTCTCGAACGTGAAATACCCACGCTTTGCCGGCACCAGCGTGCCGAGCGACTTCGTCGAGTATCCGTCGCAAGTCAATGAAATGTGGGCCGTGTGGCCGGAAGTGCTGCAAAACTACGCCAAGCACTACCAGAGCGGCGCGGCCATGCCGCAGGAATTGCTCGACAAGGTGACGGCGGCGAAGAAATTCAACCAGGGCTTCATGACGACGGAATACCTGTCGGCGGCCCTGCTGGACCAGCGCTGGCACCAGCTGGCGCCAGCGCAGATTCCGACGGACGTGCTGGCCTTTGAAGCGGCCTCGCTGAAGGACGCGGGCGTCGATTACGCGCCCGTGCCGCCGCGCTACCGCACGGCCTACTTCTCGCACAGTTTCTCGGGCGGCTACTCGGCGGCGTACTACGCCTACCTGTGGTCGGAGAAACTGGACGCGGAATCGGTCAACTGGTTCAAGGAAAACGGCGGCCTGACGCGCAAGAATGGCGACTGGTTCCGCGCCAAGCTGCTGTCGCGCGGCGGCAGCGTCGATGCGCTGCAACTGTTCCGCGACTTCCGCGGCCGCGACGCCACCGTCGAACCGCTGCTGGAACGCCGCGGCTTGAACGCCAAGTAAACCGCCCTCATCTGAAGCTTGCGCTGCGTTGTCATGGCGCACGCAAGCTTTCTGTGCCGGCGGCGTAGAATTGAGTAAGATGTCAATAAGAAGGCAGTCGAAAGAGTATATGAGTCAGCAAGATTTGAATGGCATTACCCTGGAAGGTATCGTGACGCGCCTGCACGCCCACTACGGCTGGGACGGCTTGGCCAAGCACATCGATATCAATTGCTTCATCAGCGATCCCAGCATCAAGTCGAGCCTGAAGTTTTTGCGCAAGACCCCGTGGGCCAGGAGCAAGGTGGAACAGCTGTACCTGGACACGCAATTTACGGACTGACAGGAAAAAACATGGATAGCAAACTCAAGGAATCGCTGCAACAGCTGCACTCGACGCTGGAAACCAGCGGCCCCGTCGATGAAGAACTGCATGGTTTGCTGCAAAAACTCGATGTCGACATCAAGTTGCTGATGGAAAAGCGCGCCGCGCAGGAGCAGGAAGAAGAATCGACCACCTACGGCCTGGCCGAGCGCAGCCAGGAATTGTCGGCCAAATTCGCGGTGAAACATCCGAAACTGGAGCCGGCATTGCGCGAATTGGGTGAGATTCTCGCCAATATGGGTATCTGATGCACCGCTGAAAACCGACTGCGCAGCCCACTGCCGGGCATGTCTTGCTTACCGTGCCTGCGTACGGTTCCGCTATTCAACCCGGCATTGCGCTTGCCCGCGACGCTTTCGAGCGGCGCCGGGACGATGTTAATGCAATGATAAAAAACCGCTCCTCAGTTACAATTTCCCAATGGGAATTCCCCAAGTGATTGAAAAATAAACGTTTTTTGTACTGAAATCCAACAGTAAAAAGCAGGCCGTCAGGTTGGAAATGGCCAATTCCGGTACAATCCGTACCCTATGAGCTCCCCTACCAATTTATTTGCGACCGTTCCCAAGCGGTCTGCCCGCGCTGCCGTTGCGCCTTTCCTGCCGATGTCGCGCGCCGAGATGGATGCGCTGGGCTGGGACCAGTGCGACGTCATCCTCGTCACGGGCGACGCCTACATCGACCATCCGAGCTTCGGCATGGCCCTGGTCGGCCGCCTGCTCGAAGCGCAGGGCTACCGCGTCGGCATCATCAGCCAGCCGGACTGGCTGTCGGCCGACGCCTTCCGCATCCTCGGCAAGCCGCGCCTGTACTACGGCATTACCGCCGGCAACATGGACTCGATGGTCAACCAGTACACGGCCGACCGCAAGATCCGCTCCGACGACGCCTACACGGCCAACGCGGAACCGAACAAGCGCCCGGACCGCGCCGTCACCGTGTACGCCCAGCGCGCGCGCGAAGCGTACCCCGACGTGCCCATCGTCATCGGCAGCATCGAAGCATCGCTGCGCCGCATCGCCCATTACGATTACTGGTCGGACAAGGTCCGCCGTTCCGTCTTGCCCGATTCCAAGGCCGATTTGTTGATCTTCGGCAATGCCGAGCGGGCGCTGGTCGACCTCACGCACCGCCTGGCCGCTGGCGAACACATCAAGGATATCCGCGACTTGCGCGGCACGGCTTTCATGGTGCCGGCTGGCTGGCTGCCTGGCGACGACTGGGGCGTGCACAATTCCACCCGCGTCGACGTGCCCGGCAAGATCGATCCGCACTACAGCCCGTACGAGATGGTGCAGGAAGACAAGACCGCCTGCGCCACGGAAAACGCGTCGAAATCGGCCGAGGTCATCAAGCCGATCCGCATCATGAGCCGCGAAGAGCGCCTGGCCATGGCCAAGGAAAAGCACGACAAGACGGTGGTGCGCCTGCCCGCCTACGACGTCGTCAAGGATGACCCCGTCATGTATGCGCACGCTTCGCGCGTGTTCCACCTGGAATCGAATCCAGGCAATGCACGCGCCATGGTGCAGGCGCACGGCGAACGCGACGTGTGGCTCAATCCGCCGCCGCTGCCGCTGGCGATGGACGAGATGGATGGCGTGTACGACATGAATTACGCGCGCGCCCCGCACCCGAGCTATGGCAAGGCGCATATCCCGGCCTGGGAAATGATACGCTTCTCCGTCAACATCATGCGCGGCTGCTTCGGCGGCTGCACCTTCTGCTCGATCACCGAGCACGAAGGCCGCATCATCCAGAGCCGTTCGGAACCGTCGATTTTGCGCGAGATTGAGCATATCCGCGATAAAACCAAAGGCTTTACGGGCACCATTTCCGATATGGGTGGCCCGACGGCGAATATGTACCGTCTGGCGTGCAAGGAAAAAGAGATCGAAGTCTCGTGCCGCCGCCTGTCCTGCGTCTACCCGTCCATCTGCGTCAACCTGGGCACGGACCACAGCAAGCTCATTTCCCTGTACCGCAAGGCGCGTGCCATTCCGGGCATCAAGAAAGTGCTGATCAGCTCGGGCTTGCGCTACGACCTGGCCGTGCGTTCGCCCGAGTATGTGAAGGAACTGGTGACGCACCACGTCGGCGGCTTGCTGAAGATCGCGCCCGAGCACACGGAAGAGGGCACCTTGTCGAAGATGATGAAGCCCGGCATCGGCGCCTACGATGAATTCAAGGAAATGTTCGACCGTTTCTCCTTGGAAGCGGGCAAGAAGCAATACCTGATTCCGTACTTCATCGCCGCCCACCCGGGCACGACGGACGTGGACATGCTGAACCTGGCCCTGTGGCTGAAGAAAAACAATTTCAAGCTGGACCAGGTGCAAACCTTCATGCCCACGCCGATGGCCATGGCGACGACGATGTACCACACGCGCAAGAATCCGCTGCGCAAGGTCACGGCCGACTCGGAAGTGGTGGAAACGGCGCGCAGCGGCAAGATCCGCCGCACGCATAAAGCGTTCCTGCGCTACCAGGACCCGGCCAACTGGCCGATCCTGCGCGAAGCGCTGGTGAACATGGGCCGTGGCGACCTGATCGGCAATGGCGACAAGCATCTGATCCCCGCCTGGACGTCGTCGGAGTCGGGCGGCCTGGCCGCCGGCGAACGCAGCCGCCAGACGCATGGCGCCGGCACGCCAGACAAGTTCAAGGTGGCGCCAGGCAAGAGCCGCATCGCCCTGGGCGGCACGGCGGCGGCGCCGAAGGCCACGGCCGTCGAGTCGAAAGTGCGTCCATCGATCCTGTCGACCATCAAGACCAAGGCCAAGCCGGCCGCCGTGCCGATGGGCCGTGGCAGCAAGCCGCCGGCCAAGGGCGGCCATGGCGCGCAGGCGCGCGGCGGTCGCAAGTAGGTCGCAAGTCAGGCATTCCGCGCCGATTCTGGCGCCGGACGATGCACAACCCGGCAACGCAGCCTGCGTTGCCGGGTTTTTTTATGCGCCGCGCCGACCCGGACGCGCATGGCAGGCGGGAAATTTTTTACCAATATTTAAAAATTGGATAGAGCAAAAGGCAATTTTCCCTTGTGGCAACTAGAGGTTTGAAAATATACTCGCTGAATATTTAGCCGTACGGCAACAAAGCTGTAATTCTGGCAATCGCCGAATGCAGGCGGCTCCAGCGTTTATATGAAAAGAGATGCCAATTGAAATGCCTTTCCTGCCAGGCCGAGAATAAGCCGGGCGCCAAATTCTGTTCTTCCTGCGGCACGACGTTTGCCGCTGCCGTGCCCGTGCCGGGCAAATCCTGTGGCCAGTGCGGCCATGACTGCAAGCCGGACGCCAAGTTCTGCCCCAAGTGCGCGTTCAGTTTTGGCGTTGCCGCGCCTGCCGTGGCCGCGCCGTCCGCCGCTGCATCCGTGCCGCCGCCGCTGCCCGAACCTGTCTTCACGCCTAATCCTGAGGCCGCTATCGGGCCGGTGACGGAGCCGGTTGCGGAAACCGCTCCGGAAACCGTTCCGGAAACCGTCGCCGAAGTGCTGGCGCCGGTCGCCGTGCCCCTGAGCCTGAGCAAGTCGCCGCCGCCTCCCGCGCTGGAGAAGCGCATTGCCGAGCCTGTTCACGCACCGGAGCCAGAACCTGCACCTGAGGCAGTACGCGTGCCTGCGCCCGTACCTGAGCCTGAAGCGCTGCCTGAACCTGCGCCTGAATCTGCGCCCGCTGACGGCAAGCGTAGCAAGCTGATCGCTGTCGCCGCTGCGGCGGTGGTGCTGGCCGCCGCTGCCGGTGCTTATTACTACATGTCAGGCATCCCGTCCGCATCAGTGCCTGCGGCGGACGCTGTTCCGGCGGCGCTGGCCACCACGGACGCGGCGCCAGTGGCGGAGGCGCCGCTGGACATCAGCGATCAGGCCCTCGATGGCGTCACGGCGGCCGAGCCTGCCGCAACGCCCGCCGTGGCCGAACCGGCGCCGGCGCCAGTCCCGGTTTCCGCCCCTGTACCAGTCCCCGCGCCCGCGCCGCTGCCGGCGCCAGCACCGGTGCCCGTCGTGGAAAAGCCCGTCAAACCCGTCAAGGTGGCACCGCCGGCCGCGCCTGCCAGCAAGCCGTCCGGTCTCGAAGGCGTGATCACGGACAGCCTGTCGGAAGCGAGCCACTGCATGAGCCAACGCAAGTATGACTGCGCCATCGCCAACGCGAATGCCGTGCTGCGCATGGACACGGGCAACCGCTACGCGCTCGACATCAAGCGCAAGGCGAAAGAGGCGCAAGACAAGGCGCTGTCGCAAATCCAGATCGAGTAAGCCGCGCGGCTTGCCTTCCATTCCTATTTTGATCTTTCCGGAGAATAACGTGAAAAACTTGAAACAAATGGCCAAGCCCCTGGTGGCGATGCTGGTCGTATCCTCGATGCTGGCCGGTTGCGCCACGCCGGGCGGCCCTGGCGCCACCGGCAATACCACCACCGCAGGCACGGAAGCGGCCAGCGGCGAATGCAATACGGCCATGCTGGCCGGCATCGGCGCCGTCGTCGGCGGCTTGCTGGGCGGCGGCAACAACACGGTGCGCGGCGCGGCCCTGGGCGCCAGCCTGGGCGCGCTCGCCTGCGTGGCCTTGAATTATCAAAGCCAGCAAGTCAAGACGGCGCAGCAGGTGCAGAGCGATTACAAGGTGGCCAACAAGGGCAAGCTGCCCGAGCAGTCGACCCTGGTGAAATACGAAACGGGCTTTACGCCGGCCTCCGTGCGTCCGGGCCAGAAGGCGCAGACCAATTCGTATATCGAAGTGGCCGCCGGCACGCGCGATCCGAACCCGCTGGTGGAAGAGGAATTGAGCCTGTACAAGCCGAATGGCGACTTGATCAAAACCGTGCGCAAGGTGGTCAGCAGCAACAACGGCAGCGGCGCCTACAAGGGCGGCTTCTCGATTCCCATGCCGGAAGGCGTGCCGCAGGGCATTTATCCCGTCCGCACGGCCCTGTACCTGAATAACAAGCGCGTTGGCGGCCAGGACGTCAAGTTGCAGATCGTCCAGCGCCAAATGCCTGCGGCCGAGCTGCAGCTGGCGCTTGCCTACTAACACGGCACTAGCACGGGGCGGCCAGGCAGGCCGCTCCATTCCCGATTCATTTTCACTAGGCTTTACATGACCATTTCCACCGAAGCACATCAACCCCTGCCGTTTTCCTCCGCCCTCGGTTCGCTGATCGAAGCGACCGATGCCATCAAGAACTTCCGCGCGATTGCCCTGCTGGCCCTGACCTTCATCGGCGCCGTGCTCGTCGGTGGCGTGCTGACGATGCTCGCCGGCAGCATGAGCAGTGTCGTGCTGGCCTTCCTGGGCGGCTTGATGGCCTTCCTCGTGATGTTTTACGGTTCCAACGCCGTGGGCATCATGCTGATGCGCGATGCGCAGGGCCAGCCTGGCATGAGCCTGGTTGATGCCGTGCTCGTCTCGCTGTACACGAGCCACCGCCTGGTCGCGGTCGTCTTCCTTGAATTCCTCATCGTGCTGGCGGCCATGATCGCCATCGCCATCATCTTGTTCGTCTGCAAGATCCCCGTGCTGGGCCCCGTGCTGTACACGGTGGTCTTCCCCCTCTCGGCCATCGTGCTGGGCGTGCTGGTGTTCGCGCTGTTCTACGTGATGCTGCCGCTGGCCGGCCCTGCCGCCTGGTCGGGCGCCAGCGTGTTCCAGATCATTGCCCGCCTGAACCTGATCGTGCGCACCAAGCTGGTGTCGGTGATCTTGCTGGAAGTGCTGCTGTTCCTGATCACCTCGTTTGTGGCGCTGCTGATCTTTGGCGTGCTGGGCACGGGCGTGTCGCTGACCAGCGGCATGTCGGCCGGCATCCTCAGCCTGGGCGAGATGAATATGTATGCGCTGGCTGCTGGCCTGGGTCGCGGCGGCTCCGGCTCCGGCTACATCATCGCAGCCGGCCTCGGCGGCGGCTTGCTGATGGCGGCCGCGGCCGTCGTGCCCGGTTTGATCTTTACCAAGGGCGTGTGCATCATTTATCTGAACGCCACGCGCAATGTCGATTTCAGCGCGTCCGAAGCGAGCCTGAACGATGGCCTGGCCACGGTCAAGAAAAAAGCCGAGGAAGCGCGTGAACGCGCGCGCGCCCTGGCCGAGCAGGCGGCCACGCCCGCCGCTCCAGCAGCACAGGCCGCTGCGCCGGCTGACAGCCTGCAATGCCCGAGCTGCAAGGCGCCGGTCGCCGCCGACGATGCGTTCTGCGGCGAATGCGCGCATAAACTCAAGTAAGGCAGACCATGGCGCAATTTTGTAAAAAGTGCGGCACCGCCCACACGCCCGACGCGCGCTTTTGCGATGAGTGCGGCAATGCCGTGAACGCCGCGCCGGCGCCAGCATCGTCGCCTGCAGCGGCGCAGGTGCCGACGCCGGCGCCGGCACTGTCCGGCGTCAAGCGGCGCCACCTCATCCTCGCCGGCGGCGTGCTGGCGGTTGTCGTTGTGGCCGGCGGCGCCCTGGCGTGGCTGCTGGCGCCCGAGGCGGCATCGGCTGGCAGTTTCAGCCGCGCCATCGATGCCCACCTGGCGGCGGACGAGGCGGCGCGCGACAAGCTGCTGTGCCTGTCCAACCTGCCGTACCAGAAGGACGAAATCCGCGTGGCGTCGTACGACAGTTCCACGCGGCAATGGCTCGATGCGCTCGTGCGTAGCGAGCTGTACACGGGTCCCGTCGAGCAGAGCAGCGGCGGCTGGATCGCGCAATCGCAGTTTGTCTACACGCTGGCCGCCCCCGGCAAGGCGGCCTTGCGCGGCGACAAGCTGTGCGTGGCCAAGGGCGTGAAAGTGGCCAGTGTCAGCGGCTACGAGCAGGTGCGCGAGCTGGGCGGCCAGCAGGTGGCGATGGCCACGGCCAAGCTGGCCTTGACCGATGAGGCGGCGTGGCTCGCCAGGTCGGCGGACCGCGCGCTGATCCTGGAACGCCTGCCGCACGGCGACCTCGAAGTGCAGCTGCCGCTGGCGCTGGTCGACAAGCAGTGGCAAGTCACGGATCGCGTGCAGCTGAACCAGGCGGCCATGGCCATGGCCGCCGCCATCGGACAGTCGCCGGCCGTACAGGGTGCGGGCATGCTGGACAAGCTGAAAAGCGTGTTCAGCTTTGGCGGCCACCCGCTGGTGGGAAAATGGCAGGCGCCGAGGGGCAATGTCCTGGAATTTACGCGTGACAGCGTCATCGAAAATGGCAAGGTGACCAAGGGCACGTTTACCACCGAAGGCAATGTCGTGACGCTGGCGCCGGAAGGCGCGGGCGGAACGGTCATGCGGATTAGCCTGAGCAACAATAACAACACGGCGCAGATCAGCCTTGGCGGCATGCGCGTGGGAACCCTGCAGCGCGTGCGCGATTAAGCATCCCGGCGCGGCAGCTTGCTGCCTTGCACCGTCCCAGAGCCCGGCGATGCCGGGCTTTTTTCATGCCGGCATTGCGATGGGCGGGTATTTATCTTGACATCAAGATAGTTTGCATCCACACTGAATTATCTTAATGTCGAGATAGTCGTATGACCTCTGCTCCTGCCCACCCCGCCTGGGGCGATATCGTGCTCACGGCGCTGGCGCCCCTGATCTGGGGATCCACGTACATCGTCACATCCGAACTGCTGCCGCCTGACCGTCCCTTCACGGCGGCGCTGATCCGCGTCTTGCCGGCCGGCTTGTTGCTGCTGCTCGTCATGCGGCGCCTGCCCGCGCGGCGCGACTGGGGCAGGGTGCTGATATTGTCCGCGCTGAATATCGGCGTCTTCCAGGCGCTGCTGTTTGTGGCCGCCTACCGCTTGCCCGGTGGCCTGGCGGCCGTGGTGGGCGCCATCCAGCCGCTGCTGGTGATGGGCTTGGCCTGGGGCGTGGAAGGACGCCGTCCGGCCCGCCTGGCCCTGCTGGCCAGCGTGCTGGGCGTGGCCGGCATGGGCATTTTATTATTGTCGCCGCGCACGGTGTGGGAACCGGTGGGGATTGCCGCCGCGCTGGGCGGCACGGCCTGCATGGCGGCCGGCACCTACCTGACGCGGCGCTGGAAGCCGGACTTGCCCGTGCTGGCGCTGACGGGCTGGCAATTGCTGCTGGGCGGCCTGATGCTGGCCCCCGTCGCCTGGCTGGCCGATCCTGCGCTGCCGGCCTTGTCGCTGCAGCAAGTGCTGGCTTACGCTTACCTGTGCCTGGCCGGCGCCTTGCTGGCCTACGCGCTGTGGTTTCGCGGCATCGCCCGCCTGTCGCCCGTGGCCGTGTCTTCGCTGGGACTGCTCAGCCCCCTGATGGCCGTCGTGCTGGGCTGGGCCCTGCTGGGCCAGGCCATGACGGGCTGGTCGATGCTGGGCTTGCTGCTGGTGCTGGCCAGCGTGCTGGCCGTGCAGTGGGCCAGCGCCCAATCCGCAACTACGCGCTGATTTTTGCGCAATGCTCCGCAACAGGCTGATGCCATCAGCCTGTTCGCTTCCCTCTGGGCGTCGTCTTTTTGCTGCACCGCACATACAGTTTTGCTTGCACTGGAATGGGGCATTGAGGCACTATTCGCTTCGCGCAAACGTTTGCGCGCCGTGAAATTCCACAAAAGCATGATGTAGACGTGCTTGACCAACAACTCTGGAGACGCTCATGACATCCCGTATTCGCCTGAAAATGATTGCCGCCGCTGTCCTGGTGTGTGCCTTGCCCGCCGTGCCGGCGATGGCGCAGACACCTGCCAAACCGAAGGTGGCGCTGGTGATGAAGTCGCTCGCCAATGAATTCTTCCTGACCATGGAAAACGGCGCCAAGGCGCACCAGAAGGCGAATGCCGCCAAGTACGACCTGCTGTCGAACGGCATCAAGGATGAAACGGATACGTCGAGCCAGATCAAGCTGGTCGAGCAGATGATCGTCTCGCGCGTGAACGCGCTGGTGATCGCGCCGGCCGATTCGAAAGCGCTGGTGCCGGTGCTGAAGAAAGCCATCGACGCGGGCATCATCGTCGTCAATATCGACAACAAGCTCGACGCGGGCGCCTTGAAAGAGAAGGGCATCACCGTGCCGTTCGTCGGCCCGGACAACCGCAAGGGCGCCAAGGTGGTCGGCGATTACCTGGCCAAGCAGATCAAGAAGGGCGACCCGGTCGGCATCATCGAAGGCGTGTCCACCACGTATAACGCGCAGCAGCGCACCCTGGGTTTCCAGGACGCCATGAACGCGGCCGGTGCGAAAGTCGTCAGCGTGCAGTCGGGCCAGTGGGAAATCGCCCCCGCCAACACGGTGGCGGCCGCCATGCTGAACGCCAACCCGAATATCAAGGCTTTGCTGTGCGGTAACGACAACATGGCCATCGGCGCCATTTCCGCCATCAAGGCGGCCGGCAAGACGGGCAAGGTCCTCGTCGTCGGCTACGACAACATCAACGCCATCAAGCCGATGCTGGCCGATGGCCGCGTGCTGGCCACCGCCGACCAGTTCGGTTCGCAGCAAGCCGTGTTCGGCATCGACACCGTGCTGAAAGCGCTGGCGCAGAAGAAGAAACAGGCCGAGCTCGGTGGCGTCATCGAAACCAAGGTCGAACTGGTCGCCAAGGGCGCCCAGTCCTGATCGTCTGATCCCGCCGGGGCCGGCGCCTGCCCACTCATGCGAGTAGGCGGCGCCGGCCCCGCCGCCACCATCGCGGAGTTTTATCATGCCTACCGACATCCCCCCGGCGCCAGCCGCCATCCCCTTGTTAACGCTCGATAATATCGGCAAGTCCTATGTCGGCCCCGTGCTGGGCGGCGTGGCCCTGCGCTTCGCCCCTGGCCAGGTGCTGGCGCTGACGGGAGAAAATGGCGCCGGCAAGAGTACCTTGTCGAAGATCATCTGCGGCCTGGAGCAAGCCACCACGGGCACCATGCTGCTCGACGGCAAGCCTTACCAGCCCGCCTCGCGCGGCGCCGCCGAGGCGCTGGGCATCCGCATGGTGATGCAGGAACTCAATCTGATTCCCACCCTGTCGATCGCGGAAAACCTGTACTTGAAAAACCTGCCGCAGCGCTTCGGCTTCATCGACCGCGCCCGCCTCGAGCGCGATGCGCGCGAGCAGATGGAAAAAGTGGGCTTGGGCGGACTCGACCCGTGGACACTCGTCGGTGCGCTCGGCATCGGTCACCAGCAGATGATCGAGATCGCGCGCAACCTGATCGGTTCCTGCCGCTTGCTGGTGCTGGATGAACCGACGGCCATGCTGACGCACCGCGAAGTGGAATTGCTGTTCCTGCAGATCGAGCGCCTGAAGGCCGAAGGCGTGTGCATCATCTATATTTCGCACCGCCTGGAAGAACTCAAGCGCGTGGCCGACCGCATCGCCGTGCTGCGCGATGGCCAGCTCGTGTGCGACGACGACATCGCGGGCCATTCCGCCGCCGACCTGGTCAGCCTGATGGTGGGCCGTTCGGCCGACGACGCCGTCGACCTGAGCGGGCGCACCATCGGCGCGCCGCTGCTGCGCGTGCGCGGCCTGGCGCGCGGCAAGGTGGTCCACCCCACCTCGTTCGACTTGCGCGCGGGCGAAATCCTCGGCATCGCCGGCCTGATCGGTTCGGGCCGCACGGAATTGCTGCGTTTGATCTTCGGCGCCGACCGCGCCGACGCCGGTGCCGTGTACCTTGGCGACAGCGAAACGCCGGCCGCCTTGCACTCGCCGCAGGCGGCAGTGAAAGCCGGCATCGCCATGATCACGGAAGACCGCAAGGGACAGGGCTTGTTGCTGCGCCAGTCCATCGCCGTCAACACGACCCTGGCGTCGCTCGACTCCGTCAGCGGCGCCGGCTGGCTCAACGACGCGGCCGAAGCGTCGGTGGCCGACGACTATATCCAGCGCCTGGGCATCCGCTCGCGCAACAGCGCGCAAACGGTGGCCGAGCTCTCTGGCGGCAACCAGCAAAAGGTGGTGATCGCCCGCTGGCTGTACCGCGACTGCCCCGTCATGCTGTTCGATGAACCCACGCGCGGCATCGATATCGGCGCCAAGTTTGATATTTATCAGGTGCTGGCCGAACAGGCACGCCAGGGCAAGGGCCTCCTCATCGTCTCGAGCGACTTGCGCGAACTGATGCTGATCTGCGACCGCATCGCCGTCATGAGCGCGGGCAGCATCGTTGACACCTTCGAGCGCGGCGCCTGGAGCCAGGACGCGCTGCTGTCGGCCGCCTTCTCCGGCTATTTGACTCCTACTTCCACTCCAGCTGCGGCCTGATCCGCCGGAAAGATTCCCATGACCACCAACTCCTCTCCTTCGTATCTGCAGCGCAGCCTGGCCGACCTGAAAAACTATGCGGGCCTGATCGGCGCCCTGCTGGCCATGTGCGTGCTGTTCTCGTTCGCCAGCGAAAACTTCTTCACGCTGGCCACCCTCAGCACCCTGTCGAACAATATCCCGACCCTGGTGGTGATGGCCGTCGGCATGACCTTCGTGCTGATCATCGGCGGCATCGACCTGTCGGTCGGCTCCGTCATGGCGCTGGCCGCCTCCGTGCTGTCGCTGGCCGTCGTGCACTGGGGCTGGCCCGTGTGGAGCGCGGCCCTGCTGGGCATGTTCGTCGCCGCCCTGTGCGGCGCCACCACGGGCCTGATTTCCGTCGGCTGGCGCATCCCCTCGTTCATCGTTTCGCTGGGCGTGCTGGAAATGGCACGGGGATTGGCGTATCAAGTCACCAACTCGCGCACGGAATACATCGGCAGCGCCGTCGAAGGCATCAGCTCGCCCATCGCCTTCGGCCTGTCGCCCGCCTTCATCGCCTCGATCGCCATCGTCGTCATCGGCCACCTGGTGCTCACGCGCACGGTGCTGGGACGCCACTGGATCGGCATCGGCACGAATGAAGAAGCCGTGCGCTTGTCCGGCATCAACACGAAGCCGTCGAAAGTGCTCGTGTTTGCCTTGATGGGTTTGCTGGCCGGCATCGGCGCCCTGTTCCAGGTGTCGCGCCTGGAAGCGGCCGACCCGAACGGCGGCGTCGGCATGGAATTGCAGGTGATCGCCGCCGTGGTGATCGGCGGCACGAGCCTGATGGGCGGACGCGGTTCCGTCATCAGCACGTTTATCGGCGTGCTGATCATTTCCGTGCTGGAAGCGGGCCTGGCGCAGGTGGGCGTGTCGGAACCGGTGAAACGCATCGTCACGGGCCTGGTGATCGTCGCCGCCGTGGTGCTCGACACCTACCGCCGCCGCGGCGAGCGCGCCTAATCGCAGCAGAAAGCGCGTCCCATGGCAACCATCAAGCAAGTGGCGCAGGCGGCGGGGGTGTCGTTTACCACCGTCTCGCACGTCCTCAACAATACCCGCCCCGTCAGCGACGAGGCGCGCCGCGCCGTGCTGGCGGCGGCGGAACAATTGCATTACGTGCCCAGCGCGCTGGCGCGTTCCCTGCGCAGCCGCAGCACGGGCACCATCGGCCTCATCATCCCCAACAATACGAACCCGTATTTTTCGGAAGTGGCGCGCGGCATCGAAGACAGCTGCTACGCGGCCGGCTACAGCGTGATCTTGTGCAATTCCGATGACGATCCCGTCAAGCAGCGCGATTACCTGAACGTGCTGCTGACCAAGCGCTGCGACGGCCTGATCCTGTCCGCGCTGGCCGACAGCGATGGCGAACTGCTGCGCAAGATGAAGGTCCCGGCCGTGCTGCTCGACCGCGCCCCCAGCGACCTGGCCATCGACGCCGTGGCCGTCGACAACCGCGCCGGCGGTGCCCTGGCCGCGCGCCACCTGCTGGACCTGGGACGCCGGCGTATCGCCTGCATCGCGGGTCCCCGCGAAGTGAGCATTTCCAACGAGCGCATCGCTGGCGCGCGCGGCGCCATGGCGGAGGCGGGCGCGGTGCTGGAATCGGCCCTGTGCCTGCATAGCGACTTTAGCAGCGCGGGCGGTTATGCGGCCGCGCTCGGCTTGCTGGCGCTGCCGCCAGGCCAACGCCCGGACGCCCTGTTTTGCTGCAATGACTTGATGGCGTTTGGCGCCCTGCGCGCCGCCGCCGAGCGCGGCATTGCCGTGCCCGGAGAACTGGCCGTCGTCGGCTTCGACGATATCGACCTGGCCAGCTTCGTGCATCCGGCCCTGACCAGCGTGGCGCAAAACACGCGCGAGCTGGGCCACATCACGGCCGCCTGCCTGCTGGCGCGCATCGCCGAACCCGGCTTGCCGCGTCAGCAGCGCAGCATCGCCCCCGAGCTGCACGTGCGCGGCTCCAGCGTGGCGGCCACGCCAGTACCTTTTTCTTTACCTGCAACTGAACTGATGGGAATGACATCATGATCGTGGTTATCGGCAGCATCAATATGGACCTGGTCTTGCGCGTGCCGCGCATGCCCCTCCCCGGCGAAACCCTGACGGGCGGCGCTTTTCGAACCATTCCTGGCGGCAAGGGCGCCAACCAGGCCGTCGCCTGCGCGCGCATGAGCGGCAAGGTCGAGGCGGGCGGCCAGCAAGTGGCCATGGTCGCTTGCGTGGGCGACGACGCCTTCGGCGCCACCCTGCGCGCGGCGCTGGTGGGCGATGGCATCATCGATAGCCACATCAGCACCTTGCCGGGCGTGGCATCCGGCATCGCCTCGATACTCGTCGATGACAACGGCCAGAACAGCATCGTCATCGCCGGCGGCGCCAACGATTTATTGAGCCCCGCGCACATTGACGCGGCGCAAGGCTTGATCGAACAGGCCGACATCGTCGTGCTGCAGCTGGAAACGCCGATGGCCACCGTCGTGCATGCGATCAAGCTGGCCCGCTCGCTGGGCAAGACCGTCGTGCTGAATCCGGCGCCGGCCGCCAGCCTGCCGGAAGGCGTGCTGGACCTGGTCGATTACCTGATCCCGAATGAAATCGAAGCGGCCATGCTGGCCGGCGTGAGTCCCGAGTCCGCCACCGACATTCCCGCGCTGGCGGCCGCGCTGCAAAAGCAGGGCAGCGACAACGTCATCATCACCCTCGGTAACAAGGGCGTGCACGCGGCCCTGTATGGCGGCGACACCATGTTCCCGGCCGAAGCCGTGCAAGCCGTCGACACGACGGCCGCCGGCGACACCTTCATCGGCGGTTTCGTCGCGGGCCTGGCGTCTGGCATGGACGAGGCGGAAGCGATCGGCCAGGGCCAGCGCGCTGCCGCCTGGAGCGTCACCAAGCCCGGCGCGCAAACGTCGATCCCTTACCTGCACGAGCTGTTCTGAGACCATGAAAAAATCACCGCTGCTCAATATTGCGTTGTCGCAACTGATCGCTTCGCTCGGTCATGGCGACATGCTCGTCATCGGCGACGCGGGCTTGCCGTCGCAGCCGGGCGTGCCGCTGATCGACCTGGCCCTGACGCGCGGCATTCCCGGCTTCATCGACACCGTGCAGACGGTGCTGAGCGAAATGCAAGTGGAATACCATTTGCTCGCCAGCGAACTGCCGCAGCACAATCCGGCCATGGCGGCCCAGGTGGCGGCGCTCGGCTTGCCCGATGCGCGCCAGGTGACGCACGAGGAGTTCAAGCAGCTGTGCAAGGGCGCGCGCGCCATCGTGCGCACGGGCGAATGCAGTCCGTATGCCAACGTCATCCTGGTGGCTGGCGTCGTGTTTTAGCGCAAAGAAGTGCGAGATTGTTTGCCAAAAACATCAACGATCTTGCTGCAAGTGAAATAATTATCCATTGGCAAAAGGGACGGCTACAATAGGCTTATCCTGCCTGCCCGGCAGTTTCCTGATGGTTGACTGCCATGCCGATGGAAGCATTGCGCGCTTGCCGTTCCTCCTTGCCGCCGCGTACAGGCAGGCGCGCGCTCGCCTGGCTGCTTTTTCTCGCCTGCTTGTATTGCTGCGCCATGCCGGTCCATGCGCTGGAGCGCGTCGTCCTGCAGCTCAATTTCACGCACCAATTCCAGTTTGCCGGCTATTACGCGGCCATCGAGCAGGGCTATTACCGCGAGGCGGGCCTCGACGTGACCCTGGTCGAAGGCGGTGACGGCCGGCGCGCCGAGACGGCCGTGCTGGCGGGCCAGGCCGAATATGGCGTGGGCAACAGCACGCTGTTGCTCAGCCGCCTGGCCGGCAAGCCCGTGGTGGTGCTGGCCGTGGTGTTCCAGCATTCGCCCAGCGTGCTGCTGATGCGCCAGCATGGCGGTGCGCCCGATGTGCACCGGCTGGCGGGCGCCCCCGTGATGATAGGCGCGCCTGCCGATGTGGCGTCCGCTTCCGATGAAGTGTCGCTGTTCCTGAAGAAAATGGGCGTCGCGCCGCAGCAGATGCGGCATTTGCCGCCCAGTTACCGGGTCGAGGACTTGATCGACGGCAAGGTCGATGCGATTGCCGCCTATTCCACCAACGAGCCCGACTATCTGGACCGGGCCGGCTTTCCCTACTACCAGTTCACGCCGCGCACGGCCGGCATCGATTTCTATGGCGACAACCTGTTTACCAGCGAGCATGAACTGCGCCGCCATCCCGAGCGGGTGAGAGCGTTCCGCGCGGCCAGCCTGCGCGGCTGGCAATACGCGATGGCCCATCGCGAGGAAATGGCGCAGTTGATCCATGCCAAATACAGCCAGCGCCACGACAGCGCGCACCTGCTGTACGAGGCGCAGCAGATGGAGCTGCTGCTGCAGCCCGTGCTGGTGGAACTCGGCTACATGAATCCCCAGCGCTGGCAGCATATCGCCGATACCTACGCGGCCATGGGCTTGCTGGCGCCGGACGCGACGGCCAGCGCCGCCTACCGCGGCTTCCTGTACCGCCCCGTGCCTGGCGCCGACCTGGGCTGGCTGTACCTGTCGCTGGGCGTGGCCGGCAGCCTGCTGGCTGTCTCGGCAGCGTTTCACTTCAGCAACCTGGCACGCGAGCGCCGCCGTACGGAGGAAACCATCCGCCAGGGGGAGTTGCGTTTTCGCACGATGTTCGAGGAAGCACCCATGGGCATCGCCCTGATCGATACCCTGAGCGGACAGTTTCTCGATATCAATCCACGCTATCTCGCCATCGCCGGGCGCAGCCTCGAGCATATGAAGAAATCGAGCTGGATGGAAATCAGCCATCCCGACGATGTGGCGGGCGAGCAGGAGCAGGTGGCGCAGCTGCTGGCGCGGCGCCTGAGCGGCTTTCGCCACTCGAAGCGCATCGTGCGCCCCGATGGCGGCGTGGTGTGGGTCGACGCCTCCGTGACGGCCATCGAGACGGCGCGCCACGGCGGTCCGCACCATCTGTGCATGCTGGAAGACGTGACGGACAAGCGGCAGTCGGAAGCGCTGATCTGGCAGCAAGCCAATTTCGATACCCTCACGCAATTGCCGAACCGCCGCATGTTCCACGAGCGCCTGCGCCTGGCGCTGGCGCAGGGACGGCGCGACACGAGCCGCGTGGCCATCCTGTTCATCGACCTCGACCACTTCAAGGAAGTCAACGATACGCTTGGTCATCACCAGGGCGACATCCTGCTGATCGAGGCGGCGCGGCGCATCCGCGTCGGCGTGCGCGAGACGGATACGGTGGCGCGCCTGGGCGGCGACGAATTCACGGTGATCCTGTCCGACCTCGATGACTTGCAGCAAGTCGACCGCATCGCGCGGCAGATACTCGACGGCTTGCTGGCGCCGTTCCTGCTGGGGCAGGAGCAGGCGTTCGTCTCGGCCTCGATCGGCATCACCCTGTATCCGGACGACGCGGGCAATATCGAAGACTTGCTCAAGCATGCGGACCAGGCCATGTATGTGTCGAAAGGCGCCGGGCGCAACCGCTACAGCTATTTCACGCCGGCCCTGCAGGTGGCGGCCGTCAACCGCATGCGCCTGGGCGCGGACTTGCGCACGGCCCTGCGCGAGCAGCAGATGCAGCTGTATTACCAGCCCATCGTCGCGCTGCGCAGCGGCCGCATCGACAAGGCGGAAGCCTTGCTGCGCTGGAACCATCCGCAACGGGGTCTCGTGTACCCGCCCGACTTTCTCGCGCTGGCCGAAAGCAGCGGCCTGATCGTGGAAATCGGCGACTGGGTGCTGCGCGCGGCGGCCGCGCAGTTGCTGCGCTGGCGCGCGGATGGCCACGCCATCGGGCAGACGGGCTTGCAGCTGTGCCTGAACCTGTCGCCGCTGGAGTTGCAGCGCGAGGCGGAAGCGCCCGGCACCTGGCTGCGCCAGCTGATGGCGCTCGACGTGCCGGTCTCGGCCATCGTGCTCGACATGCGCGAGGATGCGCTGCTGGGAACGGGCAGCGGCGCCGGCAGCGGCATGGCGCAGCGGCTCCAGCATTTGCGCGATGCGGGCGTGCAGATCGCCCTCGACGATTTTGGCAGCGGCCATGCATCGCTGACGCAATTGCAGCAGTGCGGCATCGATTACCTGAAGATCGACGGCGCCATGATACGCAAGCTGGCGCCGGGCGCCAGCGAGCTGGCCTTGTGCGAAGCCATCATCAGCGTGGCGCACAAGCTGGGCATGCGGGTCATCGCCGAAGGGGTGGAAACGGCGGCGCAGCGGACGTTGCTGCAAGACATAGGCTGCGACTATGCACAAGGCTATCTGTTCGCCCCGCCCCTGACCATCGAAGCGTTCGATGCGCTGCTGCACGCGCAGCGGCCCTTGCCCCCTTGAAATGGGGGCGTCGCGCCAGCACATGCCAGCCAGGCCTGCGGGACAGGGCTCGCGGCGGGAACAGGCTTATACTCGATACGCTGGCGCCTGCGCCCGGCTTCAGCTGTCACCGGTCATCGACCGGTTGCGCAGGCAAATTTTCTTCCATTCACTCCAACTCGAGGTGTACTCATGGGCATTTTCAGCAATATCTACAACAAGATCTTCCACCATTCGTCCGATGCCGCCCCGGCTGCCACGCCGGCCGCCGCTACCGAGGCACCGGCTGCGAGCGCTCCTGCGGCCGCCCCGGCCGCCGCCGTGCCCGTGGTGGACGTGGAAGTGGTGCTGGTCGACCTGGCCAGCAAGAATGCGGAAAAACTCAATTGGCGCACATCCATCGTCGACCTGATGAAGCTGTTGCAACTCGACAGCAGCCTGGCGTCGCGCAAGGAACTGGCGCAAGAGCTGCATTTCACGGGCGATACCAATGATTCGGCCAGCATGAATATCTGGCTGCACCGCCAGGTGATGATCAAGCTGGCGGAAAACGGCGGAAAAGTCCCGGAAGAGCTGAAGAACTAAGAACTGCACACCTGGCGGCAGCAGGAATATCTCGCTGCCGCTATTCAATCCTGTGGGAACTGCCTATGATGGAGTTCCCATAGTGTCATGATAGCTAAAACCAATTGAAACTATTGTGACAATCAATTTTGCATATGGGTTAAAACCCCTTACACTAGAGTCTTACTGATTCACCACACGAGAGGAAATGACTATGTCGCTCATCAATACCCAAGTTAAACCATTCAAGGCAACCGCATACCACAATGGCAAGTTCGTCGACCTGACGGAAGCGTCGCTGAAAGGCAAGTGGTCGGTATTCGTGTTCTACCCAGCCGACTTCACCTTCGTTTGCCCAACCGAACTGGAAGATCTGGCCGATCACCACGCTGAATTCCAGAAACTGGGCGTCGATGTGTACGGTATCTCGACCGATACCCACTTCGCGCACAAAGCATGGCACGACACCTCGGATGCGATCAAGAAAGTGCAATACGCACTGATCGGCGACCCAACCGGCGCCCTGTCGCGCAACTTCGAAGTCATGATCGAAGAAGAAGGCCTGGCACTGCGCGGTACCTTCGTCATCAATCCGGACGGCTTCATCAAAGTGCTGGAAGTGCATGACAACGGCATCGGCCGTGACGCCGCAGAACTGCTGCGCAAAGTCAAAGCCGCCCAGTACGTGGCGAGCCACCCAGGCGAAGTATGCCCGGCAAAATGGACGGAAGGCGCAGCAACGCTGACCCCATCGCTGGACCTGGTTGGCAAGATCTAAGTTTTGAAGCTTTGAAACATCTAGCAGCAAACAAGTAGTTACCGCGATGCCGGACCGGGTGTCCGGCCCGGCATTCGCCTAAATATTTGTAGAAAAGGAAAAAATCATGTTAGACGCAACCCTCAAAACCCAACTGAAATCCTACCTGGAAAAAGTGGTGTATCCGCTTGAGCTGGTCGCTTCTCTCGATGACAGCGCAAAAGCCCGCGAGATGAAGGAATTGCTCCAGGAGATAGTCCTGTTGAGCGACAAGATCACGCTGGTCGAGCGCATTGACGCTGGCGTACGGACCCCGTCGTTCAGCATCAACCGTACAGGCTCCGACATCGGCGTGCGTTTCGCCGGTGTGCCGCTGGGCCATGAATTCACGTCGCTGGTGCTGGCGCTGCTGCAAGTGGGCGGCCACACCATCAAGTTCGACGATGCCGTGATCGAGCAGATCCGCAACCTCGACGGCGACTATGTCTTTGAAACGTTTATTTCGCTGAGCTGCCATAACTGCCCGGAAGTGGTGCAGGCGCTCAATGCGATGTCGGTGATCAACCCGCGCATCAAGGTCACCACCATCGACGGCGGCGTGTTCCCGAAAGAAGTGGAAGAACGCCAGATCATGGCCGTGCCGATGATGTTCCTGAATGGCGAGCATTTCGGCCAGGGACGCACGAATGTCGAGGAAATCCTCGCCAAGCTCGACACCAACGCCGGCGCCCGTCAGGCCGAAGCGCTGAACAAGAAAGACGTGTTCGACGTGCTGATCGTCGGCGGCGGCCCTGCCGGTGCGGCAGCGGCCATCTATGCGGCCCGCAAGGGCATCAAGACGGGCGTGCTGGCCGAGCGTTTCGGCGGCCAGGTGCTCGATACCCTGGCCATCGAGAATTTTATTTCCGTCAAGGAAACGGACGGTCCGAAGTTCGCCATGGCGCTGGAACAGCATGTCAAGGAGTACGAGGTCGACATCATGAACACCCAGCGCGCGACGAAGTTGACGCCGGGCAAGCTGGTAGAGATTGAAACGGCGAATGGCGCCGTCCTGAAAGCCAAGACCGTGATTTTGGCCACCGGCGCCCGCTGGCGCGAAATCAACGTGCCGGGCGAGAAGGAATACCGCAACCACGGTGTCGCCTACTGCCCGCACTGCGACGGTCCCTTGTTCAAGGGCAAGCGTGTGGCCGTGATCGGCGGCGGCAACTCGGGCGTGGAAGCGGCGATCGACCTGGCCGGCCTCGTGAAACACGTGACGCTGATCGAGTTCGGCGCGGAACTGCGTGCCGATGCGGTGCTGCAACGCAAGCTGCACAGCCTGCCCAACGTGACCGTGATCACCTCGGCGCAGACGACCGAGATCCACGGTGACGGCAAGATCGTCAATGGCCTCAGCTACACGGACCGCATCAGCGGCGAGTCGAAAAAGGTCGAACTGGAAGGCGTCTTCGTGCAGATCGGCCTGGTGCCGAACACGGAGTGGCTGAAAGGCACCCTGGCCCTGTCGCGCCACGGCGAAATCGAAGTCGATGCCCGCGGCCAGACCTCGATCCCCGGCGTGTTCGCGGCCGGCGACGTCACCACGGTGCCGTACAAGCAGATCATCATCGCCACCGGCGAAGGCGCGAAGGCAGCCCTGTCCGCCTTTGACCACCTGATCCGCTCGGACGACGAGGAAGTGGTTGAAGAGTCTGCAGCGAAAGAAGCACTGACGGCGTAAGCTTTTAACGTTGCGCTGGATCAAAAAAACCGGAAGGACCGCGAGGCCCTTCCGGTTTTTTTACGTGCAAGAAATTCAGCTGCCCGCGTACAGCGGGTTGCCGGCGACATACACCAAGACGCCGTCGACGGGCATGTCCGCGGGAGCGATGGCGGCCAGGGCGAATCTGGTTTGATGGTTGAAGGTTTGCACATGCCACGTAAAGCGCTGGCCGGCGCGGACGATGGTGACGGTCTCGCCGCGCGTGACATTGACGTGGCGGGTATCGTCCTGCAGGGTGATGGTGCGCTGGGCAGCGGCATGCGGGGCGGCGCTGCCATAGTCGGCGGCCGTGCCCGTCGGGCCGGCAGCGATGGCGGACGTGGCAAGGGCGGCGCACAGGATGGCCAGGGCGCTGCGGTGGGTGTTCAACATCATGTTCTCCAAGAATAGTCATGGCGGGCTGGTAAGCCGCCGTTTGTTGTCGTGGCTGCGCCGGGATCGCCGGTTTTTGCAATACGGCATCGTAAGCTGTAGCGGCCCCATCTGCAAAGCTGTATTTCCTGACTATATTTCGCGCGCAGGCAGCAGGGCGCCGCCCGCCAGCTTCGGCAAGGTGGACTTGCCGGCCCCATGCGCGCCGCGCAGCCAGGTGACGGCGGCGCCGAATGGCTGGCGGCAGCCCTGGAACACGCTGCGCGTGGGGAAATGAAAATCGAGATGCTCGACTTGCAGGACGGGGGACGAGGCAGTCCATGTCATCATTCGCCTCCGGTGGCGCTCAAGGCAAGGCAAGAAAACCGGGCAGGGCGATGACGCTGAGCAGGCCCAGCAAGACAGGCGCGGCCAGGAAGACGAGGATTTCCATGGAACTGGCCAGGCTGGCGGCAAATTGCAGCAGCGCATGATGCGCCAGGCGCAGGCGCAAGGTAGGGGGGAAGATGGCGGGGCAGGTGCAGCAAGGCAGGAGCGGCAGAGTCGGCAAGAGCGCTGATGTATTTCTGGCCCCACAATGGGAAAAGCCCTTCGGTTCCAGGAACCAAAGGGCTTTTCTTTTATTGGCGGAGCGGACGGGACTCGAACCCGCGACCCCCGACGTGACAGGCCGGTATTCTAACCAACTGAACTACCACTCCAAGCTCGTATGATCTGTGTTGCTGATCCATGAAGCACTGGATAATTTTCTGTTTGGTGGTGGGTGCTGAGAGGCTCGAACTCCCGACCTACGCCTTGTAAGGGCGCCGCTCTACCAACTGAGCTAAGCACCCG
>NZ_JBXAKS010000014.1:0-124325 GCF_058798675.1 Janthinobacterium sp. GW822-FHT07H10
GATCGCGACAAAGACGACGGTGCGGCGGCGCGGCGTTACAAGGCGAATGCGCCGGCGTCGGCCCAGTTCGACCTGCACGTGGACCGGCGCGATGCCGATGGCACCAAATGGCAGGGCGTCGCATCCATGGCGTGGCAAAACCACGGCGACAGCTACCAGCTGAAGCTGGAAGTGGGCTTGAGCATGTTGATCACGCGCATCAACCTGCTGGTCTTGACGAGCGAAGGCATGATCGATGCCAGCGGCGTCGTGCCCGTCACGGCCACGGAAAAACGCAAGGGCCGCGCGCAGACGGCCACGCATTTCAACCGCGATGCCAAGACCATCACGTTCTCGGCCAGCACGGTCACGGCGCCGTGGCAGGAGGGCGTGCAGGACAAGGCCACCGTGCCATTCCAGCTGGCCGCCATCGGCCGCGCCGACGTCAACCAGCTGGTGGGCAATATCGACATTCTCGTCGGCGAAGAAAAGGAAGCGACCGTGTTCCGCTTCCAGCTGGTGGGCGAGGAAGAGCTCGACACGAAGATGGGGCGCCTGGTGACCTGGCATCTGCGCCGGCCGCCGAAACCCGGCACCTATTCGTCGCAACTCGATATCTGGCTGGCGCCGTCCATGCAATGGTATCCGGTACAAATACGCAATACTGAAGCGAACGGGGCGCTGACCACGCAAACCGTGACCAAGATCAGCGTCAACGCAGCACCGACATCACAGGAAAATAAATGAATTCTTTGAGCACCTTGAAACATGTACTGGCCGCCGGCTTGCTGGCCGCCACCCTGTCTCCCGCCATGGCGGCGGACGAGCCCGTGGAGCATCCCGTCATCAAGCGCCCGTACAAGCTGGCGCCATCGGCAGACCTCGTCTATTCCATCAAGGCCCGGCAGCGCGGCATTTCGCTGGCCGGCGAGTCCGTCAGCAACTGGCGCGCGGGCGACGGCAAGTATTCGCTGCTGGCCGAAACCAAGGCTGCCCTGTTTGGCAAGATCCTCGAGCAGCGCAGCGAAGGCACGGTCGACGATTACGGCCTGGCGCCCGCGCAGTTCGTGGAAAAACGCTTCCGCAAGGAGGCGGCCACGACCACGTTCAAGCGCGACAGCAAGACCATCGTCTTCAGCGAAGGCGATGACAGTTATCCGCTGAAAGGCGGCGAGCAGGACCGCAACAGCACCGTCTGGCAACTGGCCAGCGTGGCGCGCGCCGCGCCCGAGAAATTCGTCGCCGGCTCGGAATGGACGTTCTTCGTCGCCGGCCGCCGCGACGCCGAACCGTGGACTTTCAAGGTCGTCAAGGAAGACAAGGTGGCTACGGGCCTGGGCGAAGTTGCCGCCATTCACCTGGTCAAGGCGCCGCCGTCGAACAAGCAGGGCCAGCAGGTGGACCTGTGGCTGGCGCCGTCGCTGGAATGGTATCCCGTGAAGGTGACATTTGCCGATGAAGACGGCGATT
The DNA here is from genome assembly GCF_058798675.1 of Janthinobacterium sp. GW822-FHT07H10. NCBI lineage: Bacteria > Pseudomonadati > Pseudomonadota > Betaproteobacteria > Burkholderiales > Oxalobacteraceae > Janthinobacterium > Janthinobacterium sp. GW822-FHT07H10. The sequence goes on from NZ_JBXAKS010000014.1 coordinate 1,450, forward strand.
ATGTCGAGCAGACTTTGCAGAAGATCATTAAAAAGTAAGCGTTCACTGTTGTTGCGGGGGCTGATCTGCCGGATCGCCCCCGCCATCTGGCAGGCGCCGCGTGCGCTGGTGCCGCCTGCGTGTTGCGCCCTGTCCGCAGTGCCCCCCGCCACGTGTCGAATTGCATGTCAGAACTGATATACTGACGCCCCCGCCCCGCAGCGCAGCGTTAGCCCGCAGCGCCGCCCGCTGAACACTCATCCGGAATAGAATGATTGATATAATGGCAAGTGCAGCCGTGGCTACGGATGCAAATCAGACAGAGCAAGAGCATCACGATTCCTTGCAGGCGCATTTCCAGCCCAATATTTCGGCCGACGAGATCGAGCAGGTATTCCATTTGAAGCGGGCGCAACCCTTGCTGCAAGTGTTTACGGCCCTGTTCCATGGCGGTTTCGATGGCGTGCTGGTGCGCCTGCTCGTGTTGCGCGAGCTGGCCGCCGATGCGGCCACGTCCGCCTACACGCGCGCCGACATCAATACCCGGCTCGCTTATCTGTTGCCGGAAAGCCTGGAAACGGTCTTGCTGCGCCTGCGTTCGAACCAGCTGCTGGCCTGGGATGCGCAGCAGGGCGTGTACCGCGTCACGCCGATGGCGCGCAACGTGCTGTCGGCCATCGACAGCCTGCTGGGCCTGGGCCAGACGGAAGACGAAGCCGAGATGGGCTTTTTGCTGTCGCAGGTGGCGGGCGCGCAAGCCGTGGGCGGCGTGTCGGTGGAGCAACTGCAACATCTGCTGGGGCGCCTGGTGGACTTGACGGAGGAATTCTCCGACGCCATCGCCTCCGGTTCCGAATTCCGTTTGCGCACGGCGCAGGCGAAGTGGAACATGGCCTGCGACTGGGTGGAAAAAGGCTCGGAAATCCTCGTGGCGATTACCTCCGATGAAAACGCGGACAGCGCCACGCACAAGGCGGCGCAGGCGATCGGCCGCGCGCAGAGCAAGTTGCTGAACATGCAAGGCATGTTTTCGCGCGCGCTGAACCAGATCGAGCGCCAGAGGGTGCACCTGGGCCAGTCGGGCCTGTCGACGACCGACATCAAGCGCTGGCTGCTGCTGCATGAGGACCTGGCCAGCCTGGCCGAGGGCGCCATCGACCAGCCCGTCGTGCCCCTGTTCGCCACGCCGGCCGAGATGATCGACGTGGCCGAAACGGAGCTGCTGTCCGAACGGGCGGCGGGCGTCATCAACACGGGCCTGCCCAGCGGCGAGGACGCGCCCACCACCATCAGCGACGGACCCGCCATGCAGCTTGAACTCGACGATTTGCTGGACCGCCTGTCGAACTTCGCCAGCCTGGGCAATTTCCCCAGCATCGGCGAAGAGGGGCCGAAGAGCGTGCCCGTGCAGGATTCCCTGCTGCCGGCCAGCTTTGCCGTGGCCTCGTACCGCGCCTCCATGCTGCCGCTGCTCGGTGATGTTTCCGAAGCAAGCCTGCAGGGGTCGACGGCCGAACTGGCCCGTTTGCCGATCACCTTTACACCGACCGACGAGATGGCCCAACTGACCGACCCCCACGTGGCGGCCATGTCGATCGCCTCGCTTTCACTGAATGTTTCACTTGATTTAGATAGCGGCACCGCCGATGAATGACGATTCCCAAATCCTGATTGCGCGCCTGCTCACGCATCAAACCCTGCGCCGCGACGACAAGCTGGTCAAGCGCGTGCTGTCGGACGAACTGTTCCGCGCCGAGATCGATGCGCGACTGCTGGCCTGCGGCCTGAAATTGCTCGACAACGTGTATGCCGACCATGTCACGCTGGCCCTGACGCGCACCATCGAGCCGAAGATCTTCGGCGCGCGCGACGTGTGGCAAAACAATAATTTCGGCCTGGCGCGCGATGGCGTGGCCTTGCTGGTGGTGCTGTGGGCGCAGATCATCCTGCCCAAGCGCGAACGCCAGGAAACGCACCAGCACGCCGATGACGACCAGAATGACATGTTCGGCACGGAAAAGCCGCTGCCGCGCGCGGAAGACGCGTCGATCGGCATTTCCTACAAGGCGCTGCTGTCGGACTTCGGCGACAAGCTGGGCAAGAAGACGCGCATGGACATGAACCTGGGCACGCTGGCCAAGCTGGGCTTCATCGAGCGGCGCGGCGACTTTATCCTCGAAGGCCCGCTGCTGGACCTGATGATGGACACGGACGTCTTGAAGGAGCGCATCATCAACGGCGCCCTGGCCGACGTGTTCAAGCGGGCGCCGGCGCGCCTGGTCGTCGTGGGCGGCGATGCGCTGGCGGACGCCGAGCTCGACGCCGACGTGGACGCCGATGTGTCCACCGACATCAGCGACGCGGGTGATACGCCGTCGTCCGACCTCCCTCACTGAAAGCGGCCATGTTTCATATCAAATCACTTGAATTGGTGCACTGGGATTACTGGCAGCGCATCAAGAATATTCCGCTCGACGCGAAGATCATCACCATCGCGGGGCAGAACGGCTCGGGCAAGACCACCTTGCTCGACGCCTTGCGCACCCTGTTCGGCCTCGACTGCTCGATGGGGCGCACGTACAAGCATTATGCGCGCCACTCGGGCCAGCAGACGGCCTGGCTGCGCGCCGTGGTCGACAACAAGAACGTGGGCAAGCAGCTGTCGAACCGGCCGTTCCGCAGTTCCGGCTTCTTCAGCGACGATGAAGTGACCCTGTTTTGCCAGATCCAGAAGAACGGCGGCGACTGGAAGCGCCAGTATCTGATGCGTCCGGGCAATGTGCAGATCGAGGACATCACGGACGCCAACGACTGGCTGGGCGTGGAAAACTACCGCAAGCGCCTGGCCAATGCCGGCCTGTCGCCGGCCATGTCGAAGGTGCTGGCGCTGGAGCAGGGCGAGACGGACAAATTGTGCGAATACGCGCCGCGCCAGCTGCTCGACCTCGTGTTCCAGGTGTTCGGCGACAAGGAAGTGTTGGACGCCTACGATGAAGCCAAGCGCCACCAGCGCGACACGGAAGTGGAGCTGAAACGCTTCGAAACGGAACTCGAGGCATCGAAGACCAACCTGGAAGGCTTGCGCCTGCGCGTGGCCAATTACCACCAGTGGGAAGGCTTGCACAAGGAACGCCGCAACCTGCTCGAGGAAGTGCTGCCCAGCCTGCAGTACCACGAGGCGCGCGAAAAGGCGGCCGCGGCCAGCCGGCAATTGCGCGATGCGCGCAAACCGATGGCGCAGGCGGACCAGCAGCTGACCGATAAACGCAATGCGCTGGCGGCGCAGGCGAAGGCGCTGTCCGACGCGCAGATGAATGAAACCTTGCTGGAGCAGGAGTCGATCGGCTTGCAGAGCCGTTTGTCCCTGATCAACGCGAAACTGAAACCGCTGGACAGCCTGCTGGAACAGAAGGAGCGTTTGCACAAGCTGGCGGCCGATTCGGGCAGCGACATCGCCGAAGTGGCGGCCCAGCTGGAACAGAAGGAAGCGGATCTGCTGCGCCAGCGCCAGCAGCGCGACGCGCTGTCGGCGCGCATCGCGGGCGAACAGGCAACCATTGCCGCGCTGCAAGGCAAGACGGCCATGCCGGAGCCGGACAATGTGCGCGGCATGCGTCGCGCGCTGCGCGATGCGGGGATTTCCCACGCCATGCTGTCGGACATCGTCGAAGTGACGGACAGCCGCTGGCAGGGCGCCGTCGAAGGCGTGCTGGGCGGCTATGCCTCCGTGGTATTGCTGGACAAGGCCAAGGATGCGGCGGCCGCCTATCGCCTGGCCGAGAAGGAACGCTACCGCCACTTCATCGTGCCCGACCTGGTCACGGCGCCGGTCGCGAAAGACGAAAGCCTGCTGGCCGTGGTGAAATTTTCCGCGCCCGTGCCAAGCTGGCTGATCGAGCAATTGTCGCGCATCTCCCGCGTTGATTCCGTCGAGGCCGGTTTCAAGCTGGGCAGCCACGAAGAGTGGATCACGCCCGAGGCGTATCACCGCGAACGCCGCGGCGGGCGCTCGCTGTTCGTCGAAGCGTCGCGCTACCGCTTCGGCCAGGCTGGCCGCAGCGGCCGCCTGGAAGCACTGCTGCGCTCGCTACCAAGCCTGGAAGGCCAGGAAGATACGCTGACCCTGGCGATCTCGAAACTGGCGGCCGAAGTGGGCGCCTTGAAAGCGCGCATCGCCGGCGTCGATGCGGCCAAGGAACTCAGCGCGCGCCAGGAAGAGTTCGCCGAAGCGCTGCGCAATTCGAAGCCGCTGAAGGATGAGCGCCTGGAAGTGGGCGGACGCCTGGGCGAGCTGGGCAATCTGACGAAGAACGCCACCGTGGCGCGCACGCGCGCCGATACCGTGTGGCAAAACGCGCGCCTGGCGCTGTCGGAAGCGGAAGCCGGTTCACGCCTCGGCTACAAGAAACAGATCGAGCAGCGCGCCGAGCATGCGCGCGCCTTGCTGGCCTTGCGCCACGCCTGGCGCCACCTGCCGAAAAGCTGGCGCCGGCCCGCGCGCCGCGCGGCCCTCGTGGCCGAGCACCAGAATGCGCACCAGGTCGACTTGCGCGTGGCCAGCCTGCAAAGCAGCCTGGCGCGCGACGACTGGGAACTCGACGCCACCGTCATCGACCAGCACCACCGCCTGTCGGACCAGCTGCATGGCCGCCAGTCGGAAACGGACGAGCGCCGCTACCAGAACAACCGCGCCATCGAAGCGACGGGCAATGCCCGTGGCGCCTACATGGAACGCTTGCGCTACACCATCAAGACCTACAGCAAGAACATCAAGGAGCTGGGTGAACTGGCCGGCATCGAAGTGCATGCGGACCCCGTGCGCCTGGAAAACGACGACGTGCAGCTGTCGCAGGCGGGCTTGCACGTGCGCTTCAAGTTCGACGGCAAGGGCGTCATCGGCATGAACGATGGCGAAGCGTCGGGCGGCCAGCAGGTGATGAAGTCGCTGGTGCTGCTGATTGGCCTGCTGAAATCGGAAGATGGTTCCGGCGGCTTCGTCTTTATCGACGAACCGTTTGCCCACCTCGATATCCGCAACATCCAGCTGGTCGGCGAGTTCCTGAAAAACACGGAAGCGCAATACCTGATGACGACGCCGTTGACGCACAACACGGACGTCTACGACCCTTCGGAGCTCACTCTGATCACGAGCAAGAAGAAAAAGGATACGCAATGGGCGCAGCCGATTTTCGTGCTGCAGCGCCGGGTCGAGCCCGTGCCGGGCAAGGCGGCGTGATGCGCCGCTGGCTGCTTCCGGCCGCGCTGGCACTGGCATGCTCGGCGCCAGCCATGGCCAATGACGGCATCGGCTCGGTCAGTGCCGGCGGCATTATCGTCGGCAAGACCGACGCCGTGGCCATGAAAAAGGAAGTGCTGACTGTCAGCACGGACTTGATCAAGGTCGAGTACGAGTTTCTCAACGAATCGAAAAGCGATGTGGAAGAGACCATCATCTTCCCGCTGCCCGCCTACCAGGCCGGCTACCACCAGTCGCCCACGTACTATGGCCAGCCGCGGCAGTTCTCGATCGAGGTCGATGGCAGGCGCAAGGATTACCAGACCGTGCTGGTCGCCAAGCTCGACGGCCTTGACGTGACGGCGCGCCTGGCGCAGCTGGGCCTGTCGGATGCGCAAGTCGCTTATTTCCCGTCGTTCAGCCCGTTCGAAAAAAAGGTCGCGCCCTTGAATGCCGTGCAGAAAAAGGCCATGATCGCCGACGGCTTGCTGGCCAAGCTGTCCGAAGACGAAGCATGGGTGCCGGCCTGGTCCGTGACGGTGGTCTACCAATGGCGGCAGAAATTTCCGGCTGGCAAAACGGTGCGCGTGCGCCATCAGTATGCCCCCTTCGTGGCGGCCGGCCCTGGTGCCTCCTACTTGGGGGAAGGCAAGGATTTTGAACAAAAATATTGCGGCGACAAGGCCTTTTACGCGAGCTGGAACCGGCTGGCGAAAAAGCAGGGCGAGAGCGGTTTCGTCAATGCCAAGTGGGTCTCGTACATCTTGAAGACCGGCAACGCCTGGAAGAACGGCATCGAAGACTTTACCTTGAACCTGGTCAAGGGCAAGCCGGATGAGCTGATCAGCCTGTGCTTCCCCGGCACCTTCACCAAGATCAATCCCACCACCTTGCAAGTCAAGCTGCGCAACTTCCGCCCGCAGCAGGATCTGAACGTCTACTTCGGCAATGTCGAGGATGGCAGCGAGAATACGGGCGAGGCGCCTGCGCTGCGTGCCAATTACTTGTTAATGCAATAGAAAGGCCGTACCTTGCCCACTACTGTTCTCCACCGCCGCCTGCGTATCCTGTGCCTGGGCGCGCTGCTTGCCGCGCCCGCCGCCTGGGCCGACAGTTATACCGATTTCCAGCAAGCCAGCACGCGCCTGCAAGCCATGATGGCCGCGTCCACCGTGCAAAGCGGCTTGCCGCGCCTGCGCGACCCTGCCGTGGCGCAGCTGTTTGCCCACGTCGCCGACGGTCCGCGCCTGTTCCAGGCGCCCGTTAGCGCGCTGCACGACATGAACCAGAGCGTGGCCCTGTGCGAGCGGGCAACGAACCTGGGCAAGGCCTATTACGCGTTTGGCCTTGAGCGGCCGCTGCCGCTGTCCGGCGCCGAGCTGCAGCAGGCGCGCAAGGACCAGGTGACGCAGAACCTGGCCGAGTATGGCGATGAAATGAGCACCATGTTCGCCTTTGGCGTGCATTGCCATGCGCACCTGATCGGCTTGATGGCGCAGGAGTTCAGCGCCCAGCCGGCGCAGGAGGTGAGCGGGACCGAGCGCCTGCGCGCCCGCGCGTTCAGCAAGGGATCGGCCACCGCTTACACGGGCGTGGTGCAGTTCGTGCTGGCGCCATTCTGGAGCGTGGCGCAAAAGAAAGTGATGCTGGAAGCGGCCGCACAACACGCGGCTGTGCATGTGGGACTGATGCCGCCGCCGTTGCGCGAGCGCTTGCTGGCCAGCCTGGACGGGGTGGGCCAGGAGCTCGATCCTGCGCTGGCGCCGTCGCTGGCGACGATACGCCAGGCGCTGGCCGTGACCAGCTGTGACGGCTTGTGCCAGTACTACTGAGTCATTCCGCGGCTTGCAAGGGCTTGTTGCGCTGGCGCCAGCGCACCAGGCCCCACGCGTACACGGCGTAGTAGCCGATGACGAGGCCATAGGCGGCCATGGTCAGCGGGCTCTGGCCGAACGGCGGCGGCGGCACGGGCACGTCGAGGCGCGTGTTCAGGTAGATTTCCATGCCGCGGTACAGCAGACGGGCGATGAACAGCATCGTGATGGCCAGGCCCAGATAGCGGTGCTGGGTGAAGAAGAAGTCCTTGCCGACGTGCTCGAAGCGCGTCAGCTTCAAGCCCAGCACACCGAGCCAGCCGCCGGCCAGCGCCGCCGCGCCCAGGCTGGACAGGGGCAAGAGCTCGAATTTCGTCGTCGTCGCCAGGAACAGCAGCAGCGCGGGGAAGGCGATCGCCACCGTCCAGTGACGCCACAGCTGCGATTTCTGGCGCGCCACCAGTTTCTTCAGGCGCGAATAGATGCGCCAGACCAGCAGCGGGACCAGGAGCAGCAGGGCGAGGGTGGTGGTTTCCATGTATGCATTCGGGGCGGAGAAAACAGCGATTGTAAGCCAGATGGGGGCGAAGGCGAAGCGGGGCGGCAGGCAAAAGTTGCTTATTGACATTTACATGGCATGAAAGCACTATGCCCTGTCATGCCGTGCCGCCACGAGCGGCACGCTGCGCTCAGTCACTGTTTCTTATCCACGTCCCCGGAGTGTCATGTCTACTCGTTTTCCCCTGCTGCCCATCACTGTCGGCTTGATGGCCTCGTCCTCGCTGGCCATGGCACAAGATGGCGCTTATCAACAGCCGCCGGCGCCCCTGCAAGCCATCGTCGATGCGCCGCGCGCACCGACCCTGAACCTGAGCCCGAAACGCAACCTGGCCGCCGTGCTAGCGACGCCATCCTTGCCCAGCATCAGCGAAGTGGCGCAGCCGGAACTGAAGCTGGCAGGCTTGCGCATCAACCCGCGCACGTATTCGGCCAGCCGTTTCAGTTTTCACACGGGCCTGGGCTTGCTCGATATCGATACGCAAAAGGAGATCAAGGTCAGCGGCTTGCCCGCATCGCCGCGCATCGCCGACCTGGCCTGGTCGCCCGACCAGCGCTACCTGGCGTTCAGCCACATCGTTTATGCCGATGCCGCCAAGGGCGTGAAGGAATCGGGCGTGGAACTGTGGCTGCTCGACGTGCAGACCAAAGCGGCGCGCAAGCTGGCCAGCTCCCCCCTGTCGACCGTGTATGGCCGCGGCTTTTCCTGGATGCCGGACAGTAAGACACTGCTGGTGCAGCTGAAACCGGCCAAGCTGGGGGCGGCGCCCGTGCCGAACGGTATCCCGACGGGCCCGTCCATCCAGGACAGCCTGCCCGGCGGTGCCGTCAAGCAGCTGCGCACCTATCCCGACCTGCTGAAGAACGAGCAGGACGCCCAGCTGTTCGAACACTACACCACCGTGCAGCTGGCTTTGCTCGATGTGGCGGGCAAGCAGCGCCTGGTGGGGCAGCCCGGCCAGTTTTCGCGCGTCTCGGCTTCGCCCGATGGCAAGCACCTGCTGACGACCAGCATCGTGCGGCCGTATTCCTACATCGTGCCGGCGCGCGACTTCGGCCACACGATCGAGGTGCGCGACCTGGCGGGCAAGGCGCTGCACGTGCTGGCACGCAAGCCGCTGGAGGAGGGCTTGCCACCCGGTAATGACGCCGTCTCCGCCGGCGTGCGCGACGTCAGCTGGCGGGTCGATGCACCCGCCACCCTGGTATGGGCCGAAGCGCAGGATGGCGGCGACCCGGCCGGCGCGCTGGAGATCCGCGACATCGTCTACACGCAGGCGGCGCCGTTCACGGCCAAGCCGGCCGTGCTGGCCAGGCTGGGTTCGCGCTATGCGGGCGTGGCCTGGGGCCGCGGCGACCTGGCCCTGCTCAGCGAAGCGTGGTACAAGACGCGCGCCGTCAAGCAATGGCGCATCAACCCGGACCAGCCGTCCGCGACGGCGGGTACGCCCGGCGACCTCGTGTACGCGGGTTCGTTCGAAGACCGCTATAACGATCCGGGCCAGCCCGTCATGCGCGCCGACGCGGCCGGCCTGCCGCGCCTGCTGATCTCCGTTGATAACGCGATCCTGCTCGACGGCGCCGGTGCTTCCGCCGAAGGCGACCGTCCCTTCATCGACCGCCTGAACCTGGCGACGAAGAAAAAGGAACGCCTGTTCCAGAGCGCCGCGCCCTACTATGAAAACGTGGTGGCCGTGCTGGACGAGGACGGCAGCCGCCTGCTGTCAACGCGCGAATCGCCGACCGAGCAGCCGAACTACTATGTGCGCAACCTCAAGCAGGGCGCCGCACCGCTGACGCCGCTCACGCACTTCCCCCATCCGCTGCCGCAATTGAAGGAGGTGCAGAAAGAGCTGATCCGCTACAAGCGCGCCGACGGCGTGGACTTGACGGCCACCCTGATGCTGCCGCCGAACTACGATGCCAAACGCGACGGCCCGCTGCCCACGCTGATGTGGGCGTATCCGCAGGAATTCAAGACGGCCAGCGCCGCCAGCCAGACCAAGGGCTCGCCGTATAAATTCAATGCCGTCAGCTACTGGGGCCCGGCCGCCTTCCTGTCCATGGGTTATGCCGTGCTGGACAATCCATCGTTCCCCATCGTCGGCAATGGCGAGCAGGAGCCGAATGACACCTACCTGCCGCAGCTGGTGGCCGACGCCGAGGCAGCCGTCGAGGAAGTGGTGCGCCGTGGCGTTGCCGACCGTAACCGCATCGCCATCGGCGGCCACTCGTATGGCGCGTTCATGACGGGCAACCTGCTTGCGCATACGCGCCTGTTCCGTGCCGGCATCGCCCGCAGCGGCGCCTACAACCGCACCCTGACGCCCTTCGGCTTCCAGTCGGAAGAGCGCTCGTTCTGGCAGGCGCCGGCCGTCTACCAGGCCATGTCGCCATTTAACTATGCCGACAAGATCAAGGATGCGCTGCTGATGATCCATGGCGAGCAGGACAACAATTCGGGCACCTTCCCCATCCAGAGCGAGCGCATGTTCCAGGCCGTCAAGGGATTGGGCGGCACGGCGCGCCTGGTGATGCTGCCGAATGAAAGCCACGCCTACCGCGCGCGCGAATCGATCATGCAGATGCTGTACGAAAGCAACAACTGGCTGGAGAAATATGTGAAGAACGCCCAGCCGGTGGCCGCCGACGTCAAGCCGGCAGGCAAATAGGGACAGGCGGCGCGCATCTCGTGGTATGGTCTTCCTTTGTCCTTATCCGCAGGGAGGCCAGCCATGTCAGCGTTTGCCATTGATGCCCACCGCGCGCCCGATCCGGCGCCTGTCGATGAACCGATGCCGGCGCCGGAGCCGCAGCAGGCGCCCGGGCACCAGCCTGGGCCCGTGCACCCGGTGCCGCAGGATGATCCCGTGCCGCACCCCCACCCCAGTTAATCTCGTCAAGAAAGGCTGTTTTAGATGGCAATTGTCAAGGAAGTCTACACACGCAAGGTCAGCGGCGAATCGTTTGACTACGAACTCGATTACACGCCCGGCACGGACGTGGCATGGATTGCGTGCGTGTACCACGATGGCGTGCTGAAAGGCTCGCCGCACGGCGCGCTGACGGCCAACGTGCTGTCCGGCCCGGCGCTGGAACAATACCTGCGCGCCTATGTCGAAGGCATGATCGAGCGCGGCCTCGACGTGGCCGAGTAAGCCGTTTGCGGCAGATCAAGGAAAAGGGCGCCGAGGCGCCCTTTGTTGTTGCTGGTTCGGGGTCAGACCCCTGATTTAATCAAATGCCCAGGTATACAACACGTCCAGCGCATTGTTCGTGCCGGTCTGGAATTGCAAGGTGATGCGGCGGTTCAGCTTGTAACGCAGCTTGACCAGGCTCGTCGCCGTGCTCGTGCCTTGCTCGAACGTCAGGTAGGCGCGCGACGACAGGCGCTTGCCGACGGTGACGACCGTGCTTTCCAGCCCTTGCGCCTGCGACAGGCCCACCTCGTCGAGTCCCAGCGAACTGGCCAGCTTGCCCTGCAAGCCGCCGCCGGAGCCGCCGAACAGGGCACCGGCGGCCGTCGTCAGCAGGGCCATCTCATCGCCGGCCGCCGTTTCCGCGCCATGGCCGAGGATCAGCCAGGCCAGCTTGTCGCTGTCCGAGACGCTCGGCGTGGAGACCAGCTTGGCCGTCGGCGCCTGCGCCGTGCCGCGCACTTCCACGCCCGCTTCCACATTCGTTTCCGACAGCGCTTCGCCTTCGGGACGCTTGCGCACGGCCAGGATGTTCAGGGCCGGATTGTCGTAGGCGCCCGTGAAGTTGATCAATCCCCGCTCGATGGACAGTTTTTGGCCGTATGCCGCGTACTGGCCGCTGGCGACGCGGATGCTGCCCGTCACGCGCGGCGCGGCGCGGTTGATGACTCTGGCGCGTACATTGCCGGCCAGGTCGGCGTCCAGGCCCATGCCGCGCAGGTGGAAGGCATTGCCCAGGTCGAATTCGAGGTCGATATTCAGGGGCAGCGACGGCGCTTCCTTGCTGCCCTTGACCTCCTTGCCCAGCACCACCACGTCGCTGCTTTGCGTGGGCGTGTCTTGCGGCGCCAGTTCGATCAGCGCGCGGTTGGCCTTGAACTTGCCCTCGAAGCTGAAGCGCTTGTCGTTACGCACGAGGGTACTGTTGCCCGACAATACGAGCGTGCGGTCGGGGCGCGACAGCGCCTGCAGGCGGTCGGCCATCAATTTCAGTTCCAGGCTCGCTTCGCCATTCGCAAAGCGTACCCAGCCGTCAGCCTGCACCTTGCCGTCGCCGCCGTCAAAGCTCAGGCGCTGCAATTGCAATTGATCGCCCGCCAGTTTGGCTTGCAGCACGCCATTGCGCAGCTTCAAGCCCTGGTCGGCCCAGTTCACCAGCAGCTTGCTGCCGTTGATGTCGCCATTTAATTGCGGCGCGCCGATGCTGCCGCTGCCGGACAGGGCGACCTTCAAGGCGCCGCCCAGTTCCAGGCCGGGTTGCCCCGTCAGCGGCGCCAGCCAGGCCAGCGAATCGATGCTGGTGGTGCCCGTCAGGGAGAGGGCGCTGTCGTTGCTGATGCGCCCGCCCAGCATTTGCACGGTGGCGTTGATGTCGCTCTGGCCCGCGCGCGCGCCGTCCAGTTTCACGGCCAGGCGCAGTTGCTGGTTCGCTACATCCACCCGCGCATCGAGGGTGCGCAATCCCAGCGCCAGCGGCTGTTCCACGCCCACCGTCACGTCGCCTTTTTCGCGGTAGACGTGCAGCATGCCGGCCAGTGACGGCTCTTTCTGCTTCGCTGTCGGCACCTGCATGTCGAGCGACCATTGCGCGCCCAGGGTCAGGTCGCTGCGCGCATTGGCTTGCAGCGACGGGATCACTTGCGCCAGATAGGTCAGCGCCACGCCGGCCGCCTGGCCGGCACTGGTCCAGCGCGGGCCGCTCTTGGCCAGGCTTTGCATGGTGATGCTACCTGCCGGCAACTTGATGACGGTGTTGCCCACGCTGATCTGCTCGGGCTGGCCCAGGCCCGCCACGCCGCTGCCGGCCGGACCGGCCACTTTCACGGGCACGGGCGCCTGCAGCACGAGCGCATAGCGGCCCTTGTTTTGCAGGCTGTCGATGCTGCCGATCCAGCTGGCGCCGCTCTGGCTGCCCTTGATTTGCACGCTGGCATCGAAATCGTCGTTGCGCGCCGTCAGGCTCACGGTATGGCTGCCGCGCGTGCCCGTGGTGCCCAGGCGGGCGTTGGCCAGCTTGAAGGTGGGCGTGCTGTAGCCCGTGATTTCCAGCTCGCTGATCATGGGGTCGAGCGCGCCTTGGCCGGCGCCCACGCTGGCGCTGCCTTTCACGGCCTTCAATTGCTGGTCGCCAAAGAAGGTCAGATCCTTGCCATCGAGCGTCAGTTGCGCGGCGGGCGCCTCCAGCTTGCCCGAGACGGCGCCTGCCGCATGCAGCACGCCGGCAAAGCGGGGACCGAGTGTCGACAGTTGCGGCGCATCGAGTTTCCACGCCAGCTTGTCGGTGGCGCCGCCCAGCGCGCCTTTCGCTTGCAAGCTGTTCGGGCCCAGGCGCAGTTCCGTATCGACGCTGTCGATGCGTTTCGCATTCGCCGACAGCTTGGCGTAGCCGGCCAGCGGGGCGTTTTGCAGCGTCGATTCGCGCAAGCCCAGGTTCAGGGCCACTTGCCAGTCGCTCGTCAGGCGGCCGCTGCCGGTGAAATCCGCATTGACATTACCACTGGGCAAGTCCGCACCGAAGGCGGCCGGGTTGATCTTTTGCAAGGAACCCGTCACTTTCAATTCCGCTTCTTTCTTGGGCCCCGTCAAGCCCACTTCGCCGCTGGCGTGGATGGCGCTGTCTGGCGCGGGACGCTTGCCGCTGGCCAGGCCCAATCCTTTTGCATCGGCAACAAAGCTCGTGCGCGGCTGCTGCAGGGTGCCTTGCACGACGCCGCTGGCCAGCACGCTGCCCAGCAAGTCGGCCTGTACGGCGGAGAGCTGGCGCGCATCGACATTCCAGTTGAGTTTTTCGCCGGCGCCGCCAAAGTTGCCCTTGGCCGTCACGTTGTTCTTGCCCAGCGCCAACTGCACGTCGATGCCGCTGAAGTGGGCCGCGTCCGCCGTCAGCTTGCCCTTGCCCGACAAGGGCTGGTCGAGCAGTTTGCTGGGGCGTACGGTGAAGTCCGCATTGGCCAGCCAGGTCGGCGCCACGTGGCCGTTGGCGCGCACGTCGAGGTTCAGGTCGGCCACGGGGAAGGCGCCGAAATCGGCCGGGTTCAAGCGGCTGGCCGTGGCGACAGCCTTGAATTCCTGTGCGTCTTTCAGGCTGATCTGGCCCGTCGCGTTGACGTTGCTCTTGCCTGCTTGCAAGGTGGCCTTGCGCAACTGCACCAGCGAGTCGGCCAGCGTGGCTTCCACGTCCAGGCGCAGCTTGGCTTCACCCAGCCTGGCGCGCAGGGTTTGCGTCTTGCCGTCGCTGTCGAGCACGATGTCGCCGACGATCTTCGTGCTGTTGATGCTGCTGTAGATATGCTGCAAGTCGATCTTGTCCGTGTGCAAGGTCAACTGTGCATTGCCGATGGGGGCGTCGGCGGCGTCGCGGTTGAGCTTGCCACTGCCCGTGAATTTGCCCGCGTTGCCGAAGTCGATGATGGCCGACTCCAGCGTGGTGGCCGTCAGGGTGCCGCCCAGGCGCGCCTCGAACTGGCGCAGCGGCAGCTTTTGCTGGTCGATGGGACCCGGCGTGGCGTGGTTGAGGATGGCCAGCTTGCCCGACACCGTCTGCGCGTTAGGCCGCGTGTCGATGGCGGCATCGAGTTCCAGGCTCAGGTCCGCCTGCGGCAGGGTGGCGTCGAACTTGCCCGGATTGATGTTGCGGCCACGGATGCTGGCCGAGCGCAGAATGATGACGGGGTCGAACGGCGCCAGTGCCAGCTGGGCATCGGCCGTGGCCGCTCCCGCGCTGCCCTTGGCCGTCACGTTCAGCACATTCAAGTCGCCGCCCAGTTGCAGGGCCAGGGCGGCCGGCTTTTCGCCGGCGGCCGGATTGAGCTGCGTCAAGCTGGCTTTGCCGCTGAGCTTGAATGGCTGGGTGGCGGCGATCGTCGCGCTGGCCGCGGCCTGGCCGAACGGCGTCAGGGCCGTGGCGTTTTCCAGCTGCCATTGGGTCTTGTCGCCGGACAAGGTGAAATGTATCTTTTCAAACACCGTGTTGCCACCCGCGCTGACGAGCGTCACCTTGTCCAGGCGTGCATCGCTGATGCCCACCTTGAACGGCGAGGCCAGGCTGGCGGGCATGGTTGACGGCTCGTCGGACGGCGCCGTGGTTTCCACGGACAGGCTGGCCACGTGCAGTTCGCTGATGGCGATGCCTTCCGAGAAGAACTGGAACGGCGACCAGTTGATGTCGATGTTGTCGGCCGTGATGTGCTGCGTCTTGCTGCGGTAGCTGACGTGGCCCA
Source organism: Janthinobacterium sp. GW822-FHT07H10 (assembly GCF_058798675.1). Lineage (NCBI taxonomy): Bacteria > Pseudomonadati > Pseudomonadota > Betaproteobacteria > Burkholderiales > Oxalobacteraceae > Janthinobacterium > Janthinobacterium sp. GW822-FHT07H10. The sequence continues at coordinate 16,454 of NZ_JBXAKS010000014.1, forward strand.
GGTGCATGCGGTTGTACAGCGAGCCGGACACGCCAGTCACTTCGATCTCGCCGCCGCTGGCGCTGGCCACCTTTTGCACCAGCATTTGCAGCGTCGATTCGCGGCCCAGGAACCAGAAGGCGGCGCCCAGCAGCACGGCCAGGCTGGCGACGGCGATCAGCAGGTAGCGCAGCCAGCGGCGCGGCTTTTTCGCCGGCGGCGGTGGCGGCGCGGCGCCGTTGGGGGACTCGGTAGTAATATCGGACATCAGAAAGTGAATCCCAGAGAGAAGTGCAAACGGTAGGCGTGGACGGCGTGGCCATACGCCACGTCGACATTGATGGGGCCGACGGGGCTGCGGTAGCGCCCGCCCAGGCCGTAGCCCGATTTCGGCGTCAGCGCCTTGACGGTATCGGCCGCGTTGCCGGCGTCGTAGAAGGCGGCGATGGCCCATTTCGGCTTGAACCAGTACTGGTATTCGGCGCTGGCAGTGGCCATGTAGCGCCCGCCGACGGTGGCGTCGCCTTCCTTCACGCCCAGTTCCTGGTAGGCATAGCCGCGCACCGACTGGTCGCCGCCGGCGCGGAACAGGTAGACGGCCGGCACGCCGCGCTTCTCTTTCGAGCCCAGCGCGCCCATTTCGCCGCGTAGTATGAGTTCGCCTTTTTCACCGAGCGGCCGGTAATACACGGCCTTGCCGGCCACGCGCACGAAGCGCTCGTCCGTCAGCACGGGCAGCAGCGCGCCGCCCACCTGCGCGTTGATGACATAGCCCTTGGTGGGGAACAGCAGGCTGTCGAGGCTGCGCTTGGTGATGGCATAGGTCAGCGGCAAGCTCTTGCTGCGCGTCTGTTCCAGGCCGACGACGGTCTTGTCTTCGCTGAGGAACTCGAACGTCAGGCTGCGCTCCAAGTTGGTGCCGCCCCAGTTGCGCTTGGCCGAGATGGTGGTGACGGCCGTGATTTCATTGGAAATGTCGCTGCGCTCGAACGAGGCGCCCGCGCTGTCGTTGTAGCCGCGCTCGGTGGTGGGGAAATAGAAGTTGGCGTGCGCCGCCTGTTTCTTCGTTTCCATCGTGATCGCGCTCTTGAAGCGTGTGCCGAACACATTCAGGTTGTCGTAGTTGAGCTGGGCGCGATTCCCCGTGTTCGTACTGAAACCGAGACCGGCGCTGACGTTTTGCTGCTTGTTTTCCGTCACGCGCACCACCAGCGGCAGTTGCGGCGCGGGGCCGCGGTTGGCCGGTTTTTCCACGGGCGCGGCGCCGGCCGCATCGGCTTGCTGGCTTTCCTGGCCCGCCTCGATCTGTTCGCTGAGAATGCTGCTCATGTCGGCGCTCACTTCCACGCTGGCAAAGTAGCCGGTGTCCTGCAGGCGCGCCTGGAACGATTGCAGCGCCGATTCGCTGTAGTACTCGCCGGGGCGGATCTTGTCGAGGTTGCGGATGATGCTTTCAGGATAGCGTTTCAAGCCTTCGATGCGCAGCTCGCCGAAGCGCAGCTCGGGGCCGCTGTCGAGCACCACCAGCAGCGACACCTTGTGCGTTTCCGGGTCGACCACGGCTTGCGTGTCGACCAGCTGGGCGCGCGGGTAGCGCGTCTGCACCACTTCGCGCAGCAGCGCGCGCTTGGCCGATTCCCAGTCCGACTGGCGAAACACGCTGCCCGTCTTCAGGGACCAGCTGCGCTTGAGCGCTTCCGTATCGTAGGGTTCGGAGGCGGCCAGCGGCGGCGTGGGATCGAAACCGCGCAATTCCAGCTCGACCTGGCCGACGGTCACCGCTTCGCCCGGTTCGACGTCGACGATGACGACGGGCTTGGCGCCCGTCGTGTCGACGCGCACGGTGACGACGGGCGTGTAATAGCCGGCCGTGGCGACGAGATTTTTAACTTGCTCAGGAGCATCGCGCACGAGACGTTGCAATTGCTCGCGGTCCATGCGCGGGTTGCCGCGGAAGCGTTCCAGGTCCAGGTTTTTTTCCAGCAACTCATCGAGATCGCCGGGCGCGTTGACCTTGACCTCGTATTGCAGCGGTGCCGGCGCCGCTTCCGTGGCGCTGGCGCTGTCTGCTGCGGCATCTGGCGTGGTTTCCTGCGCGCTGGCGTTGGCGAGCGGAAACAGCAGGATGGCACTGCCGGCGGCCGCCAGTGTCAGTTGACCCATTACTTTTGTCACTACTTGTGCCAAAATTCGTGGTCGTGTCGCCTTGCCGGCGGCTGTGTGCCGTATGGGTCGTGCAGAAAACATGGTGCTCCAGATGAGTAAATGCTGACTGCATGTTACCGGAATAGGTAAACTGATGGCGGACGAATAAGTATTTTTTGCACGGGGAATCATGTTTCCCCGCGCACTATTGGACAGAATAAAACTGAAAAGAAAGAAATTATGCTAGCAACTGACTCCGCACTCGTGCTCTTTAGCGGTGGGCAAGATTCCACCACCTGCCTGGCCTGGGCCCTCAAGCACTATAGCCGCGTGGAAACGATTGGCTTCGACTATGGCCAGCGCCATGCGATCGAGCTGACGGTGCGTCCCGGCGTGCTCGAGCAGATGCGCCAGCAGTCGCCCGAGTGGGACAGCCGCCTCGGCCCTGATCACATGATAGACCTGTCGCTGATTTCCGCCATTTCCGATACGGCCATGACGCAGAACGTCGAGATCGTCATGCAGGAAAACGGCTTGCCGAACACCTTCGTTCCTGGGCGCAACTTGCTGTTCATGACGGTGGCCGCCACCGTGGCCTACCGCCGCGGCTTGACGGTGCTCGTGGGCGGCATGTGCGAGACGGATTTCTCCGGCTATCCGGATTGCCGCGACGACACGATGAAGGCGCTGCAAGTGGCCCTGAACCTGGGCATGAACACGCGCCTGAAACTGGAAACGCCGCTGATGTGGCTGGACAAGGCGCAAAGCTGGGACCTGGCGGAAGACCTGGGCGGCCAGCCGCTGGTCGACCTGATCCGCAGCGGCACGCACACCTGCTACCTGGGCGAGCGCGGCGAGCTGCACGCCTGGGGCTATGGCTGCGGCACCTGCCCGGCCTGCGCCCTGCGCGCCAACGGCTATCAGCAATACGCGGCGAAAAAGGCGGCCGAGTAAGCTGCCCAATACGCAGTTTGCGCCGTTTCTTCAAGCGGCGCGGCAGGGAGGACGGCCATGCTGTGGTTTTTGCCACAGGAGAACCTTGCCATGAAATCCCTCTTTGCCGCGCTGTACGGCCCCGTGTTCTGGGCCGGCTTCATCGGCGCCGCCACCTGGCTGGTGGCGTACCGCCAGCATGCGTTCTGGGTCTTGCCGCCGCTGTTGCTGCTGGCCCTGCTGACGTCCTTTCTTGCCGAGCGTTATCTGCCGTATGACGGCGCGTGGAACCATGCGCATGGCGATGGCTGGCGCGACAGCCTGCACGCGCTCGTCAATGAAGCGCTGTACCTGCTGGGCCTGGCCGCCTTTCCCCTGCTGGCCGGACACATGGCGCTGGGGGACTTCTGGCCCGGCGCCTGGCCGTTCTGGGCGCAGTTGCTGCTGGCGATACTCATCGCCGACTGCGGCATCACCGTCGTGCATTACCTGAGCCACCGCTATTATTTCCTGTGGAAACTGCACGCCGTGCACCACAGCGTGCAGCGCCTGTACGGTTTCAATGGCTGGATGAAACATCCCTTGCACCTGCTGCTGGAAGCGGCGGGCGGCATGCTGCCCTTGCTGCTGCTGGGCATCCCGGAAAGCGTCATGGCCGTGCTGGCGTTTGCCGTGGCCATCCAGTTGTTGCTGCAGCATGCGAATGTCGATATGCGCATGGGCCCGCTGCGCCAGATCTTCGCTTGGGCGCCGCTGCACCGTTTCCACCACATGAAATACGGCACGGCAGGCGACGTGAATTTCGGCCTGTTCTTTACCTGCTGGGATCGCTTGCTGGGCACCCGCTTCGACGCCCCCGCCTACCGCATGACGGGCGATGACCTCGGCATTGGCAGCCGCCCCGATTATCCCGTCGCATATGGCGCGCAGCTGCTCGAGCCGTTCCGCGCGGAAGAGGGCGTGCGCGCGCCCGAATTGCCGGCCGGCTTGAAATCGGCGCTTAATCGAGCAGCTTGACGTTGAGCTGGCGCAAGCTGCGGTCGGCGCGCACGCCGAACAGGCTGCGCATGGTGCGCGAAAAATGCGCGGCGTCGGCAAAGCCGGCCGCGTGCGCGGCGTGGGTCAAGGTATTGCCGAGCAGGATAAAGCGGATGGCCAGGCGCAGGCGGCGCCACAGCACGAGGCGCCGCACGGGCAAGCCCAGCTGCGCACTGAACAGGCGCTCCAGCTGGCTCAGCGACAAATGCGCTGCATCGGCCACGGCGGCCGCGCTGACCTTGCCGGACAACAAGGCATCGACCTGGTCCAGCGCCCGCTGCAGGCGCGCGTCGGCCAGCTGCTGGCGCGGCTGCGCCTGCAGTGCGGCGGCCAGGCTGTCCAGCGTGGGCTCGTGCACGCCGTCCTGCGCCGCCAGCAGGGCCGCCACGCCCAGGCATTGGGGCTCCGCATAGATGGTGAACAGGGGAGCCGGCGCGGCCACGATGGCGTGCGGGCGCAGGCTGGCCACCAGCAGGCGCTGCGCCGTATGGATGCTACCGTCGAGCTCTGCGGTGAAGGGCGCGCCCGTGCTCAGCATCAGCTGGTGCGCATAATGGGCGTGGCTGTCCGTGGCGCCCGCTTCGCCATGCAGGATGGCAAAGTCAGGCGCCAGCCACAGCGTGCCCTGCCAGCGGTCGTCGAGCAAGCGATGCTCCTGAGTCTGTAATGGACATCACTGTACAGCACGGCGTTCAGGCTGGCTGGCGCTGCTGCGCCAGGCGGCGCGCCAACAGCATGGCCAGCAGCGCACAGGCGATGCCGAGGGCAAAGCTGCCGCCATAGCCGGCTGCGGCCGCCACGCCCGTCAGGGTGGACGAGGTGAGGATTTCACCGCCGTCGCGCATGCTTTGCACGGCCGTCATGTCCGTGCCCGCCTGGCCGCTCTGGCTGGCAAATTGCATGGCCATGGTCAGCATGGAGACGGATGCGCAGCCGGCGCCAAAGCAGCCCAGCGCCGTCGCCAGCCAGACCAGGCTGGACGGCATGGGTGCCGCCATGGCGGCCAGCCACAGCCACAGGCCGGCAGCGGCGGCCGACGCGCCTATGCCCAGCAGGAAGACGCGCCGGGCGCCATGGCGGCCGATCAGCCAGGCGCCGCCGCCACAGCCCAGCAGCACGGTGACCATGCCGCCGGCCACGCCCACCTGGCCGACGTCTTCCAGCGGCCAGCCGGCGTCGACCAGCAGCAGTTTCGACAGGCCATAGCCGGCGACGGCCGTCATCGACGACAGGAAGGCGATGCCCAGCAGCGCAGGTGCGCCGGGGCGGCCGATGAAGCCGCGCAAGCTGGCCTTGCGCGCGGCGGGGACCGCAGCGGGCCGCGCGGCTCCGAGCGCAGTTTCGCGCCACGACACGACGAGCAGCAGGCTGGCCGCGCCGATGGCCGCGAGCGCCAGCAGCGCCGCGCGCTGGCCGAACATGCCCGACAGCATCAACACCCCGGAGCCGCCCGTGAAGAAGCCGACCATCGTGCCGCCCACCTGCAAGGCATTGGCGCGGCCCAGCGCGGCGCCGTCGAAGCGTTCGGCCAGCATGCCGTCGGTGGCGATATCCTGCGTGGCGCTGGCCAGCGAACCGAGCGCGGCCAGGGCGACGATCAGCGGCGCGCTGGCGGCGGACAGGCCCAGCAGCGCGGCGCCCAGCAGGCAGGCGGTGGCCAGCGCCTGCATCGGCAGCAGCCAGCTGCGGCGCCGGCCCAGGCGCGCATTCCAGCGGTTGTCGACCTGCGCCGCCCAGAGAAATTTCAGCACCCAGGGCAAGCCCACGAGCGGCAAAAAGGCCAGGCTGTCGAGCGGCGCGTCGTCGCGGCGCAGCATGGCCGGCAGCGCTTCCATGGCCAGTCCCAGCGGCACGCCCTGCGTGAAGTACAGGGCCGCGACCATCAGCCACAGGTGGGCCCGCTGCAGCGCCGGCCTCATGCTGCACCGCCCACTTTGCGGTGTTCGCTGCCGATGCTGGGCGTGATGAACAGCAGGCGTCCGGGCGCGTGCACCTGCAGCCGGTGCCAGGTGCCGCGCGCCACGATGCACGCTTGCCCCGCCTGCACGGCGATGCGGCGTTCCGCGCCGTCGTCCGCCTGCAGTACCAGTTCGATGCTGCCTTCGAGCAGGCACAGGGTTTCATCGCCGCGCGGGTGGCGTTCCCAATGGTCGCCATGCACGGATTGCGCGTCGCTGACGTGCTTGACGCCGATGATCCAGTCGGCGCGGCTCTTGCCGCGCGCATGGTAGGGCATGGCCTGCGCCAGCGCGTCGGCGTGCAGCGCCAGCAGATGGCCGTCGAGGGGGAAAAGGGTGCAGTTGTCGTCGTTCATGGGGGACCTCAGTACTGGGCGCGCACGGACAGCATCACGCTGCGCGGCTCGCCATAGCGGTTGTTCCAGGCCGTGCCGGACAGGCTCTGGTAATAGTGTTTGTCGAACAGGTTGTTGACGTTGAGCGCGGCCGTGAAATGGCGGTCGATGCGCCAGCCCAGGCGGGCATTGGCCAGCGCATAGCCGCCCTGGCGCAGGGTCACGCCGCCCGAGGTGACGCTGTAGCGGCTCTGCGCCTGCAAGCCCAGTCCGGCGCTCAGGCGCCGCGCGCCCCACGGCAGGGTGGCGTTGGCCCACGCGCGCACGATGTGGGCGGGCGCGAAGCTGGCAAACGCCTGGCCCTGCGACTGGGCGTCCTTCAGGTAGCGCGTCGTGTTGTAGCTGTAGCCGGCCGACAGGTTCAGGTCGGGCGTCAGCTGGCCGTTCGCTTCCGCTTCCAGGCCGCGGCTCTGCACTTCGCCGCCCGCGATGTAGTAGCAGACGTTGCCCGCGCAGGGGAAGTTCGGGTCTTCCTGGGCCCGCTTGTTCTGGCGGATCTGGTAGACGGCCAGGGACACGTCCAGCCTGCCATTGGCCAGCGTGCCTTTCACGCCCGCTTCCAGGTTGTTGCCCGTCACGGGATCGAGCGTCTTGCCGTCGATGCTGGTCTGGCTTTGCGGCTGGAATACCTGGGTGTAGCTGCCATAGCCCGACCATTGCGGCGAGAGGGCGTAGACCAGGCCGCCGTACGGCGTCAGCTGGGTGTCCGGTTCGACTGTCGCCGTGCGTGTTTCCTGCTTCCAGCGGCTCAGGCGCGCACCCGTGATGGCCGTCAGCGCATCGCTGAGGTGGAAACGCGCCATGGCGTAGGCGCCCCACTGGCTGACCGTGGTCGGGCCGCGCGAGGCATAGGCGCCGGTGGCCGGTTCCGCCAGCGCGTACGGGTTCCAGTGCAACACGTCATACGTGCCTTTGAACGGCGGCAGGAAGCTGGCCGAGAACTGCTCGCTGGATGTGTGCTGGACGTTGGCGCCCAGCAACAACTCATGCTGGCGGCCGCCCAGGCTGAAGGGGCCGCTGGCGTAGGCATCCACGCTGTTCTGGCGGTTGTCGAAGCGGTAGGCGGCGCCCATTACGCTCGAGGACGGGCGCTGGTCGCGGCGCGCGGCGCCATACAAGCCCGCGTATTGCAGGAAGGAGTCGCCGGACAAGTGATTCGCTTGCACCTTGGCTTGCCAGCCATTGGCAAATTGCTGTTCCAGGCTGGCGAAGACGCGCTGGGTATCCCAGTCGAACTGGTCCCATGCCGCATCGAGATAGGTGGAGCGCGGCAAGCCGATATCGCCGCCGTCCGCATAGCGCGGCACGCCCGCCATGTTGGTGATGGAACGGATGCGCTGTTTCTGGGCGCCCACGCTGAGCACGCTGCCGGGCGCCAGGTCCAGTTCGCCTACGGCATACAGGTTGCTGCTGTTCTGTTGCGCCACGTCGTAGAAAAAGTCCCGTTCCTCATGCGTGGCGACGACGCGCGCGCGCAGCGTGGCAGCGGCGTTCAGGGGGCCGCCGAAGTCGGCTTCGCCGCGGCGGCGGTCCCAGCTGCCAGCCGACAGCGCGCCTTGCGCGGCGAAGGTCTTTTGCGGCCGCTTGGCCACCAGGTTGACGGTGGCGGCAGGGTTGCCGCTGCCATGCAGCAAGCCGTTGGCGCCGCGCAGGATTTCCACGCGCTCCAGCATCGCCATGTCTTGCTGGGGACTGGCCATGTTGCCCATCAGTATGGGGACGCCATCCTGCTCGAAGGAATCAATCTTGAAACCGCGCGCATAGTAGGCCGTGGTCAGCAGCTGGAACGGCTGCACGGTGGTGCCCGTCGCTTGCTGCAGCACATCGTCGAGCGTATGCAGGTTTTGCTCCTGCATGCGTTCCTGGCTGATGATGCTGAGCGACTGCGGCGTCTCCTTCAGCGAGGCGCCCGTCTTGCCCATGTTCGCGCCCGCTTCGCGCGTGGCCGTGACGGCGATGACGGGCAGGCTGGCCTCGGGCTCGGGGGCGTCGGCCGCCTGCGCCAGCTGGCTGGTGGCGAGCGCGGCCATGAGGTGCAGGGTATGCCGGGACCAGCGCAGGCCGCGTGGGGGAAGAAAAAACATTGCCATGAAAAACCGCACCTTTCGTATTGAGAATCAATCTCAATATGGTACGGAGTGCCGGTGCCGGCGCGTTAAGGATTGCCGCTGTTTTCCTGGCGATTGCGCGTATTCCGTCAGGCGCAGCGCATGTCGCTGGGGGAAACGCCGTAGCGCTGCCGGAAGACCTTGCTGAAATGGGAGTCCGTATAGCCGCAGGCGTGCGCCGCGTCGGCCACGCTGATGTTGCCGGACGCCAGCATGCGGTAAGCGAGTTCCAGCCGCTGCTCGCGCACGTAGGCGAAGACGCTGGTGCCGAACAGCTGGCGGAAGCCCTGGCTCAGCGTGCTGGCGTTGGTGCCGGCCAGGCGCGCCAGCTCCGGCAGGGTGGGCGGCGCGTGCAGGCGCTGCAGCAGGATGTCGCGCGCCTGTTGCAGGCTGCGCAGCTGTCGCGTGCCGGGCGCCGCCGCGTGCGTGCGCGTGTCCGCCAGGCCGTCCATTACGGCGGCCGTCAGTTCCAGCGCCTTGCCGGATAAATACAGCTGGCGCAGCGGCCCGGCAAGCGGGCACAGCATGATCTGCCTGCCCAGCGCCTGAAGTGCCTTGCCGGCGCGCCCGTTCGCCGTCGCCATCGCCTGCCGCGTGGCCGGGGCGATACGCCGCGCCAACGAACCCAGTTCGGCGCCGAAAGTGTCGTGCAGGGCATCCATCGGCATGCGCACGCTCAGATACTGCAGAGCTTGCCGTGCGGCATAGCGGTGGCTGACGGCGAATGGCGTTTCGCTCAGGCTGATGTGGAAGGCCGGGCCTTCGACATTGACGGCGCCGCCGCTTTGCAATTGATAGTCAAGCTGGCCGCCCAGTACCAGCACCAGTTTCAGGCCTGCCTCGTTGTGCTCGATGCTGTGCGCCGGCTCGGCAAAAGACAGGGTGCCGGCGCGCAGTTCCAGTCTGGGCGTGGCCAGCGGCAGTTGCCAGGAAGCGTCGTTGGGGAGAGGCGGCGGGGAGGGCATGTTGGCGGCGTGGAGGAGAAGCGGGATGATAATTATAAATGAGAATCATTATCAGTTATGGTGGCGACGACTTTATGCCGGGAAAACTCAGTTGCAACTTTGCAAGATGTAGTCTTTTTTACACAAAATACGGCATTGCAAGCCATCCTGCTGTAACGTACTATCATTCTCATCAACTACTGATGGTAGTTGTTCAGCCCGCTGCCAGCGCCGTTCCGGGCGCTGCCGCGGTGTGATTGTCGTTCAGCTTTCAGTCCGTCATGCAAACACGCGCGCCCTCGTCGTGGTTTTCCAAGCCGGTATCGCACTGGGTGGGCCCGCGCCTGTGCGCCATGCTGGTGCTGGCGCTGTGCCTGGGCCTGACGTATGGCGCCTGGCGCAACGCCAGTGACGCCAGCGAGCAGCAGGTGCGGGCCGATTTTGATTTCCGCGTGCGCGAACTGGTGGGCAGCATCGTCAGTCGCATGCAGACCTATATCCAGGTGCTGCATGGCGTGCAGGGCCTGTATGCGAGCTCGCAGGAAGTCACGCGCGGCGAATTCCATGCCTACCTGGCCGTGCAGCAGGTGGACCGCCATTTTCCCGGCATCCACGGCGTCGGCTTCCTGCCGCTGCTGCCCGGCAGCGCGCGCGCGCGGCACGAGGCCAGCGTGCGCGCCGAGGGCTATGCCGGCTACGCCGTGCGTCCGCCGGGCCAGCGCGCCTGGCATGCGCCGATCACGTATCTGGAACCTTTGAGTGACAGCAACCTGCTGGCGTTCGGCTATGACATCCTGTCCGAACCGGTGCGCCGCGCGGCGCTGGAACAGGCGCGCGACACGGGCCAGGCCGCCATGACGGGCAAGATCCGCCTGGTGCAGGATGGCGGCAATAGCGGGGTGTATGGCTTCCTGATCGTGCTGCCCGTGTATGAGAATGGCTTGCCGCATGGCACGCAGGAGCAGCGGCGCGCCGCGCTGCGGGCCTGGGTCTTTGCGCCGTTTCGCATGGGCGACCTGATGGCGGGCGTGGGCGGCGAGGCGTCGCGCCAGCTGGACCTGGAAATCTACGACGGCGCGCAGCTGGACGAGGCGGCCCTCATGTACGACAGCCTGCCGGGCGCGCTGTCGGCGGAGGCGTCGACGGCGCTGGCGTCGCGGCAGGCCCTCACGATCGCCGGCCATGCGTGGACCTTGCGCGTGCGCGCCATGCCCGGTTTCGATGGCGAGCTGCTGGAGCGGCCGCTGGCGGTGGCCTGGACGGGCGTGCTGGTCAGCGTGGCGCTGGCCATGGCGGCCTGGCTGCTGGCGGCCAGCCGGGCCCGCGCGCAGGCGGCGCTGGCGCGCTCGAGCGAGCTGGCCGGCCAGCTCGAGCAGGGGCAGGCCAGCGTGCTGGCGATGGCCAGCGCGGCCCAGCGCAGCCAGGCCATGCTGCGCAGCATCCTCGATTCCACCATCGACGGCATCCTCGTCGACAGCCTCGATGGCCGCATCTTCACGTCGAACCGGCGCTTCCGCGACTTGTGGCAGGTGCCCGATGCGCTCGACTGGCAAGCCGATGGCGAGGCCCTGGTGCGCCATGTCGCCAGCCAGCTCGAGCAGGCTGCACCGTTCCTCGGCGCGCGTGGCCATGCGCCGCACGGCCACCGCGAGCGGCGCGACGTGCTGCACCTGCGCGATGGGCGGGTGATCGAGCAATATGTGCGCAGTATGCAGCTGGGTAACGAGCAGGCGCGGCTGTGGACCTTCCGCGATATCAGCGAGCGCAGCCAGATGGAGCGGCGCGAGCACACGCGGCGACAGGTGCTGGAAATGCTGGCCACGGGCGCACCGCTCGAGCGCGTGCTGGAAAGCGTGGTGCTCAGCGTGCAAGCCGACCATCCGGCCATGCTGTGCAGCATCCTGCTGCTCGACGAGAGCCGCCACCGCCTGGTGCTGGGCGCGGCGCCGGGCTTGCCCGCGTTTTTCAACCTGGCCAGCCATGGCCACGACCTCGACACCCTGCAGGGCGTGCACGGCATCGCCGCGCAAGCGCTGCGCGCCGGTCAGCGCGTGATCGTCGCCGACCTGCATGCCGAGGCCGATGAGCTGGGGACGATGGACCTGGCGTGGCGGGCCCAGCTGCACTCGTGCTGGGCCGAACCCGTGCGTGGCGGCTCGGGCAAGCTGCTGGGCGTATTGATGGCGTATCACCGCCAGCCCGCGCTGCCCGGCGCGGCCCATCTGGCGCGCCTGGGCGAGGCGGCGCACCTGGCCGGCATGGCCATCGAGCAGGCGCAGGTGGCGCTGGCGCTGCGGGCCGGCGAGGCGCGTTTCCGCAGCCTGTACGACCATGCGCCCGTGGCCCTGTGGGAACAGGACTGGTCGGCCGTGCGTGCCGCGCTCGATGCGCTGACGGCGTCGGGCGTGAGCGACCTGGGCGCTTACTTCCAGGCCGATCCGGCCGCCTTGCCGCGGCTGGCGGGGCTGGTGCGCATCATCGACGCGAATGGTGCCGCGCTGGCGCAGGTGCGCGCCAACGAGGAGGACCAGCGCCGTGGCGCGCTGGGCCTGGCGCAAAATTTCGACGACAGCGCCTTGCCGCGCTTTGGCGACGCGTTGCTGGCGCTGGCTGGTGGCGCCCACCTGTACGAGTGCGAAAGCAGCTTCGTGCGTCTCGATGGCGCGGTCCGGCAGAATGAACTGAGCCTGCTGGTGATGCCGGGGCATGCGGACAGCCTGGACTTCGTCATGGTGTCATCGCTCGACATCACCGAGCGCAAGCGCATGAATGCGGAATTGCTGCAACTGGCGACCACCGACTTCCTCACCAACTTGCCGAACCGGCGCCAGTTCATGGCGGCGCTGGAAAATGAGCATGCCCGCTTGCAACGTGAACTGGCCAGTTGCGCCAGCGTGCTGATGCTCGATATCGATCACTTCAAGCGTGTCAACGATGACCATGGCCATGCCGTCGGCGATGCCGTGCTGCGCCATCTGGGCGCGCTGATGTGCCAGGTGCTGCGCAAGGTCGACGTGCCGGGCCGCGTGGGCGGCGAGGAATTCGCCATCTTGCTGCCGGGGACGGATTTGCCGGCGGCGGCCATATTCGCCGAGCGCTTGCGCCGGCGCGTCGCGGACAGCGCGCTGACCACCGACGGCGGCATCGTGATCACCGTCACGGTCAGCATCGGCATGGCGGCCATGGCCGGTACCGATGCCGATTGCGACGCCGTGCTGGCGCGCGCCGACGAGGCGCTGTACCGTGCCAAGCGGGGCGGGCGCAACCGCATCGAGCAGAACGATGGCGGCAGCGACGGCGTGCTCAGCAAGTTCATGGCGCAGTGATTACAGGCTGTGCTGGCGGGCTTGCGCCTGCTTGCGGTTGCGGCTGACCAGCAGCCAGACGATGGCGACGGGGATCAGCAGCGGCAGCAGCACGGGTGTGCTGAGCAGCAGCGCCAGCAGCACGCAGAAGGCGACGACGGCCACCAGCACCATGCCCACGCCCGCCAGGACCACGCCCGTGACGACGGCGGCGAACACCAGCGCGATGGCCGCGATCAGCAAGCCGCCACCGGCGAAGACCAGCGCGCACAGGGCGCCCAGCGGGCCGTCGACTTCGTCGCCGTCGATGTGCATGATCATATCGTGGGAACCTATCTTGTCGAGCAACATGTAGGCGAGGACGAAGATCAGGGAAAACGCGAGAATTTTTTTCATGACAGCCTCTGTGTGATGGGAATCGGTTGCAGCATGGTCACACTGTAGTGGCGCGCCGGGAGGGCCGCCAGCGGCGTGCGACAGGCGGTCATTTTCACGGTATGGAAGGTCGGCGGCGGGCAGGAAACGCTGATCGGGAACAAGATTTCTTTTCTTGTAATACGCGCAAGCCGTCCTATACTGAATACCTCAGTCTCGCAAGGAGGGCAACATGCTTTTGTTTGCAGATACCGGGGATCAATCGCTATCCCCCCTGGACCATCGCAGCACGCGCCAGCGCAGCGCCACGCAGTCTTGTGCCGAGCCCGTCGGCGCGCCATCGGCGATTCCGCCGATCATCATCACGCCCTTCAACTACCATGCGCCGCTGCCGGCCATCGACCCGCGCTGGATACCGCCGGGCCCGCCGCTGACGTGGCCGAACCGGCCCGCCATGTCCATGTGTTGAGGCTGCTCCAGAGCGTTGCCGTCCAGGCGATGGCCGGTCGTGAAAAAAGCCCGCGTCGCGGGCTTTGGCTTGCGCATGGCCGTGTTATGACGCTTTGCGGCGCAGCATGAAACCCAGCAGGCCCAGGCCGGCCAGCAGCATGGCATACGTGCCCGGTTCCGGTACGGCGGCGATGTAGGCGTGGTTGTCGCTTTCAAACGCGTTCGTGTTCGGCGAGTGGAAGGCGATCGAGGTGAATTTCGCTCCTTCGCCGGCCCAGGCGTTGATGTACAGGCCGACGGACTGGTCGCCATTCGGGCTGACGCCGCCCAGTGCCGCCATCTGCGAACCGGTCAGGACGACCGTGCTGCTGTCGCCCATGGTGAAGACGATGCTGTTATACGTGTCGGGCGATCCCATGTAGAAACCAAAATAGCTGAGGCCGCCACTGAAGGTGGCCATCCCCGGCGTGATCTGGCCATCGGAAACGCCGACGGAATAGAAGGGCGTCAAATCGTTGGGCGGTTGCGCGGCATAGCTGGGGTGGTTGCTGGTAAACACGGCGCCCGTGTAGTTGCTTGGCAGTAAGCCATCGTTGAAGTTGATCGTCGTGGCGCCGGCGACGGAGGTGACGAGGCCTTCACCTGCCAGTGCCGTGCCGCCGGCAGTGAAGGTGGGGGCGGCGCTTGCAGTCGCGGTCGCGGCTGTCAGCGTGACCAGGGCCAGCGTAGTCAAGATTTTCATGTTGAGTCCCTCTGATGATTATAGGTGTATGCAGCGGTCATGGGCGATAGGAGTGCCTGGCATGGCGGTGCCGTGCGGCGGCCGGGGCGAGGGCGTCGCATGGGGAGAAAATTTCTTGTGGCCAAGCATTACTAAATGCAATATTTGAAATATAAAAAACACAATTCAGATTGCAAATGAATAATAGGTTTACTTGAGCAATATCAAAGCCCGATCACTAGAATAAGTCTACTAATTTGTCTCCTTGCCTTATTGCCGGGATCGACTATGGCGGGCGGCTGCTTACGGCAAGGCAAGACGGCACGGGCGGCCGATTTCGACTATCATGCTAGCCCCGACCTTCCACCACGAGCACCGCCATGAGTACCGATTTCTCCGCCTTTTCCGACGAACCGTCCGCGCAGGACAGTGACGCCCCGATCCAGGAACCGCGCCTGTGGGTGGGCAATGGCTGGACGGCGCGCGTGATCAAGAATGAGGAAGATGAAGGCTGGGCCGTGGCCATGATCAAGGATGGCGAACCGGAACCGGCCCTGGTGGGGCCGTGGACCATGGGCCGCGACAAGAAAAACCCGAAGCCGCTCGACGTCAACGCCTTCAACACGCTGGTCAAGACGGCCTCGGAAGTGCTGCGCCGCCATGAACAGCAGCTGCATGCGCAACTGCACAAGAACCTGTTTGTCGCCACCGACGAGGGCCAGGTGAAGGTGATGTTCGACATCGTGCCCGATGAAGACCACCCGTACGCCGAGCTGAGCGCCTACGACGCCGACGGCGAACAGATCGCCAAGGTGCGCACCTCGGCCGCCTTCAAGTTCAATGCCACTGCGGCGGCGAACTGGATCGAAGGCGGCTACCGCCGGCCGGGTTAAGCCGCTTGCGGTAGCGCGCCTCTCGTTCTATTTACTCAGCTGTACCGCCGCGCCTTCGGGCGCGGTGCGCATTTCCACCTCCTCTTGCCGGCGGTACGCCAGCCGGTACAAGAGCGGCAGCACCAGCAGGGTCAGGGCCGTCGACGACAGGATGCCGCCGATCACCACGGTGGCCAGCGGGCGCTGCACTTCGGCGCCCGTGCCCGTGGCAATGGCCATCGGCACGAAGCCCAGCGACGCCACCAGGGCCGTCATCAGGACGGGCCGCAGGCGCGTGATGGCCCCCTCGCGGATGGCGTCCTGCAGGGACATGCCCTGTTCGCGCAGCTGGCGGATATAGGCGATCATCACCAGGCCGTTCAGCACGGCCACGCCGGACAGGGCGATGAAGCCCACGGCCGCCGAGATCGACATGGGGATGTCGCGCAGCCACAGGGCGATGATGCCGCCCGTCAGGGCGAACGGGATGCCGCTAAAGACCAGCAAGCCATCCTTGACGTTGCCGAACATGGCAAACAGCAAGACGAAGACGAGGGCCAGCGCCACCGGCACCACCAGTTCCAGGCGTTTGGTGGCCGATTGCAGCTGCTCGAGCTGGCCGCCCCAGCTGGTCCAGTAGCCGGGAGGAATGCTGACCTGCGCCTGCAGCTGTTGCGTCGCATCGGCCACGAACGAGCCGATATCGCGCCCGCGCACATTCGCGCTGATGACGATGCGGCGCTTGCCGTCTTCGCGGCTGATCTGGTTCGGCCCCGGCGCCACTTGCAGGCTGGCCACTTCGCCGAGCGGAATGAAGCGGGCACGGCCTTCCGCCGCCGCGCCCAGGGGCAGGGCGATGGGCAGGCGCTTCAATTGCTCGAGGTCGCTGCGCAGGCTGTCGGGCAGGCGCACGACGATGTCGAAGCGGCGGTCGCCCTGGAACAGGGTGCCTGCTTCCTGGCCGCCGATGGCCGTGGCGATGGCCGCTTGCACGTCGGCAATGTTGAGGCCATAGCGGGCCGTCTGCTCGCGGTCGATCTGCACCGTCAGCATGGGCAGCCCCGTCGTCTGCTCGACCTTCACTTCCGTGGCGCCCGGGATCTTGCCCAGCACGCCGGCAATCTTCGCCGCCGTGCCGTCGAGCACGGCCATGTCGTCGCCGAACAGTTTCACGGCCACGTCGCTGCGCACGCCGGAAATCAGCTCATTGAAGCGCAGCTGGATCGGTTGCGAAAACTCGTAGTTGTTGCCCGGCAAGCTGCTGGCCGTCGCCTCGATTTCCGCCAGCAATTGCTCGCGCGACTTCTTCGGCTGCGGCCACTGATCGCGCGGCTTGAGCATGATGTAGCCGTCGGAAATGTTCGGCGGCATGGGGTCGGAGGCGATCTCGGCCGTTCCCGTGCGGGCGAACACGCGCGCGATTTCCTTGTGGCTGTCCATCAGCTTGCGTTCCAGCTGCTGCTGCATGGCCAGCGATTGCGTCAGGCTGGTGCCGGGGATGCGCAGGGCCTGGATGGCGATGTCGCCCTCGTTCAGGCTGGGCACGAATTCGCTGCCCATGCGCGTGGCGAGCAAGCCCGACAGCACGACGGCCACCGCCGCGCCTGTCAAGACGACGGGCGTGTTGCGCATCACCTTGTCGAGCAGCGGCGCATACCAGCGCTTGGCCGCGCGCATGATGGCGTTTTCCTTTTCCGCCACCTTGTCGCCGATAAACAGCGCCACGGCGGCGGGAATGAAGGTAATCGACAGCAGCATGGCACCGAGCAGGGCGATGACGACCGTCAGGGCCATCGGCGTGAACATCCGTCCTTCCACGCCGGTGAGGGCGAAGATGGGCAGGTACACGACCATGATGATCAGCTGACCATACAGCAGGGGGCGGCGCGCCTCTTGCGATGCGGCAAACACTTCGTGAAAACGTTCCTGCAGGGTCAGTGGCCGCCCCAGTTTCTGCTGTGCATGGGCCAGGCGGCGCACGCAGTTTTCCACGATCACCACGGCGCCATCGATGATGATGCCGAAGTCCAGCGCCCCCAGACTCATCAGGTTGGCGCTGACGTGGTATTGCACCATGCCCGTAAACGTGAACAGCATGGCCAGCGGAATCACCATGGCCGTGATGACGGCCGCGCGGATATTGCCGAGGAAGAGGAACAGGATGGCGATCACCAGCACGGCGCCTTCCAGCAGGTTTTTCTTGACGGTGTTGATGGCCTTGTCGACCAGCACCGTGCGGTCATACACGGTGACGGCGTGCACGCCTTTCGGCAGGCTGCGGTTGATCTCCACCATCTTCCTGTCGACGGCTTGCGAGACGGCGCGGCTGTTTTGCCCGATCAGCATGAAGACCGTGCCCAGCACCACTTCGCGGCCGTTTTCCGTGGCCGCGCCCGTGCGCAGCTCGCGCCCGATCAGCACGTCGGCC
This sequence comes from Janthinobacterium sp. GW822-FHT07H10, assembly GCF_058798675.1. Lineage (NCBI taxonomy): Bacteria > Pseudomonadati > Pseudomonadota > Betaproteobacteria > Burkholderiales > Oxalobacteraceae > Janthinobacterium > Janthinobacterium sp. GW822-FHT07H10. The sequence continues at coordinate 34,105 of NZ_JBXAKS010000014.1, forward strand.
ACGTCGCGGATGCGGATGGCCACGCCCTGCACGTTGGCGACGATGATGTTGGCGATGTCGTCCTTCGACGCCACCTGGCCCGGCGCGCGTATCAGCAGCTGTTCGCCCTGCCGCTCGATGTAGCCGGCGCCCACGTTGCCATTGTTGCGTTCGAGCGCCGTCACCACGTCTTGCAGGCTGATGCCGTAGGCGGCCAGTTTTTCCGGATACGGCGCCACCTGGTACTGCTTGGCGTAGCCGCCGATGGCATTGATTTCCGTCACGCCCGTGACATTGCGCAACTGCGGCTTGATGATCCAGTCCTGGATTTCGCGCAAGTCCGTTGGCGTGTACGGCGTGCCGTCCGGCTTTTTCGCACCGTCTTGCGTTTCCACCGTCCACAGATAGATTTCGCCGAGGCCCGTGGAGACGGGCCCCATTTTCGGCGTGATGCCGGCCGGCAGGCTTTCCTTGGCTTCCTGCAGGCGCTCGTTGATCATCTGGCGGGCAAAATAAATGTCCGTGCCATCCTTGAAGATCACCGTCACCTGCGACAGGCCATAGCGCGACAGCGAGCGCGTCTGCTCCAGGTTCGGCAAGCCGGCCATGGCCGTCTCGATGGGGAAGGTGACCCTCTGCTCGGTTTCCAGCGGCGAGTAGCCGGCGGACTGGGTATTGATTTGCACCTGCACATTGGTGATATCGGGCACGGCGTCGATGGGCAGCTTCTGGTAGCTGTAGATGCCCAGGCCAGCCATGGCGGCCACGGCCAGCATCACCAGCCAGCGCTGCGCGATGGCAAAGCGGATCAAGCGTTCAAACATGATGGTTTCCTTTGTCCACGTGATCAGTGTTCATGCCCGGCGGAGTCCTTGCCCAGCTCGGATTTCAGGACGAAGCTGCCTTGCGCCGCGTACGGCGTGCCGGCGGCCAGTCCCTGCTTGATCTGCGTCAAGGTGCCATCGCTGCGGCCCAGGATCACGGGCGTGGCCTGGTAGCCATCCTTGAGCTGGACGAAGACGACGGGCTTGTCTTCCACCGTCTGGATCGCCTGCGTCAGCACGGTGACGGGCGCGTCGGCTTCGCCGGCCACCACTTCCACGCTGACGAACAGGCCGGGGCGCCAGGCCATGGCGGGGTTTGCCAGGCTGATGCGCGCCTTGGCCGTGCGCGTCTGTTCGCCCAGCAGCGCACCCACGTAGGTGATCGTGCCTTGCGCGCTGGCATCGAAGGCGCTGGCCTTGACTTCGGCCTTGCCTCCCATGCGCACGGTGGCCAGGTCTTTCGCCGGCACGGCGATTTCCGCCCACACGGTCGACAGGTCGGAGATGACGAAGATGTTCGCGTCTTCCTTGACGGCTTCGCCCAGGGTGATATGTTTCTCCAGTACCATGCCATCGAATGGCGCGCGGATGTCGTAGCGGTTCAGTGGCCCTTTGCTGGCACCGCTGGCGCCCAGCGCGCTGAGTTTTTGCTGCGCGTTCTGCACGGCGATTTCCGCTTCGCGCCACGTTTGCTGGGCTTGCAGATAATCCTGTTCCGCCGAAATTTTCTCGCGCCACAGTTTTTCTTCGCGTTCATACGTGGAGCGGGCCAGCGACAGGCGCCGCTGCGCCGACAGCAATTCGCTGCGCTGTTCCGACAGTTCCGTGCTGGCGATGACGGCCAGTATCTGGCCCTTCTTCACCAGCTGGCCCAGGTCCGCCTGCACGGCTTCCACCACGCCGGCCAGGCGCGGCACGACGTGCGCCGTGCGGTCTTCGTTGAAGCGGATTTCACCGGGCAGGGCCACCGTGGTCTGGATGCGGCCCGGCGCGGCCGTGGCGATGACGACGCCGGCCGCCTTGCCTTGCGCGGCAGTCAGCTCCAGCTTGCCTTCGACTTCCGCGTGGCCGTGTTCGTCTTTCCTTTCACCGTGTTCTTCCACCTTGGCGGCGGGGGCGGGAGCGCTGCCGGAGCCGCCCGTGCCGAGGATCAGAACAGCCAGCACGATGCCGGCAGCCACGATGGCGCCGATGGCGACGCCTTGTTTCTTGTCGAGTTTGATTTTCATGGATTATTCCTTACAGGGAGGCGGGCGCGCCCAGCAGGCGCTCGATGTCGGCGGCGGCATGCTGTGCTTCGGTCAGCGCGCGCAGGTACTGGTTTTTGGCTTGCAGCAGGGTGCGCTGGGCGTCGAGCACGTCGAGGAAGGCGAACTTGCCGAATTCGAAGCCCTTGCTGGCCGCGTCGTAGGCGCTTTGCGCGCCCGGCAAGATGTCGCTGCGCAAGCTTTCCACGTCGAGCCTGGCCGTGGCCAGGCGCTCGCTGGCGGCGGCCACGGCCGTTTGCACGGCGATCCGGGCGGCGGCCAGCTCGTCGCTGGCCTTGTCGCTGCGGCGCAGTGCTTCGAGCTTGTTGCCCGCGTTGCGGTCGAACAGGGGCAGCGGCAGCGACAGGCCGAGGATGGCCTGGTTGCGTCCCAGCTCTTCCGAGCGCTTCATGCCGACGCTGACCGTGACGTCGGGCGTGGCGCGCCGCTGTTCCACGTCCAGCATGGCTTGTCGCTGCGCCAGCGCGCTGCGCGCCTGGCGCACGGCGGGCGCTTGCGGCAGGCGCGCCGCCAGTTCGCTGGCCGCAGGGAGGTCCGGCAAGGTTTCCAGGCGCCCCAGCGCCACGGTGAAGCGGGGCGTGGCGTTGCCCCACAGGGCGGCCAGGCGCTGGCGCGCGCTGGCCAGGGCGCTGCGCGCCAGGTTCAGTTCCAGCTTGACGCTCGCTTCGGCCACGCGGGCGCGGGTTTCCTCGACGGGCGAAGCCTTGCCGGCCGTGACGCGGCGCGCCGTGATGTCGCTGGCGCGGGCGGCCAGCGCCTGCGCGCTGTCGGCCAGGCGCAAGCCTTCCTGCGCCGCCAGCACGTCGATAAACGCGGTCGTGACGGCGGCGCGCGTGTCGGCTTGCTGCAGCGACAGGCCCGCCTGGGCCAGGTCTTCGCCGCGCTGGGCGACGGCCATGCGCGCGTCCCGCTTGCCGCCCAGTTCGATCAACTGGTTCAGCTGCACGGTGGTGCTGCGCGTGGCGCGCCGCGTGTCTTCCAGCACGGTCTGCAGTTCCGGGTTGGGCAGGGCGCGCGACTGCTGCAGGGCGCCGCCCTGTGCCGCCACTTCATGGCGGGCGGCCGACAGGGTGGCGTTGCCGCCGTCGGCCAGGGCCAGCGCGGCGGGCAGGGTCAGCGGGGCGGCCGGCTCCGGCGGTGTTTGCGCGTGGGCAAAGTTGCCGGCCAGCAGGCCGACAGAGAGCAATAACAGAGAGAGGGGTCGGTACATCGAATTCTCCAGAACATGGAAATGAATTCGACGGGACGCGCCGGCTGGCGCCCGGAACGATCAGGGGCGCGTGGCGGCAGGTAACAAGAGGGGACGTCCCGTCGGCCTAGGCGGCCGACGACCAGTCGGGACGCTTGGGAACGTCCGGGATGTGGGAGGCGTAAAAGAAGGGCGACGTGTCCGCATTCACGGACGCCGTGTCGCCAACGGGCAGGCTGGAGCCGGCTGGCAGCCAGGCATGGCCGATGCCATGGCAGACGTTGCAGTCGCTGTGCGGCTGGCCTTTGGATTGCTTGTCAGCTACTTTTTTGTCGCCGGCCGGCTGCTTGTCCGCATCGGCCTTGGCCTCCGCCTTGTGCTGGTGGTTGTGGTGGCCCAGGTGCTGCGCCGCCTTGCCTTCCTCGTGCAGGCAATACGCGCTCGCCGCGGCCCAGGACATCTGGAGCGGAAGCACGAACAGCAGCAAAATGAGGAAGAATTTACGCATGGTGACGGCTATTGTACAGAAAGGCGGGCGGCCGTGCTGTGCTTAACGCGGCTGGGCGCGCCACGCCTTCAGGTGGGCGCCGATGGCCTTGCCCTGGAACATCTGCGGCTCCGAATGCTCTTCCGCGTCCGCGCCGCCGGCGCTGAAATCGGCCGCTTCGCGCGCCTGCACCAGCACTTTGGCCTTGTCGAAGGCTTCGGCGAAACCCGCGCTGTGCGGCAGCGCTTCCTTGAAATACGCTTCGCTGAAATACGTGAAATCGTTCTGGTCGTCGCAGCCGAACGAGGTGCGGTCGCTGCGCGCGGCCGTGATGATGAGGGTATTGTCATCCTTCAGGGGCGCGATGAAGCCGCCCGCATAGCAGGCCGAGACGACGATGACCTTCCAGCGGATGCCGCTGTGCTTGAGCATGCTGGCCAGTTCCTGCGCGGGCAGGCTGTGCAGGTCCATGCCGTTTTGCGCCAGCGCCAGTTCGTGCTCGGGCGAGCCGTGGCTGGTGAGGAAGAGGAACAGGATGTCGTTGGCCTTGTCCATCTTCGCCCCCAGGCTGTCGAGGCTGGCGCGGATGCTGGTGAGGGTGGCCATCGGCAGCTGCGCCACCGTGTTGCGGCTATTGACGAGCGTCAAGGAACGGCCCGTCGTGCCATGGTCGCGGTCGAACTGGCGCTGCACGAAACTCGTTTCGCGGTGAAACACTTCCTGCGCGCCGTCGCCGGCCACGCCCAGCAGGTACAGATTGATCTTCTTCGCCGGGTCGCGCGGCAGTACACCGGCCAGTGTGCGTTCCAGCAAGGATTGCTGGCCGTACAGGGCCAGTTCGATGTTGTCGCGCGTCAGCTTGTCGGCGGCCGGGTCGTCGAGTTGCCCCTCCGTCCAGTTGCCGCTGTCTTCGCGCCGGCCGTCGGCCTGCGCCACGGCGTAGCGCAGCACGCCCTTGCCGTCGAACTGGCCATTCTTGAAGCCGCCCCGGTATTCGTCGCCGTCGGCCGTGCGCAGCACGCCTTCGCCTTCGAATTTCCAGTCTTTCAGCGGGCCTTCATAGTGGATGCCGTCGGCCGTCGTGACGCGGGCCTTGCCCAGCACCTGCCCTTGCACGAACTGGCCTTCGAAGACGGTGCCATCGGTGTCGGTCAGCTTGCCGGCGCCATGCGGGCGCCAGTGCTGGAAGTTGCCTTCGAACGTGGCGCCGTCGGCGCCCTGGAAGCGGCCTGGGCCATCAAAGCTGCCCTTGACGAAGGTGCCCGTGTAAATCTCGCCCTTGGGCGAGGTGTAGCGCCCGAGGCCGTCGAAGGCGCCCTGGCGGAAGGCGCCCGTGTATTCCACGCCCGAGGCCTGGCGCAGCTGGCCCTGGCCGGAAAACACGCCGCGCGCGAAGCCGCCTGCGTAAAACGCGCCGCTCGCGTATTCGAGCCGGCCCTGGCCATGCATCTTGCCGTCGACGAGGGGGCCGAAATAGCGTCCGCCATCGGCCGTTTCCGCCGCCGGCGCCCGCGCGCCCGGTGCGGCGCACAGCGGCGGCATGCCCAGCGCGGCAAACGCCAGCAGGCCGGCGAGGGTATAGGGGCGAAGGGCGGCGCGGAGCGTGGCGGTCATGAGGACGATCTGAACTGTAGGGAGGGCCTAGTCTGCCACTGTATCGCCAGCGTGGCAAATGCCGGCGTGGCGTGTGCTGCCTTGTCTCAAGGCAATTTCCTGGTTTTAGGTCGTGCCAAGCAGGGGCTGAACTGATAATATTGATTTTCAGAACATATCGACACAAGGCACAAGTACACCCATGGAAAGCCGTCTCAGCCGCCTGGAAGCCGTTCAAACCGTGTTGCTGGAAATCGGGCAGCGCTCGAGCACCTGCAGCGATATCAGCGAATTCCTGCAGGCGGTGCACGCGGCGCTGGGGCGCATCATGTATGCGGCCAATTTCTATGTGGCGCTGAGCGACCGCGACGACGGTCTCGTGCGCTTTCCCTACTTTGTCGACGAATTCGACGCCGCGCCCGACCCGGACGTGGGCGTGCGCCTGGCCAGCGCCGCGCAGTCGCCCACGGCCTGGGTCATCGTCAACCGCAAGCAGCTGGTGATGACGGCGGACGACGACGCCATGCGCGCCATCGATGGCGGCGCCTGGGGCGGCGGCACGGCGGCCGAGCACTGGATAGGCTGTCCGCTGCTGGACCAGCAGCAGCAGGTGCTGGGCGCCATCGTCATCCAGAGCTATGACGCCGAACACCGTTTCAGCCTGGAAGACCAGGCCTTGTTCGCGCTGATCGCCACCCACGTGTCGAGCGCCCTGCAGGGCATGCAAAGCATGGACCGGCTGGAAAAGGCGGTGCAGGAGCGCACGGCCCTGCTGGCCCACGAAGTGGCCGAGCGGCGCCGCGCGGAAAACCTGCAGCACGCGCTGTATGAAATCGCCAACCTGTCGGCGCAGGCGGCCGACGCGACGACCCTGTATGCGCGGCTGCACGCCATCATCAGCGAGCTGGTGACGGCGAAGAATTTCCTCATCGCCCTGTATCACCCGGACAACAAGGACATCACGATCCCGTATTTTGTCGATGAAAAGGATGCGCAGGCGCCCGTCAAGCGCTTTCATTACGGCATCGGCATGAGCTCGTATGTGCTGGCGCGCCGCCAGGCCTGCCTGCTCGATGCGGACAGCTACGCGGCGCTGGTGGCCAGCGGCGAGATGGACGAGCCGCTGGGCAATGTCGGCATCGCCAGCTGGATGGGCGCGCCCATGCTGCTGGGCGAGCGCAAGTATGGCGTGATCATCGTGCAAAGCTATGACACGTCCGTCGTGTATGGCCAGGCGGAACTGGACGTGCTGGCCTTCATGGCCAGCCACGTGGCCGTGGCGATGGCGCGCATCCAGGCCGACAGCGCCATGCGCCACGCCAAGGCGGCGCTGGAAGAGCAGAACGCGGCCCTGAACGGCGCCCTGCACGCGCTGCAGGAGGCGCAGTCGGAACTGGTGCGCCAGGAAAAGCTCGCCTCGCTGGGGCGCCTGGTGGCGGGCGTGGCGCATGAAATCAATACGCCGCTGGGCATTTGCGTGACGGCCACCAGCCACCTGGTGCAGGAATTGAAGCTCACGCGCGAAGAGCTGGACGGCGGCCAGCTCGATGAAGACGGTTTGCGGCAGTTTTTCGACATCATCGACCAGACCCTGCGCATCATGACCACCAACACGCAGCGCGCCGCGGCGCTGGTGCGCAGCTTCAAGCAGGTGGCCGTGGACCAGTCCTCGGACGACATCCGCAGCTTTAACCTGCGCAAGTACCTCGATGAAATCCTGCTCTCGCTGCAGCCCAAGCTCAAGGGCAAGCCCGTCAAGGTGGATATCGATTGCGCGCCCGAGGTGCAATTGCGCAGCTATCCGGGCGCGCTGTCGCAGATCGTCACCAACATGGTGGTCAATTCGCTCGTGCACGGCTTTGCCGAAGGCGAGCCGGGCAGGATCAAGCTGTCCGCGAGGACGGCCGGCGACATGCTGGAACTCGACTACAGCGACGACGGCATGGGCATGGACAGCGCCACCCTGGGCCAGCTGTTCGACCCCTTCTTCACGACGAAACGCGGTTCCGGCGGCAGCGGCCTGGGCGCGCACATCCTGTACAACCTGGTGACGGGGCCGCTGGGCGGCACGGTGAAGGTGGTCAGCGCGCCGGGGATGGGGTTGCACTATAAAATCCGTTTTCCGCTGGAGCCGAAAAGCGCTTGAAAACTGAAAACGGCGGGCCGGAGACGCCTGGCCCGGAACGCCCGTGTTTGGGGCTTGGGCCGAAGCCACGTAGGTCGGACTAGCGGCGCAGCCGCGTAATCCGACGTACGCATGCTAATCCGGGAAACGCTGATTCAACGCAAGCGCCTCATCCAGGTTGGCAATCAGCAACTCCACATATTGCGGATCGAGGTGGCTGCCGCTTACTTCGCGCAGGTAGCTGACCACGCGCTCGAGGGGCCAGGCGTCCTTGTAGCAGCCACGTAGGTCGGATTAGCGGCGCAGCCGCGTAATCCGACGTACGCATGCTAATCCGGGAAACGCTGATTCAACGCAAGCGCCTCATCCAGGTTGGCAATCAGCAATTCCACATATTGCGGGTCGAGGTGGCTGCCGCTCACTTCGCGCAGGTAGCTGACCACGCGCTCCAGGGGCCAGGCGTCCTTGTAGCAGCGCTTGTGCATGAGGGCGTCGAAGACGTCGGCGACGGCGGCGATGCGCGCGTATTTATGGATGTTTTCACCGACCAGGCCTTGCGGGTAGCCGCTGCCGTCGTACTTTTCATGGTGCTGGTGGGCGATCACGGCGGCCGCCTTCAGCAGCGGGCGCTGCGAGCCGTCGAGGATGGACATGCCCACCGTCGGGTGCTGCTTCATGATTTCCCATTCGGCCGCGTCGAGCTTGCCCGGTTTCAGCAGCACGGCGTCGGGCGTGGAAATCTTGCCGATGTCGTGCATGGGCGCCGCGTGGCGCAGCACCATGGTTTCCTCGTCCGACATGCCGGACGCCTGCGCCAGCAGCTGGCACACTTCGGCCATGCGCCGCACGTGGTTGCCGCCTTCGTGCGAGCGCGATTCGACCACGTCGCCCAGGCGCAGGATCAGTTCGGCCTGGGTATCGGTGATTTCCTGCGTCAGCAGGATGTTGTCGAAGGCGATCGCCACGCCCGAGCAGAACACTTCCAGCAATTGCGCGTCGAGGTCGGAAATTTCTTCCACCCCTTTCAAGACGAGCAGGGACGCCTTGCCGCTGCTGTTGGGAAAGTAGCCGACATAGGTGTCGCCATGCAGGCGAGAAATCTTGTTGCTCTTGGCATCGTCGAGCTGCGACAGCAGGGAAGGGCTGAGCATGCCGCCATCGGCGTCCAGGTCGCCGATCTGCGCGAGGATTTCATAATCCTGTTCGCCGGAAATGGCGCTGGCGCCGCGCAGGCGCAGCAGCATGCTCGTTTCCAGGCGCAGCAGGGCCACCACCTGCTGCAGCAGGCCGCTGGCGAAGTCGCGCAGGTTGCGCTGCTTGAAGATGTGCGCCGAGGCGGCGATGACGCGCTCGAGGCCTTCGCGGTAGTGCAGCTGGGCCAGGCGCGCCTCTTCCACCTTCATGATGTCGCGGTAGGCGCGCAGGGCGGCAAAGGTGGTGGTAAACAGCTTGGTGCGGTCGAGTTCCGTCTTTTCCTTGTAGTCGTTGATGTCGTAGTTGACGATCACGCGCTCTTCCGGGGCCTGGCCCGGCTGGCCGGTGCGCAGCACGATGCGCGTGAACTGGTTGCCCAGGTCTTCGCGCATCCAGCGCGCCACTTCCAGGCCGCTGTCTTCGCGCTCCATCACCACGTCGAGGAAGACGAGGGCGATGCCGTCCTCGCGCGCCAGCACCTGCTTGGCTTCGGCGCCGCTGTACGCATGCACGAAGCTGAGGGCGCGGCCTTCCAGGCGGAAACGGCTGAGTGTCAGTTCGGTGATGTCATGGATGTCGGGTTCATCATCGACGAGCAGGACTTTCCAGGGAGGTAACTTGGGCGATGCTGAAGACAAAAATGACATAAGGGCGAGTTCCGCTAAAAGGCATAACTGACGCAATGCTGAGACGCCCGCGCCAGGATTTCCTGTGCGCCATGACCGGCGTTGCGCGTTTTTCGGGCGCATTTTGTCGATTGTAGACTGACAGCTAAGTATTAACAACAAGCAAGAATAATTGATCCAATTCATGCAACACGAATATCAAAATGACACTTTAAATCCGTGGCGCTGACACTATCTATACTTTATCGCTTAGGCAACTATATTTTCAAGACAATACTTCGTTTTAATTAATATTGCCAATAAATCTGAAAAAATATGTTATAGCTGAAGCCAGATCTTGTTTTTTGATAAATAAGGTAACAAGGTATGAATTTTATGCAGAGGGAGGCGAGGCGGTTATATATTGAAGGAATAGAGACAGGGCCTGCGGGCCACCACCATTTATTGAAAGGGATGAACATGCAAAAGAAAATGACGTGTGCCTTAATCGCGGGCGTTGCCCTGCTTGCCGGTAGTGCGGCATGGGCGGGAACCGAGGTAAATTTCAAGCAACCCGAGAAATTTACCGATTTGCCATATGAGCAGCGCGACCGTGAAAGCGCCTTGAAGGAGCTGGCGGAACATTTCGATAAACTGGGCAAGTCGCTCAAGCCAGGCCAGAACCTGAAAATCGACGTCAATGACCTGGACCTCGCCGGGCGTGAAAATCCTGCCATGCGCAGCACCCAGGATATCCGCATCATGAATGGCCGCACGGATTGGCCAGGCATGCGCCTGCATTATGTGCTGGAAGAGGATGGCAAGGTCATCAGCAGTGGCGACGCGGCCCTGTCCGACATGGCGTACATGACGCGCATTAATCCGTACTCCACGGGTGACAAGCTGCGCTACGAAAAATTGATGATAGACGACTGGTTCGTCAAGACATTTGGCGCCAAGGCCAAGGCCAAGGCCGGCAAGTAAGCGCAGCAAAGGGCGAGCATGGCCGCACAGGCCACTCGCCTGGAGCAGTGTGTATTGCGCTACGGAAATTTCCACTTCGGGTTATATTGGACTGCGATGCAGCCATGGCGTTCAGCGCAGCGCTTGCCTGTCTATGAGACTTTCTGAAAGGAATGGATATGCGTATTTCCAACGCGACGAAAACCTGGGTGGCCGCATTGGCATTGCTTGCCAGCAGCGGCGCCTGGGCGGGAGTGCAGGTGCACTTCGACAAGCCGGACAATTACACGGACGTGCCGTTCAGCACGCGCGACCGCGATGACGTGCTTGCCGGGCTGGCCGAGCATTTCCAGTTCCTGGGCAAGAGTTTGCGGCCTGGGCAGGAACTCAGGATCGAGATCACCGACGTCGACCTGGCTGGCCATGAAGACCTGTCGCGGCGTGGCGCTTCCGACCTGCGCATCATGAATGGCCGCACGGACTGGCCGCGCCTGCGCCTGCGCTATGCGCTCGAGCAAAATGGCAAGGTGATCGCCAGCGGCAACGCGTATTTGTCCGATATGTCGTATTTGCAGCGCATCAACCGCTATTCCAGCGGCGACTCCCTGCGCTATGAAAAGCAGATGATCGACGACTGGTTCAAGAACACCTTCGACATCAAGCCGCAGGGACGCAGCAAGCCCGTCATGACCTTGCAGCAGCGCGAAGTGCAGCGCCGCTAGTCAACGCAGATACGCCTGTTCGATGCGCCCCAGCTGGCCATTGTGCCGCAGCGCCAGCAGGGCGGCATTCATCTGCGCGATGAAATCGGCCTTGTAGGCCGGCGTGTTGCGCGCGCTGTAGGCGATATAGGTGGCTTCGGACGACAGTTCCAGCACCTCGCGCAAGGCAAAGCCGTGGCGGGCCAGCTCGCCGCGCAGCCGCCGCGCCGTATGCCGCGCCGCGCCGCGGTCGCTGGCGTAGCAATCGATGCGTCCCAGCGCGAGTTTCTTCAGGTTTGCCTCGTTGCCCTTGGCCGCTTCCAGGCGCAGCAGTCCCTGGCGCGCGGGCGCCATCAATTTTTCCGACAGCAGGAAACCGGCGTTGACGCCGATCGTCAGGCCGGCAAAGTCGGCGGGGAAATGCGTGCGCGGCGTGCGCATGACGGCGTCGCGGCAGAACAGCACCACCGATTCGCGGTACAGCATGGCCGAGTAAGGCTGCACATACGGCCGCTCCGTCTTGCGGCCAGGCGGAAACAGGCCGAAGACCTGGCCCTTTTCCAGCGCATCGAGGCCCCGTTTCCACGGACGCGGCTGCAGTTCCAGCCGGTAGCCCGGCATCCTGCCCGCCGCCTGGCGCAGGATATCGACATACATGCCCTTGAAGACGCCGTTCTCCACGTAGCTGTAGGGCGCGTAGTCATCGTCGCCATACAGGATCACGGTTGGCGGCGCGCCCATCGCGCCCGGCACGGCGCCCAACAACGCCACGCTGAGGCACAGTCCTGCCCGTATCGGTACTCGCATGCCGCTCCAGAATTAATTATCTTCCTGGCAAGTATACAGCATGGCGAGCGAATTAATCGATCCAGTTCACTTGTGGAAACTTGCTGCCGAAATCTTCCGCCATGGGCACGACCTGGCTGAGCTTATAGTTGAAGAATACAAAACCGGACTTGGCCATCGCGATCAGGGTGTTGTCGCGCGGGCGCGTGATGCGGAACGTGATGTCGCCGCCATATTTGTTGAAATCCATGACGCCCACTTCGAACAGCAGCTGGTCGCGCGCATGGGCTTCGGCGCGGTAGGTGGTGGCCAGGTCGGTGACGATGATGCCGGTGCCGTCCGCTTCGATGTCGCGCACGCCATATTCGAACAGGAAGCGCGCGCGTGCCTCGGAAATCATGGAAATCATGGAATCGTTGCCGAGATGGTTGCCGGCATTGATGTCCGTCGTGCGCACCGTCAGTTGCGAGGAATAGCAGTATTGGTCTTCAGGAAATTCAAGTTTCAAACGGGCCATGGTGTTCTCTTGAGCTGGTGCGCGGAGCGCGGCGAAAAAAAGCCAATTCTAGCCGGTTCCCCGCGTCCCGTCGAAAAACACCGCCTCAGGCGTGTGCCGCCAGTACGGCTGGCACACGCTTATTTCGGACGCTTACTGGCGTACGATCCGGTACACCGTGCCCGTGGCGCTCAGCATGTACAGCTCGTTTTGCGCATCCTGGCCGAAGGACATGATATTGCCCACGTTGGCGATGCCCCAGTCCTTCACGGCCGACGCGGCGCCATTGCTGTAGCCGAAACTTTTCAGCCAGCCGCTGCAATAGTCGGAATACAGGTATTGCCCCGCCAGTTCCGGCAAGGCCGCGCCCCGGTACACATAGCCGCCCGTGATCGAGCAGCCGCCCGCGCTGTCATGGCCGTATTCGACGGCGGGCAGCACCAGCCCCGCCTGGTTGCAGCTGCTGCTGTTGTAGCACTGCGTGCCTTCCATGATGTTCCAGCCATAGTTGTTGCCGGCCTGGCCCACGGCGCGTACATTGATTTCCTCGCGGCTGGACTGGCCCACGTCGGCGATGTACAGCAGTTGGGCCGGCACGTCGAACGCATAGCGCCACGGGTTGCGCAAGCCATAGGCCCAGATTTCGCCGCGCCCGCCCGCCGTGCCGGCAAACGGGTTGCCGGCGGGAATGGCGTAAGGCTGGGCTACGCTGCTGGCGCTGACGTCCAGGCGCAACAATTTGCCCAGCAGCACGTTGGTGTTTTGCGCGTTGCCGGGCGGGTCGCCCGCGCTGCCGCCATCGCCCGTGCCCGCATACAGGTAGCCGTCCGGACCAAAGCTGAGCAGGCCGCCATAGTGGTTGCCGAACGTGGGGTGGGCAATGGTGAGGATGGTCAGCGCGGACAGGGGATCGGCCACGTTGGCGTTGCCCACCGACACTTGCCGCCGTTCGATGACGATATCGCCGGCCAGGTTGCTGTAATACAGGAAGAAATAGCCATTGCTCGCGTATTGCGGATGGAAGGCCAGCGACAGCAGGCCCCGCTCGCCGCTGGTGGTGGTCAGGGTGCTGATGTCGAGGAAGGGTGTCGCCAGCAGGCTGCCGTTTTGCACCACGCGGACGCGCCCGGCGCGCTCGAGGATGAATAATCGGCTGTCGCCGGGCGGCGCCGTGAGGAAGATGGGCGCGCTCAAGCCGGACACGACCTCCTGCAGGCGCAGGGCCAGCGGTGCGGTCGCCGCATACGCGACGCTGGCCCTGGCCGTGGCGCCGGCGCTCACCTGCACTTGCTGGGTCACCGGCGTGGGCGTCAGGCTGCCCGTGCCCTGAACCACGCTGGCGGCGACCAGCGTATAGGCGCCGGGTGCCAGGCCGTCGAGGGTGCCGGAAAGCGTCAGTGTCTTGCTGTAGCCGCCAGGGCCGCCGACCGTGACGGCGCCCGCCACGCCGGCCGGCAAGCCGCCGATGCTGACGCTCAGGCTGCCGGTGCCGGCGGCCGGCGCAGGGTGGCCACCGCCGCCGCCACACGATGCCAGCAGGGCCAGGCAGCAGGCCAGCAGCAGGGCCAGCCAGGTAGGGGAATGTCGGCAACGTGGATGGCGCATGTCAGTCTCCTGCGGCAAGGACGGAATGGCGGAGCGGGCCGGTACGGCGCATGAAGCATGGCTTGTGCCTAGAATGCGCGTTTTTGTGCCGGCAAGATTGAGCTTGCGCAAGCTTACTCCGCGTGGCCGCCGCGCTTCCGTGCGCTGCTGCACCGTGCGGCGCCATCGGACAAATGCGCCGCGTTTTCAGACAAGCGCGGCGTCGCCTGCACCGCGGCGTCCACGCGGGCCCGATAATGGCGCATCTGAAACCGAGCAGGAACACATCACATGAAAACGAAAGCCGCGATTGCCTGGAAGGCGGGCGCCCCCCTCACCATCGAAGAAGTCGACCTGGCCGGCCCGCGCGCCGGCGAAGTGCTGGTTGAGCTGAAAGCCACGGGCATTTGCCATACCGATTACTACACCCTGTCCGGCGCCGATCCGGAAGGCCTGTTCCCCGCCATCCTCGGCCATGAAGGCGCCGGCATCGTCGTCGACGTGGGACCGGGCGTGACGACCCTGAAAAAGGACGACCACGTCATCCCCCTGTACACGCCGGAATGCCGCCAGTGCAAGTTCTGCCTGTCGCAAAAGACGAACCTGTGCCAGGCCATCCGCTCGACCCAGGGCCGCGGCCTGATGCCGGACGCCACCTCGCGCTTCTCCATCGACGGCCAGCCGCTGTTCCACTACATGGGCACCTCGACGTTTTCCAACTACATCGTCGTGCCGGAAATCGCCCTGGCGAAGATCCGCGAGGACGCGCCGTTCGACAAGGTCTGCTACATCGGCTGCGGCGTGACGACGGGCGTGGGCGCCGTGCTGTTCTCGGCCAAGGTCGAGGCGGGCGCCAATGTGGTCGTGTTCGGCCTGGGCGGCATCGGCCTGAACGTGATCCAGGCGGCGAAGATGGTCGGCGCGGACAAGATCATCGGCGTCGACATCAACCCGGCGCGCCAGGCCATCGCGCGCAAGTTCGGCATGACGCACTTTATCAATCCGAACGAAGTGGAGAATGTCGTCGACGCCATCGTGCAGCTGACGGACGGCGGCGCCGACTATTCGTTCGAATGCGTGGGCAACACGACCCTGATGCGCCAGGCGCTCGAGTGCACGCACAAGGGCTGGGGCAAGTCCTTCATCATCGGCGTGGCGGCGGCCGGCCAGGAAATTTCCACGCGGCCATTCCAGCTGGTGACGGGACGCGAATGGCGCGGCTCGGCCTTCGGCGGCGCGCGCGGCCGCACGGACGTGCCGAAGATCGTCGACTGGTATATGGAAGGCAAGCTCAATATCGACGACCTGATCACGCACCGCCTGAAGCTCGAGGATATCAACCAGGGCTTCGACCTGATGAAGAGCGGCGAATCGATCCGTTCGGTCGTCCTGTATTAAGCGTGCTGGGCTGAGCTGACTGTACTCATTGCGCAACACTTGACGGACGGGGCAGGGCGGCAGGCTGTACTTCGCTGCCTGCCCCTGCTAGTGTGAAGGCATCCGCCTTGCTTTGGGAGCCGTTCATGTTTGCCACTGCCTACCTCGCCACTTTGCGCCGCATGCTGCCCGTCTTCCTCGGCGCGGCCCTGTCTTCCCTGCTGGCCCTATGGTGGAGCAAGGCCGCCATCCTCGCCACGCCCGCCATCTGGCTGGCGCTGCTGGCCACGTATCTGCTGTGCGCGCTGCTGTTTACGCCGCTGGCCCGGCAGAACCGCCAACTGGCGACGCGCCACGTACGTCACGGCAAGCCGCGCTGATTCTTCCTCCGGCTAGCGCGCCGTGCTGGAAAAGCGTTCGCGATAGTCGCTCGGCGTGATGGCAAGTTTCTTTTGAAACAGGCGGCGCAGCCTGTCCTCGCTGTGCAAGCCCGCCTGCACGGCCACCTGTTTTAAGGAGGACACATTGTCTTCCAGCAAGCGGCGCGCCACTTCGAAGCGGGCCGTTTCAATGAATGCCGTGGGGCTGGTGCCCGTTTCGCGCTGGAACACGCGCGTGAAATTGCGCTCGCTCATGGCCAGCCTGGCCGCCAGCAGCGGCACGTTCAACTCCTCGCCCAGGTGTTCCATGATCCAGCCCTGCAGCTGGCGTATCGTGGGATGCGTCGTCATCTGGCTCGACAGGTGCACGGAAAACTGCGACTGGCCGCCGGGCCGCTTCAGATACACCACCAGGTCGCGCGCCACTTCCAGCGCGATATCGCGGCTGAAATCGTCTTCCACGAGGGCCAGCGCCAGGTCGATGCCGGCCGTCACGCCGGCCGACGTCCAAATGCGGCCTTCCCGCACGAAAATCGCATCGGCATTGACCTGTATCAAAGGATAGCGTTGGCGCAGGCTGTCCACGGCGCTCCAGTGGGTGGCGGCGCTCTTGCCGTCGAGTACGCCTGCTTCGGCCAGGAAAAAGCAGCCCGTGCACAGGGCGGCCAGGGTGCCGATGCGCGGCGCCGCCTCGGCTACCCATTCGGCGATGGCGGGGATGTCGTGCAACACTTGTTCGACATGGTGGCAGCCGACGATGACGGCCAGGTCGGGCAGGCGGTGCGCGTCGAGCGCCTTGCTCGCGTGCAGCGACATCAAGGTGTCCGATGCAACCGGGCCGATGGCCGTCGAGGCGATGCGCACGTCGTAGCCGCCGGGCAGCTTGCGCAGGCGCAAATGGGTATTGACGTAGTCAAACACCTTCATGGCGCCGATGGCTTCGAGCGCCTTGAAGCCCGGATAGACGATGATATCGACCGTGCGCAGGGGAAATTCTTTGGGACTTTGCTTGATCATGCGATATGCGCGAGGGTGAAAAATACTGCCATAATGCAACAACAGCGATGGCGTAGATTAGCATGGAACAATCGACGCGGCGGCTGGCTTCCCACTCATCAGATTTCTGGATATCGTGCGCGCATACACTTTCCTTGCCGGTTTGTTCTTCCTGCTATGGACCGGCCTGGTCCAGGCGGCCACCCTGAGTTTCAATGGCAACGCCGTCGGCGGCTGCACCCTGGCCGGCATGCAATACACGTGCGCCGCCTTGCCGCTGGGCGATACGGACGTCGTCGTCATCGCCAGCGCGTATGGCGTGACGGTCAACAGTTCGCTGACGATGAAGTACAACCAGGGCTTGACGATGAGCGGCAGCGCCGCGCTGACGGTCAAGGGCAACCTCGACATCAAGGATATCAACCCGCCCAACCTGAAGGTGACGGGCGGCAACCTGACGGCCGAGGGCGGCACCTTCAGCATGGGGGCGCAGGAGCAGACCCTCAGCGCCAGCATCGCCGCCACCACCATCAAGATGGGCTCGAATAACGTCAAGGTGACGGGCAGCATCAGCGCCAAGGGCCTGGTCGAGATCGCCTCGGGCTCCGTCATCAACGGGCCCATCAGCGGCGCCATGGTGAATATCCTGGCCGCCAGCAGCCGCATCCAGGGCGATATCACGGCCACGACGTCGATCACCATCGGCTCCGGCAGCCAGGTGACGGGCGACCTGACGGCGCCGAATATCGACTTGAAGGCGTCGGGCTTGCTCGTCACGGGCGACGTCAAGGCCAGCAATACGCTGACGATCGCCTCGGGCAATGGCATCAAGGGCGACGTGGAGGGCGGCAACGTCACCCTGGATGCGTCGAACGCGTATATCACGGGCAACGCCGTGGTCGACCACATCACCCTGGGCTGGCAAGGCCGGGTGCAGCAAACCATCACCTGCAAGGCGTACACGCCGTCCAATCCGTGCAGCTGCGTGACGAATAACAGCGGCTGGGGCTTCAATGAGCCGCAGGGACCGAAATGCGGCCCCAGCACGCAGGCCGGGCCGCACCATTTCCAGATCACGCATCCGCCCGCGGCGCTGACCTGCGCGCCGGCGCCCGTGACCGTCACGGCTTGCGCCGATGCCGCCTGCAGCAGCGTCTACACGGGCGCGGCGCAAGTGACCCTGACGCCGGGCGGCGCGACGGCGCAGATCAACGGCAGCTTGCCGGCCACGGGCATGGCCGTTTCCAGCGTGGCGCAGACGACGGCGGCCGGCAACGTGGCCCTGGGCCTGAGCAGCACGCCGGCCACGACGGGTGCGCTGGTGTGCAAGAGCAGCGTCGACAACAGCTTGACGAATTGCCAGATGGCATTTGTGACGAGCGCGCTGCAGGTCAGCGGCGCGCCCCGCTATGCGGAGCAGGAGGGCCGCATCGCCATCAGCGCCCTGCAGGCGTCGGCGTCGAACCCGCGCGCCTGCGTGCCGCTGTTCGCCAGCCAGACCAAGACGCTGCAGCTGCGCTGCACCTATGCCAACCCGACCACGGGCACCCTGCCGGCGCGCATACAGAACAAGGATAATGTGTACGTGCCGCTGGGCGCCAATGCGGGCAGCGCCTGCAGCGCGGCCGGCGCCGCCGTGCAGCTGGCATTCGACGCCGATGGCCAGGCCACGCCGAACCTGCTGTACGCCGATGCGGGCGCGCTGGGCCTGACGGCCACCTATGCCTCGACCAGCGGCAGCGACAGCGGCCTGACGATGACGGGCACCGGCACGGTCATCGTCGGACCGAAAGCCTTCGCCTTCAGCGCCATCGCCACGCCGCAGCGCGCCGGCATGACCGTGCTGCCGGTGGCGCCCGCGACCAGCATCAGCGTCTCGGCCCTGAACGCGGCGGGCGCGGTGACGCGCAACTTCGGCCGCGAAACGCTGGCGCAAACGGTGGAGCTGGGGCGCACCATCGTCGCCCCCGTGTTCCCCGGTTTCAGCGATCCCGCCGTGGCGGGCAGCCTGACGTTTAACAATAACAATGGCGTCGGCACGGCCGCTAACCTGAGCTGGCCGGAAGTGGGCCAGATACGCTTCACGGCCAGCCTGGCCACCTACCTGGGCGCCGCGGCGCCGCAGCTGCCGGCGACGGGCAGCAGCGCCGATGTGCTCTATATTCCCCACCACTACAAGACGGAAATCATCGTGCCCGGCGAGACGGACTTGCCGCCCACGGCCGTCTTTGCCGCGCCCTGCACGGCGGCCATGAAATGCCTGGTCGGCGTGCCGCCCGCGGGCGTGTCGGCGTATTCGGGGCAGGCCTTCGGCTTGCGCGTGACGGCGCAGAACCAGGCCAATGCGAGCACGCTCAATTTTGACGGCCGCGACACGAGTTACATGACGGCCGTGCAGGTGCAGGGCTGGGATGCGGCGAAGGGCGAGCAGCTGTTTCCGCCTGGCACGCCGGGCGCCAGCCGGCTTACCGATGGCAGCAATGCGCAAACCACCGTCACCAGCATCGCGGCCACGAAATTCACCTTGGGCGTGGCCCGGTCCGCGCTGGCCTACCGCTTTCCCGGCGCCAGCGGCGTGCCGGTGATGGTGGCGCCCACCGACGTGCTGTTGCGCGCCAGCAGCACCAACGGCGGCGCCAGCGTCAGTTCGGCGCCGGCGGCGGCCGGCTCGGAAGGCGTGCTGACCGTGCTGTCGGGGCGTTTGATGGTGCCGCATGGTTATGGTTCGGAACGCTATCCCGTACGCCTGCCCGTGCAAGCCCAGTACTGGGACGGCAAGACCTGGGCCATCAACCTGTCCGACAGCGGCAGCAAGTTTACCCAGGCCCAGGTGTTGCTGGCCAATTGCAAGAAAACCCTCGATTGCGCCGCCTTGCAAGTGGAAGGCGGTACTTATACCGTCAACAAGGGCGAGCTGCCGAAGAATAAGCTGCTGACCATCCAGGCGCCCGGAGCGGGCAAGGTCGGCAGCGTCGAGGTGTCCGTGCCCGGCATGGTTTATCTGCCCAGCACGGTGGGCATCGTCGTCTTTGGCGTCTTCAAGTCCGGTCCCGTGATTTACCTGCGCGAAATGTATTGAGGCGTAGCGTGGTATTGAGGCAGATCGTGCGCATGGGACGGCCCGGGGCAGAAAGCGGGAAAAACCAGTAACATGCCTGGCTGTGGCATTCCCGCTCACCTTCCCTCATTCAGACAGGAGTTTCCATGAGTACAACTTCGCAGTGGATCGACATCGCCGGCCCGGACGGCACCTTCCAGGCTTACCTGGCCGTGCCGCACGTCGGCAAGGGGCCGGCCATCATCCTGTTGCAGGAAATCTTTGGCGTCAACGAGCACATCCGCGCCGTGGCCGACCAGTACGCGGCCGATGGCTATGTGGTGCTGGTGCCCGACCTGTTCTGGCGCGCCGGCGCGCACATCGAGCTGGGCTATGACGCGGCGGGCTGGAAGCGCGCCGTCGAACTGATGCAGGCGACCGACAACGAGCACGCCGTGGGCGATATCGCCGCCACCGTCGCCGCCCTGCGCGCGCGTCCGGAAGTGACGGGCAAGCTGGCCTCGGTCGGCTACTGCTTCGGCGGCCGGCTGTCGTTCCAGGCCGCCGCGGCGGGCCTGGTCGACGTCGCCATCGCGTATTACGGCGGCGGCATCCAGAACAAGCTGGACCTGGCTGAGCGGATCAAGGTGCCGCTGCTGATGCATTTCGGCGGCCAGGACAGCCATATCCCGATGGACGCCGTGCAAAAGATCGCCGAGCGCTTCGAAGACCGGCAAGACGTGGAAATCCATATCTATCCGGGCGCCGAGCATGGTTTCAACTGCACCCACCGCGACAGCTACCAGCAGCGCGCCGCCGCCCTGGCGCATGGCAATTCCTTGATTTTCCTCGCGGAAAACCTGTAAGACTGCCGCACCAGGCCGGCCGGCTGCCCACGTCCATGTCGATACGCGCCCAGCAGCGAAGCCGCATGGGCGCTAAAATAGCGGCTGTGCCGGGCAACTCCGGCCGGCCGGGCGCCACGCCCGGCAAACCTGGATGAGGAACCGAATTAAAGATGGCCCAAGTAATTGTTTCTGTAACATTGGCGGCAAGCGCCGAACGCGTGTGGGATTTTATCGGCGGCTTCCAGTCGCTGGCTGAATGGTCGAGCTCGATCAAGACCAGCCTGTCCGAACATGGCGGCCGCGTGCGCCGCCTGAAGACCACGGACGGCGCCGTCATCGCCGAACGCCTGCAAAGCTACAGCGAGGCGGACAAGAGCTATAGCTACACCATCGTCTCGGGCCCGATCCCCGTCAAGAATTACCGTTCCACCCTGCGCGTCACGGGCGAGCCGGGCGCGGATGTGTGCGTGGCGGAGTGGTCGGGCGAGTTCGACGCGGCCGAAGGCGTGGAAGAGGTCATGGTGGGCGCCTTCCAGCATCTGTACGAGACGGCGTTCGTCGACCTGAAACGCATCATGGCGATCTAGAGCGCCTGACAAACAGTCCATGGCGTTGTTGCGTTGCCTTGCCGTACATGCGTACTGTCTTCGGCAACACGCCTGGCCCTGAACATTTTGTCTCGCACGCTTAAAAAAAACACCGGCACAGGCCGGTGTTTTTTTATTTCAGGACCCCTTAGCGCTTCACCTTGCCAAACGCCTCGCCCTTGTTCCATGTAGGCAAGTTCTTCTCATTCGCCACTTCATAGCCGAGATTCAGGGTGAATTGCGCCTGCTGCACCATGCCCGACAGATCCCACGACGGCTTGTACTCGTCCGTGACCTGGTGGTAATCCTTCTTGAACGCGACGAGGCGCTCGCTGGATTCCTTCGGCTGCCGGACGAAGTCGAACGAACCGTCGCCGGAAAACACGGCCGAGCCCACGTTGAAGGCGGGCACGCCGGCCTTGGCGAACGCGAAGTGGTCGGCCCGGTAAAAGGCGCCGGACAGGTCGGGAATGGTCGGCGCCAGGCGCAAGCCCATGCGCTTGGCCACCTTGCCGGCGCTCGCGTACAGGCTGCTGCGCTCGGCGCCGGCCACGCCGATGTCATGCGTCTTGCCGACGAAGTTCATGCTGTCCAGGTTCAGGTCGGCGGCCGTCTTGGCCAGCGGCCACAGCGGATTGCGCGTGTAGGCCGTGCTGCCCAGCATGCCCGTTTCCTCGCCGGCCGGCCACAGGAAGATCTGCGTGCGGCGCGCCGGCTGGTTCACGGCCACTTGCGCCATCGCCAGCAGGGCAGCCGCGCCCGAGGCGTTGTCGATGGCGCCGTTGTAGATATGGTCGCTCTGGCCGG
Source organism: Janthinobacterium sp. GW822-FHT07H10 (assembly GCF_058798675.1). Taxonomy (NCBI): domain Bacteria; kingdom Pseudomonadati; phylum Pseudomonadota; class Betaproteobacteria; order Burkholderiales; family Oxalobacteraceae; genus Janthinobacterium; species Janthinobacterium sp. GW822-FHT07H10. The sequence goes on from NZ_JBXAKS010000014.1 coordinate 55,931, forward strand.
CGCGGACGCTGCCTGCATCATCCTTGCCCAGATGGTCCCAGTGCGCCGAGTAAATCACGGCTTCGTCCTTCAGCTTCGGGTCGGTGCCGGGCACGATGCCGGCCACGTTGAATTGTTCGATGCTGCGGATCTGGCTGTCGAGCCGGACTTTCACCGTGGCGTCCAGCGCCACGGGGCGGAAGTCGCGCGTTTCGGCCTGCGCGCGCAGGGCGTCCAGGTCTTGCCCGGCTTGCTGGAACAGGGCGCGCGCCATGTCTTCCTGCAGCCAGCCTTCCATGGCGTTGCCCGCGCCAGCCAGGCTGAAGCGTTCATGGCCGAAACCGTTGGCCGGCACCGACCACGGATACGACGCGGACGCCGTCGTGTGGATCAGCAGCACGCCGGCGGCGCCCTGGCGCAGCGCTTCCTCGTACTTGTAGACCCAGCGGCCGTAATAGGTCAGCGACTTGCCGGCAAAGCGCTGCGGCTCGGCGGCGGTCGGCTGCGGGTCGTTGACCATCATGACGACGAGCTTGCCCTTCAGGTCGACGCCCTTGAAATCGTCCCAGCGTTCCTCGGGCGCGCGGATGCCGTAACCGGCAAACACGACGGGTGCGTCGAACGCGACCTTTTCCTGGCCGTTGGCGGCGCCAAAGACGATGTCCTTGCCGAAGGCGGGAGACAAGGTCTTGCCGCCCGCGCTGAAGGTCACTGTGCTCGATGGCAAGGCCTTGCTGCCGACGATGGTCAGCGCCTGGCGGTAGGTGCCGTCCTGCAAGGGCTGCAAGCCGATCACGGCCGCCTGCGTTTCCAGGTAGCGCACGGCCAGGTCGCCGCCGCGCTGGCCCGTGCCGCGTCCTTCCAGTAAATCGTCGGCCAGGAAGGACAGATGGGCGCGCAGCGGCGCTTCGGCGACGAGCGGTTGGGCGAGGGCAGCCGTGCCGAGCAGGCTGGCGGCGAGGACAAAGGTGGAACGCATGACAACTCCAAAAGTGAATACGGGAAAGCAAAGCAGCGGCAATCTTACTCTATCGCCATGGCCGGGACCGTGCCTGGCGCCGTGTTCGCCATGAGTGTTGCAGTCTGGAATTTACGTAGCCGCCGTATTGTTATATATCGTTCAATATTGGTAAAAGCACGCGCCAATTGCGTGCGGATCGCCGATGTTTCCGGGTTTTTTCGGCCGATATGCCGCAAAAAACGGCGTTCTGCGGCCTCCAGCCACCCGGTAAGGTCCAGTAAAGAGTAAACTAGCGGCTACACTCTTTCGCATTGGGCGATTCGAGCGAACTTGTGAGTGATTTCATGTCTGATACACCAATTTCCTTATTTTCCGACCTTCAACTGAGCGAGCCGCTGGTTCGCGCGCTCAAGGATGTCGGTTACGAAACACCGTCGCCTATCCAGGCGGCCACGATTCCATTATTGCTCGCCAACCGCGACGTGCTGGGCCAGGCGCAAACGGGCACGGGTAAGACCGCCGCCTTCGCCTTGCCTATCCTGTCGCGCATCGATCTGAAACAAAGCTCACCCCAAGCCCTGGTCCTGGCACCGACGCGCGAACTGGCCATCCAGGTCGCCGAAGCGTTCCAGGTGTACGCCGCCCACATTCCCGGCTTCCACGTGCTGCCGATCTACGGCGGCCAAAGCTACGGCCCGCAGCTGTCGGCGCTGCGCCGCGGCGTGCACGTCGTCGTCGGCACGCCGGGCCGCGTCATCGATCACCTGGACAAGGGTTCGCTCGACCTGTCCAAGCTCAAAACCCTGGTACTCGACGAAGCCGATGAAATGCTGCGCATGGGCTTTATCGACGACGTCGAACGCATCTTGCAAGAAACGCCGGAAGGCCATCAAACGGCCCTGTTCTCGGCCACCATGCCTTCCGTCATCAAGCGCATCGCCACGACCTACCTGGTCAATCCAGCCGAAGTGACGGTCGCCGCCAAGACGGGCACGGCCGACAACATCCGCCAGCGCTACTGGCTGGTGTCGGGCATGCACAAGCTCGACGCGCTGACCCGCATCCTGGAAGCGGAAGCGTTCGACGGCATGATCATCTTCGCCCGCACCAAGCTGGGTACGGAAGAGCTGGCCGGCAAGCTGCAGGCACGCGGTTTCTCGGCTGCCGCCATCAATGGCGACATCCAGCAAGCGCAGCGCGAGCGCACGATCCAGCAGTTGAAAGACGGCAAGATCGACATTTTGGTCGCAACCGACGTGGCCGCCCGCGGCCTGGACGTCGAGCGCATCAGCCACGTCGTCAACTACGACGTGCCGCACGATCCGGAAAGCTACACCCACCGCATCGGCCGCACGGGCCGCGCCGGCCGCAGCGGCGAAGCGATTCTGTTCATCACTCCGCGTGAAAAGAACTTGTTGAAAGCCATCGAACGCTCGACCCGCCAGCCGATCGGCATGCTGGAACTGCCAACGATCCAGGCCGTCAACGACGTGCGTATCGCCAAGTTCAAGGAACAGATCAGCGAAACCCTGGCCCTGGGCGAACTGGAGCAGTTCCAGTCGCTGATCGAGGATTTCGAGCGCGAACAGAATATCCCTGCCATCGAAATCGCCGCCGCCCTGGCGAAGATGGCGCGTGGCAATGTGCCTTTGTTGCTGGACAAGAACAAGGCGCGCGAGCAAGCCACGTGGCAGGATGACCGTCCCGTGCGCCAAGACCGCTTCGAACGCAACGACCGTCCGGAACGCGGCGACCGTTTCGACCGCAACGAGCGCAGCGAACGCCCGGCCTTCCCGAAAAAGGAACGCATCTCGCGTCCAGCCGACGCCGGCATGCAGACTTTCCGTATTGAGGTAGGTCATCAACATGGCGTCAAACCGGGCAATATCGTCGGCGCCATCGCCAACGAAGCGGGCATCGATTCGAAAAACATCGGCCGCATCGAAATCTATGACGACTACAGCGTCCTGGATTTGCCAGACAGCATGCCGAAAGAATTGCTGGACCAGCTGAAGACCGTGTGGGTGGCGGGCCAGCAACTGCGCATCAGCCGCGATGGCGATGCACCGGACCTGGCGCCGCCAGCCGCGCCGCGCAAGCCGTTCGCCGCCAAGTCGGCGCCCGCATTCAAGGATGCACCGGCCGACGCGGGCGATGCGCCAGTGCGCGCACCGAAGAAGGAACGTCCACGCCCGGGCGTGACGGCGTACCGCATCGAAGTGGGCCGCGAGCACGCCGTGACGCCAAGCAATATCGTCGGCGCCATCGCCAACGAAGCGAACCTGGAAGCCAAGCATATCGGCCGCATCGACATCTTCGACAATTACAGCGTGCTGGACTTGCCGGAAGGCATGCCGCCGGAAATCCTCGACCACCTGAAATCGGTCGTCGTCTCGGGCCAGAAACTGCGCATCAGCCTTGACGATGGCACGACGGAGCGCAAGCCTGCGCCACCGCGTCCGAAGTCGCCGCGCAAGACCTTTAAGTAATCCATCCCCGCAGGCGCCTCCCCGGCGCCTGTGTCGCGGATTGGAGACAGATCCCTGGCTGGCGCGTTTGCGCCAGTTTTTTATTTTCCCTCAAGAAACGAACCTTGTCGCCGCGTTATGCTGGCTGGCAGGTGTCTGCGCGCGCCGCCATTGCGGCAGCACATCGCCGTCTTTTTATCGGCCGATGCGCCGTCTTTATCGCCTGCGACAACAATAAATAATTTTCAATTAATTATTTCATACGCGCGCCATTAAAATTTTGCATTTCAATAAAATCAATCAAGTTGAATCAAAGTAAATCCTAAAACATAAAATAATTGATTTTTATTGTATTGTTTGACGGGCGTCACTGTCATCTCGGCGATATCTCGCTGCTGCTTGATGTGGTATATTGTTTTTATCTTTTTGTTATGCTAGTTGAAAAAAATAGAGGAGCGACGGATGCGGGTCAACACGCCTATCACGCAGAATGAATACGTATTAAATGAAGGCATGACGATTGTTTCCACCACGGATTTACAGGGAAACATCAATTACGCCAATCAGTATTTCATTGAGGTCAGCGGTTTCTCCGAAATGGAATTGCTGGGTGCGCCACAGAATATCCTGCGTCATCCCGATATGCCGGTCGAAGCATTCGCCGACCTGTGGGAGACGATCAAGAGCGGCATGCCGTGGACCGGCATGGTCAAGAACCGCTGCAAGAATGGCGACTTCTACTGGGTCTTCGCGAATATCACGCCCGTCATCGAAAATGGCCGCCCGATCGGCTATATGTCCGTGCGCACCAAGCCCACGCGCGAGCAGATCAACGAAGCGGCGGCGCTATACAAAAGTTTCAAGGACGGCAATGCCGGCAACCTGGCGATCCGCAATGGCCGCGTCGTGCGCCAGGGCTGGGCCGCCAAGCTGGCCGAATGGCGCAAGCTGAGCCTGTCGCAGGATATCGCCCTGCATTGCGCCGTGTTTGGCGTGGTGCTGGCCATCCTCGGCTGCGCCGTGTGGAATATCGACGGCGACACGAGCACGGCCACGCGCAGCTGGCTCAGCGGCGCCGCCGCCGCCGCCGTGGCGCTGATGCTGTATTTCTGGGCCCATCTGCACAATTCCCTCGTCGCGCCGCTGGGCGACGCCATCACGGTGGCGCGCAAGATGGCGGGCGGCGACTTGACGGGAGTCATCGAGAAGGTGCGCGATGATGACATGGGTCAATTGATGGCCGCCTTGCGCCAGACGAATATCAACCTGCACAGCATCATTGGCGACGTGCGCGCCAACTTCGAGGATATCCGCATCACCACGGCTGAAATTGCCACGGGCAATATGGACCTGTCCAGCCGCACGGAATCGCAGGCGTCCAGCCTCGAGCAGACGGCGGCCAGCATGGAAGAACTGACGTCCACCGTGCAAAACAGCGCCGACCACGTGGCGACGGCCAACGACCTGGCGGCGCAGGCGTCGACCATCGCCGCCAAGGGCGGCACCATCGTCAGCGAAGTCGTCACGACGATGGACGAGATCAGCACTTCGTCGCGCAAGATTCTCGACATCATCGGTCTCATCGACGGCATCGCCTTCCAGACGAATATCCTGGCCTTGAACGCGGCCGTGGAAGCGGCCCGCGCGGGCGAGCACGGGCGCGGCTTTGCCGTCGTGGCCGGCGAAGTGCGCAGCCTGGCGCAGCGCTCGGCAACGGCGGCCAAGGAAGTGAAAAACCTGATCGACCATTCGATCGCCACCGTGAACGCGGGCAGCGTGCTGACCAGCAATGCGGGCGCCACCATGACGGAAGTGATCGCCTCGGTGGCCCGCGTGACGGAAGTGATGGACGAGATTTCCTCCACCACGCGCGAGCAGAACCAGGGCATCGGCCAGGTCAACCAGGCCGTCATCCACATGGATGGCATTACGCAGCAGAACGCGGCGCTGGTGGAAGAGGCCGCGGCGGCGGCGGCCAACCTGGCGCAGCGCACCAACAGCGTGGCCCAGTCGATTGGCATCTTCAAGCTGAAAGCCTCGCCCAAGCGCAAGGCCACGGGCGTGGGCCGCAGCGTGGGCGCCGGCATGGCGTCGCGCGCCTTGCTGAAGGCACGCTAGCATGACTGCCCCGCCAGCGCACCGCTGGCGGGCTCACTTCTGTGGCCGGTACACCTCTGCGCTGCGCACCTTCTTCACCACCCCATCCCCGCCAAACAGAATGACATACTCTCCCTGCGCGCCCGAGGCGGCCGGGTAGGTGTACATCCACACTTCATTGCCGCTGTCGAAACGGATGGACGTGCTTTCGCCGAGTGCGGCGCGCACCTGCTCGCGCGTGCTGCTGCCTGGCTGCACCGTCTGCTCCAGCGTTGCGTACGGTACGCTCTTGCTTGCCTGCAAGGCACGCGTGCCGGAACAGGCGGCCAGCAATGCCAGGGCACATACGGTCAGCCACTTCATGGCACCACCTCGTCCATGTAAGTAAATTCCAGCAAGGTGTCGTCGGGCCAGCCGGCGTCCCACAGGGGCGCGTAATACGTGCGGTCAAGCAAGACCTGGCAATCGCAATAGGGCAGCGAGGCCGGGGTTTGTTCGCCGCCCGCGTACAGCATGGTGAAGGGCAGGGCCAGGCGGCGCTCGCCATGCACGAGGGTGACGCCGAACAGGGGCCGCTCCGTGAAGAATAAATAGTTGCCGTCCGGCTCGGAACACACCTTGTCCGTGCTGTAGAGCATGCTGGAGAGCCAGGCGATGATTTGCGGGTCGTTCGAGATCAGGCCGGAATCCATGCCGGCGCGGCATTCCAGGCGCAGGTCGCCCAGGCGCCGCGTGCCGGGCGGCAAGCCGGGTGTGATCACCTGCGCGCGCCAGCTCATGGTGGTGGCCTTGCGGTTGGCGATCAGCACGGCATCCTCGCGCGCGGCCTGCGCATTGCGCACGGGGGCAAAGCTGTTGTCGTCGGCCAGGGGCAGGGGAATGCTGACCGTGTCGCCGGCGATGCGCAGCTGCACGCCCGTCATGTCCACGCCGGGCTGGCGCGGCAGCAAACGAAAGCGCAGGCTGGCCTGCGGCGCCAGCGCATGGTCGCGCTCGAAGCGGTCCACGCCCTGCAGCATCTTGCGGTAGGACTTGTCCACGGGGTCGCGCGTGGCGTCCACTTTTACCTGCGGCACGGGCGCGGTTTGCGCCAGCGCAAGAGTGACGTGGAGCAAGCTGGCGAGTAGCAGTGAAAGATGAATACGCATGGCTTGATGCTACGCCTTTTTGCGCGGCGGCCACGCACGGGTGGGGGCTCAGAGCCTATCCCAGTAGGGAGCGTCTTCTGCTGGCAGTCGATCAGGAGCGCGGACAAGGCGCGAGGAGGACGCGTGGCGAGCCACGCAATGACGAACAACGCAGTCCCCGCTTCTGATGGGTGCCGGCAGGGGACGTATTCATCTGCTGGGATAGGTTCTTAGTATTCGCTATATTTGCGCGCATCGCCGCGCACCTGCTGCGCCGGATATTTCTGCGCGTTCAGCGTCATCTTTTCCAGCACGGCCGCGTGCAGGTCGACGCCGCTCTTGTCGGCCAGGCGCACCAGGTACATCAGCACGTCGGCCAGTTCATGGCGGATGCCCGCGCGCTTCGCTTCGTCCAGTTCCGCATCCGCGCCCGTGGCCAGCCACTGGTAGTGCTCGACCAGTTCCGCCACTTCCACGGACAGGGCCATGGCCAGGTTCTTCGGCGTGTGGAACTGGTCCCAGTCGCGCTCGTCGGCAAAGGCGCGCAGGCGCGCGCGGATGTCCAGCAGGCTGTCGGTGGGCGCGCTCATGCGGCGGCCTGCAGCGGTTTTTCCATGAAGACACTGAACGGATCGTCGGGATAGTCGCCGTACGGCCCGCGCCGCTGGTAGCCGTGGCGCGCGTACAGGGCGATGGCGTCCGGCTGGTGGATGCCCGTCTCTAGCGTCAGCAGGCGGCAGCCGCGCGCCAGCGCCTGTTCTTCCAGCAGGGCCAGCAGGCGTTTCGCCAGGCCCAGGCCACGGCTGTCCGGGTGTACATACATGCGCTTGACCTCGCCGAAAGCGGGCGTGACGACGATGGCGCCGCAGGCACGCGCCGCGCCGGCCGCATCGCGGGCGACGGCAAACAGCAGGGTTTCAGGCGGCAACGATGCCAGGTCCAGCGCATACACGCACTCGGCCGGATACAGGGTTTGTTGATAGGCATCAAGCTCGGCGATCAGGGTTTGCACATCGGCTTGCTGCGGCGATTCCAGGAGAATTTGCATGGTGAAAGCAGGTAGACGGAGATTGCCCCCATGGTATCACTGCGGCCGCGCCAGGCGCAGCGACAGGCCGATGGGCGACATCACAAAGCCCATCAGTTCCTGCGCCTCGCCGCCATCGGGCGTGTCGACGCCGGCGATGTCGAAGCTGCCCAGCAGCATGGCCATGGCGATCTTGATCTCCAACAAGGCCAGGTAGCGTCCCGGACACGTGCGCAAGCCGGCGCCGAACGGCATCGAGGCGCGCTTGTTGTTCGCCTCGCCGCTCTGCGCCAGCCAGCGCTCGGGCTGGAACGCCTGCGCGTCGGGAAAGTGGGCGTCGGCAACGGTATCGTTGCGCATCACGCACCACACGAGGGTGCCGGCCGGCACGGCGATGTCGGCGATGACCGTGTCGCGCAGCGCTTCGACGGGCAGGAAGGGCGCCACGGGTTTCAGGCGCATGGCTTCGCTGGCGCAGGCGCCCAGGTAGTCGAGGCTATCCATCTGCTCGATCGTGAAGTGCGCCGCGTCGGGCGCCAGGCGCCGCACTTCCTCGCGCGCCCGCGCCAGGCTGCGCGGATGGCGCTGCAGCAGATAGATCATCCAGGAAATCGTGTTGGCCGTCGTGTCTTCGCCCGCCAGCAGCATGGTCAGCACATTGCCCGCCACGGCGCGGTCGTCCACGCCGCTGTCCTTTTCGTCGGCGGCGGCGATCATCGCTTCGAGCAGGTTGGGCGGGCGTTCGCGGCGCGCCGGATCGTGCGCCATGCGCGTGCGCGCCTGCTGCACCAGGTCGGCCACGGCGGCGGAGAGGGCCGCCACGTCGCGGTCGAGGCGCCGGTCGATGGGCAGCTTGACGTAGCGCCAGTACGGGAACATCGACAGGCTGCGCCGCGCCACGGCGGGCAGGATGTCGTCCATGTGGCGCTGGATCACGTCCTCGCCCGATTCCAGCGTGTTGACTTCCGTGCCGAAGGCCAGCCCGGCGATGATGTCGACCGTATAGCGTTTCAGGTCGCCATCGAGATCGATGGCCTGGCCTTGCGTGGCGGCAAGATGCCAGCGCCGCCGCAGGCGCTGCGCCACCGATACCAGCGCCGGGAAGTAGGCCTTGATGGCGCCCGGCGCCATGCCGGCCATGACCATGCGGCGCTGGTTGCGCCACTGCGCGCCTTCGGCCAGGAACAGGCCGGGGATGCCGCCCATCTCTTCGGAGACGATGAAGCTGCTGAGCGGACGCCGGAAACCGTCGGGCCGGTCGCGCAGCACGGCGGCGACGGCCTCGCTGTCGGCCACCACCAGCACCAGCGTGCGGCCGAACCAGGCGCGCAGGTAGGGGCCGTAGCGCTGCACCCATTGCTCGACGTCGCGGTGGATGCGCGTGAGCTTGATTTGCAGGCTGTTGCCGACGATGGGCAGGGCGAACGGCCCCGGCAAGCGGCGGATCTGGCGCAAGGGCCGCGCGATGGCGGGCGCGGCGGCGTGGTCGAGTGGCGGCATGAACGTCTCCTGTCGATACGGTGAAAGTACGAGGATTGCTTGCAACAATAACCATACTCTACGCGATTGCGGCCTGCCTGTATTGAACGTTTACGACATCGTCGGGCGGCGAAAAATCCCGCTACAATGGTTGCCATGGCTTCCACACCGACTCCCGCCGCCACACCCGTCACGCGCCTGATCGCGCCGCGCACCGCGCTCGCTTCCTGCGTGCGCGCCTTCCTCGTGCGCGACACCACGCCTTGCGCGCCGCTGCCGCCGGCGCAGCGCCTGAACCGCTTTCCCGCCACGCCCATGTGTTGTCTGCTGTGGACCGTCGCGGGCGAGGTCGAGGCGGCGGCGCCCGGCCCCGACCTGCTGCAGGTGCGCATGCCGCCCGCCCTGTTCAGCGGCCCGCGCGGCTATCCGCTGGTCAGCTACAACCCCGGTCCCGTGCACTCGTTCATGGTGATGCTGTATCCGGCCGCCCTGCATGCGCTGACGGGCATCGACATGGCAGTCCTGTTCGACCAGGTGCGCCCGCTCGAACCGCTGTTCGACGCCGACTGGCTGGCGCTGTCCGACGCCGTGCTGGCCGCGCCCGACGACGCGGCGCGCATCGCGCTGGTGGAAGCGTTCCTGGCGCCGCGCTGGGCGGTGGTGCGCAAGAGCGGCGACCAGCCGGCCGGCGCCATCCAGGACTGGGTGCGCCGCCTGGGCGTGCAGGCGGCATCGATGGGCCTGGCCAGTGGCGCGCGCAATATCGAGCGCCGCATCAAGGCATGGGCCGGCCAGCCCATGCGCACCCTGCGCCGCATGCGCCGCGCGGAACAGTCGTTTCTCGACGCGCGAGAGGCCATGCTGCAAGGCAACGCCTCATGGAGCGATATCGCCTTGCAGGGCGGTTACGCCGACCAGGCCCATCTGTGCCGCGAGGTGCGCGCCATCACGGGCCTGAGTCCCACCGAACTGGCGCGCGCCAGCCGCGACGATGAAAGTTACTGGGTTTATCGTATATGGGCCTAGGTCGGGTGAAGTCCGGAGGAGCGTAAGCCGGCGTTGGCGCGGTCGGTGGGGAGGTCGGATTACGCGGCGTTGCCGCTAATCCGGCCTACCGCTCGCCGTACACCTTTCCCTTGGACAAAGTCATCTCATGGTGCCCGGCGCCGGGAGCCAGCATGGGGAAGCAGTTTTCCTCGCCATGCACGCGCATGTCAAGGAAGCAGGGGCCGTTCGAGGCCAGGCAGGCGGCCAGCGCCGCGTCGAGCTCGTCGCGCCGGCTCACCGTGTGCGCCTGCCAGCCGAACGCGCGCGCCAGGGCGACGAAGTCGGGCAGCGCTTCCGTATAGCTGTGGCTGTAGCGCCCGCCATGGATGAGTTCCTGCCACTGGCGCACCATGCCCATGTAGCCATTGTTCGACAGCACCACTTTCACGGGCAGGCGGTGCTGCACGGCCGTCGCCAGTTCCTGGATATTCATCAGGATCGAGGCGTCGCCGCTGACGCACACCACGCGGCGGTCAGGGTGGGCGACCTGCGCGCCGATGGCGGCCGGCAGCCCGTAGCCCATGGTGCCGGCGCCGCCCGACGTCAGCCAGCGCCCCGGCTGCTCGAAGCGCAGGTGCTGCGCGGCCCACATCTGGTGCTGGCCCACGTCGGTGGAAACGATGGCGTCCTGCCCGTCCAGCGCCGCCTGCAGCCGCTGCATCAGCGCCTGCGGCGCGATCACGTCCGGCGTGTCGTCGAACGCCAGGCAATCCTGCGCGCGCCAGCCGTCGATGCGCTGCCACCACGGCTGGCGGTCCGCCAGCAGCCGGCCGCGCAGCTGCGCCAGCAGGGCATCCAGTATGGGCGCGCAATCGCCGCGCAGGGCCACGTCGGCGCGCACCACCTTGCCAATCGACGCCGGATCGATATCGACGTGGATGATTTTCGCGCCGGGACAGAAGGCGTCCAGTCTGCCGGTGACGCGGTCGTCGAAGCGGGCGCCGACGCAGACGATCAGGTCCGCGTGGTGCATGGCCAGATTCGCTTCCAGCGTGCCGTGCATGCCCAGCATGCCGAGGAAGGCCGGGTGCGAGGCGGGAAAGGCGCCCAGGCCCAGCAGGGTCAGGGTGCACGGCGCGGCCGCCAGTTTCACCAGTTGCCCGAAGGCGGCGCAGGCGGCGGGGCCGGAGTTGATGAGTCCGCCGCCGCCATAGAACACGGGTTGGCGCGCGCCGGCGATCAGGCTGGCGGCCCGTTCGAGGTCGGCGAGCGCGGGCAGGGACGTGGCGACGGCGGCGATGGGCGGCAGCGCTGCCCCGTGCGCGACGGGCGCCAGCTGCAGATCCTTGGGAAAGTCGACCAGCACGGGGCCGGGCCGTCCCTGCGTGGCTTGCGCGTAGGCTTCGCGCACGACGGCCGCCGTTTCATCGGCCGTGCGGATTTGCCGGTTCCACCTGGTGACGGGGCGCGAAATGCCGAGCGCGTCGCATTCCTGGAAGGCGTCCGTGCCGATGCTGGTGGTGGCCACCTGGCCGCTGATGCAGATGACGGGAATCGAATCGCACAGGGCGTCGAGCAGTCCCGTGGTGGTATTGCTCATGCCGGGGCCGGACGTGACGAAGACCACGCCGGGCCGGCCCGTGCTGCGCGCATAACCTTCGGCCGCGTGCACGGCCGCCTGCTCGTGGCGCACCAGCACATGGCGCAAACGCGGCTGCGCGTGCAGCGCGTCGTACAGGGGCAGCACGGCGCCGCCCGGGTAGCCGAAGACGGTGTCGACGCCCAGCGCCAGCAGGGTGTCGATCAGCACGCTGGCGCCGTTGCGCGGCGCAGGGGAAGAGGAGGGCGGGGCGAGGAGGGCGGCGTGGTCGGGTTTCATGGCCTTATTTTCTGCTTGATGCCACAGAAAAGGCTGCTGGTTTTCTCGTATAAAATGCCGTATTCAGCAAAATTTGCTGTTCAAATAGAGGAATGCAGAATGAAGCTCGATAAATTCGACCTCGCCATCCTGACGGCCCTGCAGCAGGATGCCCGCATCAGCCTGCACGACTTGAGCGCCAAGGTGGGGCTGACGTCGTCGCCGTGCTGGGCGCGCATCAAGCGCATGGAGGAAGACGGCGTCATCGAGGGCTACACGGTGAACGTGAACGCGGCCAAGGTGGGGCTGGCCGATACCGTCATCGTGCAAGTGACCCTGGACGACCATTCCGACCAGGCCCTGTTCGAGTTCGGCCACGCGCTGGCCATGATCCCGGAAGTGCTGGAAGCGTTTCTTGTTTCCGGCGACTACGATTACTATCTGCGCATCGCCGTCAGCGACACGCGCGACTATGAACGCCTGCTGCGCGAGCGCCTGTACAAGATTCCCGGCATCCGCCACAGCAAATCGAGTTTTGTCTTGCGCCAGCTCAAGCAGAGCTATTTGCCGCTGCAGCGCTGAGTATCCCGTCCATATCTGCACGGCGGGAGTTTTTCCCTAGTCCATCCCCTGGTGGCTGTCCGATACTGGGCAGTAATAAAAACCACTATACAACGGGGGCCTGCATGAAACCGACCGTATTTGCCGCCGCCGCCCTGGCCCTGTGCCAGGCGCACGCCGCCGAGCCGGCTGCCGCCAGCCTGGCCGCGAACCTGGCCACCTCGGGCGATTTGCCTGTCGTCATCATCACGGGCAGCATGCCGCTGCCCACCGTGGAGCAGGCGCGCGATGCCATCGCCGCGCCCGTGCAGACGGCCGACGCGCAGCAGATCGCGCGCAGCGGCGCGCTGGACCTGTCGGCCTTTCTGCGCCGCAACCTGGGCAGCGTGGTCGTCAACGAGGTGCAGAACAACCCGTTCCAGCCTGACGTCAGCTACCGCGGCTACACGGCGTCGCCATTGCTGGGCACGCCGCAGGGCCTCTCCGTCTACCTCGACGGCATGCGCTTGAACCAGCCGTTTGGCGACGTCGTCAGCTGGGACTTGATCCCGCGCATGGCGATCGCCTCGCTGACCCTGATGCCGGGCTCGAACCCGCTGTTCGGCTTGAACACCCTGGGCGGCGCGCTGGCCATCCAGAGCAAGGATGGCAAGACCAGCCCCGGCACGGCCGTCGAGGCGCGCCTGGGCGCCAATCAACGGCGCGGCGTGGAGTTCGAGCACGGCGGCAGCAATGCGCAGGGCTGGCACTGGTATGTGACGGGCAACCGTTACAAGGAAGAGGGCTGGCGCGACGATTCGCCGTCGGACGTGCGCCAGGCCTTTGGCAAGCTGGGCTGGAGCGATGCGCGCACGCAGGTCGCCGCCACGCTGGCGCATGCGGACAATGCGCTGACGGGCAATGGCTTGCAGGAACAGCGCCTGCTGGCGCGCGATTACCGCAGCGTCTACACGAAGCCGGACTTGACGCAGAACAGGGCGACCATGCTGAACCTGACGGCCAGGCACCAGGCCAGCGACAGCTTGCTGTTGTCCGGCAATGCGTATTACCGCAAGATCGACACGCACACGTTTAATGGCGACCTGAACGACGAGTCGTTGGACCAGTCCGTCTACCAGCCGGGCGCGGCCGAGCGGGCCGCCCTGGCGGCGGCCGGCTATGCGGGTTTTCCCGCCAGCGGGGCGAACGCGGGCAACACGCCGTTTCCCAAGTGGCGCTGCATAGCCAATGTCTTGCTGAACGACGAGCCGGCCGAGAAATGCAACGGCATGCTCAACCGCAGCCATACGCAGCAGGACAACCATGGCTTTTCCGGCCAGTTCACCTGGCTGGCCGGCGTGGCGGGCACGCGCCATGCCGTCACGGGCGGCGCCGCCTATGATGCGAGCCACGCCACGTTCCGCCAGACCAGCCAGTTCGGCTATCTGAATCCGGACCGCAGCATCACGCCCGTGAATTTCTTTGCCGACGGCACGCAGATCGACGACGATGGCACGCCCGTGGACAACCGCGTCGACTTGCGCGGGCGCATGCGCACATGGAGCGTGTATGCGAGCGACAGCATGGCGTTCAATCAAGACCTGACCCTGACCGTGTCGGGCCGCTACAACCGCAGCACGGTGCGCAACCGCGACGCCATCACGCCCGGCGGCGGCAGCGGTTCGCTCGACGGCGACCACCGCTACAGCCGCTTCAATCCCGCCATCGGCCTGGCCTACGCGCCGGCCGCGGGCAGCAGCGCCTACCTCGGCTACAACGAAGGCAGCCGCACGCCGACGGCCATCGAGCTCGGTTGCGCCGACCCGGAGAACCCATGCCGCCTGCCGAACGCCATGGCCGGCGACCCGCCCCTGAAACAGGTGGTGACGAAGACGTGGGAAGCGGGCGTGCGCGGCCAGTGGGGCAGCATGGCGAAGTGGAGCGCGGGCGTATTTCGCGCGGAAAACCATGACGACATCCTGTTCGTGGCCGACAACCAGGCCGGCTTCGGCTACTTCAAAAATTTCGGCAAGACGCGCCACCAGGGCGTGGAACTGGCGCTCGATGGCAAGGCAGGGGGACTGGATTTCGGCGTCAACTACACGTGGCTGCAGGCAACGTACCAAAGCCGCGAAACCGTCAACGGCAGCGCCAACAGCAGCAGCGACGCGGAAGCCCCCGGCCTGGAAGGCCATATCGTCATCGCGCCCGGCAACCGTATCCCGCTCACCCCCAGCCATCTCCTGAAGGCGCACGTGGATTACGCGGGCGGACGCGACTGGACGCTGGGGCTGGCCATGACGGCCGTGTCGGGCGCGTATGCGCGCGGCAATGAAAACAACCGGCACCAGCCGGGCGGCGCGTCCTACCTGGGCGCGGGCAAGAGCGGCGGCTACGCCGTGGTCGAGCTGAACGGCAGATACCAGCTGACGCCCCGGCTCAGCGTGTTTGCCCAGGTGAGCAACCTGTTCGACCGCAAGTACGCCACGGCCGCCCAGCTGGGCGCGACGGGTTTCGACGCCAACGGCAACTTCGCTGCCCGGCCGCTGCCGACCGTGGGGGGCGCATATCCGATGGTCAACGCGACCTTTTATGCGGCCGGCGCGCCGCGCGCGATCAACGTGGGCATGCGTTACGCGTTTTAAGGGTGGATGTGTTCGATGACGCGATGGCGCAGCGCCAGGTGGACGAGGGCGGCGGGACCGGCCACGTCGAGCTTGTCCCTGATGCACGTCTGGTGGTTGGCTACCGTCTTGCTGCTCAGGTGCAGCAGGCGGGCGCAGTCGGCGGCGCTGCGGCCTTCGGCCAGCAGGCGGAAGATTTCGAACTCGCGCTGGCTCAGGCTGCTCAAGCGCTGCATTTCCGCGCCGGCCGTGTCGTGCCGCACGCCGGGCGCGCTGTGCGGGTCCAGGTAGCGGCGGCCCGCATGGGCGGCGCGCACGGCTTCGACCAGGTGCTCCGGATCGGCCTGCTTGCTGACGAAGCCGCAGGCGCCGCCGTCGAGCGCGCGCGCGATCAGCTGGGGCGTGTCGTGCATGGTGAACACCAGCACGCGGGCGCCGGCGTCGCGGGCGATCAGCTTGCGCAGCAATTCCAGGCCGCCGATGCCGGGCATGGACAGGTCCGTCACGCAGACGTCAGGCGCGTGTTGTCCATGCAAGGCATACGCCGCCTCGCCATTGCCCGCTTCGGCCACGACGGCGATATCGGCGCCCTGTTCCAGCAGGCGGCGGTAGCCCGAGCGCACGACCGGGTGGTCGTCGACCAGCATCACGCGGATCGGCCGCGCGGCCACGCCGATGCCCGTGCTCATGCGGCCCACCGTGGCGCGACGCCCGCCAGCGGCATCGCCACTTCGATGCGCAAGCCGCGGCCCAGCGTGCTGATCCAGTGGATATGGCCGCGCAGGCCCGCCACGCGCTCGCGCATGCCCAGCATGCCGAAGCCGCCAGCTTCCGTTTTGTCCTGGCGCAAGCCATGGCCATCGTCTTCGATGGCCAGGTGCAAGGTGCCGTGCGCATCGGCGCGCAATTCCACCGTGGCGCGGCGGGCGCCCGCGTGGCGCGCCACGTTCGTCAAGCCTTCCTGCACCAGGCGGTAGATGGCGATGGCCGTGCCGTCGTCGAGGTCGGCCGGAATGGCGTGCGGCGCGAAATGGCAGGCGATGCCGTGCTGCGCGGCCCAGCCATCGCACAGCGCCTGCAGGGCCGCCTCCAGGCCCAGGCTGTCGAGCACGGGCGGGCGCAGCCGGCGCAGCATGCTGCGCACCATCGCGTGCAGCGCTTCGGCGGCGCCGGCGATGCTGGCCGCGCTGGCTTGCACATTGGCCTGGTCGCCGGCACCGGCGCGCAGGATGTAGCTGGCGGCCGCGCGGATGGCCGTGCAGTTTTGCCCCACTTCATCGTGCAATTCGCGCGCCAGCGCACAGCGCTCGTCTTCCTGGGCGCGCAGCAGGCGCTGCGTCAGGGCGCGGTTGTGCGCCAGCAGGGCGGCCACCTGGCGCCCGCGCCACAGGGCGCAGCCGGCCAGCGCCAACGCCAGCAACAGCAGGCTCAGGGCCAGTTCATCGAGTTGCCAGTGTTCCTGGCGCCGCAGCGCATGCGCCAGCCGCTCGGCCAGGTCCAGCCTGGCGGCCAGCAGGAAAAATGCCAGCGCCAGCGCCAGCGTGCCGCACAGTAAAACGGCCCGGCGTGGCCGGGAGCGCGCGCTTGCCTGGGCGCCAAGTTGATCGTATTCCATGATGCACGCTCCCTGAGCACGGTAATGCCGAGGTTGTGCAATCTTCATGCCACCGGCCGTGGGGCGGGGCCGGCGCGCGAAGGGGCCGTGATGCATGTTCCAGGATGGAACAGGTGTACCGCGATGTGACGCTGCGCCGCACCGACGCGAGGTAGCGCCGCGATCCGGCCGTGACACCAGGCGCGGTTTTCGAGCTTATCCGAAGTTGTGTCCGCATGCCGGTGCGCACGTTTGACGACAAGGAAATTGTTGTTTGAATGTAACGTCGAGAATGGACAAACTTTCATAGGGAAAACAAAACAAAGTTTCGGGAAGTTAGATGAAAAATAAATAAACGATATTAAAAATATGTTATTTGTTTTATGTGATTTGCTATATTTGTTGACACTTTTGTGAAAAAGCTGAAAGCGGGCACAGACCTGCCGACCTCTCTATCCACAACAATCAAGGGAATAGAATGAATCGCTCATCGTATGCAGCGCGGGTATCGCCCGCCGCTCCTCACCCATCCGCTACCCGCGGTCGCAAAACCCTGTTTTCCGCTCTTGCCACGCTGGCGCTGCTATCCGCGGCACCGGCCATGGCGGATGTCATCAGTTTCGACTCGCTGCGCCCCGATATTTATGCAAGCGGCCAGACGCTCAATACGTCGAGCTACAACCTGCTGTTTCTTGCCGATCCGACGACGGCCGCTGGCGGCGGCGTCAGCGGCGTGGGCGCCATCCTCGATGGCCGCGCGGCATCCTCGTGCGATATCGCCGCTTGTCCGCAAGGCGGCACCGGCAACTACCTGGCCATCCTCAACGATGGCGGCGTGAATTTTTCCCGTGCCGACCACCAGGCTTTCAGCCTCACCGGTTTCGACTATTCCTTCATCGCTCCCATCTCCGGCTTGCCGAACCAGAATTGGGGCCAGCTGCAGCTGAGCGGTACCCTGACCAACGGCCAGGTGATCAATACCTCGCTGGCGTTCCCGGGCCAGGGCAGCGATGGCAATTACTATTTCCAGAGCGCCTCGCTGTTGAGCGGCTTCAGCAATTACGCCTTCACGGGCCTGACCTTCAATGCCTGCATCTTCAACGAGAGCGGCATTTGCAGCAACTCGCTCGACTTCCCCGCGTTTAACCAGGGCCAGTTCGCGCTCGACAACATCAATGTCAGCGCCGTGCCGGAGCCATCGACCTACCTGCTGCTGCTGGCAGGACTGGGCGCCATCGGCATGGTCTCGCGCCGCCGCGCCGCCAAGGCCGTCGCCACCGCCACCGTGCAAGGAGCCTGAGCATGAAATTACGTCCCGTCTCGCTCGCCATCCTCATGCTGGCAGCCAGCCTTGCCCAATCGGCACAGGCCCAGGAACGCCGCTCCTACATCGTGCAGCTGGCCGACAAGCCGGCCGCCAGCTACACGGGCCAGGTCGATGGCCTGGCCGCCACCCAGCCGGCGCCCGGCGCGCGCATCAATGTGGGCGCCGCCGATGTGCAGGCTTACCTCAGTTATCTCGACACCAAACAGGCCGCCGTGGCCGAAACCGTCAGCGCGGCCGAAATCACGCACCAGTACAACGTCGTCTTCAACGGCTTTTCCGCCTTGCTGACGGACGATGAAGTGCGGGCGCTGAAGAAAAACAGCGCCGTGCTCAACATCAGCGCCGACTCCATCCTGCAGCTCGACACCAGCTACACGCCCAGCTTCCTGGGCCTCGACAAGCCGGGCGGCATCTGGGAACAGCTGGGCGGCAAGACGCATGCGGGCGAAGACATCATCATCGGCATCGTCGACAGCGGCATCTGGCCCGAGAACACGGCGTTTGCCGACCGCCTCGACGAGAATGGCGTGCCCAGCCACAGCGGCAATAACGTCGTGTATGGCGCGCCGCCGGCCAGCTGGCAGGGCAGCTGCCAGACGGGCGAAGGCTTTTCCGCAGACAATTGCAACAATAAGCTGATCGGTGCGCGCTTTTACCGCGCCGCCACGTCGGCACTGCACTGGACGGAATTCCGTTCGCCGCGCGATTCCGTGGCAGGCCTGACGGGCCATGGCGGACACGGCACGCATACGGCATCGACGGCCGGCGGCAACAATGGTGCCATCGCCACTTCGGGCGGCGTGTCGCTGGGCAAGGTGTCGGGCATGGCGCCGCGCGCCCGCATTGCCGCGTACAAGGTGTGCTGGACGGCCGCCTCGACGGGCCGCAACGGTTGCGCCACGGCCGACAGCGTGGCCGCCATCGACCAGGCCGTGAAGGATGGCGTCAACGTCATCAATTTCTCGATCGGCCCGAATGCGGGCGGCGGCGCGTTTGACGAAGCGACGGAACAGGCTTTCCTGGGCGCCGCCAACGCGGGCGTCTTCGTCGCCACCTCGGGCGGCAATTCCGGCCCGGCCACGCCGGCGCCCGATGTGCCGGCGCCCGTGTCGCACATCAGCCCATGGCTGGCGACGGTGGCCAACTCCACCCATAACCGCCTGTATGCGGGCAATGTCATCCTCAGCAACGGCAGCAAGATCGAGGGCGCCTCGAGCAATGCGAACACGCCGGCGCTGCCGCTGATCCGTTCGCGCGACGCGGGCCTGGCCGGCGTCTCGCCGACGGACGTCAACCTGCTGCGCTGCTATGGCGCGGCCGACGCCACGTCCGCCTATCTCGACCCGGCGAAGGTGGCGGGCAAGGTGCTGGTATGCGACCGCGGCGGCAACGTGCTGGTCAACAAGAGCGGCAATGCGAAGACGGCTGGCGCGGCGGGCATGATCATCGCCAACGTGGCCGGCGGCGCCAACACCATCATCAACCAGGCGCACGTGCTGTCTACCGTGCACCTGGCGCAGGCGCAGGGCGATGCGCTGAAAGCCTTCATGGCCGGCAACCCCGACGGCACGGCGGCGCTGGGCGAAGTGCATACGATCGCCGACACCACGGTGCTGGCGCCTATCGTCAGCGACCGTTCCTCGCGCGGACCGAACGTGGCCAACGCCAACATCCTGAAGCCGGACCTGTCGGCGCCCGGCACCAACGTGCTGGCCGGCGTGACGGCCGACCTGACGCAGGCGCAGCGCGATGCGGTGGCGGCGGGCGGCGTGGCGCCAGTGGCGGAATGGGACTTCTATTCCGGCACCTCGATGGCCAGCCCGCACGTGGCCGGCGTGGCGGCACTGCTCAAGCAGCAGCATCCGGACTGGTCGCCCGCGGCCATCAAGTCGGCGCTGATGACGACGGCGTTCAGCACCTATTCCGACGGCTTGAACGGTTCCGTGTCCTGGGATGCCACGGCGAAGACCTCGGGCCAGTTGCCATGGGGACAGGGCGCCGGCCATATCGCGCCCAACAGCGCAGCCGATCCGGGCCTCGTGTATGACCTGTCGGAAATCGACTATGCGCGCTTCCTGTGCGGCCTGAATATCCGCACGCAGTATTCCGCCAATTGCGCCACCACCGGCACCATCGCCGCCTACAACCTGAACCTGCCGTCGCTGACGGCGGCCAATGTGCTGGGCACGCAAACGCTGACGCGCACGGTGACGAATGTGGGCAGCAGCAGCGCCGTCTACACGGCCTCGGCCAGCCTGCCCGGCTACACGGTGGCGGTCACCCCGGCGAGCCTGAACCTGGCGCCGGGCGCCAAGGCGCAGTTCCAGGTCAAGCTGACGCGCACCACGGCGCCGGCCGATACCTGGGTGTATGGCGCCTTGAGCTGGACGGATGGCACGCACACGGTGCGCAGCCCGCTGACGGCGCGCGGCACGGCACTGGCCGTCTCGCCGCTGGTCAGCAGCGAAGCGGCCACGGGCAGCAAGGTGCTGACCCTGGGCACGGGCTTCACGGGGCCGCTGGTCGGCATCAAGTCGGGCCTGATCGAAGCCGTGCGCCAGACGCGCACGATCGGCCAGGCATCGACGGGCGCCGCCGCATCGGCCGCCTGCAAGGCCGGTGGCGGCACGGGCGTCAATGTGCATAACGTGGTGATCCCGGCGGGCACGCTGGCCGCGCGCTTCGCCACCTATGACGCGGAAACCTCGGGCGGCGAAAATACCGACCTCGACATGGAGGTGTACAACGCCGCCAACGTGCTGGTGCGTAGCAGCGGCAATCAAAGTTCCAATGAAATGGTGGAACTGCGCCTGCCTGCCGCCGGCACGTACAAGGTGTGCCTGATCGGCTTTGCGCCGCAAAACGGCCAGGCCACCTACACGCTGTCGTCGTGGGTGCTGGCGCCGGGCGTTGCCAACGGCGGCTTCAAGGCGCTGATGCCGGGCACGGCCTTCACGGGCGGCACGGCTTCCGTGTCCCTGGGCTGGTCCAACCTGGCGGCCGGCAAGCGCCACCTGGGCGCCGTCGGCTACCAGGTCGCTGGCGTGGTGCAGGGCGTGACGGTGGTCGAGGTCAATACCGATGATCCCGTGCCGCTGTTCCAGAACGCGCGCGGCGACAAGCAGGCGCTGGCGCAATAAACGCGGCTTGATTGAGCGCAAGGCGTGCCTCCGGGCACGCCTTTTTTTATGGGCGGCCCCCGTTCGCCAGGAATAGCGCTTGCGCGGCGTCGGCGGCGCCGGTATCTTGTCGGTCAGCCATGGCTTTGTGGCCTGGCATTCTTGGGGAGTCGCGCGTGACCAGTTTCCGCACCAATACCGACCGCCTGCTGGAAGTGCGCCTGCAGGATGAAAAAGTGCTGGCCATCGCCGGCGCCATGGTCGCCTATACGGGCAGCATCAAATTTGAAAAATCCCTGCTCGGTGGCGAGGGCATCCTTGGCGCGCTCAAGCGCAAGGTGACGAACGAAGGCATGCAGGTGATGCAGGCGTCCGGCAGCGGCACCGTGTTTTTCGCGCAGAATGCGGCGGAAATCACCGTCATTGCGCTGGCGGGCGAAAAGCTGACCATCGAAAGCAGCAGCCTGCTGGCCTACGACACGAGCCTGAAGACGGGCACCAGCTTTGCCGGCCTGCGCGGCGCCAGCTCGGGCCAGGGCCTGTTTTCCACCACCGTCGAAGGCCATGGCAACCTGGCCGTCATTTCGCGCGGCAACCTGATCATGCTGGAAGTGACGCCCGCGCACCCGCTGCGCGTGGATCCGGACGCCTTCGTCGGCTTCAAGGGCGACATCCGCCAGGAATTCGTCTTCGACGTCAATTGGCGCACGATGATCGGCCAGAGTTCGGGCGAGTCGTACCAGCATAAATTCACAGGCCAGGGCGTGGTGTTCATCCAGCCCGCCGAACGTTAAGCCAGCGAGGATCAGCGATGCCTGTCTATCAGCAAATCAATGAAAAGATGCTTGAGGTAAAACTCAGCAATGAAGAAGTATTCGCGCGCAAGGGCGCCATGGTGTCTTACCAGGGCGACGTCGCGTTCAGCCGCTCGTTCCTGGCGGGCCAGGGCGTGCAAAGTCTGGCCATGCGCGCCGTCACCAATGAAGGCTACGCGCTGATGTCGGCCACGGGCCGCGGCAGCGTGTTTTACGCGCACGCGGGCCTGTTCGTCACCATCATTCCCGTGCGCGGCGAAACCTTCTATGTGGAAAGCGACTCCTTGCTGGCCTTCGATGCGCGCCTGACGGCCGGCACCATGTTCCTCGGCAACCAGGGCGGCGTGCAGGGCATAGTGCGCGGCATGGCTACGGGCCAGGGCTTGTTTACCACCACCTTCCAGGGCACGGGCGAAGTGGCGATCCTGTCCGACGGCAATGCCATCGGCTTGCCCGTCACGCCGGACGTGCCCGTGTTTGTCGATCCGCAAGCCTATATCGGCCACACGGGCCAGCTGAGCTCGACCATCGTCACGGACTTGAACTGGAAGACCTTTGTCGGCCAGGCGTCGGGCGAATCGTACCAGGTGAAGTTCACGGGCCAGGGCACGGTCTACATCCAAGCGAGCGAAAGGTAAGCCATGACGATTTACACCCCCGATACCTTGCCGAAAAACGATAACCTGAACCGTTTTTCGTATGTCATCGACGTCAAGGAACAGATCTTCATTCGCAAGGGCAAGATGATCGCCTTCTATGGCGAACTGCGCTTCGAAGCCATGGGCAGCAGCGTGCTCGACCTGATCGTGCGCAATGCCTTCAATGCGCCGAAATACATCCACCACTTTGTCGTGGCGCAAGGGCAGGGCCAATTGATCCTCGGCGACAATGGCAACGACCTGGCTTGCTATGACCTGGACAATGCCAACATGACCATCCGCGCGAAAAACCTGCTGGGGTTTACGAAGGATGTGATTTGCCAGGAATCGACCCTGCCCGGCTACCTCACCATGATCGGCACGGGCAAGGTGATCGCCTCGTCGAACGGCCCCGTGCACTTCCTCGAACTGCCGTGCCGCGTCGACGAGCAGGCCGTGCTGGGCTGGGCCGATTGCCCGAGCCCCTCCTACCATTACGATTACGCCCACGTGCAGGGCTGGGCCTCGGCGGCCGGCGCGCTGACGGGATTTACCCTGTCGGGCGAGGAAAAGCAGATCGACTTCACGGGCGCCGGCACGGTGCTGGTGCAGTCGTCCGAGCTGGACGTGACGGGCAGCTCCACCCTGATGCAGCTGCTGTCGCAATTGCCGCTGCTGGGCAAGGAAGACCTGGGCAAGCTGAGCCTGTCTGTGCAGCAGCAGATGAAGGACGGCCGTTAAGCGCACGAAGTCCAGGCGTCCCTGACAGCACCGTCGCGGGCGGAAGGGAGGGGCGGCCGGTGCTGGAGCACGGGGCCGCCGAGGCAGTGCGCATCGCAGGCTGCCTATGCCGACGCGCAGCAGCTGCGGTCAGGTATTCACGGCCGCGCCCAGCCGGGCGGCCGCTTTTCCAAAAAGGCCGTGACGCCTTCCTCCGCATCCTCTTCCATCATGTTGCGCGCCATCACGTCACCCGCATACGCATACGCGTCGTCCAGCGGCAGCTGGCGCTGGCGGTAGAACATGGCCTTGCCGTAGCGGATGGCCGTCGGGCTTTTCGCCATGATCTGCTGCGCCAGGCGCGCCACGGCGTCGTCGAGCGCCGCGTCGGCCACCGTTTCGTTAATCAGGCCCCAGTCGGCAGCCGTGTCGGCGTCGATGAAGCGGCCCGTCACCAGCATGTCGAAGGCCCGCTTGCTCGACACGTTGCGCGACAGGGCGACGGATGGCGTGGCGCAGAACAGGCCCACGTTGATACCGGAGACGGCAAAGCGGGCCGATGCGCCAGCCACGGCCAGGTCGCAGCTGGCCACCAGCTGGCAGCCGGCCGCCGTGGCGATGCCATGCACGCGGGCGATGACGGGCACGGGCAGGGCCTGGATCGCCTGCATCACGCGCGAGCATTGGGCGAACAGGGTTTGATAGTACGCAAGCTGGCGCGTGGCCTGCATCTGGCGCAGGTCATGGCCCGCGCAAAAGGCTTTGCCTTCGGCCGCCAGCACCACGCAGCGCACGTGCGGCTGGCCGGCGATGAGGTCGAGTTCCGCCTGCAACGCCGCCAGCATGGCTTCGGACAGGGCGTTGAACTGCAGCGGGCGGTTCAGGCGCAGGGTGACGAGGCCGTCCTCGTCCTCGCGCAGCACGAGCGGCGCCTCGGTATCCGGTGTTGCGGTCATGCGGTCTCCAGTGGCCTGATGGCCTTGTTTTTTCAGGAAAGCTTACTTGGCGGCGTTGACGCTGCCGATGCCGGCGATCGACTTGTGCACGATCTTCGGCTTGCCGTAATAGGTGAGTTCGCCCATGCCGCGCACGACGGCGTTCAATTCGCCCGAGGAATACACCTTGACGGAGCCGATGCCCTCGAAATTGACGTCGACGTTTTTCGCCAGCAAGGCTTTCGTATCGACTTCGCCCACGCCTTGCGCCTTCAGGCGCAGCCAGTCGACCTGGCCATCGGCGGCCAGGCGGCCCGCGCCCTTGTAGCTGATATCGACGCGTGGACCATTGAGCTTGGTCAATATCTTCTCGCCCGCGCCTTCCGCGATCAGCTTGCGCAGGGTCGGCATGGTGATGATGACGCGCGGGTCGCCCTCCGTTTTCTTGATGTTCTTGTCCTTCATCGAGATTTTCAGTTCGCCATCGACCACTTCCGTGATGACGCCGCTGAGGAACTTCTGGTCGCCGCGCAGCAGCAGGCTCTGCTCCTTGCCCGATTCGACTTCAATGCTGATGGGGCCGCGGATATCGATGGCATTGAAGGCGCCCACGGCGCGCGTCTGCTCGTCGGCATGGGCGAGGGAAGCAAGGGAGAGGACGGACAGCAGGAACAGATGGCGCATGGCGATTTCCTTGTATAGTTGATCAGTGTATTCTAGGGCGCAAGTTCTCCCGCAGGGAGAAATTTGCGATGAACTGCACAAATCGCGGCATGGAAGAGACAAGGCCGCCGCTGGCCTGCCGCGCGCCCGGCATGGCGCCATTGGTCTATGCTATGGCCTACCAAGTCCAGGAAGACTAGATGAAAAATTACCACAAAGAAGATTATCCCGTCGCCGATATCCGCCGCTTCCTCGAACCGGGGCCGGTGGTGCTGGTCAGTTCCACGTGGAAGGGCGAGAGCGATGTCATGACCATGGGCTGGCACATGCTGATGGAATTTACGCCGTCCTTGCTCGGCTGTTTCATTTCCGACGCCAATCACAGCTATGAAATGATCAAGCGCAGCATGGAATGCGTGATCAACCTGCCGACGGCCGACATGGTCGACCAGGTGGTGGCTATCGGCAATTGCAGCGGCGCCGATACGGACAAGTTCACGGCCTTCGGCCTGACGCCGCAGCCGGCCGAGCAGGTGGGTGCGCCGCTGATCGCCGAGTGCTATGCGAACTTCGAATGCAAGCTGGCGCAGGTGGCGGGCAACCCGAAAGGGGGCTTCTTCATCTTCGAGTGCGTGAAGGCCCACGTGGCCACCTCGCCCAAGCTGCCCGAAACCCTGCATTATCGCGGCAATGGCGAGTTCATGGTGTCGGGCCGCACGATCAGCCGCAAGAGCCTGATGAAGCCCGAAATGTCGTAGGTCGGACTAGCGCGGCAACGCCGCGCGTAATCCGACGCCACCGCCGGCCGCGCCAGCAAGGTTGTCGGATGACGGCGCCTTGCGCCTAATCCGACCTACGCTCAGATGACCCCTTGCGCCAGCATCGCATCGGCCACTTTCACGAAACCGGCGATATTCGCCCCATCCACATAGCTGACGGAACCATCGGCGCGCGTGCCGTACTGTTTGCACGCGGCATGGATGCCTTGCATGATCTGCAGCAAGCGGGCATCGACTTCCTCGCGCGGCCACGACATGCGCGCCGCGTTCTGGCTCATTTCCAGGCCCGACGTCGCCACGCCACCCGCATTGCTGGCCTTGCCCGGTGCATACAGCACGCCGGCCGCCTCGAAGGCCTTCGCCGCTTCGATGGTGGTGGGCATGTTGGCGCCTTCGGCCACGCACTGCACGCCGTTGGCGATGAGACGGCGCGCATCGTCGATGCCCAGCTCATTCTGCGTGGCGCAGGGCAGGGCGATGTCGACCGGGACATGCCATGGCGATACGCCCGCCTCGAAACGGGCGCCCGTGCGTTCGGCGTAGTCGCTGACGCGGCCGTAAAGGTGGTTCTTGATCTCCATCAAGATGGCCAGCTTTTCCGGCGTGAAACCTTCCTCGTCGATGACGGTGCCGCTCGAATCGGACAGGGTCACCACCCTGGCGCCCATGGCCATGGCTTTTTCCACCGCGTATTGCGCCACGTTGCCCGAACCGGAGACGGAGACGCGCATGCCTTCGAACGAGCGGCCGCGCGTTTTCAGCATTTCCTCGGCAAAATACACGGTGCCGTAGCCCGTCGCTTCCGGACGCATCAGCGAGCCGCCGAAGCTGGCGCCCTTGCCCGTGAATACGCAGTCGGCGCGGTTGCTGAGTTTTTTCATCATGCCGGCCATATAACCCACTTCGCGTCCGCCCACGCCGATGTCGCCGGCAGGCACGTCCGTATCCGATCCCACGTGGCGGAACAGTTCGCTCACGAAGGCCTGGCAGAAGCGCATCACTTCGCCCGGGCTCTTGCCCTTCGGATCGAAGTCGGAACCGCCCTTGCCGCCGCCCATCGGCAACGTCGTCAGCGCATTCTTGAACGTCTGCTCGAAGGCGAGGAATTTCAGCACGGACAGGGTGACGGACGGGTGGAAGCGGATGCCGCCCTTGTACGGCCCGATGGCCATGCTGTGCTGGATGCGGTAGCCGCGATTGACTTGCACCTGGCCATGGTCGTCGACCCACGAGACGCGGAACATGACCACGCGTTCCGGCTCGATCAAGCGTTCCAGCAAGCCTTGTTCCGCGTATTTCGGGTGCTGTTCCAGGAACGGCCACAAGCTCTCCATGACTTCGGTGACGGCTTGCAGAAACTCGGGTTGACCTGGATTGCGTGCGGCGACATGCTGGACATACTCGTGAGCAGATGCGTATTTCATCAGAATTCCATGGAGGTAATCGGTTATTTGGGCAACTATCATCGCAGATTTTGCACGAAAATAGTGCGGAAATTTGGTTTTGAGGGGTTTCTGCTACATTGTGGGGCGTTTTCCGCGGGCTTCTGCGGCCGCTGCAAGGGGAACTGGTCTGCCTGGAAACACTACCAAGTGACGCTGCCGTTTCGGCGTCACGCGAAGGCTGGCGCACGCCATGGCGCGCCGTTATCGCCATGTGGCGCTACCGGCGGTTACTGCCGCCATCGGGCGAGAGGCGCGCGCTTGCACGCAGCGGTCGCCGCCATATCCCGTGCAGAAATGACAACGCCAGCCCGCAGGCTGGCGTTGTCGCGTCTCATGCAGCTTGCCTGGCACACGCCAGGACCGCTATCAGCCCGCCATGCTGCGCAGGATCAAGCCCGTGATGTAGGCGCCATAGGTACCCAGCGCGTAGCCGAGCACGGCCAGCAGCACGCCGACGGGGGCCAGGGACGGGTGGAAGGCGCTGGCGATGACGGGAGCCGAGGCGGCGCCGCCGATGTTCGCTTGCGAGCCGACGGCCATGAAGAACAGGGGCGCGCGGATCAGCTTGGCGACGAGCAGCATCAGGCCGCCGTGCACGGCGATCCAGATCAGGCCCAGCAGGAAAAGGAAGGGCTTGTCGAACAGGGCTTTCAAGTCCATGTGCATGCCGATGGTGGCCACCAGCACGTACAGCATGGCCGAGCCGATGGTCGACGCGCCCGCGCCTTCCAGGCTGCGCGCCCGGGTAAAGCTCAGCAGCAAGCCGAAGGTGGTGGCGAGCACGACGATCCAGAAGAAGGTCGACGTCAGGCTGTAATCCTGCAGGCGCCATGCGGCCGGCAGGGTGCTGATCCAGCTGATGATGGGGCCGGCGAGGAAGTGCGACAGGCCCGTCACGCCCAGGCCGACGCCGAGGATGATCATGATGTCGGTGAGGTTGGCAACGCGCGCGTGCTGGGCGCGGTAGCTTTCGATGCTGTCCTTGAGCGCATTGATGGCCGACAGGTCGGCACCGGTCCAGCGGTCGAAGGCGCCCGCGCGGCCGGCCAGGAACAGCAGCACGGCCGTCCAGACGTTGGCCACCAGCACGTCGACGGCGACGAACTGGCCAAACAGGGTGGCGTCCACTTCAAACACTTCCTTCATGGCGGCCTGGTTGGCGCCGCCGCCTATCCATGAGCCGGCCACGGTGGTCATGCCGCGCCACGTGTCGCCGGCCACAGTTTCCGGATGGATCAGGCGCAGTGCTTCGAACGAGACGAGGGCGCCCAGCATCACGCCCAGTGTTCCTGTGAGAAACATGATGATGGCCTTGGGGCCGAGGCGGACGATGCCGCCGAAATCGATGGCCACGCACAGCAGCACCAGCGCGCTGGGCAGCAGGTAGTCGCGCGCCACGGCGTACAGGCCGGAAGCGTTGCCGTCGATGATGCCAAACGTGTTGAGCAACGCCGGTATCAGGTAGCACATCAGCAGCGAGGGGATATAGGTGTAGAACTTTTTCCAGAAGCCGTCGGAGCGGGCGGCCGTCCAGAAGACGCCCCCCAGGGTCATGGCGAGCAGGCCGAGGACGACGGCGTCATTGGTGATCAGGGCGGTAGTGGCAGGTGGCATCGGGGATTCCGGTGAACGTGTCAGGGACGCACCGGGTGCCGATAACGGCCCCGGGCGCAGGGTGGCCGTATCGTATAGCAATGTTGAAGCCTAAACAAATTATTTAGGCAGTGCCAGGCGGAATTTTTCTTGTCAAATCAAACACTTACAAACTGCTCGCCACCCCGCGCCGCCGACTGGCGGTTACAAATAACGGGCCAGCAAGGCCTTGTCCAGCGCCCCGTCGAGTTCGATGCGCACGAAGTGGCCGCTGCCGGGCGCCACGCGGATCTCGCTGCCGTCATCGCTGAGCATGCGGGTAATGGTGACGTCGCGGTTGCCTCCCGGATGCACGGCCTCGAGGCGGTCGCCCACGGCGAAGCGGTTTTTCACTTCCACCCTGGCCCAGCCGTCCGTCACGCCCAGCACGTCGCCCACGTACTGGCTGCGATCCGCCTCGGAGGCGCCGCGCATGTAGTTCTGGTGCGTCTGCGTGTGGTGGCGCTGGTAGAAACCGTCCGTGTAGCCGCGGTTGGCCAGGCCTTGCAGCTGGCCCAGGAGACCGATGTCGAAGGGGCGGCCCGCCACGGCGTCATCGATGGCCTGGCGGTACACCTGCGCCGTGCGCGCCGCGTAGTACAGCGACTTGGTGCGGCCCTCGACCTTCAGCGAATCGACGCCGATCTTGACCAGGCGCTCGATGTGCTCGACGGCGCGCAAGTCCTTCGAATTCATGATGTAGGTGCCGTGCTCGTCTTCGAGTATCGGCATCAGCTGGCCCGGGCGCTGCGCTTCCTCGATCAGGTAGGGCTGGTCGGCCAGCGGGTGGCGCGGCTGCTGGTGCAGGGCGGAAAACGCGTTGTTGTCGGCCTCGGCCAGCGCCTGGTGGAATGCCAGCGGCACCACCTGCATGCCGCCGAGGTCGCCGCTGGCGTCTTCCGCGGCATTTTTCACCTTGTAATCCCAGCGGCAGGAATTCGTGCACGTGCCCTGGTTCGGGTCGCGGTGGTTGAAATAGCCGGACAGCAGGCAGCGGCCCGAATAGGCGATGCACAGGGCGCCGTGGACGAACACTTCCAGCTCCATTTCCGGGCAGCGCTGGCGGATTTCCTCGATCTCGTCGAGCGACAGCTCGCGCGACAAAATCACGCGCGTCAGGCCCATGCGGTGCCAGAACTTCACGTCGGCCCAGTTGACGGCGTTCGCCTGCACCGACAGGTGGACGGGGATCTCCGGCCACTTGTCGCGCACCATCATGATCAGGCCGGGATCGGCCATGATCAGCGCGTCGGGCCGCATGGCGATCACCGGTTCCATGTCGCGCAGATAGGTCTTCAGCTTGGCGTTGTGGGCGAAGATATTGCTGGCGACAAAGAACTGCTTGCCGCGCGCATGTGCGCCATCAATTCCCTCCTGCAAGGCTTGCAAGGTCGAAAAATCATTATTGCGCACGCGCAAACTGTAGCGGGGCTGGCCCGCATAGACGGCATCGGCGCCAAAGTCGAAGGCGGCGTGCATCTTGGCAAGCGAGCCGGCAGGCAGGAGGAGTTCGGGAGCGTGGCGCATGGGCGAAGGGCAAAGCCGGCGATTGTAGGCGGGCTGGCGCCGTGGCGCCTTGCCTGGCGTCAAGGAATTGCCATTCCGCGCCGATGCTGGACTTCTCAGGCGTAAGGCGTGCCCGCCATGGCCGCGTCGAGGCCGGCATGGCCCCGTTCCACGATGGCGAGAAAAAGGCTTTTCGCCTGCTGCGCGTCGCCATGCTGGCGGAAGGCCCGGTGCGCCTCGATGAGGGCCGTGCTCCAGGTGGCCAGCAGCAGATGCGCCGCCAGCTGGGCCTGGGGATCGTGCGCCTCGCTCTGCGTGCTCTCGGCCAGCGCCGTCGCCACCACTTGCGCCAGCTCGTCGCGGATCGCCCGCGCCCGCGCTTTCAAGGTGTCGCTGCCCGCGATGGTGGCAATAAAACCCTGGCCGGCGGCGGAAAACGTGATGTAGGGACTGTCTTCGGCCACCAGCCGGTGCGCCAGCAGGCGCAGGGTGTCGAGGGGCGCCACGGCGGGATCGCGCTGGCGCAAGGTGGCGCGCAGCAGTTCGCGGCCTTCTTCCTCGCGGTCGAAGAACATGTCTTCCTTGCGCGGGAAGTGGTTGAACACCGTCATGCGCCCCACGCTGGCCGCCGCCGCGATCTCGTCCACCGTCACCTGGTCGAAACCGCGCACGAAGAACAATCGCGTGGCGACATTCGAGATGGCTTGCCGTGTGGCAAGGCGTTTGCGGGAGCGGAGGTCGGAAGGAATCGTCATGTTGCCGCGATCATACACGAAGTGTACTGAGTACAGATAACGCTTGATGGCACGGCAAGGCCGGGTATACTATTTATGTACTGAGTACATATTTAGATTGAGTATATGAAATTATCCATTCCCGTGGCGGCGCTGCCTGTCATCTTCGCCACCGTCGTGCTCGACGCCGTCGGCATCGGCCTGATCTTTCCCATCTTGCCCGCGCTGCTGCGCGACGTCACGCATGCCGACAACGTGGCGCCCTACATCGGCGTCATGACGGCCCTGTATGCGTTGATGCAATTTGTTTTCGCGCCCGTGCTGGGCGCGCTGAGCGACCGCCTGGGCCGGCGGCCCGTGCTGCTGCTGTCGCTGGCCGGCGCGGCCGTCAACTACCTGTTCCTCGCCTTTGCACCGAGCCTGTGGATGCTGTTGCTGGGGCGCGCCATCGCCGGGTTGACGAGCGCCAACGTTTCCGTGGCCACCGCCTACATCACGGATATTTCCGCAGAAGAAACGCGGGCGCGCCGTTTCGGCTTGCTCAACGCCATGTTCGGCGCGGGCTTCATCATCGGTCCCGTGCTGGGCGGCGCACTCGGCGACTACGGCTTGCGCCTGCCATTCATGGCGGCGGCCGCGTTGAACGGCTGCAATCTGCTGCTGGCCTGGTATCTGCTGCCCGAATCACGCCACCCCTCGCGCACGCCGACGCGCGGGAAGATCGACCTGGCGGCGCTGAATCCCTTGCGGCCGCTGCGCTGGGTGTTTTCGGACAAGAGCTTGTTGCCGATCACCGTCATCTTCTTTACCTTCAGCGCGGCCGGCGAAGTGTATGGCGTGTGCTGGGCGCTGTGGGGCCACGACGCCTTCGCATGGAACGGGCTGTGGATCGGCCTGTCGCTGGGCGCATACGGCGTATGCCAGGCGCTGGCCCAGGCCTACTTGCCCGGCCCGGCCGTGAAACTGCTGGGCGAGCGGGCCACCATCCTGGCGGGGCTCGCCTGCGCCTGCCTCGCCTTGGTCGTCATGGCGTTCGCCAGACAAAGCTGGATGATCTTTGCCATCATGCCCGTGTTCGCTTTGGGCGGCATCGGCGCGCCAGCCCTGCAATCGCTGGCGACGCGCCAGGTCGATGAAGGCCTGCAAGGGCAGTTCCAGGGCGTGCTGGCCTCGGCCGTGAGCCTGGCGTCGGTCTTCTGTCCGCTGGTGTTTTCCAGCATCTATTTTGGCGTGAGGGCGCACTGGCCCGGCGCGATCTGGCTGTCGGTGATCGCCGTGTATGTGGCCCTCGTGCCCCTCGTGCTGGGCTTGCGCCTGCAGAAGCCGGCGGCGGCCCCCGCTGGCTAGTGCGCGTGCGAGGCGCCGCTGCTGCCGGCCTGCCCGCTCATGGGCAGATGTTCGGGCGGCATGCCATCCTTGAACATCTGACGCAACTGCTGGCGCAGCGCCGGCGTATCCTGGTGATGGTGTACCGAGACGGCGTGCTCTACCGCAATGCCCAGCAGCTCTTCCTCGCTGTCGGCCGAGATGGCCACCGAGCAATGCATGTCGCTAGGGAATTCCCGGCAATCGATGAATTTGCGTGTCATGATCGACTCCTTTCTGAATTGAGCGGGCACCGCACCCGCTCAATTCAGTATAGGCCGCAAACCAGCGAGGCCTAGGCCGCGCGGCTCTCGCCAGCCGGTTCGTCATCCAGCCGGTGCGCGGCGCCGCCGCCCTGTGCCTGCGGCGCCGCAGCGGGCGGAAAATCATCGACCTGGATCAGGCCATCGACCAGGCGCGCAAATTCCAGCAAGGTGTTGTGCTCCTGGCAGCTGACCGAGCTTGCCGCCTTGGCCGCAGTCAGCCACTGCTGCATGGCGTGCAGGCTTTGCGGCAGGTGCCTGAGGGCCGCGCCTTCGGGCGTGTCTTTCAGGCGTTTTTCGATGTGCAGCACGTCCGGCAGCAAGGCCAGCGCCCGCTCGGCGCAGGCCAGCGGATCGCCGCCGTGGCTACCCTCGCTGGCGACATGGCCATCGGCCAGCAGGCGTTCGCGGTCGGCGCCGGCCGTTTGCATGGCGTGCGCCACCGCGCTGCCGAGTTCATCGGATGGCGGGCGGTGGGGCAGGCCGACGGGGAACAGCAGCACGCGCAGCAGCGCGGCCAGCACGCGCGCGGGGAAATTCTCGAGCACGCCCGTCAAGCCCTGCTGCGCCTTGAGCAGCGCGTCCTGCAGCGCCCAGTGCGCGTAGGGCAGGTCGGCCGGCGGCCTGCCATCGTCCTCGTAGCGCTTCAGCACCGCCGAGGCCAGGTACAGCTGCGACAGCACGTCGCCCAGGCGCGCGGACAGGCGCTCGCGCCGCTTGAGTTCGCCGCCGAGCACGAACATCGACATGTCCGTCATGACGGCAAACGCCGTCGACAGCCGCGTCAGGGCGCGGTAATAGGGCGCCAGTTCGGGCGCGCCGGCAGCGGGCACGGCGGCCAGGCGCGCGCCGCCCAGCCCGTACCACAGCCCCCGGGCCAGGTTGCCCAGCACAAAGCCGACGTGGCCAAAGAAGGCCGCGTCGAAATCGCGCAGCGCCTTGCCGTGGTCGCTTTCGCCCACGGCGGCCATTTCCCGGAGCACATACGGATGCGCGCGGATGGCGCCCTGGCCAAAGATGATCAGGCTGCGGGTGAGGATGTTGGCGCCTTCGACGGTAATCGCGATGGGAATCTGCTGGTAGGCGCTGGCGAGGAAATTGTTGGGACCGATGCAAATGCCCTTGCCGCCGAGAATATCCATGCCGTCATTGACGAGCGCGCGGCCCCGTTCCGTGACGTGGTATTTGACGATGGCGGAAATGACGGCCGGCTTCTCGCCCAGGTCGACGGCGTGCGCGGCCAGCGTGCGCGCCGCATCCATCAAGTACAGATTGGCGCCCATGCGGGCCAGCGCTTCCTGCACCCCTTCGAATTTGCCGATCGGCATGTTGAACTGGCGTCGCACGGCCGCATACGCGCTGGTGCCGCGCACGGCCATCTTGCCCATGCCGACGCTGGACGAGGGCAGCGAAATGGCGCGCCCGGCCGCCAGGCATTCCATCAGCATGCGCCAGCCCTTGCCCACTTGCGCCTGGCCGCCGATGACCCAGTCGATGGGAATGAAGACGTCCTGGCCCGAGGTGGGACCGTTCTGGAATACGGCATTGAGCGGGTGGTGGCGGCGTCCGATCACGACGCCGTCGTGGCTGGCGGGAATCAGGGCGCAGGTGATGCCGGGAGTGTCGTCCCCGGAGAGCAGGTGGTCGGGGTCGCTGGTCTGGAATGCCAGCCCCAGCAAGGTCGCCACGGGCGCCAGCGTGATGTAGCGCTTGTTCCAGCTGAGACGGAAACCCAGGGTGGGACGCCCTTCGTGCATGCCCATGCACGCCACGCCCAGGTCGGGGATGGCGGCCGCATCGGAACCCGCATACGGGCTGGTCAGCGCAAAGCAGGGAATTTCGACGCCGGCGGCCAGGCGCGGCAGGTAATAATCCTTCTGTTCCTCGGTGCCGTAATGCAGCAGCAGTTCGGCCGGCCCCAGCGAATTGGGCACCATCACGCTGACGGCCAGCGCCGAGCAGCGGCTCGACAGCTTCATCACCACTTGCGAGTGCATGTAGGCGGAGAATTGCTTGCCGCCATATTGTTTGGGGATGATCATGCCGAGGAAACCGTGCTCCCGCATGTAGGTCCAGGCCTGGGCCGGCAAGTCTTGCTCCTGCTGGGTTTCCCAGTCGTTGACCAATTCGCACAGGCGCTCGACGTCGTGGTCGAGAAAGTGGCGTTCCTCGGCAGTGAGCGAGGCGCGTCCATAGGCGAGCAGCTTGGACCAGTCGGGCCGGCCGGAAAACAGGTCCGCATCCCACCACGTGGTGCCCGCCTCGAGTGCGTCGCGTTCCGTGTCCGACATGGTGGGCAGGATGCGCTTGAACAGCGCCAGCAGGCGCGGGGTGAGCAGGGCGCGGCGCACGGGGCCGGGCGCGAAGAGTAGAAGCAGGCCCAGCAGGGCCACCAGCAGTATAGTCATCAGCATGCGGTATCCCCCTATTGAATAAGAGTAGGATAGGCCGATGCAGTCGATGTTACTGTGCGGTAGAGCGCATACATACGCACAACGCCAACCGGATGGGTTGGC
Source organism: Janthinobacterium sp. GW822-FHT07H10 (assembly GCF_058798675.1). Lineage (NCBI taxonomy): Bacteria > Pseudomonadati > Pseudomonadota > Betaproteobacteria > Burkholderiales > Oxalobacteraceae > Janthinobacterium > Janthinobacterium sp. GW822-FHT07H10. The sequence goes on from NZ_JBXAKS010000014.1 coordinate 91,129, forward strand.
GTTGTGGTATCCCGTGAGAGGCGTATTAGATTAGCGTTGTGGAACGACAATTACCGTGTCGCCCGTTTTACCCTTAGCGCCGTCGTCGCCCACATCGCCCTTGGCGCCATCGTTGCCTTGTGCGCCGGCGGCACCGCTGTTACCGGTCTGGCCTGTGGCCCCGGTCGCGCCGGTCGCACCCGGCGGGGCTTCGGCGCCCGTGGCACCGGTGGCACCCGCAGGACCAGGCGCGCCGGCCGGGCCAGAAATGACTTGTACGACGGGCGGCGCCTCGCGCTGGCAGGCCGTCAAGGCGAGGGTAGAGGCGAGCGCGAGCAATATCAGGGTAGTTTTCATGATGCATCCTTTGGCAGTGTGCGCCGTTGATGTACGGAACGGCTCGACGGCGTCGGGCGCGAGTTTCGCATGGCGGTGTGGCGGAGATCTGACCAGGTGGCCGTTCCGCCGTGTCGCGCAGGGCGCTGGCGGCGGGAAGTCATGGTCTGCCTGCAGCATGTGCTTTGCTGGGGCGGCAGTCCGTACGTTTGCGTACATAGCGGCGAGAGGCCAGGAAACAAAAACGCCACCCGAAGGTGGCGTTTTGATATGTGCTACTGAATTCTTGGTGGCCCGGGGCGGAATCGAACCACCGACACAAGGATTTTCAATCCTCTGCTCTACCGACTGAGCTACCAGGCCAAGGCGGCGAATTATAGCAGAAAGAGATTCCACCTGACCAGAGCTGGCTGTGTTCAAATGCAACAGATGGCCAAAACATGGTGTTTTGGCATCCCAATGTACCATGAGGATGCGACGATGCAGCGACGTAATGGCGTGCAATGGCTGGTGCTGGGCGGCTTGTTCAGCGTGGCGTGCGGGACGGCCCGGGCCGATGGGCTGGCCGATTTGAATGCGGCGCTGGCCCGGCTGCAGGGACAAGCGCCGATCAAGGCGCAAGTCGAATCGAAGACCTGGCGCCGCGAGGGCGAGGGCAAGGAGGCGGAAGAGGATAGCGGCCAGGCCACGGTGGCCGTCGAGGGCGGGCCGGCCGGCTTGCAGGTGCTCTACAGCAAGGACTTGCTGGCGAAAGTCGAGGCCGAGCAGCGCGCCAAGGTGAAGGATCCGAAGGGCAAGACGCCGATCGGTTTTGCGCTGGGGGAAATGAAGGCGTCGGAGCTGCGCTCCATGGTGTCGGCGGCGGACGCCCTGTCGCGCGAGATCGACGAAGCCGTGTTCAGTGGCGAAAAGATGGACAGCTACAAGGGCAAGCCGGCGCGCCTGCTCAGTTTTACCCTGTCGCTCGACAAGGTGCCGGAGAAGGACCGCAAGTATGTGAAGAAATTCGATGGCGGTATCGACGTGTGGATCGCCGCCGATAGCACGCCGCTGGCCAGCCGTTTTCATGTCGACGTGAGCGGGCGCGCTTTCGTCGTCGTCAGCTTTACGCAGAAAACGGACGAGACGCGCCAGTACGGCGTCAGCGGCGATCACTTATTGTTGCTGCGCAAGGAAAGCAAGAGCGCCATGTCGGGCGCGGGCGAGAAGGTGGAAAGCAGGATCGTCAAGACCTTGCAGCTGCAGTCCTGACAGGTTGCAATCCCCCGCTAGCCGCTGCGCCAGCGGCTATAGCGCGGAGTTGCCGCCCAGGCCGCTCTTTTGCAGCACGCAGCGTCCCGCTTCGCAAGTGGCGCCCGGATCCGTGACGATGGAGCAGGTCGACATCATGCCATCGGCTTGCTGCTGCTTGCGGCTCGCTTCGGCTTGCGCCTGGGCCAGTGCCTTGAGTTTCTTGCCATCATTAACTTTGCTGGACCAGGCCAGGTAGCGCTCGGGGCCGCCGCACGCCTTGGCGCCGAGGGCGATGGTTTGGCATTGTTGGGTGGAATCGCAGGCGGCGGTGCCCACTTCCGCCTGGATTTGCGCCAGCAAGCCGGCATTGCCGGGAGCGGGCGGCGCATCGTCTTGCGTGGGGGCGCTGCCGCAGGCGCTGGCGGCCAGCAGCAGGAAGCTGGCGCACGCGGCGCGCAGCAGGGCGGAGGTGGTGGATGTCGTCATGCCTTCATCATGTGCCACGCTTGCGTAAATGGCAAGCACGATTCGCGCTAGGCGAGAACCTTGATCCCCGTCATTTTCATTATCAACTCGTCAAAGTTAATATAAATCAACATCCAATCCGCGATGTACGGGTGGCGACCGGGCCGGCGCGCTGCATTCCCGCGCCGGCGCGCGCCGCCGATTCGGGAATGTTTCCAGGAGTTAGACCATGCGCCGCACCGTATCCCCCTTCCTCTTCATCGCCAGCCTCGCATTCGGCGTCCCCATGCATGCCGCCGAGAAAGAACCGATCCAGCCCATTGTCGCCGCCAAGGTGGGCAATCCGGCGATGGTCGAGTTGGGCAAGAAGCTGTTTTTCGACCCGCGCCTGTCGCGCTCGGGCTTTATTTCCTGCAATAGCTGCCATAACTTGAGCATGGGCGGCACCGATAACATCAAGACGTCGATCGGCCACAACTGGCAACGCGGCCCCATCAATTCACCGACGGTGCTCAATTCCAGCATGAACGTGGCGCAATTCTGGGATGGCCGCGCCAAGGATTTGCAGGAGCAGGCGGGCGGCCCCATCGCCAATCCCGGCGAGATGGCTTTTACGCACGAGCTTGCCATCGACGTGCTGGCCTCGATTCCCGCCTACCGCGCGCAATTCCGGCACGTGTTTGGCCAGGATAAACTGACCATCGAGCAAGTCACGCGCGCCATCGCCGCCTTCGAGGAAGTGCTGGTGACGCCCGGGTCCCGTTTCGATCAATGGCTAGGCGGCAAGAAAAGCGCGCTGACGAAGGATGAGCTGGCCGGCTACCGGCTGTTCAAGTCGAGCGGCTGCATCGCCTGCCATAACGGCCCTGCCGTGGGCGGCAATACCTTCCAGAAGATGGGCGTGGTGGAACCGTACAAGACGGCGATGACGGCCGAAGGGCGCTCGGCCGTGACGGGCAAGGATGGGGACCGTTTCAACTTCAAGGTGCCGACCCTGCGCAACGTGGAGCTGACCTACCCCTACTTCCACGATGGCGAGGCGGCGACCCTGACGCAGGCCGTCGACGTCATGGGCCGATTGCAGCTGGGCCGCACGTTTACGCCGGACGAGAACGCCAAGCTGGTGGCCTTCCTGAAAACCCTGACGGGCAAGCAGCCGCACATCGTGCTGCCGATCCTGCCGCCATCGTCGGATACCACGCCGCGGCCCGTGCCGTTTGACTGAGTGATTGGCCCGGGGGCAGATCCGGCGGGTCTGACCCCTTCCGTTGCTTCCGTGCCGCCGAATGCGCCGGCATAAAAAATGCCCGCATCAAGCGGGCATCGCGGTTTATTTCAATGTTCTCTGGAACAACTGATAGATGCGGCGGTACTCGTCATACCACGCTTCCGGTTGCACGAAACCGTGACGCTCCATCGGGTAGCTGGCCATTTCCCAGTTGTCCTTCTTGAGCTCGATCAAGCGCTGCGACAGGCGCACGGAGTCCTGGTAAAACACGTTATCGTCGATCATGCCGTGGGCGATCAAGAGGTTGCCCGTCAGCTTGTCGGCGTATTCGATCGGCGACGAGATTTTATACGCTTGCGGATCGACGTCCGGCGTGTTCAGGATGTTCGCCGTGTACTCGTGGTTGTAGGTGGTCCAGTCCGTTACGGGACGCAGGGCGGCGCCGGACTTGAACACGTCCGGTGCGCGCATCAGGGCCATCAGGCTCATGAAGCCGCCGTAGCTGCCGCCATAGATGCCCACGTTCCGGATGTCGCCCTGATGCTGCCGAGCCAGCCAATTGGCGCCATCGACGAAATCTTCCAGTTCCGGGTGGCCCATCTGGCGGTAGATGGCCGTACGCCAGGCGCTGCCGTAACCGAGCGACGCGCGGTAGTCGACGTCGAGCACGATGTACCCCTGTTCCACCAGCAGGTTGTGGAACATCTGTTCGCGGAAGTAGACAGGGTAGCGTTCGGTCACGTTCTGCAGGTAGCCGGCGCCGTGCGCGAACATGACGATCGGATACTGTTTACCGGCTTCCAGTTTGGCGGGGCGGTACAGCTTGGCCCAGATCGGGGCCGCGCCATGCGTGGACGGCACTTGCACCAGCTGCGGCATGACCCAGTTGCGCGCCTTGAAGGCGTCGCTGCGCGTATCCGTCAGGATCGTCGCCTTGCCGCCCGCGACGGCAACCGTCGCCAGCTGGGCCGGCATATAGCTGGTGGAATAGCGCAGCAGCAGCTTGCCGCCATCGGGCGACAGGCCGAAGTTTTCCACGCCTTTCAGATTCGTCACTTCGCGCGCGCCGCCATCCCTGGCCGTGCTGGCGCACACTTCGTACGTGCCTGGCGCCTGGGGGTTGCACATGAAGTAGGCGGTCTTGCCGTCGCGGCTCCATTCGACGGCGCTCACTTCCCACTGGCCGCTGGTCAAGGCGCGCGCCGGCGCGGCGCCCGTTTTCGTGTACAGGTGGGCATAGCCGCTTTCCTCGGACACGTACCACAGGGTGGCGTTGTCGGGCAGCCAGCCGAATTCGTCGGCGCGGCGGTTGACCCAGGCCGTGTCGCTGATGCGGTGCACGGGCAGCAGGGCGGCGTTGGCCAGGTCGACGTTGGCGATCCAGCGGTCCTTGTTGTCGATGGCACGGATGCGCACGGCTACCTTGCTGCCGTCATCGGTCCAGGCGATGCCGTCGCGCTGCGCATCGACGCGCACGCCACGGTTGCCTTTCAGGGGCGGCAGCTTCTGTTCGGCGCGCAGCGAGGCCAGCGGGTCGGTGGCGATGCCGGGCAGGCTGTCGAAGCCGATCTCGCGTACCTGGCCCGTGCGCAGGTCGGCCAGTTTCAGGCTTTGCGCGATGGGCATGTTGCGGCCCACGCGCGTGCGCTCGTCGTCCGCTTCCGGGTAGCCCGTTTCCGTGACGTAGCGGGCCAGCTTGCCCAGCTTGCCTTTTTCGGCGGCCTTGTCCTGCGTGACGAACAGCAGCCAGCGGCCGTCCGGCGACAGGGCGCTGCCGGAAATCGTCACCTTGTCTCCCAGGTAGAGCGGTTCCGGCGCGCGCGTGCTGTCCAGGCGGCGCTCTTCCTGGCGCCGTTCGCGGCTCGCCTCGCGGTCTTCCTTCTGGCGCGCCAGGTTGACGATCAGGCGCAGCTGCAGCTCGCGCAAGGCGTCCGCTTCCGGCTTGGCGTCCGGGTCCTTGGCGGCGCGCAGCAGGGCGACGGGGGCGCTCAGGCGCTCGGCACGGTTCCAGCTGAACCAGTCGGTGCCGCTGCGGTACTGCACGGCGGCGCCGTCGTTTGAATATTGCGGGTCGCTGATGGCCGAGACGCCGCGCGTGATCTGGGTCAAGCTGCCGCTTTTCAGGTCGCGCTCGAACAAGTCGCCGTTGCGCAGCAGGATGGCGCGCGTGCCGGCGCGGTTGAGCACCATCTGCTGGCCGTCGAGGTTCGCCAGTTGCGCATCGTCGACTTTCTTGCCGCTATTGAGCTTGGCGCTGGCGTTTGGCAATTGATAGGTGTCGCGCAGGGGCGAGCCGAGGCGTTTCTGCTTGTAGTAGAGCTGGCCATTCCAGCCCCACCATGCCGCTTCGACGGGCGTGCCGATCCAGTCGGGATCGGCCATGGCCTGGTCCAGCGTGATCGGCGTGGGGGCGGTGGTGGTGGGGGCCGCGCTGACGGCGGGAAGGGCGGCGGCCAGCAGAGACAGCAGCAGGGAAGGGGCCAACAGGGGAAGAACCAGACGCATCGGAGATCACTTTAACGAGGAGATGGTGAAGGTACAGGCTATGAGGCCGGTATTCTAGCGGAGGAGTTTCATACAGGAAATGTCGGAAAGCTAAGAGCGGGGTCGGGCCAGCCAGGTGACAAAGTCGTCGAGCGGCATGGGCCGCGCGATCAGGTAGCCCTGCAGGCCGTCGCAGGCGTGGGCGGTGAGGAAGTCGGCCTGCTCCTGCGTTTCCACGCCTTCGGCCACGACGCGCAAGCCCAGGTGGCGCGCCATGGCCAGGATCGCCTGCACGATGGCCGTGTCGCGCGTGTCGCGGATGAAGCGCTTGTCGATTTTCAGCTCGTACAGCGGCATCGACGTCAGGTAGGCGAGGCTGGAATAGCCGGTGCCGAAATCGTCGATGGAAAAGCGGATGCCGAGGGCTGCCAGTTCGCGCATGCGCGCCAGCGAGGCGTCGCGCTGGTCGATCAGCAGGCCTTCCGTCAGTTCCAGGATCAGGGCGGTGGCCGGCGTGCCATGCTCGGCCAGCGCGGCCTGCACGCGGGCGGCGAAATCGGGCTGGCGAAACTGCGCCGGACTGACGTTCACGGACACGGCGATGGGCGATCCGGCCTGCGCCAGCAGCGTGGCGGCGCGGCACGCCTCGCGCAGGGCCCAGTGCCCGAGCCTGACGATCAGGCCCGATTCCTCGGCGATGGGGATGAACACGCCGGGCGCGATATGGCTGCCGTCCGGCTGTGGCCAGCGCATCAGCAATTCGGCGCCCGTCACCCGGCCATGGCGGTCGACCTGCGGCTGCACGTGCATGCGCAGCTGGCCCGCATCGAGGGCGCGCGCCAGCGCCCGTTCCAGGGTCAGGCGGCGCTCCAGGCCCGCCTGCATGGCCGCCTCGAAAAAGGCGATGCCATTGCGTCCTTCCGCCTTGGCGCGGTACATGGCGATGTCGGCTTCGCGCAGCAGGTCGTGCGCCTGCTGGCCCGCTTTCGGCAGCAGGGTCACGCCGATGCTGGCCGAGCAGTGGTAGGACTGGCCGCCGATATCGAAGTCGCGCGCGATGGCGGCGCGGATTTTCTCGGCCACCTGGGCCGCCGCGCGGGCGGCGCTGTCGACGTCGGCGGCCAGGTGCGCCAGCAGCACGACGAATTCATCGCCGCCCAGGCGCGCCACCGTGTCGGCCTTGCGCATCAGCTGTGCCAGCCGTTCGCCCGCCATGCGCAGCAGCGCGTCGCCGGTGGCGTGGCCGCGCGCGTCGTTGATGTGCTTGAAGTGGTCGAGGTCGATGAACATCAGCGCGCTGATTGTATGGTCGCGCGGCGCGGCGGCCAGCAGGTGGCCGATGCGGTCCATCAGCAGGCGCCGGTTGGGCAAGCCCGTCAGCACGTCGTAGAAGGCCAGGCGGTGGATGTCCGCTTCCGATTTCTTGCGTTCGTCGATCTCGCGCTCGACGGCCACCCAGTGCGTCTGCCTGCCGTCCGCATCCGTGAACGGCACCAGTTCCACTTCCACCCAGTACGCCTTGCCGCTCTTGTCGTAGTTCAGCAATTCCGCGCGTGCCGGCTGGGCGCCGGCCATGGCGGCGGCGATGCGCGCCAGTTCGTCCGCATCGGTGGCGGGGCCCTGCTGGAACAGCAGGCTGCGGCCCAGCGCCTCGGCGCGCGCATAGCCGCTGCTGCGTTCGAAGGCGTCGTTGACGAAGATGATGCGCGTGGCAGGCGCCGCGCCCGTGCCGGCATGGGCGTCGGCCACCTCGGCGATCATCACCATGTCGTTCAGGCGGGCCAGCGCCGTGGCGGTCAGGCCCAGCTCGGCGTTGAGCTGCGACAGGGCCTGGCCGCTGCGTTCCAGGTGGCGCAGCAGGAAGGCGCAGGACAGGGTCAGCACGGCGGCGATGAACAGGAAGTTCAGGGCCACGATCAATGCGCGCAGCACGGGAGAATCGGGCACGCCGTGCATGTGCAGGGCGACGTCGGGATGCAGGCCCAGGAAAAAGATGGTCAGCGAGGTCAGCGCCAGCGTCGACAGCGCTGGCAGCATGCCCAGCAACAGCGCCGCCAGCACGGGCATGATCATCATGTAGATCTGGCTGACGGGGCCGATTTTCAGCAGCAGGCCGACGCCCACCAGGTAGGCGACGATGAGGAATTGCCACACGCGCCAGCGGTAGGGCATGGCGCGCAGATGCCAGATGACGCCGATCCAGCCGATGGCCAGTATGTCGAGGGCGACTATGGACCAGATAGCTTCGCGCGCGGCCAGCAGCGCGCTGGGAATGGCAGTCACGATGCCAAGCAGCAACACCACCTGCAGCAGGCGGGTAAAGACCAGGCCGCGCCAGTGCGCGAGATCGCTCGATATCGCCACGCTGCCGTCCTTCCCCCTGGGTGAGCTATTGCCGCGCCGTTCATACTGCTGAGTAAATATTACGCGCTATCAATCCTCATGTCATCTTGATCATTAATCATGATAGCCAGCGTTCAATGCCGGTCATTCATTGATCCACTGGTAGGGCATGATTACCTTGCTGGCGACGGGCTTGCCGTCCAGCGTTTCGGGATTGAATACGCACTTGGCCAGCGCATCGCGGGCCGCCTGGTCGAGGGCGGGATAACCGCTGGAGCGGATGACTGCCGCCTTGCTGACCTTGCCGTCCGCTTCCACCGTGAAGCGCAGCGTGACCCTGCCCTGGGCGCCGTGCCGTTTCGCCTCCAGCGGCCAGGCTGGCGCTGCGCAGCCGGCCGGCATGCTGGCCGGCACGACGACGGCCGGTGTGGCGCTCGGCGCCGGTGTTGTTGTGTTGCAGCCTTGCAAGAGGACGGCCAGGCCAGCCGTGGCCAGCAGACGGCCGGCGGAAGAGAGGCAGAAGGAATGCGGACAGGACAAGAGGAACTCCGTACGGTGGAAATGAAAACGCCAGCCTTCCGGCTGGCGCTGTGGGGCGAAACGCGCGCTGGCGCTTATTTCTTGGGCGCGCTCAGGCACGATTTCATGAAGGCCTTGCGCTCGTCGCCCTTCATGTCCTTGGCGTCGACATTGCACGCCTTCATCTTGTTTTGCTGCGTCATGGCCGGTGCCGGCTTGGCGCTCAGGCATTCCTTCATGAACGCCTTGCGTTCATCGCCTTTCTTGCCGGCGGCATCTGCATTGCAGGTGGTCATCTTCGACTGTTGCGCCGTCTTGGCGACAGGGGCCGCTTCCGGCGCGGCAGCAAAGGCAGAGCCGGCAAACGCGGCGGCGATGCAGAGGGCGATTAATTGTTTCATGGCAAATCCTTGTAGACGCGGGCTAGGGAAGGGGCATGCAACCGGCATGGGAATGCCGATATGCAAAACGTAACTAACTATATGACATTTATCAACAAAAAATCCAATTGAGTGTGTCTTTTTGTTACCGATGCATGAGGGCGTGGCGCCATACCGGCGCGGAGCTGGCCCGGGCCGCCATGCGGCGGCGGCGGGCGCGCCTTTTTTTGCTATGCTAGCGTCTTTCCACCGGCCGATGCCGCTGCCTTGGCCGGCGCACCCTCAATACGGAGTAGTTATGGTCTCGTTGCAAGAGCAGTTTTTAAAGGCCGGCCTGGTCGACAAGAAGAAGGTCAAGCTGGCCAACCAGGACAAGAGCAAGCAAAAAAAGGACGAGCGCAAGAGCGGCACGCAAAGCGTCGACGAGGTGCGCCTGGCCGCGCTCGAGACGCAGCGCAAGAACGCCGAGCGGGCGCGCGAACTGAACGCCCAGCGCGACGCGGCCGCGAACCAGAAGGCCATCGTGGCGCAGATCGCGCAGCTGGTGCAACAGAACCGCCAGAGCAAGGGCAACCACGGCGACGTGCCGTACAACTTTACATTTAATAACAAGATCGAGCGCATCTACGTGACGGCCGCCGTGCAGGCGCATCTGGTGGCGGGCCGCCTGGTGATCGTCTGCCTGGGTGGCGCCGTGGAACTGGTGCCGCGCATCATCGCCGACAAGATCGCCGAACGCGACGCCGCCATCGTCGTGCGCGTGAAGCAGGCCAGCACCGAAGTGGACGAGGACGATCCGTACGCGGCGTTCCAGATTCCTGATGATTTGATGTGGTAAGGGGGATGCTTGCCCGGCGCTGACGGCGCCGGACTGGAGTTGCTGCGGGCCGGAAACGGTCCGTTTTTGCGTGGCCCACAAACAAAAACGCCAACCCGAAGGTTGGCGTTCTGATATGTGCTGCGTATTCTTGGTGGCCCGGGGCGGAATCGAACCACCGACACAAGGATTTTCAATCCTCTGCTCTACCGACTGAGCTACCAGGCCAAGGTGGCGAATTATAGCAGACCAAAACGCGAATGCAAGGGCTGGCGGCGACTTTTCCTGGATTTTCCGGCGATGTCTGTATTTATTTGCTTGTGGGTCAAATATTATTTGAGGTGAGCGGTATTTTTCTCAACAAAGGATGGGCGCATAGTGTGCTCATCGTTACTGACTTGAGAGAAATACCGCATGAATGCCATTACCCAACACACCGCCATTCCCGCCATCGGCCTGGGCACCTTCCGCCTGCAGGGCCAGGTCGTCATCGATTCCGTCACCACGGGCCTCGACGTCGGCTACCGCCATATCGACACGGCGCAAATCTATGGCAACGAAGCCGAAGTGGGCCAGGCCATCGCCGCCAGCCCCGTGCCGCGCGACGCGCTGTTCGTCACGACGAAGATCTGGATCGAGAACCTGCAGCGCGACAAACTGATTCCCAGCCTGAAGGACAGCCTGCACAAGCTGCAGCTCGAGCAGCTGGACCTGACCCTGATCCACTGGCCCTCGCCACAGGACGCCATTCCCGTCGCCGAGTACATGGCGGCGCTGGCGGAAGCCAAGGCGCAGGGGCTGACCGGGGCCATCGGCGTATCGAATTTCACCAACGCGCAGCTGCGGCAGGCCATCGCCACGGTGGGTGCGGCGGAAATCGCCACGCAGCAGATCGAGATCCACCCCTTCCTGCAAAACCGCAAGGCCATCGACTTCGCGCGCAGCCAGGGCATCCACATCACGGCCTACATGCCGCTCGCCTATGGCAAGGTGGTTGCCGATCCCGTGATTGCGGCCATCGCCGCCAGGCACGGCGTGACGCCGGCGCAGGTGGCCTTGAGCTGGTCGCTGCAACAGGGCTTTGCCGTGATTCCATCCTCCACAAAACGCGCCAACCTGGAAGCGAACCTGCATTTCCGGCGCATCACCCTGTCGCCGGACGAGATGGCGCAGATGGCCACGCTGGAGCGCGGCGAGCGCCTGGCCAACCCGGACGGCCTGGCGCCGCAGTGGGATTGATATGGGCGCCATGACTGCGATGCACAAGCTGGGACAGCAGGGGAGTCTGAGCATCGGCCTGGAACTGCCGCTCGATAATGACTGGTCGTCCACGGGGCGCCAGGCGAATGCGGCATCCAGCCGCGTGCCGGGCGAGCCGGACCTGCGCCGGCACGCGGAACTGGCGCAGCTGGCCGACCGCCTCGGTTTCAGGGCGCTGTGGCTGCGCGACGTGCCCCTGTATGACCCGTCGTTCGGCGATGCGGCCCAGGTGTTCGAGGTGTTTACCTATCTCGGCTACCTGGCCGGCATCACGGAGAACATCTTGCTGGGCACGGCAGCCGTCGTGCTGCCCCTGCGCGAGCCCGTACTGACCCTGAAGGCGGCGGCCAGCGTCGACCAGCTCAGTGGCGGGCGTTTGCTGCTGGGCGTGGCCAGCGGCGACCGTCCCGTCGAATATCCCGTGTTCGGCCGCGACTTCGGGCAGCGCGGCGCCGCCTTCCGCGAGCAGGTCGCCATGCTGCGCGACTGGGGCCTGACGCATCTGCCGCCCGGCATCCGCCTGCTGCCCAGGCCGGGGGCGCCCTTGCCGCTGCTGGTGGCGGGGCTGGCGCAGCAAACGCCGGCCTGGATCGGCGCGCAGATGGATGGCTGGCTCGCCTATCCGGGCACGCCGGACGACCATGCGCGGCGTGCGGCGCAGTGGCGCGCCGTGGCCGGCGGCGACAAGCCGTACGTCAGCTTCATCCACCTGGACCTGGACGAGGATGCGTCCATGCCGCTGCAGCGCTTCCGTTTCGGCGGGCGCACGGGGCGCGACGGCCTGATCGCGGAATTGCAGGCCATGCGCGAGGCCGGCGTGCGGCATATCGGCTTGCAGCTGCGGCAGAACCGCCGTCCGCTGGCCGAGGCGCTGCAGGAAATCGCGGACCACGTATTGCCCGTGTTTCATGGCGCCGCTTGACCTGGAGCAGGCGTCCTGTACTTCCGGACTATCTGAAACCGGTGGGGCAAACGCTATAATGGCCGCATGAACAGTCCCACTCCCCCTACCATGCGGCGCTTCATGCATAGCCACAGCGACGTTTGCATCGTCGGCAACGGCGCCATCGCGAAAACCACGGCGCTGGCGTTTGCCCAGGCAGGACAAAGCGTCACCCTGTTATGCCCGGCCAGCGCGCCCGCAGCCGCTTCCGCCGTCAAGCCGGTCGAGCCGAGCTGGGACGTGCGCGTGTATGCGCTCAATCACACGGCGCACCAGCTGCTGTCGTCGCTGAAGGTGTGGGGCGCGTTGGCGGCCGACCGGGTGGCGCCCGTCGACGCCATGCTGGTCAACGGCGACGGCGCGCAGGCGGGCGGACTCGGTTTCGACGCCTACGGCGCCCATGTGGGCACCCTGGCGTGGATCGTCGAAGACCGCAACCTGGGCCAGGCGCTGGACGCCGCCCTGAAGTTCGCGCCGAACGTCAACGTCGTGCAAGGCCGCGCCAGCCGCCTGGAATGGACGAATGACTCGGCCGTCGTGCACCTCGATGGCGGCGACACCATCACCTGCGCGCTGGTCGTCGGCGCGGACGGCGCCCAGTCCTGGGTGCGCGGCCAGTGCGACATCGGCCTCGATTACCGTGCGTATGGCCAGCGCGGCGTGGTCAGCAACTTCGCCTGCGAAAAGCCGCACCATGGCGCGGCCCACCAGTGGTTCACGGGCAGCGAAGGCATCGTCGCGCTGCTGCCATTGCCGGGCGAGCGCGTCTCGCTGGTCTGGTCTGCACCCGATGCGCTGGCTGATACATTGATGAACGAATCGGCCGACGCCCTGGCTGCGCGCCTGGCCGCCTATTGCCACGACAAACTGGGCAAGCTGACACCGCTGCAACCGGAGCTGGTGCGCGCCTTCCCGCTGACCCTGATGCGCCCGCATGCCATGGTGGCGCCGCGCGTGGCCCTGGTGGGCGACGCCGCCCACGTGGTGCACCCGATGGCGGGCCACGGCATGAACCTGGGCTTTGCCGACGTGGCGCAGCTGGTCAAGACCATCGCCGAACGCGAGGCGCACCGCGGCATTGGCGACGAGCGCGTGCTGGCCCGCTATGCGCGCGCGCGCAAGGAAGACGTGCTGCTGATGCAGCTGGCCACCGATGGCCTGGCGCGCTTGTTCGGCGCCGATCTGGAACCGCTGCGCGTGGTTCGCAATTTGGGATTAAACTTGCTGGATAAATTGCCGGCCCTGAAGCGGAAAATGATTTCGCATGCCCTCGGAAATCAGTAAGTCTTAAGATATCGCTGGATAATGGCAGGTGTGAAAATTCAAGGTCGCCGCAGCTGGTTTGCGGCGATCGTTTTGTTAAAGAGATAACTGCGCCGGGCCAGATGCCAGTGCCGCCAGGCGTTTCAAGTGGAGAAGTGATAGTGATAAAAATGAGCAGAATCGCATTGGTACTGGCCTCGGGCCTGATGATGTCGTGCGCCGGCGCGGAAACGCCAACGGAAGCGAACATCAAGAAACTGATCGAGCCGCGCCTGGGCGAAGGCGCCAAAGTGGACTCGGTCAAGGAAACCCCGTACGGCGGCCTGTACGAAGTGCGCACGGGCGGCGACATCCTGTACACGGACAAGGCCGCGCAATACCTGTTCGTCGGCCACGTCTTCGACGCCAAGACGTCGCAGGACCTGACCAAGGTGCGCCTGGACGAAGTCAACCGCATCAAGTTCTCCGACCTGCCGCTCGATTCGGCCATGAAGACCGTGAAGGGCAATGGCAAGCGCGTGATCGCCGTATTCGAAGACCCGAACTGCGGCTATTGCAAGCGCTTCCGCCAGAACGCGCTGAAGGAAATCGACAACGTCACCGTCTACACCTTCATGTACAACATCCTGTCGCCCGATTCCATCGTCAAGTCGCGCAATGTCTGGTGCGCGCCGGATCGCAACAAGGCCTGGGATGACTGGATGCTGAACGGCAAGGCGCCGGCTACGGTGGCCGCCACGTGCGCCAATCCGCATGAAAAAATCCTCGCCCTGGGCCAGCAATTGCGCGTCTCGGGCACGCCAGCCATCTTCTTTGCCGACGGCAGCCGCATCCCGGGCGCGGTCGATGCGAAAACGCTGGAACAGAAATTCTCGACCATTAAGTAATCCGGGCTGTCGCCAGGAAGGCTGGACGGCGCGCCCTCGCAAGGTGCGCTTTTTTTTTGCATTTTTTTCCGCTGTCGTATGATCAGGTGTTGTTTGTAGACTCAATAACAATTCAAAGGGGGAGCAGCAGATGATTACATTGAATATCAACGGACGCGACACGCAGGTCGACGCCGATCCATCCACGCCCATCCTGTGGGCGCTGCGCGATAATCTGAACATGACGGGCACCAAGTTCGGTTGCGGCATGGCCCTGTGCGGCGCCTGCACGGTGCATCTCGATGGCCAGGCCATACGCTCCTGCATCACGCCGATTTCCTCCGTGGGGGCGCAAAAGATCACCACCATCGAGGCGATGGAAAACGACCAGGTCGGCAAGGCGGTGCAGGCGGCATGGGTGCGCCACGACGTGCCGCAATGCGGCTACTGTCAAAGCGGCCAGGTGATGAGCGCCACGGCGCTGCTGCGCACGAACAAGTCGCCCAGCGATGCCGATATCGACGGCGCCATGAGCGGCAATATCTGTCGCTGCGGTACCTATCAACGGATCCGCGCAGCCATCAAGGACGCGGCCAAGACCCTGGCCTGAGGAGAGCGACATGCGTATCGAATGGTTGAATCAGGAAGCATTGCAGCATGGCGGAGTGACCCTGGGCGCGGCACTGGCGCCGGTGACCGATGGCGTGTCGCGGCGCGGTTTCATGAAGGCTGGCGCGGTGGCCGGCGGCGGCTTGATGCTGGGCTTTTTCCTGCCTGGCGCCGGCAAGCTGGCGCTGGCGGCCGATGGCGCCCCCGCCAAGCCCGTGTACGCGCCGAACGCCTTTTTGCATATCGCGCCCGATAACACGGTGACGGTGCAGGTGAACCGGCTGGAATTTGGCCAGGGCGTGCAAACGAGCCTGCCCATGCTGATCGCCGAGGAACTCGATGCCGACTGGGCGACGGTGAAGGGCGCGCTGGCGCCGGCCGGCGAGCAGTACAAGGATGCCGCTTACGGCATGCAGATGACGGGCGGCTCGGGCAGCATCGCCCACTCGTTTACGCAGTACCGCGAAATCGGCGCCAAGGCGCGCGCCATGCTGGTGGCCGCCGCCGCCGCGCAGTGGAAAGTCAGTCCCGACCAGGTGCGCGCCGCCAAGGGCGTGCTGCATGGGCCCGGCGGACAAAAGGCGACCTATGGCGAATTTGCCGACGCCGCCATGCGCCAGAGCGTGCCCGCCACGGTCAAGCTGAAGGATCCGCGCGAATTTTCCATCATCGGCAAGCCCGTGAAGCGCCTCGACGCGGCCGCCAAGTCGACCGGCAAGCAGCAGTTCGGCATCGACTTCAAGCCGCCTGGCGCGAAAGTGGCCGTGGTGGCGCGCCCGCCCGTGTTTGGCGCAAAAGTGGCGAAATTTGACGCCAGCAAGGCCAAGGCCATCAAGGGCGTGCTCGAGGTGCTGGAAGTGAAGACCGACCGTGGCGGCAGCGGCGTGGCCGTGATCGCCGACGGCTACTGGCCGGCCAAGCAGGGCCGCGATGCGCTGGCGATCGAGTGGGATACCAGTGGCGTGGAAAAGGTCAGCAGCGTCCAGCAGCTGGCGGCCTTCAAGGCGCTGGCGAAAACGCCGGGCACCGTCGCCAGACCTGCCGACATGGCGAAACTGGCGTCGGCGCCGAAAAAGATCGAAGCCGTCTACGAGTTCCCCTACCTGGCGCACGCGCCGATGGAGCCGCTCAACTGCGTGGTCGACCTGCAGGCCGACAAATGCACGATGTGGGTCGGCTCGCAATTCCAGACGGGCGACCAGGCGGCCATCGCCGCCACGTCCGGGCTGAAACCCGAGCAGGTCACCCTGCACACGATGATGGCAGGCGGCGGCTTCGGCCGGCGCGCCGTGCCGTCGTCCGACTACGTGGTCGAAGCGGTCAACGTCGCCAAGGCTTGGCGGGCGGCGGGCAAGAGCGGACCGCTGAAACTGATGTGGAGCCGCGAGGATGACATCAAGGGCGGCTACTACCGGCCATCGCATGTGCACCGCGCGCAGATAGGCCTCGACGCCAAGGGAAAAATCCTTGCCTGGGACCACACCATCGTGGGCCAGTCCATCATGGCCGGCACGCCGTTCGAAGCGTTCATGGTGAAAAACGGCGTCGACGGCACCATGGTCGAAGGCATGGGCGAGCCGTACACCCTGCCGATGAAGCTGTCCGTGCACACGGCCAAGGCGAACGTGCCCGTGCTGTGGTGGCGTTCCGTCGGCTCGACGCACACGGCCTTCGTCATGGAAACACTGATCGACGAGGCCGCGCACGTGGCGAAGATGGACCCCGTCGCCTACCGCAAGCAGCTGATCGACGCCAAGCATACGCGCCACATCGCCGCGCTGGACCTGGCCGTGGCCAAGTCCGGCTATGGCAAGAAGAAGCTGCCGAAGGGGCAAGCCTGGGGCGTGGCCATGCACGAATCGTTCAATTCCGTGGTTGCCTACGTGGTGACGGCCTCGGTGGTGGAAGGCGCGCCCAAGCTGCACCAGGTGTGGGCGGGCGTGCATTGCAACCTGGCCGTCAATCCCCTGACGATCGAGGCGCAAGTGCAGGGCGCCGCGCTGATGGCGCTGGGCATGACGATCCCCGGCGCCGCCATCACGCTCAAGGATGGCGTGGTGGAGCAGCAGAACTTCGGCGATTACCCCGTGCCGCGCATGCCCGACATGCCGGTGATCGAAGTGCACCTGGTGGCCTCGGGCGATGCGCCGACGGGCATGGGCGAGCCTGGCGTGCCGCCGCTGGCGCCCGCATTCGCCAATGCGCTGTTCGCCCTGACGGGCAAGCGCCTGCGCAAGCTGCCGTTCGACCTGGCGACCGCATGATGGCAGTGGTCTTTTGAGTACGGTCGGCATCTTGCTGGCAGCCGGAAGGGGACGCAGGTTCGACCCTTCCGGCGTACAGAATAAGTTATTGCAGCCGCTGCCTGACGGCCCGTACACGGGCTTGCCCGTGGTGGCGGCGGCGGCCAGCGCCATGCTGGCGGCCCTGCCGCGCGTGCTGGCCGTGGTGCGCGCCGACGACACGCAGGTGGCGCGCGTGCTGGGCGCGCTGGGCTGCGAAGTGCGCGTCTGCCATGACGCCGACACGGGCATGGCTGCCTCGCTCACCTGCGCCATCGAGCATGTGCGCGGCGCGCCGGGCTGGCTGATCGCGCTGGGCGACATGCCTTGGGTGGAAGCGGCTACAATCGCCGCCTTGTCGCACGCCATTGCCGATGGCGCGCGCATCGCGGTGCCCGTCTTCCAGGGCCGGCGCGGCAATCCCGTCGCGTTCAGCGCCGTTCACTTGCCGCTGCTGCTGGCGCTCGACGGCGACCAGGGTGCGCGCAGCATCGTGCGCAGCCATGCCGTGCGCGAAGTGGCGGTGGACGACAGCGGCATCTTGCGCGATATTGATACACCTGACGATTTGTAAGGCGGGGCAGTGGCGCTCCCGGGAAGACAGGCCAGACACGAGGAAAACATGAAGAAAGCACCGATCAAGAAAATCATCGCCAAGGCGGCAGCCAAGGCGAGCGGCAAAGTCACAAGCAGAGCCGCGGCGAAAACCGCAGTGAAAACCATGCCGGCTGCGGGCATCATCTACAGCATCGCCGCGGCCGACCTGGCCGGCCACATGTTCAAGGTGACCTTGACGGTCAAGTCGCCGGCAGCCATCGGCCAGGTATTTGCCTTGCCGGCCTGGATCCCGGGCAGCTACATGATCCGCGAATTTTCGCGCAACATCGTCAGCATCCGCGCCGAGTCCGAAGGCAAGGCCGTGGCGCTGACCAAGCTGGACAAGCACTCGTGGCAAGCCGCGCCGTGCAAGGGCGCCCTGACGGTGGAATACGACGTCTACGCCTGGGACCTGTCCGTGCGCGCCGCCCACCTGGACCAGAACCATGGCTTCTTCAACGGCACCAGCGTGTTCCTGCGCGTGCTGGGCCAGGAGGCCGAGCCGCATGAAGTGCATATCCTGCAACCGAAAGACGCGGCCTGCAAGACCTGGAGAGTCGCCACCACCCTGCCGGAACTGAAGGCCAGGCGCTATGGCTTCGGCAGCTACCAGGCGGCCAACTACGATGAACTGATCGACCACCCGGTGGAGATGGGCGACTTCGCCCTGGCCACCTTCAGCGCGCATGGCGTGCCGCACGATATCGTCGTCACCGGCAAGGTGCCGAACCTGGACCTGGACCGTCTGTGCCGCGACCTGAAAGCCATCTGCGAAACGCAGATCGTCTTCTTCGAGCCAAAGACGAAAAAAGCGCCGATGGACCGCTATGTGTTCATGACGATGGCCGTCGGCGACGGTTATGGCGGCCTCGAGCATCGCGCCTCGACGGCGCTGATCTGCGCGCGCGCCGACTTGCCGACGACGGCGTCGACCAGCACGGAAATCGGCGACGGCTACCTGAAATTCCTCGGCCTGTGCAGCCACGAGTACTTCCACACCTGGAACGTCAAGCGCATCAAGCCGGCCGCTTTCGCGCCGTACAACCTGCAGGCGGAAAGCTATTCGCCGCTGCTGTGGCTCTTCGAGGGCTTCACCAGCTATTACGATGACCTGATGCTGGTGCGCGCGGGCCTGATCGACGAGGCGGCTTACTTCAAGCTGCTCGGCAAGACCGTCAACAGCGTGCTGCGCGGCAGCGGCCGCAACAAGCAAAGCGTGGCCGATTCCAGCTTCGACGCCTGGGGCAAGTACTACCGCCAGGATGAAAACGCGCCGAACGCCATCGTCAGCTACTACACCAAGGGCTCGCTGATCGCGCTGGCCTTCGACCTGACCCTGCGCACCAAGACGCATGGCGCGAAGTCGCTGGACGACGTGATGCAGGCGCTGTGGCAGCGTTATGGCCGCGATTTCTACAAGGGCAAAGCGCGCGGCGTCACGCCGGCCGAAGTCGAAGCGCTGTTCGATGAGATTTCCGGCACGCGCATGAAACCGTTCTTCGAGCGCTACATCCGCGGCACCGATGATGTGCCGCTGGCGCGCCTGCTGGCGCCGTTCGGCGTCAAGTACAGCGATGCGCGCAAGGCGGAAAAAGCCAGCCTCGACGTCAACCTGGGCCGCGACGGCAACGACGCCAGGCTGGCGCAGGTGCACCAGGGCGGCGCCGCCCATCTGGCTGGCCTGTCGGCCGGCGACGTGCTGGTGGCCGTCGATGGCTTGCGTGTGACGGGCAACCCGGCCAACCTCGACACCTTGCTGGGCCGCTACGCGGTCGGCGCCAAGGTGGCCATCCACGCCTTCCGCCGTGACGAGCTGATGACGCTGACGGCCGTGTTGCAGGGCGACCGCGTGCCGGGTGTCAGCCTGGCCCTGTTGCCGGCGCCGAAAAAAGCCACGGGACCGAAGCGTCCAAGCGCCGCGTAATTCTGGCATCTGTTGCCTGGGCCGCCAGGGAGGATAGTGCTACGCACAAGATTTCCCTGCCGGCGGTTGCCAGCCTGTTTTTCACGGTACAATTTCTCGCACGAAATTCCTCGTGCCTGCAAGCATGTGCGGCGCGATCCATCCGTTGACCGTGCCGACTCCTCCGTGAAACTTGATCCCGCCACCATCGTCCTGATGTCCACCCTGATGACGGGCGCCATGTGCGTGGTGATGTTTTCCGCGCAGCGCAGCTTCCCCCACAGTGTGCAGGGGCTGCGCGAATGGGTGGCCGGCATGCTGGGCCTGATACTGGCCAGCGGCCTGTTTGCCTTGCGCGGCAGGGTCGTGCCGGAACTCCTGTTGCCGGTGGCTAATTCCGTCCTGCTGTGCGGTGTCGGCATGCTGCTGATCGGCACGCAGCGCTTCTATGGCGTGCGCCCCAGCTGGCGTTTGTTTCACCTCGTGTGGCTGCTGGGACTGCTGGTCATGCTGTGCTGGCTGTACCTGCGTCCCGACTTTGCCATGCGCGTGGCGCTGTTCTCCTTTCTCATGCTGGCCTTGCATGCCGCGCAATTTCTTGTCATCGCGCGGCATGGCGAGCGCCATATTTCCACGGTTTTTTTTGGCCTGCTGGCCCTGGTGCAAACACTGTCGATGCTGCATCGCGGCTTGAGCGCACTGCAAGAGGGGGGCGCCGGCAGCGACATCCTGCATGGCGGCCCGCACCACAGCCTGTATCTGGCGATACTCGCTTTCATGACCCTGCTGCTGCCGGTCGGCTTCATGGCGGTGGCCACGCGCCGCCTGCAGACGATACTCGAGCAGCACTCCAACCACGACCCGCTGACGGCCGTCCTGAACCGGCGCGGTTTCGCGCAATTCCATGCGCGCGTCAGCGCGCGTTTGCGGCGTGCGGAGCAGTCGCTGGCCGTGCTGAGCATCGACCTCGATTTTTTCAAGGCCATCAATGACCGCCATGGCCATGCCGTGGGCGACCTGGTGCTGGTCGACGTAGCCAGCGTCATCCGCAGCGTCTTGCGCGACAGCGACGCGGTGGCGCGTTTCGGCGGCGAGGAATTTGTCGTGCTGCTGCCCGATACGCAGCTGGCGCGCGCCGAACTGGTGGCGCAGCGCCTCCAGGACACCTTGCGCCAGCCGCGCCCCGATGCCGGCTTGCCGCGCTATACGCTGAGCATCGGCATCGCCTGCCAGGCTGGAGGCGGGGAAACGCTGGACAGCCTGCTGCTGCGTTCGGACAAGGCGTTGTACCGCGCCAAGCAGCTGGGACGCGACCGTGTCGAAGTGGCGGAGAAGGCGCCGGCATCGTTGCAACAGCAACATCATATTTGCCTTCACTGAACTAAATTTTCCATAACTGAACTAAAATTGCTCTACAGCGCCTTGCAAAATCGTAGTCTCGAATTGGACAGGCGTCCCTATTGATTTCTTGGACTTTGCCAGACCGTGGAAACTCTCGACCCCCGCACCATCATGTTGATGACGACCCTGATGTGCGGGGCCATGAGCGTGGTCATGTTTTCCGTGTACCGCAGCTTCCGGCGCGAGGTGCATGGGCTGGGCCACTGGTCGGCCGGCTTGCTGCTGCTGGTGTGCGCCTCGTTCCTGTTTGGCGCGCGCGGCTCCCTGCCCGACGCGGTGGCGCTGCTGGGGGCGAACGTGACGCTGATGCTGGGCATCGGCCTGTCGATGCTGGGCACGGAAAAATTCTACGAGCAGGCGCCCAGCCTGCGCTTCTATCTTGCGGCGTGTTGCCTCGGCACCGCCGGCATCGCCTGGTGGCTGCTTGCGACGCCCGACTTTTCGCGGCGCGTGGCGGTTTTTTCCTGCATTGTCTTCTTTTTCTATGCGCGCCAGGCGCAGCTGGTGTACGCGTACGGCGAACGCCATTTTTCCAGCCTGTTCTTCGGCTCCCTGATGCTGGTGCAGGCGGGCGTGGTGCTGGCGCGCGGCTGCTCGGCCTTGCTGCATGGCGGCACCAGCGTGGACTTGCTGGTGACGGGCACGCTGGCCAGCATCTACCTGGCGGTGGCCAATTTCATGGCGCTGCTGCTGACGGTGGGCTTCATGACGGTGGCGACGCGCCGCCTGCAGATGATACTCGAGCGCCGTTCGACGCATGACCCGTTGACGCAGGTGTTGAACCGGCGCGGTTTCGGCGATGTGTACGAGCGCGAAAAGGCCAATTCACGGCGCAATCTCCGGCCCTTGACCTTGCTCAGCATCGACCTGGATTTTTTCAAGTCGATCAACGACCGCTATGGCCATGCGACGGGCGACAAGGTGCTGGCGCATGTGGCCACCATCATCGGCGGCGCCCTGCGCGAATCGGATTGCGTGGCGCGGTTTGGCGGCGAGGAATTCATCGTGCTGATGCCCGACATGGCGCCGCACAACGCGCTCGGCGTGGCCGAACGCATCCGCGCTTTGCTGCGCGAACCGAATGGACGGGGATTACCGCCATGCACGGTCAGCATCGGCATCGCCTGCCAGGCGTCGGTGCAGGAGGAACTGGACCAGTTGCTGTCGCGCGCCGATGCGGCCCTGTACCAGGCCAAGGAAAATGGCCGCGACCGCATCGAAGTCGATGTCTGCGAAGTGACTACTGTGGTCCGGACAACGTCCGCAGCTGGAAGCGATACTCGTCGTTGAACAAGAAGGTTTCGGAGAAATCGAGCGTCTTGTCGCGGCCGCGCATCAATTGGGCTGCGGGCGGGAAGGCAGCGGGCACGCGCCGCACGGCGGCCAGCGCCGCCTTCGACGCTTCGTTGTCGCGCGAACGGTGCACACGGACATTTTTCAGGCTGCCATCGCGTTCCACGCTGAGGTCCAGCACGACGATGGCCGGCAGCATGGGCGGCAGGCGTCCGCTGAAGGTATGCTGGGGATTGGCGTCCATGATTTGCTGCGCCACCAGCAGCTTGTAGGCATCGATGGTGGCCGGTGGCTGGACCGGCCCTGGCCGCGGCATGCTCGCCGTCGGCGCGCGGGCTGGCGCCTGCGCGATGGGCGCGGGGGCCTTCTGGCATGCGGCCAGCAGCATGGCGGCGGCAAGGACGGTCAGTAGCTGTCTCATGACCGTCAGACTACCACTTCTCAGGCGAACAGGCGTTCCAGTTCCACGCCAGGGTCGGGCGCGCGCATGAAGGCTTCGCCCACGAGGAAGCTATGGACGCTTGCTTCGCGCATGCGCTGGACGTCGGCCGTGCTGTGGATGCCCGATTCCGTGATGATCAATTTGTCTTGCGGAATGCGCGGCAGCAGGCCGATGGTGGTCTCCAGCGACGTGTCAAACGTGCGCAGGTTGCGGTTGTTGATGCCGATCAGGGCGCTCTTGAGCTTTAGCGCCGCATCGAGTTCTTCACCGTCGTGGCTTTCGATCAGCACGCCCATGCCCAGTTCGTGGGCGCACGCTTCCATCTCGGCCATCAAGCCATGGTCGAGCGCTGCGACGATCAGGAGGATGCAGTCGGCGCCCATGGCGCGCGCTTCATAGATCTGGTACATGTCGACCATGAAGTCCTTGCGCAGCACGGGAATGGCGCAGGCGGCGCGCGCCTGCTTCAGGTAGTCCACGGCGCCCTGGAAGAACTGTTCGTCCGTCAGCACGGACAGGCAGGCCGCGCCATGGGCGGCATAGCTGGCGGCGATGTCGGCCGGGCGGAAATCGGCACGGATGACGCCTTTTGACGGCGATGCTTTTTTGACTTCGGCGATGATGCCGGGCTTGCCGTCGCCGATATGCTGGCGCAGGCTCGCCTCGAAATTGCGCAGGTCGGCGCGCAGGGCACGGTCGTTTTCCACGTCGCCGCGCAGGCTGGCCAGGCTGCGATGGGCTTTCGCCTTGGCCACTTCGTCGGCTTTCACGGCCAGGATTTTATCGAGTATGTCGGACATGATGGTCGCTGTTCTATCAAGGTGGCGGGAGGTTATGCTTGCGCCGGGGTGCCCAGCTGCTGCGTCACCTGCACGAATTGGTCGAGTTTTGCTATGGCGGCGCCCGAGCTGACGGCGGCGCGCGCGCGCGCCAGGCCATCTTCGATCGAGCTGGCGACGCCGGCCGCGTACAGCGCCGTGCCCGCGTTGAGGGCGACGATGTCGCTTGCCGCGCCGGGTTCGCCGCGCAGCGCTTCCATCATCTTGGCTTTCGATTCGACGGCATCGGCCACTTTCAGGTTGCGGCTGGCGATCATCTGCAAGCCGAAATCTTCGGGATGGATTTCATATTCGCGGATTTCGCCGTTGACCAGCTCGCCCACGAGGGTGGAGGCGCCGAGCGACACTTCATCCATATTGTCGCGGCCATACACGACGATCGCATGCTGCGCACCGAGGCGCTGCAGCACGCGCACCTGGATGCCGACCAGGTCGGCGTGAAACACGCCCATCAGAATGTTCGGCGCGCCGGCCGGATTGGTCAGCGGACCGAGGATATTGAAGATCGTGCGCACGCCGAGTTCCTTGCGCACGGGCGCCGCATGCTTCATGGCCGCGTGGTGGTTCGGCGCGTACATGAAGCCGATGCCCGTTTGCGCGATCGACTGGGCGATCTGCTCGGGTTGCAGGTTGATGTTGACGCCCAGCGAGTCGAGCACGTCGGCGCTGCCGGACGAGGACGACACGCTGCGCCCGCCATGCTTGGCCACGCGCGCGCCGGCCGCCGCCGCCACGAACATCGAGGCGGTGGAAATGTTGAATGTGTGCGCGCCGTCGCCGCCCGTGCCGACGATGTCGAGCAGGTTGGTGGTGTCGGCCATGGGCACCTTGGTGGAAAATTCGCGCATCACTTGCGCGGCGGCGGCGATTTCGCCGATGGTTTCCTTCTTCACGCGCAAACCCACGGTCAGGGCGGCGATCATGGTGGGCGACATTTCGCCGGACATGATCTGGCGGAACAGGTACAGCATTTCGTCGTGAAAGATTTCGCGGTGTTCGATGCAGCGCAGCAGGGCTTCTTGTGGGGTGATCGGCATGATGCTTCCTTCTTCAATGATGGCGCAGGAGGACACTGACGGCACGCCGGGGCGTGCGCATGGAATCAGCGCTCGAGAAAATTCTTCAGCAGGGCGTGGCCGTGCTCCGAGAGGATCGATTCGGGGTGGAACTGCACGCCCTCGATATCGAATTCCCGGTGGCGCACGCCCATGATTTCGCCGTCGTCCGTCCACGCCGTCACTTCCAGGCAGGAAGGCAGCGAGGCGCGTTCGATCGCCAAAGAGTGGTAGCGGATCACTGTGAAGGGGCTGGGCATGCCTTTGAAAACGCCCACGCCCGTATGCGCGATGAGGGAAGTCTTGCCATGCATGACTTGCTTGGCGCGGATGACCTTGCCCCCAAACGCTTCGCCGATGGCCTGGTGGCCCAGGCAGACGCCCAATATCGGTTTCTTGCCGGCGAAGTGCTTGAGCACTTCCACCGAAATGCCCGCCTGTGCCGGCGCTTTCGGCCCGGGCGAGATGCAGATGCGGTCCGGGTTCAGCGCCTCGATCTGTGCGATCGTGATTTCATCGTTGCGGTAGACCCGCACGTCTTCGCCCAGTTCACCGAAATACTGCACGATGTTGTAGGTGAAGGAGTCGTAGTTGTCGATCATCAGCAGCATCTTAAAACCCTCCATCCAGGCCATCTTGCACTTGTTCGGCGGCGCGCAGCACGGCACGCGCCTTGTTTTCGGTTTCCTGCCATTCCATCTCGGGGATCGAGTCGGCGACGATGCCGGCCGCGGCCTGCACGTACAGCATGCCGTCCTTGACCACGCCCGTGCGGATGGCGATCGCCACATCCATTTCGCCGCCAAACGACAGGTAGCCGCAGGCGCCGCCGTAGATGCCGCGCTTGGTGATTTCCAGTTCGTCGATCACTTCCATGGCGCGCACTTTCGGCGCGCCCGTCAGGGTGCCGGCGGGGAAGGTCGCGCGCAGCACGTCCAGGTTCGACAGGCCATCCTTCAGCTTGCCTTCCACGTTCGAGACGATGTGCTGCACATGCGAGTATTTTTCAATGACCATGCGGTCGGTGACTTGCACGCTGCCCGTTTCGGCGATGCGGCCGATGTCGTTGCGCGCCAGGTCGATCAGCATCACGTGCTCGGCGATCTCTTTCGGATCGGCCAGCAGCTCGGCCGACAGCTCGGCGTCGCGCTCCGGCGTGGCGCCGCGCGGACGGGTGCCGGCGATCGGGCGCAAGGTGACTTTCTTGCCGCCGTCCGCCGTCTTTTCGTTGCGCACCAGGATTTCCGGCGAGGCGCCGATGATCTGCATGTCACCGAAATTATAGAAGTACATATACGGCGACGGGTTGAGCGAACGCAAGGCGCGGTACAGGGTCAGCGGCGAATCGACATATGGCTTGCGGATGCGCTGGCCGATCTGCACCTGCATCAGGTCGCCCGCCATCACGTATTCATGCGCCTTGGCGACCGCCTTCAGGTAGTCTTCCTTGGAAAAATCGCGGATGGTTTCCGTGCGCACGGAAGCGCTGGTGACGGGGGCATCGACGCCGCGGCGCAGCATCATGCGCAAGTCCTTCAGGCGTTGCTGCGCTTTCGAAAACGATTCGGGCTGCGTGGTGTCGGCATACACGATCAGGTAGAGCTTGCCGGACAGGTTGTCGATGACGGCCAGTTCTTCCGTCACCATCAGCTGGATGTCGGGCAGCTTCAAGTCGTCTTTCGGCGCGCCGCCGGCGAGTTTCTTCTCGATGTGGCGCACGGTGTCGTAGCCGAAGTAGCCGGCCAGGCCGCCGCAGAAGCGCGGCATGCCGGGGCGCAGGGCCACCTTGAAGCGCGACTGGAACTGTTCGATGAAGTCGAGCGGATTGCCTTCGTGTTCTTCGATCACGACGCCGTTCTTGACGATTTCGGTGCGCTTGCCATAGCTGCGCAGCACGGTCGTGGCGGGCAAGCCGATGAAGGAATAGCGGCCGAAGCGTTCGCCGCCGACGACGGATTCGAGCAGGAAGGTGTTCTTGCCGCCTTGTTGGGCCTGTGCCAGTTTCAGGTACAGGGTGAGCGGGGTTTCCAGGTCGGCGAACGCTTCCGCGATCAGGGGGATGCGGTTGTAGCCTTGCTGGGCCAGCGATTTGAATTCGAGTTCGGTCATGTTTCTCTCCATGCCGTCAGGGTATGCGTGTGCATAGTGCACAAACCCTGCGGTGGGTTATCAAAAAACTTGCCGGTGCACGCTAAATGCGCAAAGTATGCGTGTGCAGCCGGCAGCAATCGTAACGGCTCGGCCCTTAGGCCTGCCAGGATTGCCAGCGTCGCCAAAGCCAGGCCTCAATCGAGCCGGTTTGGGTGACATTGTGTTTTTTGATGAGAAACGTGTTCACGATATGGTGTTGGGTTTGGTCAGTATGCCGGTTAATTTTGCATGCTAATAAAACGGGCTGCTTCGAGCAGTGTCTTTACTATACCATCGGAATCGGTATCGTGTATAGAGTGTCCGTGATTGTAGCCATACGGTACCGTCAAAACGGGGCAAGCCGCAGCCCGGGCCGCTTGCGCGTCATTCGAGGAGTCGCCGATGGCCACCACTTTGGCCGGCGCCAGGTCGAAGTCCGCGCACACTTGCAGCAGCGGCAGCGGGTCCGGTTTCTTCCTCGGCAGCGAATCGCCGCCGTAGACGATCTCGAAATACTGATCCAGATTTTTCAGTTTCAGCAGGGGCAGGGCGAAGGCGATCGGCTTGTTGGTGACGCAGGCCAGGCGCAGGCCCGCCGCCTTCATCGCCGCCAATCCCGCTTCCACGTCCGGGTACAGGGTGCTGTACTGGCCATTGATGGCCAGGTAGTGGCGCTGATAGGCTTCCATCGCCTGTTCGAAGCGCTGTTCCACGCCGGCCGCATCGAAGTCGAGGGCGAGCACGGTGCGGATCAGGTTTTCCGAGCCCTTGCCCACCATCAGCTCGATGGCGTCGGCGCTGATGGGCGCGAGATCGAATTCGGCGCGCATGCCATTGATGGCGATGTGGAAATCGGGCACGGTGTCGAGCATCGTGCCATCGAGGTCGATGATGGCGGCGCGCACGCCGGCCAGTACGTGGTGCTTCACCGTGCCCGTCTGCATCAGGCGCCCGCTACCGCTGCCAGCTCGGCGCGCATGGCGTCGATGACGGCCTTGTAGTCCGGCTTGCCGAAGATGGCCGAGCCGGCGACGAAGGTGTCGGCGCCGGCGGCGGCGGCGGCGGCGATGTTGTCGATCTTGATGCCACCGTCGACTTCCAGCATGATGTCACGGCCCGATTCGTCGATCATGCGGCGCGCTTCGGCGATTTTCTTCAGCGCTTGCGGAATGAAGGACTGGCCGCCGAAGCCCGGGTTGACGGACATGATCAGGATGATGTCGATCTTGTCCATCACGTGTTCCAGGTAGTGCAGCGGCGTGCCCGGGTTGAAAACCAGGCCCGATTTGCAGCCGTTATCGCGGATCAGCTGCAGCGAACGGTCGATATGATGCGACGCTTCCGGATGGAAGGTGATGATGTTCGCGCCAGCCTTGGCGAAATCCGGGATAATGCGATCGACTGGTTCGACCATCAGGTGCACATCGATGGGCACTTGCACGTGCGGGCGAATGGCTTCGCACACGAGCGGGCCGATGGTCAGGTTCGGCACGTAATGGTTATCCATCACGTCGAAATGGATGATGTCGGCGCCGGCGGTAACGACGTTGCGCACTTCCTCGCCCAGGCGGGCAAAGTCGGCGGACAGGATGCTGGGAGCGATACGGAATGTAGTCATGGTGAAGTAGCCAAAGGATAGAAAATGCAAAGTTGCGCTATTTTACGCTTGACGCCGCTGCCATGCCTGATTGCAGCACGGTGAAACACAGAATACGCATCGCGCGATGGCCAGTGAGGCGCGCGCGACACACAATATGACTGGCAATGTCTGAATAGGAACGATGATGGCGACTTATGAATTTACGGTAACGGTCAAGACGCAGTACCTGCCTGAGCAATCGGCGCCCGAGCAGGGCCGCCATGTGTTCAGCTACACGATTCGCGTCGTCAACACGGGGACCGTCGGCGCGCAACTGATTTCGCGCCACTGGGTCATCACGGATGCGAATGACAAGGTCGAGGAAGTGCGCGGCCTGGGCGCCGTCGGCCACCAGCCGCTGCTGCAGCCGGGCGAGCAGTTCGAATACACGAGCGGCACCATGCTGGCCACGCCGCAGGGCTCGATGCGCGGCGAGTACTTCTGCGTGGCCGAAGACGGGCACCAGTTTGTGGCGGCCATCCCGGAATTCGTGCTGTCGCTGCCGCGCACCCTGCATTAAGAGCGTCAGGCCTGCGGGCCGTCGCCTGTCATTTCAGTTTTTCAGTGGCGTTTTTTTCTTCGCTCACTTGTTTGCGTACTGGCGGCGTGGGTTTCTTGCCTGAATACATGGTCCACCAGACAATAAATGCCAGCAAGAAGAACGCCACCAACGCCTCAATCATCAAGATCCACATACGCACCCCTATGTTATTTACTCGCAGCTTCCATACCCGCAGCGCATTTACACGCGGTAGTCTACTCGTTTCAATCGGCGCCGTCGCGCTTGCCCTTTCTGCCTGTACCACGCCGCCCACGGCGCCCGCTGCCGCCGGCGGCAAGGCACCCACCATCGCCCCGAGCGTCGTCAAGCCCGTGCCGTCCAAGCCCGGTACGCCTGAAGCGAAGGATGCCACGGATGCGGCGGCGCCCACGTTCGTGCCCGCCAAGTTTGCCGCCTTGCCTGGCTGGGCCCGCGATGACTTGCGCGCCGCCTGGCCCGCCTTCATGGCTTCGTGCGGCGTGCTGGTGAAGCGTCCCGACTGGAAGGAATCGTGCACGATCGCGCGCCAGGTGAATGCCGACAGCGACAAGGCGATCCGCCTGTTTTTCGAAACCTTCTTTGTGCCAAATCAAGTCGTGGCCGCCGATGGCGTCAATACTGGCTTGGTGACCGGTTATTACGAACCGTTGCTGCATGGCGCGCGCAAGCGTGGCGGCCCATACCAGACGCCGCTGTACAAGGTGCCGGATGACCTGATTTCGGTGGACTTGGCCAGCGTGTATCCGGAACTGAAAAACATGCGCCTGCGCGGCAAGCTGGTCGGCAAGAAAGTCGTGCCGTACGCGACCCGCGCCGATATCGAGCGGGCCACGTCCGTCACTGGCAAGGAGTTGCTGTGGGTCGATGATGAAGTGGAGGCATTCTTCCTGCAAGTACAGGGTTCCGGCCGCGTGCAGCTGACCGACACCCAGGAAACCGTGCGCGTGGCGTATGCGGAGCAGAATGGCCATCCGTACAAGTCGATCGGCCGCTACCTGGTCGACAAGGGCGAGCTGACCCTGAGCCAGGCGTCCGCGCAGGGTATCAAGGCGTGGATCGCCGGCCATCCCACGCGCAAGGATGAATTGTTCAACGCCAACCCCAGCTATGTGTTCTTCAAGGAAGAGCGCTTGCCCGATCCGAAGGTGGGGCCGAAAGGCGCGCTGGGCGTACCGCTGACGCCGCAGCGCTCGGTGGCCGTCGATTCGCGCTTCCTGCCGCTCGGTGCGCCCGTCTTCCTGTCGACCACGCAAGCCAATAGCGATATCCCGATGCAACGCCTGGTGATGGCGCAGGATACGGGCGGCGCCATTCGCGGCCCCATCCGTGTTGACTACTTCTTTGGTTTTGGCGCGGAAGCGGCGGAGAATGCGGGCCGCATGAAGCAGAGCGGCGCCGTATGGGTGTTGCTGCCCAAGCAGGCGCCGGCGCGCTAAGGTTGGCTTGGCGGCGCCGGAAGGTGATGGTTTAGCGCAGGACCATGACTGGCAGGTGGGTATGTGCCAGCACTTTCTGCGTTTCGCTGCCGACGAACAGCTTGTTCAAGCCCTTGCGTCCATGCGAAGCCATCAGGATGATGTCGCAATGATAGGTTTGCGCCGCGTTGACGATTTCTTCGTGCGGACTGGGCGAGACGGCCACGACGCCCTCGAAGGGAATGCCCGCGGCGCGCGCGGCAACGCTGATCTTGTCGATGGCGCGCTGCGATGCTTCCTGCATTTGCTGTTCATACAGGCTGGCGTCGAGCACGATGCCGCCGTCCGCCATCGGCGAAAACGGGAACGGCTGCACCACGCTGATGGCGATCAGCTTGGCCTTGTTCAATTGCGCGAAGGTGATGGCCGTTTCGGCGGCCTTGTCGGACAGCGGCGAGCCGTCGGTGGGAAATAAGATGGTGTTAAACATGGCGTGCTCCTCAAGTGATGTCAGACAGCTTATGGATTTACCTCAAGCAAAACCTTGATGTAAATCAAACCTCGCAGGCTTAGACGTGAATAGTGTCGTCAAGGCAATCTTTCACAGTGTATGCCCGTTCTTCGCTTCAGGTGCGCACGCTACGCAGCGGTGTGCCCCACACCATGGCAATGGTCAGTGCAATGCTGCCGGCCGCAATGCAGGCCAGGCCGCTGCGCACGCCGAAGTGTTCGGCCACCCAGCCGGCGGCCAGCGCGCCCAGCGGCGCCGTCGCCACCGTCAGGAAGCGCATGGTCGAGGTCATCCGGCCCAGCATGGGGTCCGGCGTGACCTTCTGGCGCAAGCCCAGATAGGGAATAAAGAACAGCATCACGCCGCAATCGAAAAAGAACATCAGGATGGCATAGGCCACGGCGCTGGCGGCCGCGCTGCCAAATAGCAGGGCAGGGATGCATGGCGTCAACGCAAAGCATAGCGAAGTCGACGCCAGTCCGATCAGGATGGTACGGCCGGCGCCGTAGCGGCGCGTCAGCGGCTTGACGATGAAGGCGCTCAGCAGCACGCCGGCGCCGCCGAGCATCTGCGTCATGCCCAGCACGCCCGGACTCATGCCCAGGTCGCGCGTGGCAAACAGGACCGTCAAGGCCATGCTGGCGTAAAACAGGAAATGCCAGATGCCGGCGCCCCAGGCCAGCGCACGCAGCAGTGGCTCGCGCCAGACAAACAGCAAGCCGTCGGCGATGTCGCGCAGGGCGTGCTTGTCGGACGGCGCGGGTCGTGGATCGCGCACGCTCATGGCGCGCAGATTGCATACGGAAACAAGGTAGCCGCACGCCGTGCACAGGATGGCGGCTGGTGCCGACAAGACTTGCACCAGCACGCCAGCCAGGCCGGGACCGATCAGGCGCGAGGCCGATTCTGTCGCGGCAAATTTCGACTGGGCGTCGATCAAGCCATCGCGGCCCACGAGGAAGGTCAGAAAAACCTGCTCGGCGCCGCCTCCCACGACGAAGCCCGTGCCGATAATGAATCCCACTATATATAACCAGGGCATCGACAGCACGCCGCACCAATACGCGACGGCCACGCTGGCCAGGGCCAGGCCCGACATGGTTTCGCTGAACAGCATGATCGGGTGTTTGCTGCGCCGGTCCAGCAGCACGCCGACGGGCAGGCCGAAGAGGGCGAACGGCAGCGCCTGCAGGGCGACCAGCAGGCCCATCTGTTCCGGTGTCGCATGCAGCAGCAGTACCGCGCATAGGGGCAAGGCCAGCGAGGTGATCTGGGCGCCGAAGCAATTGAGGCCATTGCTGAACCACAGGCGGCGAAAGTTGACGCTGGCGGCGCTGCCGTCGCCGCGCAGGCGGCTGGCGCAAGACTGGAGGAAAGAGGAGAGAATTTGCCGCTCAATATAAGTAGTGATCAGGCTCACAATAATAGCAGCGCGCCTGCCGCGCCGCTGCCATTAGCCGCTACAATTGTCGCTACCGTGTTCATCCAGAGGAGACCATATGCAATACGAAGACCTGATCATCGACATCCAGGACAAAGTGGCGGTTATCCGCCTGAACCGCCCGAAGGCGCTCAACGCATTGAACGACAATATGATGAATGAGCTGGGTGATGCCTTGCTCAAATTCGACGCGGATGAGAATATCGGCTGCATCGTGCTGACGGGCAGCGAAAAAGCGTTTGCTGCCGGCGCCGATATCGCGGCCATGGCCGACTATACATATCCAGATACTTTTACGCAGGGCTACATCAGCCGCAACTGGGAGCATATCTTGCGCGTGCGCAAACCAGTGGTAGGCGCGGTGGCCGGCTATGCCTTGGGGGGTGGCTGCGAACTGGCCATGATGTGCGATTTCCTGATCGCTGCCGACAGCGCCAAATTTGGCCAGCCGGAAATCAAGGTCGGCGTCACGCCAGGCGCGGGCGGCACGCAGCGCTTGCCGCGCGCCATCGGCAAGGCCAAGGCCATGGACTTGCTGTTGACGGCACGCACTATCGACGCGGCAGAAGCTGAGCGCATCGGTCTCGTGTCGCGCGTCGTGCCTGCCGATAAATTGCTGGAAGAAACCCTGGCTGCCGCCAAGGCCATTGCCGCCATGCCGACCTCGGTTGCCATGATGATCAAGGATTGCGTCAACCGCGCCTTTGAAACGACCTTGACCGATGGCGTCGCCTACGAGCGCCGTTTGTTCCAGGCCGCCTTCGGCACGCCAGCACAAAAAGAAGGCATGCACGCTTTCCTGGAAAAGCGCTTGCCAAACTTCGACGGTCTTTGATATGATTCGCCTCCCCGATGAGCCGCACTAGTTTGCGGCACAAAAGGGACGGCCTTCCGGGGCTGGGTAGTAAAAAAGAAGGTTGACGAAATGCTGCAAACGCTTCATACTCTTCCTTCTTCGCAGCTGACAAACACAACGCTTTGTC
>NZ_JBXAKS010000015.1:0-111269 GCF_058798675.1 Janthinobacterium sp. GW822-FHT07H10
ACAGGCCGGTATTCTAACCAACTGAACTACCACTCCAAGCTCGTATGATCTGTGTTGCTGATCCATGAAGCACTGGACAGTTTTCTGATTTGGTGGGTGCTGAGAGGCTCGAACTCCCGACCTACGCCTTGTAAGGGCGCCGCTCTACCAACTGAGCTAAGCACCCGTTGCTTGTCTCAGAAAACCATCCCGACGTTTGTCACCACGTCTGGAAGAGGCGCTATTATAGGACGGGCAAAATCCTTCTGCAAGCGCTTTTTCCAACTTTTTACCGTTTTAGCTGTCGATGCCCCATTGCGACAGCATCCACGCCATATTAAAAGCGTTTTCGGCGATGGCGTTATAGCGGCCCGAGGCACCGCCGTGGCCGGCGCCCATATTCGTTTTCAGCAGCAGGGGATTGCCGTCCGTTTTATACGCGCGCAGCTTGGCCACGTATTTGGCCGGTTCCCAGTACATGACCTGGCTGTCGTTGAGGCCCGTCGTCACCAGCATGGCGGGATAATTCTTACGTGCAATGTTGTCGTAAGGCGAGTAGCTGAGCATGTAGTCATAGGCCGCCTTCTGGTTCGGGTCGCCCCACTCCAGGTATTCGCCCGTGGTCAGCGGCAGGCTGGCGTCCATCATGGTGTTCATCACGTCGACGAAGGGCACGGCCGCGTGCACGGCGTGGAACAGTTCGGGACGCATGTTGACGACGGCGCCCATCAGCAAGCCACCGGCACTGCCGCCCTGGATGATCAGGCGGTTCGGGCTCGTCCATTTTTCGCGCACCAGGTAGTCGGCGCTGTCGATGAAGTCATTGAAGGTGTTTTTCTTCTTCATCAGCATGCCGTCCTCATGCCAGGCTTCGCCCATGTCGGTGCCGCCACGGATATGCGCTTGCGCATAGATGACGCCCCGTTCCAGCAGGCTGATGCGGCTGATGGCAAAGCTGGCTTCCGTCGAGATGCCGTAGGAACCATACGAGTACAGCAGCAGCGGTGCGGAACCGTCGAGCTTGACGCCCTTCTTGTAGACGATCCACAGCGGCACTTGCACGCCATCGCGCGCCTTCACCCACAGGCGCTGCGTGGTGTAGCGGCTGCCGTCAAAGCCGCCGACGATTTCCTGCTGCTTCAGCACCGTGCGCTTGCCATCTTGCATGTTTACGTCGATGACGGTGGGCGGCGTGACGGGCGACTGGTAGGACATGCGAAATTGCGTGGCGGAAAATTCCGGCGTGCCGGCCGCGCTGGCCAGGTAGACGGCATCGTCGAACTGCACGGTTTTCCAGTTCTTCTGCGCAAAATCATAGATGCGCGCGCGGTTCAGGGCGCGCGCTTTTTCCATCACCACCAGGTAGCCCTGGAAGACGTCGATGGACTGGATCACGGCATCCTTGTTGTGCGGCACCAGCGTCTTCCAGTGCCGGGCCTGCGGATCCGACAGCGGCGCGCTGACGATGCGGAAATTCTTCGCCTCCTTGTTGGTCAGAATATACAGCTGGCCGTCGCGGTGCTCGACGACGTAGCGGTGGCCCTTCTCGCGCTTCAGCACGGGCTGGAAGCTGCCTTCCGGCTTGTTGGTTGGCAACAGCAGCACTTCCGTCGTATCCGTGCTGCCCGAGGTGAGCACAAAGAATTGCTTGTCGTGCGTGCGGCCTACGTTGATGGCGAACTGTTCCACCGGCTCGTGGTAGACCTGCTGCGGCGTGCCGCCCAGGGCCAGGCGGAATACGCGGTCCGAACGCTTGGTGGTGGCGTCTTCCTGGGCCAGCATCAGGGTGGCGTTGTCCGACGCCCAGGCCAGCGACGTTACGCGTGGCATGCTGTCGGTAAGTAACTTGCCCGTCTTCAAATCCTTGACGTGCAATTCGTACTGGCGGAAACCCGTCGTGTCGGTGGTGTAGGCCAGCAGCTGTTCATTCGGGCTGATGGAAAACGCGCGCACGGCAAAGAATTTTTGGCCTTCGGCCAATTGATTCTGGTCCAGCAGGACTTCCTCAGGCGCCTGCGCATCATAGGCGCCGCCCTTGCCGACAGGGCGGCGGCAATGGATCGGGTACTGCTTGCCCGCTTCC
This sequence comes from Janthinobacterium sp. GW822-FHT07H10, assembly GCF_058798675.1. Lineage (NCBI taxonomy): Bacteria > Pseudomonadati > Pseudomonadota > Betaproteobacteria > Burkholderiales > Oxalobacteraceae > Janthinobacterium > Janthinobacterium sp. GW822-FHT07H10. The sequence goes on from NZ_JBXAKS010000015.1 coordinate 2,063, forward strand.
ACGCGCGTGTAATAGTAGAAATTACCCTGGCGTGCAGGCACGGACAGGTCCACTTCCTGCATGCGGCCCTTGATTTCGGCATACACCTTGTCGGCCAGCGGCTGTATCGGTGCCGTGACGGCCGCCGTATAGGCGTTTTCCGCATTCAGGTAGTCGATCACGGCTGGATCGCTCTTCTTTTGCAGCCAGCGGTAGTCGTCCGTGACGACCGTGCCGTGGCGTGTTTCCTGCCATGCTGTCTTGGCGGCAACGGGGGCTGCGACGGGTGCGGTGGCCGTGGCGACGGTGGTGGCGGCGTCGGCGGCTGTCGCGGATGGCGAAAGCGTGGACAGCAGCAGGGCCGGCATGATGGATGAGCAGGCGGCCAGGCGGCGTAAGGCGTAAGGTACTGTGGACAAGGCAACTCCCTAGGTTTCGTTGTTGTGCAGCGATTCTATTCTTGCTAAATAGAAAAGCCAATCATGATTTCAGTCAATGCTGCGCCGGCGCTTGCATCCACGGGCATTTCCAGCGATACTGTATATAACAACAGTATTTAACAGCATCCCGCCGCGAGGTGCCCTTGACCCTATCTGCCCCTACATTTCCTGAGTCACCCGCGCCGCGCCGCTGGATTGCCCACCTGGACATGGATGCCTTCTTTGCGTCCGTTGAATTGCTGAAATATCCGGAATTGCGCGGCGAAGCCGTCGTCATCGGCGGTGGCCGCTTGCAGCAGCCCGTGCTGCAGGAAGATGGCACGCGGCAGTTTGCGCGCATGCGCGATTACGTGGGGCGCGGCGTCGTCACCACATCGACGTATGCGGCGCGCGCGTTCGGCGTGTTTTCCGCCATGGGCATCATGAAGGCGGCCAAGCTGGCGCCGGACAGCATCCTGCTGCCGGCCGACTTCGAGGCGTACCGCGAGTACTCGGCCCGCTTCAAGCAGGCCGTGGCCCACCTGTGCCCCATCATCCAGAACGTGGGCATCGATGAAATCTATGTCGACCTGACGGAATATGGCGGGCAGGCGCCGGCCATGGCCGCGCGCCTGAAGGCGGCCGTGTCCGAGGCGACGGGCCTGTCGTGCTCGATCGGCCTGGCGCCGAACAAATTGCTGGCGAAAATCTGTTCCGACCTGGAAAAACCCGATGGCCTGACCATACTGTCGCCCGAGGATGTGGCAACGCGCGTGTGGCCGCTGCCGGCGAAAAAAATCAACGGCATCGGGCCGAAGGCCACGGCCAAGCTGGAAGCGCTGGGCATCGTCAGCATCGGCCAGCTGGCGCAAGCCGACCTGGCCATGCTGCGCACGCAGTTTGGCGACGTGTACACCAGCTGGCTGCGGCAGGCGGCGCTGGGCATCGACGAGCGGCCCGTGCAGACGAGCCGGGAAACCAAGTCCGTCAGCCGCGAAACGACGTTCGAGCGCGACTTGCAGGTGGTGCGCGACCGCGCCACCCTGTCGGAAAAGCTGGAAAGCCTGTGCACGCGCGTGGCGGGCGACCTCGACAAGCAGTCGCTGGCGGGACGCACGGTGGGCATCAAGCTGCGCTTCGAGGATTTCAGCACGGTGACGCGCGATGTCACCTTGCCCTGCGCCACGGCGGATGCCGCCGCCATCCTGCGCGCCAGCCGCGATTGTTTGCGGCGCGTGCCGTTCGAGAAAAAAATCCGCCTGCTGGGCGTGCGCATCTCGACCCTGTCCGATCCTGCCCTGGTCACGCGGCAGGCGCCGGCCCAGGCCGAGCTGTTTCCCGCCCTGTAGCGGCATCGCGCGGCCACCAATCCTGTTGTACAAGCATCGCGCCAGTCCGCGCCTTTGACGGCATGAGCGTGTCGAAAGTGTAGAATGGCGTTCCCCTGGCACTACTGAAACAAACGGAAGACAAAAACTATGTGGTTCAAGAATCTTCAGATTTACCGCCTGCCCGCACCATGGGCTTATACGCCAGAACAACTGGAAGAGGCGCTGTCCTCGAACAAATTTACGCCGGCGACCAGCATGGATCTGATGCGCCAGGGCTGGGATACGCCACGCCCGAATGGCGGTTTGGTGCACGTGGTCAACAAGCAGATGCTGATCCTGCTGGGCACGGAAAAGAAATTGCTGCCAGCCACCGTCATCAACCAGGTCGCCAAGGCCCGCGCCGCTGAAATGGAAGAAGCGCAAGGCTTTGCGCCGGGCAAGAAAGCCATGAAGGAATTGAAAGAGCGCGTCGCCGACGAACTGCTGCCGCGCGCCTTCAGCATCCGCAGCAATGTCTGGACGTGGATCGATCCCGTCAATGGCTGGCTGGTGGTCGATGCCGCCAGCCCGGCAAAAGCCGATGAAGTCATCAAGCTGCTGCTGAAAGCCGTCGACAAGCTGCCGCTGGAAAGCCTGCGCGTGCAGCGCTCGCCGGTGGCGGTGATGACGGAATGGCTGCAGGCCGACGATGCACCTGCCGGCTTCACGGTCGACATGGATACGGAATTGCGCGCCACGGGCGAGAGCAAGGCCACCGTGCGCTATGTGCGCCACACGCTGGAAGCGGACGACGTGCGCCGCCACATCGCGGCCGGCAAGCAGTGCACGCGCCTGGCCATGACGTGGAACGACAAGATCTCGTTCGTGCTGACGGAGTCGCTGGCCATCAAGAGCGTCAAGCCGCTGGACGTGATCAAGGAAACGGAATCGAGCACGAAGAACGACGAAGAGCGTTTCGACGGCGACGTGATGCTGATGACGGGCGAGCTGAGCAAGCTGATGGCCGACGTGGTCGAGGCATTGGGCGGCGAAGCGACCGCGTAAACGCCGTCATGCCGGTACGGAAAAGGAGCTCACGCTCCTTTTTTTTCGCCTGCGCAGTTTCACCTGTGACGATGTTGCGGCATAAAAAAAGCGCCTTGCACGGTGAAGTGCAAGGCGCTTTTCAGACAAGCTAATTTACAACGTCAAATTAGAACTTGTAGTTGCCGGTGATGTAGAACGAACGCATCATTGGATCGGCGTAGCGTGGGTCGAAACCGATCTGGTGGCCCGACGAAGCGCGCAGCGACAGCGGTGGTGCACGGTCGAACAGGTTTTTGATGCCTGCGCGGATCGTGGTTTGCTTGTCAAAGGCGAAACGCGCTTGCCAGTCGAACGTCGTGTACGACGGTACTTGCAGGCGGAAGTTTTTCTCTTCCTTCTTGGTTTCCTGGTTGTACACGGTCGCAGGAGCATCGGTGTAGCCGTTACGGTAGTTGACGGTGACCGTGTTGCTCAGACGGCCAGTGTCCAGGGTCGTCGTCAGCTTCATCAGGTTGCGGAACGTGACTTCGTTGGTGTCGCCGAAGAAGTTCATGTTGCTGGTGTAGATATTGTCGCTACCGGCCTTGGTGTAGTTGGCGTGCAACATGTGCGTACCGCTCAGCTGAGCCGTCAGCTTACCGAAGGAGAACTTGTGGTTGGCCGACAGATCCCAGTCGATACCACGGTATTCCTTCTTGCCGATGTTGACCGACAGTTTCTTGAATGCGTAGTACTTGATGCCGGTCGATGGTTCGATGTATTCGCCAAAGCTCGACGCGTACTTGATCGGATCGGCAAATGCCTGCTCTTCGGAGACTTCCGAGACGGCATTGCGCAGTTTCACATCCCACAGGTCGGCGCCGAACGAGAAGGCCGCGCTAGGCTCGACACGGAAGCCCAGGGTGAACTGCTTCGATTTTTCCGATTGCAGGTCTGGATTGCCTTGCGATACCGCGTTGTATTGCGTTGCTTCCGCGCGGCACAGTGGCGAACCTGGGTATGGGCAGTCAAATTTCTTGGCGGTAAAGCCGGCGTTGACCAGCGGCTGGGCGATTTCCAGCATGCTTGGCGCCTTGAAGCCCGTGCCGTAGGAACCGCGGATCAGCACGGTCTGTACCGGCTGCCAGCGTGCCGATACCTTGTAGGTATTGGCGCTGTCTTTCTTGCCGACAGTTTTGTGGTTCAGCTTGTCATCGATCGCCTTGACAGCATCGTGACGGCCGCCAACGGTCATTTCGAACGACTTGGTCAGCGGAGCCAGCAACTCGACGAACGCGCCGTAGGTGTCGCGGCTCATGTCGTAGGCAGCCTTCGTGTTGAAGCTGTAGATGTCGTCGCCGGTGGCATTGCTGCCTGGCGATTGCTCATAGGTATAGGTGCGGTAGTCGCCACCGATACCCAGGCTGGCTTTGCCGCCTGGCAGGTCGAACAGTTCACGCGAACCGTGCGTGTCGAGGCCGCGCATCGTGGTCGATGCGGTGCGCACCGAACCGACGAATTGCGCGCCTGCGACTTGCGCTTGCACGGATGGCTTTTGCGTCGCTGCAAACGGGTTGAATTCCGGATTGGCCAGGATATCCTTGAACGCCTGGTTTTTCTGGTAACCGCCCGTGTAGCGCTCGTCGATCGAGTTTTGCGACCAGGTCAGGCCGCTTTCGAAGTTCCACGCGCCCAGTTCGCCTTCAACGCCCAGCACGACGTGCTTGGTTTCGGTGATGGTGTTGCTGGCGCGCAGGCCGAAGTCGGTGCTGCGGTAGTTGGCCGTCACGGATTTGACGTCGGCGCGTTGCGCTGGCGTCAGGTATGGCGACACATAGGTGTTGTACAGCGCGCTGTCCTTGGCGATCGAAATCGGGATAGGATTGGCGGCGATACGCGCCGTCAGGTCGTAGCGCGAGTAGGCCAGTTCGGCGAACGCGTTCAGGTTGTCGTTCAGCTTGTACGTTGCTTTGGAGAACAGGCTGTCGCGTTTCGATTGCGGCACGATTTCCACGGTGGAACCGGTGTCGAAGCCACAAGCGCGTGGATTGGCGGTGGTGATTTCGAAGCCGTCAGGGCAGGCGGTACCGTTATGTTGCGCCAGGTACGGCGAAAATGCGGTCGACGGAGCGCCGCTGTTGTAGGCAACGGTGGCGCCGGCCGGCGAAGCCGAGGTGCTGGTGCGATCCCAGATGTAGTTCTTGCCGTTGCGGCTGAATGGCACGAAGGAGCTGGCGGCGAACTTGCGGTCGGTGGCGCGCAGTTTCGATTGCTCGTCATGGCGGTACGACAGCAGCACGTTGAAGCGGTCTTCGTCCAGGTCGCCGAAACCGTAGGTGACGCTGGTATTCCAGGCGTTGCCGCCCTTGTCTTCCGGACCGCCGTAGGTGGCTTCCAGGGTGGCGCCTTGCTGGTTTTTCTTCAGGATGAAGTTCAGTACGCCGGCGATGGCGTCCGAGCCGTACAGTGCCGAAGCGCCGTCGGTCAGGATCTCGACGCGCTCAACGGCGCTCATCGGAATGGCATTCAAGTTGACCGTGGTGCCCGAACCTTGTGGCGCGATGCGGCGGCCGTTCAGCAGTACCAGGGTATAGGACTCGCCGATACCGTGCAGCGATGCACTGGTGTTACCGCCCGAGTCGGAACCAGCGGCGACTGCGCCGATGGTGAAACCTTGCATGGCTGGCAGAGCCTGGATCAGGTCGGCTACCGATGTAGCGCCCGATTTGGCGATGGCTTCTTGCGACAGGCGTTGCACAGGCAATGCGCCTTCGACGGCGATACGCTTGATGCTCGAGCCGGTAATTTCGACTTTTTGAATTGCTTCGTCCGCCATGGATTGGCCGGAGAACAACATGCTGCCTGCCAGTACGGTCAGGGCCAGGCGTACGCTGCGCACGCCAATTTTTTCTTTAAATGCCATTGTAACAATTACTCCGTAGTAGTTTTAATAACGACAAGCGGCACACGAGCACCGATAAAGCCATCGGGTAGATGGCCTGCGGCGGCGTGTACGGTAGGCGGAACCACATCGGAAGGAGGTGGAAGACTACTTAGCGCAATATTGTTATAAATGCACTTTTGACTTGTCGAGACAAACATTATGTCTTCTCAGCAAGGAAAAATGCATATCAACCGTGTCGGATTTGGCAAGAAATCGCCGATACTGAAGAATATTCAATTTATTTGTTAAATCGCAGTTCTATATTTCAAAATATCACTGTTTTAAAAAATGAATAATGGCGTTTTTTTACAACATTAAATTAATGTATTGGCAATTCGATGTTTCGCCAACAATAATTCGATGAAAACTGTTGCATTACGGAATTTATGCAAAGTAAAAAAATGTAAAAAAAGCCCGCTGAAAGCGGGCTTGTCGAGGTGCTGCAGAGTGGAAGTCAGGCGGCTTGCTTGCCTGTCTTTCTGCGGCGCGCCATGAAGCCGACCAGGCCGAGGCCGGCCAGCAGCATGGCGTATGTTTCCGGTTCAGGCACTGCGGCCACCGGTGAAGCGAAAGTACCGGTAAAGGTAGAGTAATTGCCATACTGGTTGCTGGCAGATTGTGCGGTCGCGGCGCCATAGCCGAAATAGGTGCTGATGCCGACGGTGTTGGCGCCGACGGCAACATTGCTCAAGGTAATGCTGAAGTTGGCGGTCGAGCCTGGCGTGTACACGGATTGCGTGTATTGGCCCCACCAGGTATAGGCGGCATAGCCCGAGGGCGCCACGAGGTTTTGCGAGCCGTCGCCGCCCAGGTCGAGCTGGGCGCTGGTGCCTTGCGACCAGAAGCCGGGCGCGCCATTCAAGGGCGCGGGGGCGGTGGAGCTGACCAGCGTGGCGGAAACGGGCACGAAAATCGTGAAGCCGTCCAGGCCCGTCTGGCCGCCGATGCCCTGGTTATTGTTCAAGACGCTGTAATCGAAGGTCCACGTGTTCGCGCCTGCGGCCGTGGCCGATGCCGTCACGGTGTATTCATTCGTCAGGTTCGTCGTTGCGTGGGCGGCGCCGCTCAGCGCAAACGCGGCGGCCATGGCGCCCAGTTGGAACAGTTGTGCAGCCGATTTGCGCTTGGTCATGATGGGTTTCCCAGAAAGGGTTAGTCGATGACCTGAATATAGCATTGAACCCCAGGAAAAAATTGCAATTATGAACAAATATATTGTTTTTTTACTTTCTTTATTTCCGCATGGGAATTAATGGGCAAATTCTTTATTTTTCTGGAAATGTTGCAGCAGATTTTTGTTGTTGCGCTGCGACGTTGTCGCAGCGCAATGGCATTACAGCGGCTGGAACACGCCGGCGGCGCGGTTCTTCTGCACATTGTCCCAGGCGAAGATCTGGCCATTCATGGCCACGTACACGCCGGCTGGCAAGGTTTGCGCCACGCCGCAGGCAAAGCCCAGGTTGAACAAGGCGTCGGAATTGTCGATCTCGTACGGAATCATGGCGCCCGTCAGGATCACCGTCTGCTGCAGATTCGCCGCGCCCAGTACCTGCGCCGTTTCGCGCATGGTATCGGTGCCGTGGATGATGACGATGGCTTTTTCCTGTGCCGCGCGGCATGAGGCCAGCACGCGCTGGCGATCCGCATCCTGCATGTCGAGCGAGTCGAGCAGCGGCAATTGTTCCAGCGCCACGGGCGCCGTCATGCGCGCGCGGGCGATCGCTGCCGGCAAATGACTGTCGGAAAAGCCCAGGGTGCCGTTCAATTCGTTGTAGTGTTTGTCGAAAGTGCCGCCGGTGGCGAGTATGCGCAAAGTCATGATGTGGTCACGATGTCAGTGGAGAATGACGCGCATGATATCGTGGATTGCCACGATTGCGTCAATGACCGGTTCGATGCGGGTAGCGCTGATGGCGATAGCCTTGCGCCGCGTCTGGAAAATTCGGCCATCTGTGAGTACACTTGTTTCTTTGTTCGCCCAAGGGCCCGACTCCCGTATGAAAGCGCTCGCACCCGGCATCGTCATTTTTCACCGCCACCGCGGTTATGGCGTGATCACGTCCGTCAATCTGCTGACGGGCTGGATCGCCGCGCGGTTCGGCAGCGAAGCGCGCACCCTGGACCTGAACCTGTCGACCGACGACGTGCAGTTCGCCGATGGCGAACCGATCCTGTTTCGCCGCGCGCCGCCCGACCGCATGCCGCACGCGCGCCTGATGGCCATGGTGCGCGAACTGCACCAGGCCGGCTATCAAAAACTGTACCTGTATTCCTGGCCGAAACCGTCGGGCCTGCACTGGCGCTGGCATTTGTTTACGGGGCCGCGCGACTGGATGCAGCGGCCATGGCGCGAAGGCTGGTATGGCTCGGGCGCCGACTACAACGTCAATCCCGTGATGGGCTGGGGCGATTCGCCCGGCGCCTCCACGGGCGAACTGATCGACGCGCTGGCGCGCTTCGACCCGCAGGGGCTGGCGCAGGCGCTGGGCCGCGACGACGACCACAGCGAGTGGTTTGCCCGCGTCTGCGACGCCTTGCTGCCGGACTATATGTATAGCCTGGACATGCAGCGGGCCGATGGCGCACCGCTGCAGGACATGCCGCCCGTGCCGGTGGTTGCCGTGCGCGCCGGCGTGGCGCCGTATGCGGGGCCGGCGATCGCCTGGCCACCCGGCTGGGCCGGCTTGTGGCGCGGCCGCCATGTGCTGCCCGCGCCCGCCATCAGCCTGACGGGCACGCCGGACCTGCTGAAGGGCTTTCAGCGCTCCTGAGGGGCTTGCCGCGCATGCGTCAGCGCCGCGGGATTGAGCAGGCGCGTACATTGACCCTGCGCAAAATCGACGATGTTTTGCAAGGCGTAGCGGAAATACAGCTCATAGCTGTCGCGCTCGACATAGCCGAGGTGTGGCGTGGCCAGCACATTTGGCAGCAGCAACAGCGGCGAGCCGGGCGGCAAGGGTTCGTCCGTGAACACGTCCAGCGCAGCCGCGCCCGGGCATCCCCGCGGCAGCGCCGCTTCCAGCGCCCCTTCCGCCACCAGTTCGGCGCGGCTCGTGTTGACGAACAGGCTGCTCGGCTTCATGCGCGCCAGGTCCTCTGCCGTCACCAGGCCCCGCGTGGCGTCGGACAGGCGCAAATGCAGGGTCAGCACGTCGGCCTGTTCGAAGAAGGCCTCGCGCGATGGGGCGGCCGTGTCGCCTGCCGCCACGGCTGCCGCGCGGCTCGCTTCGCTGCCCCAGACGAGGATGGTCATGCCGAAGGCGCGGCCATAGCCGGCGATCAGCTGGCCGATCTTGCCGTAGCCCCAGATCGCCAGGGTGCGCCCCTTCAGTACCGTGCCCAAGGTGTTGCGCGCCGGTTCCAGCGACGCCGTCTGCCACAGTCCTTCCTGCAAATGCTGTGCGTAGGGCACGATCTTGCGCTGCGCCGCCATGATCAGGGCCCACGTCAGCTCGGCCGGCGCCGTGGGCGAGCCGATGCCTTCCGCGATGGCGATGCCCAGTTCCGTGGCGGCCGGCACGTCGATGTGCCCGCTGACCTTGCCCGTCTGTGAAATCAGTTTCAGGTTCGGCAGTTTCGACAGCAATGCCCGGTTGAAACTGCTGCGTTCGCGGATCAGCACCAGCGCATCGAACGGCGCGAGGCGGATGGCCAGCTGGCCCAGGCCCCGCGCCGTATTGCTGAACACTTTGATCTCGTGTCCATCAAGCAATTTGAAACAATCGAGGCTGCGCACGGCATCCTGATAATCATCGAGTATGGCAATTTTCATGGTGGATGGCCGATTTTAGTGAGGATTTGGTAGGGAAATAACAGGATACGGGAAATGCTGAATAGCCTACTACATTAGTCAAGCTATTCTCCTACATTTTTGCGAGAATAGCTGTTTTGCGGGTGTACAATCGCCGGCACTTTTGACGCTTCCTGATGAACGAAGTGCAAATGGAGCGCACAATGTTCCAGCAAGTCTGGAGCATGCTCCAGATAAATGCCGCCGGCGCGAACGCCGCGGCTGACACGACACCAGAGCCCTGCCGGCGTGACCTTGCCGCCCGCAGTGAGCCGCAGCCACCTCTCAACGATGCTGCCTGTCTTGCCGGAACGACCAGAATTTCTTTTATTGGTATTGGAGGTAATATGAATCAGCCCGTCATGGGTGGCGTCGCCGCACTCAACGTCCCAGCTTATATTAAACAACAGAAACTGATCAACTGGGTAGCCGACATTGCCGCGCTGACCAAGCCCGAGCGCATCTACTGGTGCGATGGCTCGCAGGAAGAGTATGAGCGCCTGTGCGCCGAGATGGTTGCCAGCGGCACCATGAAAAAACTCAACGCGGAAAAACGCCCGAATTCCTACCTGGCCTGCTCCGACCCGAGCGACGTGGCCCGCGTCGAAGACCGTACCTATATCTGCTCGGCAACGAAAGAAGCGGCCGGCCCGACGAACAACTGGACCGAGCCTGGCGAGATGCGCCACACTCTGAACGGCCTGTTCGACGGCTGCATGCGCGGCCGCACCATGTACGTCGTGCCTTTCTCGATGGGCCCGCTGGGCTCGCCGATCGCGCACATCGGCGTGGAATTGTCCGACTCGCCTTACGTGGCCGTCAACATGAAGATCATGACCCGCATGGGCCGTGCCGTGTATGACGTGCTGGGTACCGATGGCGAGTTCGTGCCCTGCGTGCACAGCGTGGGCGCGCCGCTGGCCGCCGGCCAGGCAGACGTGAAATGGCCGTGCAACAGCACCAAGTACATCGTGCATTTCCCGGAAACGCGCGAAATCTGGTCCTTCGGTTCCGGCTACGGCGGCAACGCCTTGCTGGGCAAGAAGTGCTTTGCCCTGCGCATCGCCTCGAACATGGGCTACCAGGAAGCGCAAGCGTCCGACAGCAATCCGGGCTGGCTGGCAGAACACATGCTGATCCTCGGCGTGGAGTCGCCGGAAGGCAAGAAGCATTACGTGGCGGCAGCCTTCCCGTCGGCCTGCGGCAAGACCAACTTCGCCATGCTGATTCCGCCGGCAAGTTTTAACGGCTGGAAAGTAACCACCATCGGCGACGATATCGCCTGGATCAAGCCGGGCGCCGATGGCCGCCTGTACGCGATCAATCCGGAAGCCGGCTACTTCGGCGTGGCGCCGGGCACCAACGAAAAAACCAATTACAACTGCATGGCGTCCATGCGCGACAACACGATCTTCACCAACGTGGCGCTGACGGACGATGGCGACGTGTGGTGGGAAGGCTTGACCAAGGAAGCACCAAGCCACCTGATCGACTGGCAGGGCAAGGACTGGACGCCGGCCTCCGGCACCAAGGCCGCGCATCCGAATGCGCGCTTCACTGTTGCTGCTACGCAAAACCCGGTCATCGACGCGGCCTGGGACGACCCGGCCGGCGTGCCGATCTCGGCCTTCATCTTCGGTGGCCGCCGTTCGACCACCGTGCCGCTGGTGACGGAAGCGCGCAACTGGGTCGAAGGCGTCTACATGGCCGCCACCATGGGCTCGGAAACGACGGCCGCTGCCGTCGGCCAGATGGGTGTCGTGCGCCGCGATCCATTTGCCATGTTGCCGTTTATCGGCTATAACATGAGCGATTACTTCCAGCACTGGCTGGACATGGGCGTCAAGGTGGGCAAGGTCAACCCGGCCGCCCTGCCGAAGGTCTATTGCGTCAACTGGTTCCGTACGGACGAGGCGGGCAAGTTCGTCTGGCCTGGCTTCGGCGACAATATGCGCGTGCTGAAGTGGATGCTGGAGCGCATCGAAGGCAAGGCCGGCGGCGTGGAAAACCTGTTCGGCACGACGCCGCAGTATGGCGACCTGAACTGGGATGGCTTGCCATTCACGCAAGAACAGTTCGACACCATCACTTCGATCGACAAGGCCGCGTGGGTGGAAGAATTGAAATTGCATACGGAGTTGTTTGAAAAACTCGCGTATCATCTGCCGCAAGAATTGGCAGATCACAAGGCTGCGCTGGAAAAGCGGCTGAGTGCATAAGGTTTAATAGTGGGGGAGAAACACGCCGGCATAGACTGGCGTGCTATAAATGACACGCTGGCAATGACTGGCGTGCTAGCAAAAAGAGAAACGGCGCGGATTGCATGAGCAATCCGCGCCGTTTTTTTTGTGGCTTGTCGGTTCAGCGAGACATGGCCGGCACGAAATAACGCAGCTTGGCGTCATCGTTCATTTTCGGGCACCGGCCAGGTTTTGCTGCCGGAAAGGATGGCGGCAGCAGCGTCGTTTCGTGCAGACGGCCCTCCATTTCCAGCACGCCGGCAAACCGGCACTTACTGCTGCAGCAGCGGCCCCAGGTATTTACCCGTCACGCTGGCCGGGTTCAGCGACACGTCTTCCGGCGTCCCCGTGGCGATGATTTGCCCGCCGCCGGCGCCGCCTTCCGGACCCAGGTCGACGATCCAGTCGGCAGTCTTGATGACGTCCAGGTTGTGTTCGATGATGACGAGGGTGTTGCCCTGGTCGCGCAGGCGGTGGATGACTTTCAGCAGCAAGTCGATATCGTGGAAGTGCAAGCCCGTCGTCGGTTCATCGAGGATGTACAGGGTGCGGCCCGTGTCGCGCTTCGACAGTTCCAGCGACAGTTTCACGCGCTGCGCCTCGCCGCCCGACAGCGTGGTGGCGCTCTGGCCCAGCTTGATGTAGCCGAGGCCCACGTCGAGCAGGGTTTGCAGCTTGCGCGCGATCAACGGTACGGGCTTGAAGAATTCATGCGCCTCTTCCACCGTCATGCCCAGCACTTCCGTGATGTTCTTGCCCTTGTATTGGACTTCCAGGGTTTCGCGGTTGTAGCGCTTGCCGTGGCAGACGTCGCACGGCACGTAGACGTCGGGTAAGAAGTGCATCTCGACCTTGATCACGCCATCGCCCTGGCACGCTTCGCAGCGTCCGCCCTTCACGTTGAACGAGAAGCGGCCCGCGCTGTAGCCCCGTTCCTTGGCCGTCGGCACGGTGGAGAACAGGTCGCGGATCGGTGTAAACAAGCCCGTGTACGTGGCCGGATTCGAGCGCGGCGTGCGGCCGATCGGCGCCTGGTCGACGGAGATGACCTTGTCGAAGTGTTCCAGGCCGCTGATCGATTCGTGCGGCGCCGGTTCCGTCTGCGAACCATACAGATGGCGCGACAGGGCCGGGTACAGGGTATCGTTGACGAGCGACGATTTGCCCGAGCCGGACACGCCCGTGACGCACGTCATCAAGCCTACCGGCAAGCTCAGCGACACTTTCTTGAGGTTGTTGCCCGTCGCGCCAGTAATGACCAACTGCTTTTCCGGATTGCTGGCGTGGCGCTTGGCCGGCACGGCGATTTTCAGCTTGCCGTTCAGGTACTGCGCCGTCAGCGACTTCTTGTTCTTCAAAATATCTTGCAAGGTGCCTTCGGCGATGATTTCGCCACCGTGCACACCGGCGCCGATGCCCATGTCGACGATGTAGTCGGCCGTGCGGATGGCGTCTTCGTCATGCTCGACCACCAGCACGCTGTTGCCGATGTCGCGCAAGTGTTTCAGGGTTTCGATCAGGCGGTCATTATCGCGCTGATGCAAGCCGATCGACGGTTCATCGAGCACATACATGACGCCGGTCAAACCGGAGCCGATTTGCGAGGCCAGGCGGATGCGTTGTGCTTCGCCGCCGGACAGCGTGTCGGCGCTGCGGTCCAGCGACAGGTAGTCGAGGCCCACATTGTTGAGGAATTTCAGGCGCGAAATGATTTCTTTCACCACGCGGTCGGCGATCTCCTTCTTCGCGCCCGTCAATTTCAGCTTTTCAAAGAATTCCAGCGTCTCGCGCAGCGGTTTGGCCGCCAATTCATAAATGGCGCGCTGCTGCTTGCCGGTGCCCACCTTGACGAAGCGCGCTTCCACGCGCAGGCGCGCGCCATCGCATGACGGGCAGCATTTTTCATTGATGAACTTGGCCAGTTCTTCCTTGACGGCCATCGAATCCGTTTCGCGGTAGCGGCGCTGCAGATTGTTGACCACGCCTTCGAACGTGTGTTCCTTGATGACGGTGCGGCCCCGTTCATTCACATAGCTGAACGGGATCACTTGCTTGCCGGAACCGTACAGCACGGCCTGCTGTGAATTCAAGTCCAGCTGTTCGAACGGCATGTCGAGGTCGAACTCGTAATAGGCGGCCAGGTTCGACAGCATCTGGAAGTAAAACTGGTTGCGGCGGTCCCAGCCCTTGACGGCGCCCGAGGCCAGCGACAGGTTCGGGAACGCGACGATGCGTTTCGGGTCAAAGAATTCAATGTGTCCGAGGCCGTCGCATTCGGGGCAGGCGCCCATGGGGTTGTTGAATGAGAATAGACGCGGTTCCAGTTCCTGCAGGGAATAGCCACACACATTGCAGGCGAACTTGTTGGAGTACACATGTTCCTTGGCCGTATCCATTTCGTAGGCGACGGCGCGGCCGTCGGCCAGGCGCAGTGCCGTCTCGAAACTTTCCGCCAGGCGCTGCTTGATGTCCTGGTTCACCTTGACGCGGTCGATGACGACGTCGATCGTGTGTTTTTCCGTTTTCTTTAATTTCGGGAGGTCATCGACTTCATAGATTTTTGCCGCATGCGTGCCGCTTTGCACGCGAAAGCGCACGAAGCCCTGTGCCTGCATCTGCTCGAACAGGTCCACGTGTTCGCCCTTGCGGTTGGCGACGACGGGCGCCAGGATCATCAGCTTGGTGTCTTCCGGCATGGCCAGCACGGCGTCGACCATTTGCGACACGGATTGCGCGGCCAGCGCGTTTTCCGGATGGTCGGGGCAGTATGGCGTGCCCACGCGCGCATACAACAGGCGCAGGTAGTCGTGGATTTCCGTCACGGTGCCGACGGTCGAGCGCGGGTTGTGCGAAGTTGCCTTCTGTTCGATGGAGATGGCGGGAGATAGTCCTTCGATCAGGTCGACATCGGGCTTTTCCATCAGTTGCAGGAATTGGCGCGCGTAGGCCGACAGCGATTCGACATAGCGGCGCTGGCCTTCCGCGTACAGCGTATCGAAGGCCAGCGACGATTTGCCGGAGCCGGACAAGCCGGTAATCACGATCAGCTTGTTGCGCGGCAAATCGAGATTGATATTCTTGAGGTTATGCGTGCGAGCACCGCGAATGCGGATCTGTTCCATGTGATTGCCTTGCTTTCAGTGAGTGGTGCGGCCGGCGCATTGCGGGAGCTGCCAGATGAGGAGCCACAACGGGTCAACCTGTTACTATAGCCGGGTTTTGATCTGCATGCCTGTGGCGGCTGCGGGCGGATTGCGCCGCCAGGCCAGCGTGCCCCGGGAAAGATTGATACAGATGCGTGCAGACGTTTAAACACTGTATATAATACCAGTATTCATGTTTCTTGTTTTCACCTGCCGTGAAAAAAACGTGCCGCCGCAAGCTCGTGGCGGCGCTTATAAAGCGTGTGCTTTGCGCGGGCTAGTCGCTTATAATCCTCGTTTAGCAAAAAATCTAACGCGCGCGAGTTCCGGCTCCCGCCGCAGTTCATCAGGAGTTATTCATGGCATCAGTCAACAAAGTCATCATCGTCGGCAATCTGGGCCGTGACCCGGAAATCCGCTACATGCCTAGCGGCGACGCGATCGCCAACATCGCCGTGGCCACTTCGTACAAATCGAAGGACCGCAACACGGGCGAACAAAAAGAATTGACAGAGTGGCACCGTATTTCGTTCTTCGGCCGCCTGGCGGAAATCGTCGGCCAATACCTGAAAAAAGGTTCGTCCGTCTACGTCGAAGGCCGCTTGCAAACCCGTAAATACACGGACAAGGACGGCGTCGAGAAGTACGCAACCGACATCATCGCGGAACAGATGCAAATGCTGGGCGGTCGTTCCGGCATGGGCGGCGACGCCGGCGGTGGCGATGACAGCTACGGCGGTGGCGGCGGCTACGAAGCCCCGGCCCCGCGCCAGGCGCCAGCCCCACGTCCAGCTCCAGCTCCGGCACCGGCACCACGCCCGGCACCGAAGCCAGCACCGAACTTCTCGGACATGGATGACGATATTCCATTCTAAATCCGCCGTTCTGACGCCCTGTGTCAGACAATAAAAAAGCCGGCTTCCTCAGTGAAGCCGGCTTTTTTTTATGCAACGGCGGTAGACAGCAATCCGGGGCGGACTGTCGAATTCCACAGCAAGAAGCGGGTGGCGGCGCTGGCCGGATGCTGGTCTGATGGGGGTGTTGACACCGCCGGAGAACAGCATGGATTTTCGCATCACGGGTTTGTCGCCCGAGCCTTTTCTACCCTTTTTTGCCTTATCCGATGCCGAATTGATGGCGCTCGGCATGCGGCGCCATGTGGTCGACCAAAAACCTGGCTTTCCTGACCGCATAGAAATGGTGGAAGCCGAACTGGGCGAAACCGTGCTGTTGCTCAATCATGTGTGCCAGCCCGCCATGACGCCATACCGGGCTTCCCACGCCATCTATGTGCGCGAGGGGGCTACGCAAGCGTACGATGCCGTCAATCAGGTGCCCGAATCGATGCGGCTGCGGCTGTTGTCGCTGCGCGCCTATGCTGCCGATGGCATGATGCTCGATGCCGAGGTGGTGGACGGCGCGGCCGTGGAAACCGTCATCGCGCAGTTATTCGGCCATCCGGACGTCAGTTATATTCACGTCCATAACGCCAAGCGGGGCTGTTATGCAGGCCGCATCGACCGCGTCGCGCCGTGAGATGAGCGTTGAGCGCGCCGGCCGTTCCCTGCTTAATCGCGCAAGCCCATCTCCAGGGTGTAGCTGGCCACCGCATTCCTGCGCGCCGCGTTGCGCATCAAATACACCTGCACCGTGTACTCGCCATCGGCTGGCAGCTTTGCCTGGAAAGTGTTGCCGTTGCTCGAACCGACGAACAGGGCGTCGTCCTGGCCGGCCTGGCGGATGTTGAAGTAATTCGATGATTGATTGGTCTTGAGCTTGACGCTGAGGGTCTGGCCGGCCTTGCCCGTCAGCGTGTATTCGGCCGTGGCGTAGCCCTTGATCTTGCCCGTGACGCGATGCGCGGCCTTGTTCGCCGTCAATGCCACGCTTTCCTTGTGGACGGGATCGGCGCTCCAGGCCGGTGTGCCAAAGGCGAGCGCTGCCAGCAGCAGGCTGGCGCGGATGGGCAGGTGGCGGTGCAGCATGCGTTTCTCCTTGAACGTGGTGCCAGCGTGCGCTGGCGATACCGTCCATCTTACGCCAGCTGCCGCCCTTTGCCAGTACGGCAGTGCGCGCATGGGGTGCGTGTATGGCGCGCGTAATGGCATGCTGCGGCGCGTTTTTTTCCACCTTTCTTGACCTGCGCGCTTTTTCCGGCCGCGCACGTTTCAAGAGGCGGCGGATTGAAAATTTCAGGTAGGCTGAAGCGTCTCTTCGATGCGAAACCGGCCGCAGGCGCCGCTGTGCCGGACCGGTTTTGCAGCTCTTCTTCCCTGTACTGAAAGGAACGCAATATGGGTATTTCCGGAAAAGTCGCGCTGGTCACGGGGGCCGCGCAAGGCATCGGCAAGGCTATCGCCTTGCGCCTGGCCAAGGATGGCGCCGATATCGCGCTCGTCGACCTGAACCAGGAGAAACTGGACCGCGCCGCCGCCGAAGTGCGCGCGCTGGGACGCCGCGCCGTCACCTGCATCGCCGACGTGTCGCAGCTGCACCAGGTGACCGAGGCGGTGGCGTTTGCCGAGAAGGAACTGGGCGGCTTCGACATCATCGTCAACAACGCCGGCATCGCGCAAGTGCAGCCGCTGCTCGACGTGACGCCGGAAGAAGTCGACTGCATCATGCGCATCAATGTGCAGGGCACCCTGTGGGGCATCCAGGCGGCAGCCAAGAGCTTCAAGGCGCGCCAGCAGAAAGGCAAGATCATCAATGCGTGCTCGATCGCCGGGCATGACGGTTTCGCCTTGCTGGGCGTGTATTCGGCCACCAAGTTTGCCGTGCGCGCACTGACGCAGGCGGCGGCCAAGGAACTGGCGGCCGACGGCATCACCGTCAATGCGTATTGCCCCGGCGTCGTCGGCACGGACATGTGGGTCGAGATCGACAAGCGCATGGCCGAGCTGACGGGCGCCGAGCTGGGCGCCACGTACAGGAAATACGTGGACGGCATCGCGCTGGGACGCGCCGAGACGCCCGACGATGTGGCCGGCCTTGTGTCCTTCCTGGCCGGGCCCGATGCCGATTACATGACGGGCCAGGCGCCATTGATCGATGGTGGCCTCGTGTACCGTTGATGGCTTGATCGCGCACAGGCAACGCATGAAAAACAGGCCGCGTCATGGTCGATGGCGCGGCCTGTTTGCGTTGGATCAAGGTTACATTGCAGTGTTAATTCACACTGACTTCCTTGCGGTTGTCGCGCGCGACCCGGTCAATCATCTTGTTGTACGGATCGACGCCCACGTCGAACGGTTTGTCCTTCACCGTGATGGTCAGCACCGGGTCGCTGCCCTGCAAGACGCGCTTGTCCGTGAACAAGACTTTTTCATCCTTTTCCTTGGCGCCGGGCGCGCGCGCGAAGATGGCGATTTCCACCGGCTCGTCGTAGGCGCGCAGGCTTTCCTTGCCCTTGCCATCCGATTCCAGTTTGGCCAGGTGCAATTGCACGGTGACATCCCATTGTCCATCCTTGCGCTGCACGGCCGTCGCCTGCGTCACGCGGTTGTCGTAGAAGACGATCTTCTCGAACAGGTCCGTGATCAGCGCCTGCTTGTCCTGCGGCGCTTCGGCGCGGATGTACGCGAGCAGTTCCGACGCGGTGGTGAACGGCGCCTGCTGGTAGCCCTTGTCTTGCAGATAGCGTTTCAGGGCACGGTTCAAGGCGGCTTCGCCGATCTCGTCGCGCAGGCGGTAGAACACCAGGCTGCCCTTGTTGTAGTGGATGTATTGCTGGCCTTCCACGCGCGCCAGCGGCTGTTCCTCGATGGCTTCGCCGCCGCGTCCGCTCAGATAGCGGTCCAGTTCATAGCGCAGGAAGCGGCGCATCTTGTCGCGTCCGTATTCCTTTTCCATCACCATCAGGGCCGAGTATTGCGCCAGCGATTCCATCAGCATGCTGGCACCCTGCACATTGGCGCCGATGACCTGGTGGCCCCACCACTGGTGCGCCATTTCATGCGCGGTGACGTAAAACACGTAGTCGATGTCGTCCTTGTCGCGCAAGTCGGCGATGAAGCCGATGCCTTCCGAATACGGAATCGTGTTGGCGAACGATTGCGCAAACGTCTGGTAGCCGGGGAACTCGAGGATGCGCACCTGCTTGTGCTGGTAGGGCGTGAACTCGGTGGTGTAGTAGTCGAGCGACTTATGCACGGACGTGATCATGCGCTCCGTGTTGTAGCCATGTTTCCTATCGAAATAAATTTCGATCGGCACGCCGCGCCAGTCGCCTTTTTTGACTTCCCAGCGGGCCGACAGATATGCAAAGAATGGCATCATCGGCTGGTCCATCTTGTAGCGGTAATAGCGGCGCCCATCCTGTTCCCAGCTTTTTTGCAGGTAGCCGGGTGCCAGGGCGATCTGATCGCCGCTGGTGGAGACCGTGGTGTCGAAATGGATCCAGTCCGCTTCGCCGCCGAAGACCGTGTTGCCATAGGCGGATGCGTCTTCCCGCTTGGCCATGCGCTGCGGCTCGCCCAGGCCCCGCTTGCGGCGCTCGTTGCGGTCTATCAACTCCATGTCCTGCACGTAGCCGAAGTGGGGGAAATAAGCCTGGTTGTTGAAGAAGCTGCCATTCAGGTTGACCTGGTTGGGCGCGCCGCTGTTGGTAAAGCCCCGGTGCGTGACGGCCACCGTGAAATCCAGCGGCAAGCTGGCGCCCGGCGCCAGGGGCTGGGCTAGCTTGAGGATGCTGAAACCGAGTTCCCTGTCGTCCAGTTCGACCCTGTGCGCGGGCAGGTTCAGCCACGCCGTCTGCAGTTCCGGATCGCGCTGGATGCGCAAGGTATCGAGCGCTTGGCCCGTCTTGTTTTGCAGCACGTAGTGACCCTTGATCAACACCTTGCGTTGCTCGGGATAGATATCCACGTCGGCCTGCACATCCGTGATCTTCGGCTGCGGCAAGTCCTTGTACTGCTTGTACAATTTTTCGTAGCGCGCCTGCTTGTCCATGGTGCGGTCCGACGTTTCGTATTGGTTCAGCACATTGGTGTTGTAGAAGATCCAGCCACCGGTGCCGGCCCAGCACAGCAGCACCAGGCCCAGCGCGGCGCCCGTACGGCCCCGCAGGCGCTGGCCGGCCAGGCGCAGGCGCGCGCGCCAGCCGGCGGACAGGCCGCGCACCCAGAATGCCTGCGCCAGCATGACGAGGGCCACGGTAAACAGGCTCCAGTACAGCGCGAACCAGGCCCAGCCGGTCAGGAAGTGGCCATAGCCGTTCATGTCCGAGTACTGGATCGCAGGCAAGCTGGCGAAGTTGTACAGCTTGTGTTCAAAGTGCAGCATGCCCAGCACGGCTTGCGCCACCATCAGCAGGATCACCAGCAGGTAGCCGATGAACTTGTTGTTGGCCAGCACTTGCAGGGTGAGCGCGCACAAGCCCATCAGCACGAAGGCGAGGGCGCCCAGCAGGGTGCCTTTCAGGTACAGCCCCAGTTCCACGGGGGCGCCGCCCTTGACGAGCTGGAAGCCGATGACCGCGATGACGCCCACCAGCAGATAGCCGCCGATGACGCCGAGCAAGGCCGTGCATTTGGCCAGCAGCGGCACCCAGTTGGGCACGGGCATGGCGTCGCTGACGTCGGCGATCCTTGCCTGCCGCTCCTTGAAGATCAGTTCGCCCGCGTAAAAGGTGACGATGATGATCAACAGGAAGCTGAAGCTGTTACTGATCTGTTGCAACATCAAATGCGTCATCGGATACACGGCCGTGCCGTACATATTCTTGCCGACATTTGCGCCGGCAATCAGGTTTGCCACGCCGAACAGCAGCATGACGAGGAAGGGCAAGCTCTTGAGGACGCCGGCCGCGTCAAAGCGCAGGATTTGCCACCATTGGCGCCAGGCCGTTGCGGCGGTAAACGCGGGGACGCTGCGCGGCAGCTGCGACGGCGCCGCGGCGAAGGCTGCGTCCGCTGATGCCTTGTGCTGGCCGAACAGGCGCTTGCCCGTGCCCGCGCGCTGCGGCTTGAAGAGCAGCACGGTGGCGGTAAACAGCACGGCGGCAATACCCAGCCACAACAGGCGGTTGGCCAGCAGGAAGCCGGACAGCGGCGGCAGGCCCGCATTCGCTTCGGCCGCCGTGAAGTAGCGCGTCATGCGGCCAAAGGCGCGGATGCCGAACGGGTCGAGCAGCACGGCGATCCACTCATTGTTGATGTCGCGCGTGAAGGCGCCCGCCGTGCCCCACAGCACGAAAAAGCCCAGCACGCCCACATACACGAGCAGCATCGAGCGCGTGGTGGCCGCCAGCAGCATCAGCAGGGCGCCGATGAAGAGCAGGTTCGGGATCACCAGGACGGCGAAGCTCCACGCATACGTGTGCAGCGCAAACGCGCCCACGCGCTGCGGGTCGACCCAGGGCATCAGGGGACCGAGCATGGTGCCGAAGGCGATGCAGACAAAGATCGCCAGGCAGGCGACAAAGCCGGCGCCGAAGCGGCCGAACAGGTAGTCCCACTTGCGCATGGGCGTGGCGAACAGCATGTCGGCCATGCCGAAGTCGCTGTCGCGCAGCACGGCGCCGGCGATGAAGACGGTGACGAGCAACATCGCCAGCAGGCTGAAGATCGCCAGCAGTTGCGCCACCACGGTGGGCGCATTGCGGTTGATGTTGCCGATGGCGCCGCCGATCTGGATCGAATCGCTGCTGGTGGCGCCAAAGGCCATCAGGGCCAGGATGACGGCAAATACCCACAGCAGCGGCTGTTTCAGCTGGTAGGCCAGGTCAAACTTGAAAAATTCCTTCCACATGGCGGCCCCTTACGCGGCAACTGCGGCCGGCGCAGCGGCGCCATGGCGGGCAGCGTTGTTCACGTGCAAGAAGTACACGTCTTCCAGCGTCGCGGCAAATGGCGTGAAGCCGCTGTCGGGCTGGCTCTCGGCAAACACATTGATCTGCGGCTTGCCGCCCACCAGGCGCGTCGACAGCACATTGTGCGACTGCTGGTATTGCGCCAGTTCATCCGTGGTGACGCTGCGGCGCCAGACCTTGTTGCGCAAGGTGTCGATGGCCGCCTGCGGCTCGCCCTGCACCAGCACTTCGCCCTTGACGATCATGGCCATGCGCGGGCACAGGTCCGTCACGTCGGCCACGATGTGCGTCGACAGGATCACCACCACCTGCTCGCCGATCTTCGCCAGCAGGTTCAGGAAGCGGTTGCGTTCTTCCGGGTCCAGGCCGGCCGTCGGTTCATCGACGATCACCAGGCGCGGCGCGCCCAGCAGCGCCTGGGCGATGCCGAAGCGCTGGCGCATGCCGCCCGAATACGTGCTCAGGTTGCGCTTGCGCGCTTCCCACAGATTGGTCTGCTGCAACAGGGCGTGCACGGCGTCCTTGCGCGCGCCCTTTTCCGTCAAGCCTTTCAGGACGGCAAAGTGGTTGAGCAGGGTTTCCGCGCTGACCTTCGGATACACGCCGAAATCCTGCGGCAGGTAGCCGAGCTGGCGGCGCAGTTCTGTCTTGTCCTTGAGCACGTCGAGGCCATCGAAATGGATGCTGCCGCTATCGGGATCTTGCAGCGTGGCGATGGTACGCATCAGCGAGGACTTGCCCGCGCCATTCGGTCCCAGCAAGCCGAACATTCCATTCGGAATGTCCAGGCTGACATTGTTGATGGCCTTGACGCCATTGGCATACGTTTTGTTCAGCTGTTTGATCGATAGCATGTGCAGCACTCTCCTGAGCTTGGGGTGAAAGCCGGCAGATGCATGTCTGCCGGTCTGTGCAAGGGGATCGCCCTTCTCGTCAACCGCGATGGCGGATGTTACTTAAAAACAATAATGTATCGTCAATTGGATAAAAAATAAGATGTTTGCGACAAGAGGCGACAATGCGGGGATGAAATGCGGGAGAGCCGGCATGAATGACGCGGAGCCAGGATCACGCAGCGCATGCGTGTGCTCCTGGCCTGGAGCGAGGCCGGTGGCGCGCCGGCCGGCGCTTACAGCGAGCAAGCGGGGCTGCGGCGATGGTGTGATTCTGTTGAAATGCCGGCGCCGGGGGACTGGCGCCGTGGCCGGATCAGGCGTGCCGCGCTGTCGTGCGGAAAGCGGCGGCTGAAGGGGTTAGAAGCGTACTTTCACATAGGCCGACGGTCCCGTCAGGCGCACGTTCAAGTCCGCGTCGCGTTCGCTGTCGCGGTGCAGCTTGATTTTCGAGATGCCATAGTCGGCGACGAAGCCGATGTTTTTGAATGGAAACCACTCGACGCCGATATTGCCGCCATAAATATGGCCGTTGATGCGCCCGCCATTTTTCTTGATGCCCGACGCTTCCGCATACATGCGCAAGTCCGGCGTGAAGGCGTGGCGCCAGCCCACTTCCAGCAGCGGCGCGAATGCGTGTTCGCCGATGGAATCGCGCGCCGTGGCCGTCTCGCCATTGACGACGCCGGTGGCCGTGCCGTTCAGGTTGGCATTATAGTAGGCGGCGCCCAGGCCGATGCCGAAGGTGTCGTTGCCGCTGCCGAGCCACCAGCGGTAGGACATCTTGGCCAGGTCCAGCTTCAGGTCGGCGTCCGCGGTGGCCGTGCCCGTGACGGGCTGGCCATTGATGGTGGTCTGGCCCGTCAGGGTGGGGGTGTAGGATTTGTCGTAGCGGTAGTAGTCGAATGCCAGGCCATGGCGGTCGCCGATCAGCAATTCGGCCTTGATGCGGGGTATCGTCGTGCGGCTGGGCTTCGATTCGGGCGCGTCGATGCGGCCAAACTCCGTGTCGGCACCGACATTGATGCGCGGATCGGCCGCGAAGGCGCCCACGGAAATGCTGACGCGGTCCAGGGTGGGCGACGGTTCCGCCCGCGCCGTGGCGGCGGCCGTGGCGACGCCCAATACGCCCAGCATCATGGCGCCGCGCAAGGCAAGGTGGTGCGGACGTGGGGGAGACAGGCGGGCGGACACGGACGTGGAAAACATGGATAACTCCTCAAGATAAAGTGAACACTGCCGCGACGCTGGGGCGGCCTGCATTGGACAGCAATGCAATGAGGAAATGGTAGCAATTGTTACTTTTAAATTACGTAGCCGCACGGCCCAAGTGGCCGTCGGACTTGTCCTACCGCAGGTAAGTCGCCTGTAAAGACTGGTTATGAGAGGAAGTAAGCGATGCAGGAAATCATGGAACTGGTCACGCCGCGGTTGCTGCTGCGGCAATGGCGCGACAGCGACCTGGCGCCGTTCGCGGCCCTGAATGCCGATCCCCGCGTGATGGAATTTTTTCCTTCCACGCTGTCGCGCGAGGCCAGCGATGCCATGGCGCGGCGCTGCGGCGACCTGATCGCGGGGCGGGGCTGGGGCTTATGGGCCGTGGCCTTGCGTGAAACCGATCGCTTCATCGGCATGACGGGGCTGCATATTCCCGACGCGCAATTGCCCTGTTCGCCGTGCGTGGAAATCGGCTGGCGCCTGGCCTTCGATTACTGGGGACAAGGTTACGCGCAGGAAGCGGCGCAGGCCGCCCTGCGGGCAGCTTACGAACGCTTGCAGCTGCCGGAAATCGTCTCGTTCACGGCCTTGCCGAATCGGCGCTCGAGCGCGCTGATGGCGCGCCTGGGCATGCGCCGCGAAGCCGCCACGTTCGAGCATCCGGCCCTGCCGCCAGGGCACGCATTGCGTACGCATTGCCTGTATCGCCTGACGCGCGCAGAATGGTGCGCAAGGGAGGGAGTTACGACATGAGAATCGCCGCCATATCCGATATCCACGGCAACCTGGACGCGCTTGACGCCGTGCTGGCCGACATCGCCCGGCGTGGCGTGGACGTGACCGTCAACCTCGGCGATATCGTCTCGGGCCATCTGCAGCCGCGCGCCACGGCGGCGCGCCTGATGGCGCTCGGCCTGCCGACCATCCGCGGCAACCACGAGCGCCAGCTGCTGGGCGATCCGGCCCGCATGGGCGTGTCGGACGCCTATGCGCGGGCACAACTGCTGCCGGAGCAACTCGCGTGGATAGACGCGCTGCCCGCCACCTTGCGCCTGCGCACAGACGTGCTGCTCGTGCATGGCACGCCAGGCAGCGACCTCGTGTACTTTCTCGACACCGTCACGCCGCAGGGCAGCCGCGCCGCCACGCCGGACGAGGTAGCCACGCGTGCCGGCGACACTGACGCGGCGCTGATCCTGTGCGGCCACACGCACATGCCGCGCCAGGTGCGCCTGGCCGATGGCCGGCTGATCGTCAATCCGGGCAGCGTGGGCTTGCAGGCCTACGACGACGACCATGGCTATCCGCACCTGATGCAGAACGGCACGCCGCACGCGCGCTATGCGATCGCCGAACAGGACGCGCATGGCGGCTGGACGGCGCAGTGGCACGCGGTGCAATATGACTGGGAAAAGGCGGCGCGGCTGGCGCTGGCCAACGGGCGGCCCGACTGGGTCAGGCCCTTGCGCACGGGCTTCGTCGGCGCCGCCTGAGATTGCTTAGCAGCTCGGCGCGCGCGTGACGGGCACGGGGACCAGCTCCGTCTTGCCTTCCCTGGCGATCACCTGGTTGATGCTGATGCTGCAGCGCTTGCCTTCCCACGAGAACGCGGCTTCGTAATCCTCGCCGGCGCGCGGCGTGAAGGTGATGTCGCCATGGCAGCTGGGCGATACCGTGTCATAGCGCACGCCGTTGGCCACGTAGAACGGCGAGACATCCTGGAAGCCCAGGCGCAGGCTGCTCGGCTTATCGGCGGGAACCTCATATTCGCGGAAATACGCTTTCGAGAAGAAGCCATCCTTGCGTGCCAGGTTTTGCGACGTTTCCGTCTCCGCCATGCCCAGGCTGACATTGCTGACAGTACCGATCAGGGAGCCGAAGGCGGAACCCATGCCGCCGCTGGCCTTTTCCACGCCATCGCTGAACATGCCGCGGATGCAGCTGCTGTCGCGGTAGAGGAAGGCGGTGGCGCCATTCTGGCCGAACAGGCGCAGGCGGCTGATGGCGGAGGTTGCCGGGGCCGCTGGTGCGCTGGCCGCTTCGGTGGAGACGGCGGGCGCTGCGGTGTTGACGGCGTCCTGGGCAAAACTGGCGGCGCAACATAACAGGGACAGCAGGAAAGCAGGTTTTTTCATTGGCTTCAGAAAATTATCAAAAAGAAACAATATATACCATATAGCAATATTATGTTGTTCTTTTGCATAGGCCTGCCGCCCCGCGTTCGCCTAGCGGAACTCTTCCGCCACCAGGTTGTACTTCTGCATCTTGTGATACAGCGTCTGTTTCGGCAAGCCCAGCACGCTGCTCACTTCGCTGACGTTGCCGGAATATGCGCGCAGTTCCTGTTCGATCAACGCGCGTTCGAAGCCATTGACTTGCTCGGCCAGCGACAGGGGACTGGCCTGGCCGCCTGCCAGCAGGCTCGACGCGCCACCGGCGATGCCGAGCACGAAGCGGTCGGCGATATTGCGCAGTTCGCGCACGTTGCCGGGCCAGGAATGCGCCATCAGGTTGCGCATCTGGGCGCTCGAGACGATGGGCGCGGCGCGGTTGTAGCGGGCCGCCGCGGCCAGCACGAAATGCTCGAACAGGATGGGAATGTCTTCGCGCCGTTCGCGCAGCGGCGGCAAATGCAGCACGATCAGGTTCAGGCGGTAGTACAGGTCGCTGCGGAATTTCTGCTGCTGCGACAAGTCTTCCAGGTCCAGCTTGGCCGCCGCGATGACGCGCACGTCGACGGGCGTGGGAATGTTCGAGCCCAGGCGTTCGATATAGCGCTCCTGCAGCACGCGCAGCAGTTTTACCTGCAGCGACAGGGGCAGGCTTTCGATTTCATCGAGGAAGAAGGTGCCGTGGTCCGCATGCTCGATCTTGCCCACCTGGCGCTTGGCCGCGCCCGTAAACGCGCCCGGCTCGTGGCCGAACACTTCGCTCTCGAAGATGCTTTCCGGTATCGCGCCGCAGTTGACGGCGACGAAGTTGTGCTTGCGGCGATGGCTGAAGTCATGCAGGCAGCGGGCCACCATTTCCTTGCCCGTGCCCGTGTCGCCATAGATCAGCACGTCCGCCGGTTCGTTGGCAACGTCGAGGATCAGGCGCCGTATGTCGCGCATCGCCACGGAATTGCCCAGCAGGCGCGCTTCGATGCCGCCGCCGTCCTCGAGCTGGCGGCGCAGGCTGTGCACTTCCAGCATCAGGCGCCGCGTTTCCAGCGCGCGCAGGATGACGTCGACCAGCTGGTCCGAGGAATACGGCTTTTCGATGAAATCGTAGGCGCCCGTGCGCATGGCGTGCACGGCCATCGTGATGTCGCCGTGGCCCGTGACGAGGATCACCGGCAGGTGCGGGTCGAGCGTTTTCACGGCTTGCAGCAGCTCGAGGCCGCTCATGCCGGGCAGGCGCACGTCGCTGACGACGATGCCGGGGAAATCCGGCGTCAGCAGTTTATAGGCCAGTTCGGCCGAGTGGAAGGCCAGCACGTCCAGGCCGGCCAGCTGCAGTGCCTGCTCGCTGCCTTCGCGTACGGTGGGGTCGTCCTCGACCAGCAAGACCTTCAAGCCGTCAAACATGTTTTTCCTCCTGCGTTGCAATCTGTAGTTCGATGGTGAAGATGGCGCCGCCGCCGGCGGCGTTTTCGGCGCGCAGCACGCCGCCGAACTGGCGCGTGATCTGTTCGGAAATGGCCAGGCCCAGGCCCAGTCCCAGCCCCTGCGGCTTGGTGGTGAAAAACGGTTCGAACAGGTGTTCGCACACTTCCGTCGACAGGCCAGGTCCCGTGTCGGCCACGTGGATCAGCACCTGTTCCCGCGTGCATTCGACGGACACGCGCAGGCTGCGCACGTCGCTGCCATTCATGGCGTCGAGCGCATTCGCATACAGATTCACCAGCACTTGCTCGAGGCGGTTGCTTTCGCACATGGCGAAGATGTCCTCGGGCGGCAGATGCAGGCTGAAACGCACATTTTCAACCTGCAGGCGGCGTTCGACGAGGAACAGCGCGTTGCTGATCGCCGTGGGGATCGAGACGGAGGTCAGGCTGGTCGTCGACTTGCGCGCAAAAATCTTCAATTGTCCCGTAATGGTCCCCATCCTGGCCGCAATTTGCGAGATCTTCGCCAGGTTGCGCCGCGCGTCGTCGAGCCGTCCGCGCTCGAGCAGGATGACGGCATTGTCGGACATGGTGCGCAGTGCCGTCAGCGGCTGGTTCAGCTCGTGCGTGATGCTGGCCGACATCTGCCCCAGCACGGCCATCTTGCCGGCCTGGAAAAGTTCGTTTTGCGTGATGTGCAGTTTTTGCTCGGCCTTGCTGCGCACCTCGATTTCCTGGCTCAGGCTTTGCGTCATGGCATTGAGTTCCGACGTGCGTTCCTCGACCATGGTTTCCAGGTTGTCGTAGGCGTGCTGCAAGTCTTCGCGGGCGCGCAATTTCTGCGCCACGGCCGCGCGCCGCTGGCGCAGGTAAAAGAACAGCAGCATGAAAAAGCCCAGCAGCACGCAGGAGAAGGCGGCCGCCGCGCGCGCGCTGGCCTTCGCCTGCGCCAGGTCGGACAGGTAAATGAAGGTCCAGTCGCGCGGCGACTTGAGTTTGATCTGTGTCATGACGCTGGAACTGGTCTTCGGCGGCGCGTCGGCCCGCTCCTGCTCGCGCACGCTGATGACGCGCGCGCCGTTGCCCAGCTGGCGGTCGGAGACGAAGGGAATCGCCGCCAGCTGCTTCGAGTAATACTGGCGTGTGCGGTTCAGTTCATCGACGATGGCAGGCGAGAGCGGGGCCAGCGTCTTGTATTTCCAGTCCGGCATGGAACTGAGGAAGATCACGCCATGCTCGTCGGCCAGCATGACCTTGTCCGCGCCCTGCACCCAGCGTTTTTCCAGGTTTTCCAGGTTCACCTTGACCGTCGCCAGGCCCAGCATGCGGCCATTCTGGTAAATGCCATGGGCGAAGAAATAGCCGGGTTCCAGCCGCGTCGTGCCGACGCCATAGAAGCGCCCCGGCGTGCCGCGCAGGGCGTCCTGGGCATACGGGCGGAAGGCGATATTGTCACCGATGAAACTGTCCGGCTGCTGCCAGTTGCTGGCGGCCCGCGTGTTGCCGTCGAGGTTGCTGATGAAGATGGTCGACGATTTTGCCTGGGCATTCATTTGCTCCAGGTAATGGTTGACCGTGTCGACGAGCACGGGGTCTTCCGGGTGCTGCAGCAGGCGGATGACGTCGCGGTTCAGCTCCAGCGTCTTGGGCAGGAAGTCGTATTTCTCCAGCGCATTTTCCAGGCTGCTGACATACACCTCGAGGCGCTGCGCGCCGCTCGCCTGCAGCTTGCCGATGGCGATGCGTTCGGTCCAGAAATACACGAGCCAGACGGTGGCCAGGCAGGCGGCCAGCACCACGCCCCAGGCCAGCGTTTCGCGGCCCGACCGTTGCGACAGGCGCTGGCGCCAGGAAAGAGGTGGTTTGCTGCTGCTATTCATAGTCTGGTGCCAACTTGCAAGAACCGACAGTATCGCATCTTGATGTGTCTCAACATAAAAAAAGCCGCCGGATGTGCATCCGGCGGCTCACGCTGTTATTTCACGGACCTCTCGACGTCCGACAAAATCGTCGCGGGCGGCAGTGAGTTGTGGCTGAGAAGCGCAACCGTACTCGAGTACGGTGAGCATCGCCGGCGCGCAAAGCGCGCCGCGCGGCAGATTTGGCCGACGTCCTTAGAACGTGTGGCGCATGCCCAAGTTGAAGCCGCTGTTGCCGGTGCCATTGTCGGTGGCGTTGCCGACGACGAAGGTGGCGCCGTTCTTGTTGCTGATGTGGCCATAACCGGTGTACAGGTCGCTGCGCTTGGACAGGGCGTAGTAGGCGCCGATGGCCCACTGCTGGGCGTCACGGTTCAGGTTGCTCTTGTCGTTGTGACGGATATACGACGCGACCAGCTTGGTGGCGCCGAACGGGGCGCTGAAGCCGACCAGGATGTCGTTGCTCTTGCTGTCGTCGAGGGCGCGGTTGTCCGCGTAGCCGAAGTTGCCTTGCAGGACGCCGAAGTCATAGCGCGCGGCCAGCAGGGTGTTGCGCGTTTGCTGTGTCGCCAGCGCATTTTCCTTGCGGTGATGCGTGAGCGTCACGTTCAGCGGGCCGTCGATGTAGTGCACGGCGCCGCCCATGCTGCGGTTTTTCGCATTGTCGCCCGCCACTTCGCCGAAACCGTAGGCCAGGTCGGCCGACAGGTGGCTCCAGCTTGGCGTGGTGTATTGCACCATGTTGTCGACGCGGATATTCGTTGCCATCAGGTTCGATGCCGTGCCGGCCAGGCCGATGACGAAGGGGTCGGCCACGTCGCGCAGGGCCAGGTAGTACGGCGAGTACTGGCGGCCCAGGGTGACGGCGCCGGCGCTGCCGGACAGGCCGACATACGCCTGGCGGCCGAACAGCAAGCCGCCCTGGCCCGAGGTGCCGGTATCGATATTGAAACCGCTTTCCAGCACGAAATTGGCGTACATGCCGCCGCCCAGGTCTTCCTTGCCCTTGAAGCCGATGCGCGAGCCGGAGGCGACGCCGGAAGCGACGCGGTTCAGGCGGTCGCCGGCCGCGTCCTTGTCGAACACCAGGCCGGCATCGGCCACGCCATAGATGGTCACGCTCGATTGGGCCAGCGCGCCGCCGGAAGCTGCGCCAAGGGCCAGCAGGGTAAACAGGACTTTTTTCATGAGAATCTCTCTAGTAAGGGGGATAACTACTGATCGCACTACCTGACTGCTTGTTACTCAACATTGAAAACAAATAAATGGCCCGCTTGTGGCGGGCCATGGCGCTATCAGGCCTTGCTAGCGTGGTCCGCTTCGCCCCAATGGCTTTCCGTATTCTGGTTGGCCGCGTTGGCGGCCGCCGCTTCTTCTTCCGTGGCCAGGCCACCTTCCCACTTGGCTACGACGGCCGTGGCGACGGCATTGCCGACCGCGTTGGTGGCCGAACGGCCCATGTCGAGGAACTGGTCGACGCCCATCAGCAGCAGCAGGCCCGCTTCCGGAATATTGAACTGGTTCAGGGTAGCGGCAATCACCACCAGCGAGGCGCGCGGCACGCCGGCCATGCCCTTCGAGGTCAGCATCAGCAGCAGCAGCATGGTGATCTGCGTGCCGATCGACAGGTCGATGCCGTAGGCCTGGGCGATGAACAGCACGGCGAAGGTGCAGTACATCATCGAGCCATCGAGGTTGAAGGAGTAGCCCATCGGCAGCACGAAGCTGGAAATCTTGCGGTCCACGCCGAACTGGTCGAGCGCTGTCAGCAGTTTTGGATAGGCCGCTTCCGAGCTGGCCGTCGAGA
The DNA here is from genome assembly GCF_058798675.1 of Janthinobacterium sp. GW822-FHT07H10. Lineage (NCBI taxonomy): Bacteria > Pseudomonadati > Pseudomonadota > Betaproteobacteria > Burkholderiales > Oxalobacteraceae > Janthinobacterium > Janthinobacterium sp. GW822-FHT07H10. The sequence continues at coordinate 33,151 of NZ_JBXAKS010000015.1, forward strand.
ATGCCAGCAGGAACGGTTCGCGGATCAGGCCGACCAGCTTGAAGACGCGCGGACCGATGACGAGGAAGCCGGCGGCGATCAGCAGTGCCCACAGGCACATCAGGCCCAGGTAGAAACCGCCCATGAATTTGGCGAACGTGACCAGCACGCCCAGGCCGTGGGTGGTGATGACGGACGCCATGGCGGCAAACACGGCCAGCGGGGCCAGGTTCATGATGGTGCCGGTGATGCGCAGCATGACTTGCGCCAGCTGATCGACGACGGCCGTCAGGGTCTTGCCCGACTCGCCCAGGCCGGCCAGTGCGCCGCCAAAGAAGATGGAAAACACCAGCACTTGCAGGATTTCATTGTTGGCCATGGCCTCGATCGGCGATTTCGGCACCAGATGCGTGAAGAAATCCTTCAAGGTAAAGGCGGCCGTCTTCAAGTTAGTCGAGGCGTGGATATCCGGCAATGGCAAGCCCAGGTTGGTGCCGAGCTGCATCAGGTTCGACAGCACCATGCCCAGCGCCAGCGACACGAGCGAGGCGACGACGAACCAGCACATGGCTTTCAGGCCGATGCGGCCCGCCGTCTTGCCGTCGCCCATGTGGGCGATGCCGACCGTCAGCGTGGAGAACACCAGCAGCGCGATGATCATCTTGATCAGGCGCAGGAAGACGTCGGTGACGATGGAGATATTGCCAGCGATCTGGGCGCTGACTTTGGCATCAGGGAAGGCGGTGTTGCATCCATAGCCGACGGCGATGCCGAGGATCATGGCAATCAGGATGTACAGGGTTAATGGCCGTTTCTTTTTCATTTTGACTCCTCCAAATGAAGCGCCGCTGTGAGCGGATTATTGATAGCGAGCAACTCAAGCTTGGAGTCAATATTTCTCAAAAACAAGCCCTTGCATGCTGGCGATTATTTGCAGCAAAACCTGTACATAGCAAAGGATATGCCTGAAATGCTTTTTCGACAGAACCTTTCATAAGTTATTGATTTATAGAACTTATTTAAATTCAAGAATGTTGCTATATTGCCGCACTGCGCGAAATATTGGACGGGGGAGGCGATCGCTGTATGACTTTTCATACGCTAGTCGTGGCAGGGCGCCGTTGCGCGAAAAAGACAAGATTATCAGGACAATAAAAAAGCCCCTCCGAAGAGGGGCTGCTGTCGCGCGCAATACCTGTTCTGCCGACTCCGGTAAGCTGCAATATCTTGCTGCGATTTCCGACTTCTATACGCGGCGCTCTGCGGTGTTGCCCGCTGCTGGCAGCGGGCCCCTTGCAGAGCCTCCGCTTGTCATGATTTCACGAACATTACTCAGAACTTGATATTCGCCGTCAGGCTGAACGAACGCGGCTGGCTTGGCGTGTAGCGGAAGCCGGACTTGTTGATGGCCGCCACATAGGTCTTGTCGGCCAGGTTGTAGGCGTTCAGCTGCAGGTCGAGGTTCTTGTTGACCGGATACGTCGCCATGGCGTCGAAGACCCAGTAGGAGTCGACGCGTGCCGGCGTGCCGACGGCGCCATCGGTGCCGCGCAGCATTTCACCGACGTAACGGGCACCGCCGCCGATCTTCAGGCCGAACGGCAGGGTGTACGAAGTCCAGCTGGTGAACGCCTGCTTCGGCGTGTAGCTGAGGTTGTTGACGCCGCTGGCCGTGACGACCTTGCCCGACTCGACCTTGGTATTCATGCGCGTATAGCCTGCGCTGACCAGCCAGTTATGCATGATTTCGCCCACCACGCCCAGTTCCAGCCCTTCCACGCGTTTTTTACCGGTCTGGTAATAAATGGTGGGGATGACGGGATCCTGTTCCACTTCATTCTTGACGGTGGTCTGGTAGACGGCGGCCGAGAACGACAGTTTTTGCTTCAGGAAGTCCCACTTGGTGCCGATTTCCTTGGTGAGCGTTTCCTGCGGATCGTAGCTCGGGTTTTGCGCGCTGCTGGCGCCCGTGCTCAGGGCGAAGTTGACGCCCGGTGGCGCTTTCGACGTGGCCAGCAAGGCATACACGCTGCTGTCCGGCGTCGGTTTGTACATGGCCGAGATCTTGCCGTTGACCAAGGTATCGCTCAGGGTCAGGTGGGTGGGGATGGGCGTGCCCACTGGCAGCTTTTGCACCTGGCCCTGGGCCACGGCCGTTTGCAGCGTGACGGCGTCATACGTGGTGTTGAAATGGTCGAAACGCACGCCGCCGTTGAACAGCCACTTGTCGCCGAACTTGATGGTGTCGAACACATACAGGCTTTGCGTGTTGACTTCGCCTTCCGTGAAGGCGCCGCTGCGCACGGGGTTGTAGCCGGTGACGGGGTCGCGCGGGTTCGGATGGTACAGGTTCGCTGCCGGCAAGGTACCCAGGGTGGCTGGCACATAGCTGTAGTTGGTCTGCTTTTCGCTGGTGAACTCGGCGCCGGCCACCAGGGAGTGCTTGAGCACGCCCGTGTCGAATTGCGCGCTGACCACGGTCTGGTTGGTCAAGATCGTGTTTTCCTGGTCCTTCACGGTGCGCAGCGAGCGCGCCAGGGTCCAGGTCGCAGGGTTGTCTTTTACCGCCCCGTTCGTTTCCGTATTCAGGTTGGCGGTATTGGCCATGAAGGCCGTCAGCAGGTAGTCCTGCTTGGTCTTGCCGTAGCGCGTGGTGTTCTGGAGCTGCACGGTCGGCGAGAAATCATGGTCGATGCGCAAGGTGCCCATGTCGGCCTTGACCTTGTCGTAGTCCGAGGTGGAGCCGTAGAAATTCTTTGGATCGACCCTGGCGGCGCTGTTCAGGTAGGTACGGATGACCGGCTTCTCCTTCGTGGCGACGTCCGGCGTCGAATAGCCGGGCAAGCCGATGGTCGGCACGCCGCCGTCGGGCACGTTGTCCTGGTCGACGTGCAGGTAGCTGGCCGTGATGCGCGTCGGCTTGCCGATGCCGAAGGTGACGGTGGGGGCGAAGGCCCAGCGCTTGTTCGTGACTTCATCGCGCGCCGGGTTGCCGCTGTCCTGCGTCATCAGGTTCAGGCGCAATGCCGTGCCCGAATCGCTGTCGAGGACGCGGTTCCAGTCGGCCGTGGCGCGTTTCTGCTTGCCGCTGCCGGCCGTCAGCAGGGAATTGAATTTGTTTTCCATGGTGGCCGTCTTGCTGACCAGGTTGATCGAGCCTGTCGGCGAGCCGCGGCCGCTGTCCGTGCCCGCCGGGCCCTTCAGCACGTCGATCTGTTCGATGTTGAAGACGTCGCGCGAGATCGAGCCGACGTCGCGCACGCCATCGACATAGATGCTGCCCGACGAATCGAAGCCGCGCATGTAGACGGCGTCGCCCGTGTTCGTGTTGCCGTTTTCACCGAGGAAAAAAGTACCGACGCCCGGCGTGTTGCGCAGCGCTTCCGTCAGGGTCAGCGCGCCTTGCTGTTCGATCAATTCCTTCTTGATCACGACGATGGTTTGCGGCGTGTTGACCAGCTCTTCCGTGTATTTCGGCGACGAGGCTTTTTCGGCCTTGAAATCATTTTCCTTGGAACCCACGACCTTGACTTCGTTCAGGGTTTGCTGCGATGCCGGGACGCTCTGGCCGGCCGGGTCGGCAGCCTGGGCGGCAACGGGCAGCAGCATCACGGCCAGGGCGGCGCCGATATGCTGGTTGAAACGGGATTGGACGTGTTTGCGGCTCTTGATTGCCATCTTGCTCTCTCGATAAGGTCAGGGTAGTGGTTCCTGGCTGGCGCTGCGCACAGTGCTATTGCACGCGGGCAAGTGGCTGGCTGGGGAAACGGGTTGTGTGACATTGTAATAATTGGGCGCTATTTCGTAAATGAGAATCGTTATCAGTCTCGTTTACGCAACGAATTGAATGTGCCAGGAAAAAAACACTGTGATGCCGCATGAATGCTTGCTTTGCGGCCCAGCCGCTGCTATGCGCGCAGGCGTCCGGGAGCGGGAGTATGATGAGCAACCTTTACAAATTTCCGCCAAGCATGCTCCATACTCCCGACGCTTTTGTCCCCCTGATCGATGTGCCCGAACCGGCGCCCGCTGCCGCCCAGACGCTGACGTTTGTCTTTCATCGCGGGCGCGTGCTGCTGCGCACGCCGGAACTGGCCTTGCCGACGCAGGCCGAGGTGGCCGCGCTCGATATCGACCTGAGCCAGGCCCAGCCTGTGGGCGTGTGGCAGGGCCGTTATTGCCAGACCGTCTGGCGCGACGACGATGCCTTGCCCCTCGATGGCGGCGTGGCCTGGCATGGCTTGCGCTCGCTGTTCAATGCCGTCGACGATGGTTTCCTGGGCCTGGCCAGCCGCGCCGCGCAACTGGCCGAATGGGCGCGCACGCACCGTTATTGCGGCGTCTGCGCCACGCCCATGCAGCGCGCGCGCGGCGAGCGCTGCTTCCAATGCGCCGCCTGCGGCATGCTCGCGTATCCGCGCATTTCGCCGGCCATGATGGTGCTGATCCGCAAGGGCGAGCAGGTGCTGCTGGCCATGCACAGGCATTCGCCATCGCAGCGTTTCAGCCCGCTGGCCGGTTTCCTGGAAGCGGGCGAATCGATCGAGGAAGCCGTGCACCGCGAAGTGATGGAAGAGGTGGGGCTGCGCGTGCATAACTTGCAGTATTTCATGAGCCAATCGTGGCCATTTCCCCATTCGCTGATGATCGCGTTTACGGCCGATTACCTCGATGGCGACATTCGCCTGGACGAGGACGAGATCGCCGAGGCGCGCTGGTTCGGTCCCGGCGATGCGTGGCCGGAAGCGACGTCCAGCGTATCGATTTCCGCGTTGCTGGTGCGGGCCTACCGGCCGCCGGCGCCAGAGTAAAAGCAATGGCTGTCGGGGCAGCCTGTCACATTTTCTATATACTGGCGGCAATTGCAAATTTTAGGGTGTTTTAGCATGTCTCAAGAATTCTCCGAAAACGACTGGCGCCGGCTGATCAGCAGCTTTGGCGAAGACCCGCAGCGTCCTGGCTTGCTGGAAACGCCGGCGCGCGTGACCAAGGCCTGGAAGCACTGGACTTCCGGCTATGGCCAGGATCCGGTCGACTTGCTGAAGGCTTTTGAAGATGGTGCGGAACAGTACAACGAGCTGATCGTCGTGCGCGGCATCCCCGTCTACAGCCATTGCGAACATCACCTGGCGCCGTTCTTCGGCAAGGCCACCATCGGTTACGTGCCGAACGGCAAGATCGTCGGCCTGTCGAAATTGACGCGCCTCGTCGACTGCTTCTCCAAGCGCCTGCAAGTGCAGGAACGCATGACGATGCAGATCGCCAACGCGCTGATGGACGTGCTGGAACCGAAATCGGTGGGTGTGGTCGTACGCTGCCGCCACCTGTGCATGGAAAGCCGCGGCATCCGCACACCGGGCGAGGAAACCATCACCTCGGCCATGCTGGGCGAGATGCAGCCGAATCTGGCGCTGCGCACGGAATTCCTGGCGTTGGCGCGCGAAACCTGATTTTCGCCGAAGATGCATGAAGAAGGCGGCGCGATGCCGCCTTTTTTATTTCCCTTTTGATTCCCTTTCGGCCAGGTAGCGCGCCGGCGGCTTGCCCACGGCCTTGCGGAACATGGTGACAAAACCGCTGGTGTTTTCATAGCCGAGTTCCAGCGCCACCGCTTTCACGCTGTGTCCCACCGCCAGGCGCTGCAGGGCCACGATGACGTGCAGTTGCCGGCGCCAGCGGCCCACGCTCATGCCGATCTCTTCCAACGCCTGCCGGGTCATGCTGCGCTCGCTCATGCCGATGCGTTTGGCCCATTCGGCCAAGGTGCTCTTGTCGGCCGGCTGCGCCAGCAGCAGGGCGGCCAGGCGGCGCAGGCGCGCATCGCGCGGCATCGGCAGGTGCAAGTCTTCCACGGGGGCGGCCGCCAATTCATCGAGCAGGGTGGCCACCAGGCGTTCCTGCGCGCCATGCAGCGCATACAGGGTGGGAAAGCCGGCCGCCTTGGCGATCAGTTCGCGCAGCAGCGGCGAGACGGCCAGGGTACAGCAGACGGCGGGCAAGGCGGGCGCCATGGCCGGCTCGACAAACAGGCAATAGCACTCGGCCTCGCCCACGCCCTGTGCCGCATGCATCAGGCCGCCCGGTATCCACACGGCGCACTGGGGCGGCACGATCCATACCCCGCTGTCTACCTCGCAATGGATGACGCCGCGCGTGGCGTACAGCAGCTGTCCCTTGCGGTGCTGGTGCGGCGCCTGCTCCCATTCCTCGCGCACGCTGGCCAGGCCCACGGCCAGCAGCGGACGCAGCACGCCATCGACGTCGAAATCCATGAGGGAGGCGGTGGCGTCAAGGCCCAGCTGGGCGGAGAGCATGCTGGGCAGGAGGGGATGGGGCATGGCAGGGGCTTTGGCTGGATTGAATAATATTGTGGCTATTTTATGCAATGACGTCCGACCGCGCCACCGGTATCGTGTGCTGATCCGCAGCCCCGCTTCAACGGCAACCGCCGCCGCCAGTGTTCTGATGAAGGTAAGGAGGAACGGCAACCCCCATTGAAGGAGTCATCACCATGCAGCTTGATCTGTCCACTTTCCCCCTCGTCTGGATGCGCCGCGCGGCAGCGCCCGCCCAACCCGATATCCTGTTCGCCCAGTTCGATGCGCTGCTGGCGCGCCGGCAAGCATTTGTCATCCTCAGCGAGGAAGGCTTTGACGAGGATGGGCATGAACACCCGCAGGAGGAGCGCAAGCGGGCTGCACTGTGGATGAAACAGAACAAGGCGGCCATCCGCGCCTACATCCAGGGCATGGTGCTGGTCGAACCGAGCGCGGCCAAGCGTCTGGCCGGCAAGGCCTTCGCCGTGATGTTCGGCAAGTTCTGGGGCTATCCCCTGCATTTCGGCACCAGCCGCGACGACGCGCTCGACATCGCCCAGCATTTGCTCAAGGCGTGGCTGCCGCCAAGGGAGGGCTGACAAACTCAAGAGCACCTGACAAAACCGTAGCGAGCGGCAGTGATTTGTGGCTCAGAAGCGCAACCCTACTTCTAGTACGGTGAGCATCGCAGGCCGCAAAGCGCGCCGCGCAGTAGGTTTGGTCAGGTGTTTTAGTAGCGGTAGTCGGTGATGAAATGCTTGGTGAAGTTGTACTTGCTGCCGCCATCGAGCAAGTCGACCAGGCGCTTCGGTGCCGAGGCCGACATGAAGGCGTCGGCCGCGCCGCCCGTGCTGCGGAATTTCATGCCGGGGCTGAGGATCTGGTTGGCGCCGATTTTCAGGTGCTGAAAGCTCTTCGTCTTCTCGTTGTTGAGGATGAAGTGCAATTCCTGCTTGAAGGTGAGGAAGGGAATCTTCAACCACCAGCCCTCGTCCGTGCCATAGCTGGCGACGCTGGCAAAGTGCGTGTTCTTGTCCGTCAGGGTGGGCTTGCCCAGGCGGTCATTGATGCGTTTCATGGCTTCATTCTTGGTCATGCTGTTCTTTCGTGATTCGATCTATCCGGCGTGCATTCTGACACAGGCGCGCCGCCGCGTGCCGCGTATCGCCTCACAGCAGCAAAATCAGCGAGCCGAGCACGATCAAGCCGCCACCGATGGCCGCCTTCAGGGTGAACGGCTCGCCCAGCACGAGCCAGCCGGCCAGCATCACCAGCGCCACGCTGAGCTTGTCGACGGGCGCCACCAGCGAGACGGGGCCCAGTTGCAGCGCGCGGAAATAGCAGAGCCACGACAGGCCCGTGGCGACCCCCGACGCGATCAGGCACGTCCAGCCCACCCAGTTGCCGCCGCCCGGGCGCTGCCATTCCGAGCGCAGCGAGATGATGGCCGCCGTTACCAGCAGGATGACGCCCGTGCGTATCAGGGTGGCCATGTTGCTGTTCATCTCAGCGACGCCCAGCTTGCCCAGGATGGCCGTCATGGCCGCGAACACGGCCGACAGGATGGCAAAGCCTTGCCAGGTCAAGGTAGTCGACATGCTGCTCCTTGTGCAGTGGGGAAGGTGCTGTGACTGTAGCGGAAAAGAGCGGCGGGCGCTTGCCGCAGTTTTATTGCGATGCAACATGTCTTGTCGCATCGCATTAACAACACTGCGCTAAAAATTGCTGTATGGCATTGTAAATATCGGTAGTTCAAGCGTATGCTGGAGTCGTCTGAACGGTGCCGCCAGAGCACCGTCGCCGCCGCATTCCTGGCCGCAGAGCTGGAAGCGGGCACGCCCCCTTCGCCGCACACACAGTTGGAGACACCGCATGAAGAAATTGACGTTCCAGCAGAAGTTATGGATTCCCCTGATTTGCAGCTTGCTGTGCATTACGGTTATTTTTGTGTACAACGCCCTGGAGATCCGCAAGATCCGTATCGAGGAGCGTAGCGCCGACTTGAGCAATGCCGCCGACCTGGGCCTGGGCGCCGTGAAGATGTTCGGCGAGCTGGCCGCCAGCGGCGCGCTGAGCAAGGAAGAGGCGCAGAAGCAGGCCACCGCCGTCATCAAGAGCATGCGTTTCGGCGACACCGGTTATTTGTCCATCATCAACCTCGATGCCGTGGTGGTGATGAATCCCGCCGCGCCGCAAACGAATGGCAAGAACATGTCGGACTTCAAGGATGCCAACGGCACCTATCTGTACCGCGACATCGTCGCCGTCGGCAAGAGCGATGCGGGCAAGGGTTTCGTCCACTATTATTTCCCCCGTCCCGGACAGAAAACCCCGGAACCGAAGATGAGCCGCGTGGTGGCCTACAAGCCGTGGGCCTGGACCCTCGTCGTGGGCGTGTACATGGACGACATCGACGCCGCCTTCCGCCAGTCGCTGCTCACTTCGCTGGGCGTGCTGCTGCTGGTGTGCGCGCTGCTGGCGGCCGTCGTCGTGGTCATCAACCGCAGCCTGCGCCATGCGCTGGGCGGCGACCCGGAATATGCGGCCGAAGTGGCGGAAAAGATCGCCAACAACGACTTGAGCGGCAGCGTGCGCACGCATGCCAGCGACCGCCACAGCGTGCTGTACGCGATGAAGACCATGCAGGCCAACCTGGTCGATGCGATCAGCGAAATCCGCCACAGCGCCGAAACCATCGCCACGGCGTCGAGCGAGATTGCCAGCGGCAATATGGACTTGTCGGCGCGCACGGAAATGCAGGCCAGTTCGCTGGAAGAGACGGCCGCCTCGATGGAGGAGCTGACGTCGACCGTGTCGCAAAACACGGGCAACGCCGTGCAGGCCAATGAGCTGGCGCAGTCGGCCTCGAAAGTGGCGCGCCAGGGCGGCGCCGTGGTGGCGCAAGTGATCGGCACCATGGATACCATCAACGCGTCGTCGCGCAAGATCGTCGACATCATCGGCGTCATCGACGGCATCGCCTTCCAGACGAATATCCTCGCCCTGAACGCGGCCGTGGAAGCGGCGCGCGCCGGCGAGCAGGGGCGCGGCTTCGCCGTCGTTGCCTCGGAAGTGCGCAACCTGGCCCAGCGCTCGGCGAGCGCGGCCAAGGAAATCAAGGAACTGATCGGCGCTTCCGTCGACAGCATCGCGGCCGGCAGCACGCTCGTCGCACAGGCGGGCACGACCATGGATCAGGTGGTGGCCAGCGTCTCGCGCGTGACCGACATCATGGCCGACATCACGGCCGCCTCGCATGAGCAAAGCACGGGCATCGGCCACGTCAACCAGGCGATCACGGAGATGGATAGCGTGACGCAGCAAAATGCGGCCCTCGTGGAAGAGGCGGCGGCGGCGGCGTCCAGCATGCAGGACCAGGCGGCCGTGCTGGCGCAGCTGGTGGCGCGCTTCAAACTGTCGGCGCAGGAACAGGGGACGGCGCCGCGTCTGGCCGCTACTGCCGCCGCGCCGCGCACCGTGGCGAAAAAGCCGCTGCGCAGCCTGGCGGCGCGCTAAGGTCTTACTGGGCGGGCGCCGCCGCTTGCGGCGCCGGTTCGAATGTCAGCTGGTCATCGACGACCACGAATTGCCCGACCGGCTGGCCCAGGTCGGCCTTCGGGTCGTTTTCCATTTCCGTCAGGCTATTGCAGGTATTCGTTTCCGCCTGCCACAGCTGCTTGCCCATGCGGATATTCCACACGCCTTCGCCGGCCGCAAACAGCTCGACCTTGATGTCGGCAGGCGCGTCCGTCGACAGGGTGTGCAGGCGCTGGCAGTGCGGCAGATTGGTGGCCATCAGCTGCACTTCCACCGTATCTTGCCAAAAGTAACTTTGCTGGCGGCGCACGGTCAGGGAATGGTCGTGGCCATCGAACATATAGATGGCGAAGTCCTGGACACAGCCTGACAGCAGGACGGACAGCATGACGATCAGGAGTTTGCGCATGGTCGGCTTTCGTTGATGGTTCCCAGGAATGGCGAAAAATAATGGCAATGGCGAGAGTGGGCGCTTGCTCTATCGCTCCGGGGCGCGCCCGCCATCTTGTTTTTCGCTGACGTGGCATTATATCCATGCACACCAGTTGCGGCGCGACAATAGCGCGACTATCGTCCTACCGCGCCTGTCCCATCCCACCGACCTGGAAAGACCGCGATGATCGACCTGTATTACTGGACCACGCCCAACGGGCACAAAGTGACGATGTTCCTGGAAGAAGCGGGCATTCCCTACAACATCATTCCCGTGCATATCGGCAAGGGCGAGCAGTTCCAGCCCGAGTTTCTCGCCATCGCGCCGAACAACCGGATTCCCGCCATCGTCGACCAGGCGCCGGCCGATGGCGGCGCGCCGCTGTCGCTGTTCGAGTCGGGCGCCATCCTGCAATACCTGGCCGAGAAAAGCGGGCAATTCCTGCCGGACGACGTGCGCGGCCGTGCCGAGGTCATGCAGTGGCTGTTCTGGCAGATGGGCGGACTGGGTCCCATGGCCGGGCAGAACCACCATTTCGTGCAATACGCGCCCGAACCCATCGAGTACGCGATCACGCGCTATGTGAATGAAACGAACCGTCTATATGGCGTGCTGAACAAGCGCCTGGCCGACCGCGCCTTCGTCGCCGGCGACAGCTATTCCATCGCCGACATGGCGATCTATCCGTGGATCGTGCCGCACGCGCGCCAGCGCCAGAACCTGGACGAGTTCCCGCATCTGGCGCGCTGGTTCGCGGCGATTGTCGCCCGCCCGGCCACCGTGCGCGCGTATGCCCGCGCCGCCGAGATCAATGTGCAGCCGACCGTCAGCGGTGACGCGAAAAGCGTGCTGTTCGGCCAGACGGCAAAAACCGTCAGCTGACATTTTTATCATCTTCGCGGCCGGTTGGCGGGCGTAAAATGGGGCATTCCCCCTGACGAAAGCGGCCATGCGCATCCTGGTAATCGAAGACGAACCGAAGACGGGCGACTATCTGCTGCGCGGCCTGGCTGAATCGGGCTTCACGGTGAGCCTGGCGCGCAACGGCCGCGACGGCTTGCACATGGCCGGCACGCAGGCGCCCGACCTCATCGTGCTTGACGTCATGCTGCCCATCATGGATGGCTGGCAAGTGCTGCGCGCGCTGCGCCTGCAGGAAGGCGGCGCCGACGTGCCCGTGATCTTCCTCACGGCGCGCGACGAGGTGCAGGACCGCGTGAAAGGGCTGGAGCTGGGTGCCGACGATTACCTGGTGAAGCCGTTCGCGTTTGCCGAACTGGTGGCGCGCATCCGCACCCTGCTGCGCCGTGGCCCGCCCCGCGAGGACGAGGTGATCCGCATCGGCGACATGGAAATCGATGTGATGAAGCGCAAGGTCAGCCGGCAGGGCCAGCGCATCACCCTGACGGCCAAGGAATTCGGCCTGCTGCACCTGCTGGCGCGGCGCCAGGGTGAAGTGCTGTCGCGCTCCATCATCGCCGCGCAAGTATGGGACATCCATTTCGAGAGCGACACGAATGTCATCGATGCGGCCATCCGCCGCCTGCGCAGCAAGCTCGACGACCCGTTCGACCCCAAGCTGATCCACACCCTGCGCGGCATGGGTTATGTGTGCGAATTGCGCGTGCCCACGGTTTCTGACAGCGGCGCCGCCCCATGAAGCTGGCGCAGCTACGCCGCTCGATGACCCTGCGCGTCACGCTCGTGTTCGTGCTCATTGTGGCGCTCGTGTCGGCCGGCCTGGGCATGCATCTGTACCGTTCATTCGTGGTGGAAATCGAGCGCCGCGACGATATTTTACTGCTGGGAAAATTGCGGCAAATCCAGCAGTTGCTGGGCAATGCGGGCACCCTGGACATCATTCGCGAGCGGCCCCAGTATTTTCGCGACACCATGAGTGGGCAAGAGAATTCGCTCGTGCGCATCGTGCGCGCCGATGGCACGCGTTTGATCGATGTCAATCCGTATGGCGAGAACGTCGCGCATGCTGTTCCCGTGGCCGTCGATGCGCCAGTGACGGCCAGCGCGATTGTCAGCTGGACCAGCCGCGACGGCTATCCGGCGCGGGTCGTGGCGGCCAGCGCGCGCATCGGCGATCCGGCGCAGATGGCCGATATTTCCATCGCCAGGGTCTATGGCGACCGCAGCGTCATGTTTGCCGCCTACCGCTGGCAGATTGTCGTGTCGGTGGCCGTCAGCGCGCTGGTGGCGGCCTTGCTGGCGAGCGTGATGCTGTTGCGCGGCTTGCGGCCGCTGCGCAATATCGCCGCCCATGCGGCGCTCGTGCGGCCTGGCAAGCTGGGGCAGCAGCTCGAGGCGCGCGGCGCGCCGACGGAGCTGCTGCCGTTGATCCATGGGCTCAACGCCATGCTGGCGCGGCTGCAGGAAGGGTATGCGCGGCTGTCGCAGTTTTCCGCCGATCTCGCGCATGAATTCCGCACGCCCGTCACCAATCTGCTGGGACAAAGCCAGGTGATGCTGGCCCGCCCGCGCAGCGCGCAGGACTATGAACAGCTGGTGTCGTCGAATGTGGAAGAACTGGAACGGCTGTCGCGCATGATCGACAGCATGCTGTTCCTGGCGCGCGCGCAGCAGGAAGAGGTGGTGCTGGTCAAGCAAGCCTTGCCGGTGCAGGACGAGTTCCTGCGCCTGGCCGATTTCTTTGAAGGCCTGGCCGAGGAGCGGGGGCTGGCGCTGGCTTGCCACGGCAGCGGCACGGTGACGGCGGAGCCGCAACTGCTGCGCCGCGCGCTGGGCAACTTGCTGTCGAACGCGATCCGCCACGCGGCGCCGGGCAGTACGATCTTGCTGCGTTCGCACGCGACGCGCGAGGGCGTGGAGCTGAGCGTGAGCAATCTCGGTCCCGCCATCCCCGCGCGCCACCTGCCGCACCTGTTCGAACGCTTTTACCGCGCCGACCCGGCCCGCAGCGATTCGGCCGCTTCCACGGGCCTGGGCCTGGCCATCGTCACGGCCATCATGCAGTTGCATGGCGGCAGCGCGACGGTGGCGTCGGATGCGGCGGCCACGACGTTTACCTTGGATTTCCCGCTCCAGTAGTGCAGCGCGCAGGTCGGATGAGGCCAAGGGCCGTCATCCGACGCAGTGTTGGCGGTAGCGCAGATATCGGATTACGCGCAGCGTTGCCGCGCTAATCCGAGCTACGCAGGAAGGCATGGCCAGGTGACGTCAACCCATCTCCACCAAGAACTCATGCATGCCCGTATGCGGCAATTGCGCGCAGGCGGGCGCGAAATGCGGCAACTGTCCCCACAGCAAGGGGTTGCCGACGATGTACACATGATGCTGCGCGCGCGTCAGGGCCACGTTGAGCAAATTCGGCGTGGCGGCCGCCCACTGCGCGGCGCCGGCCGTGCTGTCGTCGGCGCCGAGGACCAGCATCACCACGCTTTGTTCCTTGCCCTGGAAGGTGTGCACGGTGCCCACCATCTGGCTGCTCCACTGGCGCAGTTCGCGCGCCGTGGGCGCCTTGCCGTAGCCGAGGCGGCGGTCCCAGTCCAGGTCCATGATGCGCGAACGCAATTCGTTGCGCACGGCCTTGAAGGGCGTAATGACATACATCTCGGGCAGCTTGCCGTCGCGGCGGTACAGTTTCAGCAGCACTTCCAGCACGAAATCGAGCTGCACGGGCACCACCTGCTTGTAGCTGACGGGACCGGCGGCATCGATCCAGCGGCTGGGGCCACGCGTGAGTCCGCGCGCGCCGGCTGGCGGCGTGCGTTCGCTCAAGCCATAGACCATCTTGTCTTCATAGGCGATGCTATTGGCTAGCGAGAACATCGGTTCCACGCAGCGGCGGTGCACGCGCAGGGGGCTGCCTATCCACAACGGTTGTGCGCTGCTGGCCGCCACCGTCGCGCCATAGCGGTTGGCGCGGTCGGCCAGGGTTTGCACGGAAACGCAGGTCGGCGCGTAGCCGCCGTCCTGCGTATGCGGCGACAGGGCGGACAAGGTCTGCACCAGGCGGTCCGGCACCGTGAAGATGGGTTCGATCTGCAGCGGGTCGCCGACGACGACGGCACGCTTGGCGCGCCACAGGCTGCCCAGCGCCGCCTGTGGCGGCGCCTGGCCCGCTTCATCGATGAACAGCCAGCCCAGCGATTCGGGACCCATGCCCTGGAACTGGCGCGCGAACGAGGCGAACGTCGTCGATACGACGGGCACGACCATGAACAGGCTATGCCATACCATGGCGATGTGCGACTGCTCATAGGCGCGCTTGTTTTTCAGCAATTTCGACACGGCCAGCAAGTTGCCGCCAAAGCCAGGTCCGCCCTTCTTCGCCACTTCCGCCAGCCATGCCTCATGCAGGGCCAGGGCCTTGGCGAACAGGCGCGAGCGCAAGCGGGCCAGCGCCGGTTCATGCCACAGGCCGCCAATTTGCAGCGCCTCGCCATCGAGCTCCTCCAGGGTAGCGGGCGCGACGATGGTGGGGAAACGCATGCGCGCGCGGCGCAGCAGTTCCGTGCTGTCGTCCCATTCGCGCTGGCGCGACTGCGCCGTGCGCAGGGCGATATGCAGGCTGTTGCGGGCGCGCTCGCAGCGCGGCTCCAGTTCACCTTTCAGCAGCAGCTTGATGGCGGAGACGTCGCGCGCGGCCTGGCGCTGCGCCTCGGCGTTGGCGACGACGGCCTCCTTGTAGGCGCGCGCCGGTGCCGTGCGGAACAAGCGGGCGAAAAAGCCCGGCTGCGTCAGCGCCACCAGGCGTTCCTCTTCCAGCAATTCCTTCTTGCTGGCGAGCAAGGTGTCCTGCTGTGCCAGCGCGGTGGCCAGGGCGCCATTCGCCCCATCCATCTCTTGCTCTGCCGCAATCAGCGCCTGCTGGCTGCTGTCGATGAATTGCGCTTCCGTGCACGTGCCCACGGCTTGCCACAGGGCCGCGTACTGGGCGTGCTCGGCCAGTGCCTTTTCCACCACGTGTTCCGTCTCGCGAAATTCGCGCGCCGCCTGGGCGAAGCTGACGCCCTGGTAGCTGGCCAGCCACTGGCGGATATTCTGCGCGTTCGGCGTCTTGCGCGGCGTATTCTTGTCCCAGTCGTCGTCATAGAAATTGCTGACGAAGCGCCGGCGATTCGCGCTATTACCCAGCGCACAGGACATCAAGCCCCACGGCGCTTCTTCCTCGGTCAGGGGGCGATTGGCGCCATTGCCGTCGGCCACGACGCGGCGCGCCACGCTTTCAAAGTAACGCGTGCGCGCCCATTCCTTGCCCAGCTGCTTCGGTTTCGGCAAGTCGCCGGAAATGTTTTCCACGGCCGCATTGTTCGACGAGGCGACGACCATTTCAAAGCCCGTCAGTTCCGGCCGCAAGCGGGCGATGGTGATCGGGTCGCGCACGCCTTCGAAGGCCACGGCCACCTTGCCGATGAAGGCGTCGGCGGCGCGGTCCAGGCAGGACAGCACGCTGGCGCGGCGCACGATGTTGTCGGCGAACAATTCGCGCAGCAAGGTCGTCTTGCCCGTACCCGGCGGGCCGTTGACGGAAAAGATGCCGCGTTCGCTCAAGCCCGTGCGCGCGCCGTGGATGGCGAACTGCTGCATCAGGCTCATGGCGTAGCTGGCGTCTTCCAGCCAGTGGCCGCGGTTCATATTGGCCGGATTGAGCATGGCGGCCAGCGCTTCGCGTCCGGCCGGGCTGTACAGGTCGATGCGCTCGTCCTGCGCCAGCGGCGTCAGGTAGGCGGCCACGGTGGCAGGCAGCTTGCCGCCGCGCAAGGTGCGGATGATGTGCTCGAGGTCATCGAGGTAAAAACTGTTGAGGATATCGATGGACGGCTCCACCGCGTCGCCAAAGTCCAGGGTGCGGTTGGCGCTCGCTTCCGTGGCGTCGAGCGCGTCGCCGGCGGGGCGTTTCTTGCGCGTGCGCACTTGCAGCACGGCCAAGGGCTGGGCGGCGGATGGGTGGAAGTTGGCCCAGTCCATCAGCAGGTCGGCCAGCGCCGCGATGTCCATGCCGGACAGCGGCGACGATACATTGCCGGCCTCGTCCGTGATTTGCTGGGCAGCGCGGCTGGCCGCGAAGTTGCGCAGGCGGTCTTGCAGCGCCAGCTGGCTGTCGCTGAAGGCGTCCAGGCTCAGGCCGGACCAGTCCGGCGTGCGGGCGCGCCCCAGCGCCCACGGCAGCGTGGAAATGGAGACGGGGTCGAACTGCGGCTCGCCCAGCGCATTGAGGCTCAGGCGGGCAAAGCACGAGCGTCCGTTCAGCTCTGTTTTTTCCGTTTCGGCGATATTTTCCGGGCCGCCCGAGGGCGGACAGGCCTTGTTGATTTCCGCCTTGTCGAACACGCCGAGGAAGAGCTGGAAACCGTCGATTTCGCGGTCGGACGGCACTTGCCATTGCGTGGCGAACTGCGGCGGCAATTGCGCCAGCTGTTCGCGGTGAAGGAGACGCACGGTGGACTGGTCTTCAACTTCCGTGATTTGATTCAGGTCAAACGGGATAAAGAATTCGATCTTGTGCCAATACTCCAGGATAGCCAGGAGGCGCTGCTGTTCTGCCTGATTCATGATGACCAATATTTTGTAAAGCGAGCGAGGATTGTAAAGCGTATGCGCGGTGCACGTTTTGCACTTTTGCCTATTGCGCGGCCTTTGCCGCAAAAAAAGTGGTATTAGCAGACGAAAAAAAGCCAGGCAGCAACTTCCTGCCTGGCTTTCCCGTAGCGAGGATGTTGCTACTCGTTAAAACTCTTCCCATTCGCTCTCGGCGGCGGCATTGCTGCGGCGCGCTGGCGCGGCCGGGATCGCCTTGCGCGCGGGCGCGGGCCTGGCCGCCGGCGGCGCGATTTTTGCCGCTGCCGTGGCTGTGCGCACAGGGCTGAGCTTGCTCACGCTGGCGACATGGTTGCCTGTTTTGAAGAAGCCCACCACGTGCGCCAGTTCGCCCGCCTGTTCCTGCATGCTTTGCGAAGCGGCGGCCGCTTCTTCCACGAGGGCGGCGTTTTGCTGCGTCACTTCATCCATCTGGGCGATGGCCATGTTGATCTGTTCGATGCCTATCGTCTGTTCGTGCGTGGCGGACGTGATTTCGCCCATGATGTCGGTCACGCGCACGATGCTGTCGACGATGTCGCCCATGGTCTGGCCCGCTTCATTGACGAGGCGCGAACCCGTGTCCACGTTGGCGACGGAAGCGGCGATCAGTTCCTTGATTTCCTTGGCGGCCGAGGCCGAGCGGTGCGCCAGGTTGCGCACCTCGGTGGCGACGACGGCGAAGCCACGGCCCTGCTCGCCGGCGCGCGCCGCTTCGACGGCCGCGTTCAAGGCCAGGATGTTGGTCTGGAAGGCGATGCCGTCGATGACGCCAATGATGTCGACGATCTTGCGCGACGACTCGTTGATGGTGCCCATGGTGTCGACCACTTGCGAGACGATGCTGCCGCCGCGCACGGCCACTTCCGACGCGCTTTTCGCCAGCTGGTTCGCCTGGCGCGCATTGTCCGCATTCTGTTTCACGGTCGAGGTCAGTTCTTCCATCGACGACGCCGTTTCTTCCAGCGAACTGGCTTGCTCTTCCGTGCGGGAAGACAGGTCGAGGTTGCCGGCGGCAATTTCGCTCGACGCCGTGGCGATGGCGTCCGTGCCATGGCGCACTTGCGCCACCACGCCCAGCAGGCTGTCGTTCATGGCTTTCAGGGCGCCCAGCAGGCGGCCCGTTTCATCGGTGGAATTGACGACGATGTGCGACGACAGGTCGCCCGAGGCCACGGTTTCGGCCACGGCCACTGCCGCATTGATGGGACGGGTGATCGAGCGCGTGATGATCCAGGCGACAAAGGCGCCCAGCAGCACGGCCACGCTGCCCAGGGTGATCATGAAGGCGCGCGCGCTGACGCTCAGCGCTTCCGCGTCGGCCGCCGCCTGCGCCGCCTGCTCGCCCTCGTACGCGACGAGGCTGTCGAGCGCCGACAACACGCGTTTCAGGCTGGGCGCCGCCTGCTGCGTCAGCGCGGCGATCGCTTCTTCCGTCTGACCCGCATTGCGCAGCTCGATGACCTTGTTGTTCAGCGGCGCGCCCGATTTCAGGGCCGCGTCCAGTTCGGCCATCAGCGCCGTTTCCTTGTCCGTCGCAATTTTCTTTTGCAGGGTTTCCTTGGCGGCGCCGTATTTCTTGCGCGCTTCGCCGATCTTCGCCAGTTCCGCCTGCACCAGCGCTTCCGTCGGCGCCACCACGACGCTGGTGATGGCCAGGGTAATGTTGCGCACGTTGTCGCTCATGGTATTGGCCGCCGCCATCTTGACGTTTTTGTCGGCAACGATGTCATGCGTGCGCTCGCTCAGTTGCGCCATCGAATACAGGCCGACGAGCAAGACGGCTACCAGCAAGCCGAGAACGACAGCAAACCCGATCCCGAGCCGGGTGCCGATTTTATAGTGTGTGAGTGACATGATTGCTTTCGTGTTTCTGAAGTAAGAGGAAACGTCGGACAGGCCAAGGCTACGGGTTTATACGTAAGACGGCGAGCCTGTAATTGTTCCTCAAAATTCCACACGGCAATACAAATAATTGTATCAAGTTAGCGAAAAATTAAAGAATTGGCAGCAAATGAAATAAGTTGTCGTGTGGAAACAACGAGCGCGCCGGCTGGCGGCCAGTCAGGCGTCCGGAAAGACGCGGGTGGCGAGGAAATCGATGAAGGCGCGCAGCTTTGGCGTCAGGTGGCGGCTGCTGGGCCACAGGATGCGGAAGGCGCCGTCGTGCTGGCGGTGTGCGCCCAGCACGGCATGCAGGCGGCCCGCGCCGAGTGCCGCGCGCACGGCAAAGTCGGGCAGTGCGGCGATGCCCAGGCCGCTTTCGGCAAAGTGCAGCAGGGTATCGACATTGTTGCAGTTCAGCAGCACCGGCAAGCCGGCCGCGTGCAGGGCCGGCCATTCGGCCAGGGGCCAGGCCTCGACCTTGCCGCTGCTGGGAAACTTGTACAGCAGGCACGTGTGACGGGCCAGCTCGGCGGGCACGGCCGGCGTGCCGTGCTGCGCCAGGTAGGCGGGTGCGGCCACCAGTTGCAGCTGGAACTGGCCCAGCTGGCGGCTCATCAGGCGGCTGTCGGCGCTTTCGCCCGCGCGCACGACGGCGTCATAGCCTTCCTCGATCACATCGACCCGGCGGTCGCTGAAATCGAGGTCGAGTTCCACCTGCGGATAGGCGCGCGCAAACGCGGCCAGCACGGGGTTGAGCAGGCCCCACCTGCGGCAGGCTGACGCGCAGGCGGCCCCGGGGCGCACTCTTGCTATTCGACAATTCCTGCTCGGCCGCCTCGATCTCGCCCAGGATGCGCCGGCAGCGTTCGAGAAATACCGTGCCTTCGCTGGTCAGCGCGATGCTGCGCGTGCTGCGGTGAAACAGGCGCACGCCGAGGCGCTCTTCCAGCCGCGCGATGCTCTTGCCGATGGCCGAGGCGGAAATGCCGAGCACGCGGCCCGCCGCCACAAAACTGCGCGTTTCGGCCGCCTGCACGAAGGCCGTGAATCCCGCCAGGTTATCCATTTTTACCCTTGATTGCGGATGTCGGAGTCCGCTCAGACAGAAACTATAGCCTGTTTTTCTTTTATCTAGGCCGTCTTACGCTGGAGGCCTGATCATTTGAAAGGCTGCCGTATGACTCCCGACTTCTCTTGCGCGGCGCTGTCCGCCCGTATCGATCCCTTGCTGGATGCCGTGTTGCGCCAGCAGCGCCTGGTGGGCGCCGTGCTGCTGGTGCGCCACCGTGGCCAGGAAATCTACCGGCGCGCCGCCGGCCAGCTGGACCGCGAGGCGGGCACGCCCATGCGCGAGGACGCGCTGTTCCGCCTGGCGTCCGTCAGCAAGCCCATCGTTTCGACGGCCGCGCTGGCGCTGGTGGGGCAGCATCGCCTGGGGCTGGACGACCGGGTGGTGCGCTGGCTGCCGTATTTTGCGCCGCGCCAGCCGGATGGCATGGTGGCGGCGATCACCGTGCGGCACTTGCTCACGCATACGGCAGGGCTCGACTATGGCTTCTTCCAGCCGCCGGGCGGTGCGTATGCGCGGGCGGGCGTCTCGGATGGCATGGATGCGTCCGCTATTTCACTGGAGGAGAACCTGCGCCGCCTGGCCACGCTGCCGCTCGCATATGCGCCGGGCGAACGCTGGGCGTATTCGATCGCCACCGACGTGCTGGGCGCCGTGATCGAGCAGGCGGCCGGCATGCCGCTGGCGCAGGCGGTGGCAGCGCTGGTGACGGCGCCGCTGGCCATGCGCGACACGGCTTTCCATGCCACGGAGCCGGCGCGCCTGGCCGTGGCGTATGCGGACCGCGCGGCGGGAGAAACGCAGCCGCGCCGCTTGCTGGACGCGGGGGAAGAGCATTTGCCGTTTCTCGACGGCATGGCCGGTTTTACCCTGTCGCCGGCGCGCGCCCGCGACGCGCATGCGTATCCATCGGGCGGCGCCGGCATGGTGGGGTCGGCACCCGACTTCATGCGCCTGCTGGAAACCTTGCGCCAGGGCGGCGCGCCGCTGTTGCCGCCAGAGCTGGCGCGCCAGATGGGAGAAAGCCAGACGGGCGGTTTCGACTTGCCGTTCTGGCCCGGGCGCGGCTTCGGCCTGGGGTTTACGGTGCTCAACGATGCGCAACTGGCCGCCACGCCGGAAGCGGCGGGCAGCTGGCGCATGGGCGGCACGTATGGCCATTCCTGGTTTGTCGACCCGGCCCGTGAATTGTCGGTGGTGGCGTTCACGAACACGGCGCTGGAAGGCATGGCGGGACCGTTTGTCGATGCGCTGTGCCAGGCCATTTATGGCGGCAACGACGCTGGCGTCGGAGCGTTGCGATGACGCGCCCGCATCCCGTCGTCTTTCTCGCGCTGGGCCTGTTTGGCGTGTACTGCATCGAGTTTGGCGTCGTCGGCATCTTGCCGATGATCATGCAGCGTTTCGATGTGACGGCGGCGCGCGCGGGGGCGCTGGTGAGTCTGTTCGCGCTGGTGATCGCCGTGGGCGGTCCCTTCCTCGTCCTGCTGGCCACGCGCTGGCGCCGCAAGCGCGTGCTGGTGGTGTCGCTGCTGGTGTTCGCGCTGGCCAGCGTGGCGTCGGCGCATGCGCCGCGGTTCGAGCTGCTGCTGGCGCTGCGCGTGGTGCCGGCCCTGTTCCACCCCGTGTATTTCTCGCTGGCCATGGTAGCCGCCGCCGCCCTGTATCCGCCGCAGCAATCGGCGCGGGCCGGCGCGCATGCATTCACGGGCACCAGCATGGGCATGGTGCTGGGCATCCCGCTGACCACCTGGATCGCCGCGCAATATGGCTATGAGGCATCGTTTCTCGCCTGCGCCCTCGTCAATGCGCTGGCGGCGCTGGGTGTGTTCCTGTTCTTGCCCGAGACGCCGCGGGAAGCGCCGCTGGCGTACGGCCGCCAGCTGGCCGTGCTGCGCAAGCCCGCGTTGTGGCTGACGATTGCCGCCGCCGTGCTGGTGTTTGCCGCCATGTTTGCCGTGTATGCGTATGCGGCCGCGTATCTGCAGCAGGTGGCGCTGTTGACGGCGCGCCAGACGGGGCTGGCGCTGGTGGTGTTTGGCGTCGGCGGCGTGGCGGGCAATCTGTGCGCGGGGCGCCAGCTGGGCACGCACGTGCTGCGCACGGTCTTGCTGCAGCCCGTGCTGCTGGGGCTGGCGTACTGCCTGCTGTACCGTTATGCGGGCGCGGACATCGGCTGGCCCGCCTGGATGGTGTTGCTGCTGTTCTGGGGCGCGGCGCACACGAGCGGCCTGATCGTCACGCAAGTGTGGCTGAGCAGCGAAGCGCGCGAGGCGCCCGCGTTCGCCATCGGCGTGTATATCGCCGCCATCAACCTGGGCGTGACGCTGGGGGCGCTGGCGGGCGGCGTGGCCATCGCCCGCCACGGCTTGCAGGCGGCGCTCGGCTGCGGCGTGCTGCTCGGCGCGCTGGCGCTGGCATTGATCGCGCTCAAGGCGTGGCTGTATCGCTTGCCCATGCGGCAGCTAGATATGGTTGGGGATGCGAAACAGTAAATCCGTGTCGCCGATGTCCACGCCCGCTTGCGACAGCAGGGTGCTGGCCTGGCCCCGGTGATGCGTCTGGTGGTTGAAGAAATGCATGAGCAGGCTGAAAAATTCGCGCCGGTTCGGTCCCTTGCTGTTGCGGTAATCGAGCAGGTGGTCGAGGTCGGCTTCCGCGATGGAGGCGGCCCAGTCGACGATGAGCTGGTCCAGCCATCGCCGGTGTGCGTGCATGGCGGCAAAATCGTCGGCCGCGAACAGCGGCTGTGTCAGCGAGCTGGGCGGCGTGATGGCGCGGATGGGATCGAGCAGGGGAAAGCCGGCCGGGTGCTGCGCGTAGCGCTGCAGCCACAGGGTGTCGCCCACCATCACGTGGTTTAGGGTCGCCAGCAGGGAACCAAAAAAAGCGCCCCGCTCGCGCTGCAGCTCTGCAGGCGGCAGGCCGGCCGCCGCCGCGTAGACCTTGGCATTCATCCACTGGTTGTAATCGGCCATCAGGCAAATGTGGGCACAACGAGACATGACGACTCCTTCAAGTGGATGAAAAATAAGCTTAAACGGATTTCAGGAACGCGCGTATACCAGCGAGCAACATTTCAATGGCCATCGCCGTCAAGATCAAGCCCATCAGGCGCTCGAACGCCGTCATGACTCTTGGACCCAGCGCCCGCTGCAGGCGTTCGGCGCACAGGAAGACGGCCAGCCAGACGACGGCCACGGCCGTCAGACCCGCCACGTGGGCGATGACTTCGTTCATTTCATGCGAGGAAAACAGCAGCACGGTGGCCAGCGCGGACGGGCCGGCCAGCGCGGGGATGGCCAGCGGCACGATGAACGGTTCGCCGCCCATCTCGTGGTCGCTATTGCCGGCGCTCGGCTGTGGAAACACCATGCGCATGGCGATCAGGAACAGGATCACGCCGCCGCCGATGCGCAGCGCCACTTCCGACAATTGCAAGGCGTTCAGGAAGTGGCGGCCGAAGAACATGAACAGCAGCAAGATGCCGAAGGCGATCATGCACTCGCGCACCACAACTTTCCAGCGCCGCTCGACGGGCACCCGTTTCAGGGCATTGACGAACAGGGAAACATTGCCGAACGGGTCGGTGACGAGCAAGAGCAGGATAAATGTCTGGAAGAAATTCTGTGTCATGGTGATGGCTGAAAAGGGTCAAAACCGCTGCCAGGATGGGCGCGGTTTCATTAAGGCTTGCGATGATAACAAGCCTGTCGGCAATCGCCCATGATTATTGATGCATAGCAGCATTTATTTACGCCGCGCTTGCCTTTGCCTGGTAAAACGCCGTTGGCGTCGTGCCGAAATGCTTCCTGAACATGGCCGTAAACGCGCTCTGGCTCGTGTAGCCGTTGTCCATGGCCACGTCGATCACCTTGCCGCCGCGCGCCAGCTGTTCCAGCGCGCGCAGCAAGCGGGCTTGCTGGCGCCACTGGCCAAAGCGCATGCCCGTCTGTTTCTGGAACAGGCGGTGCAGGCTGCGCTCGGTAATGGCCAGCTCCTGCGCCCAGGCGGCCACCGTCACCTGCTCGCCCGGCGCCGTCATCAGCCGCGCGCAGATGCCGCGCAGGCGCGCATCCACGGGTAACGGCAGATACAGGGGCAGCACGGGCAGGCTGTCGAGTTCATGCAACAGCAATTGCAGCAAATGCCAGTCGCGGCTGCCTTCCGTGAAATCGGGCGCGATATCGACGGCCGCCACGACCAGCTGGCGCAGCAGGGGACTGATATCGAGCACGCAACTGTGGCGCGGCAGCAGCGGCGAGTTGGCGCAGTCGACAAACACCGTGCGCATCTTGACGTCGCCGCTCATGCGCACCTGGTGCGCGACGCCCGGCTGCAGCCAGACGCCGCGCGTGGGCGGCACCACCCAGCGCCCGCCCTGCGTCTCGATGGTCATCACGCCTTCTATGGCGTACAGCAACTGCGCATGCGTGTGGCGGTGCACGGAAATGACGTGGCCATGCGCATAGTCGACGGCCAGCGCCATGGCGCGCGCGGTGACGGGCAGCAATTCCTGAAAGGCGGGCGAGCTACATTCCATGTCTATGAGCGTCAGTTTTACGATAGGTACAGACATATTAGCGCGAGAAGGCGCGGCGCGCCTGCGGCATGATGAATACCCGCAATTATTTATGGAGCCTCGCATGCCTGTGCGCGCCTATCTGTATCCCTTCCTGGCCATGCTGCTGTGGGCCGGCAACGTCGTCGTGTCCAAGCTGGCCGCGTCCAGCATCGCCCCCACGGCCATCACCTTTTACCGCCTGGTGCTGGTGCTGCTCGTGATGACGCCGTTTATTGCCCGTCCCCTGTGGCGCAACCGCGCGGCGCTGCGGCGCCAGTGGTGGCAGCTGGCGTTGTGCGGCCTGATGTCGATGGCGCTGTTCCAGAGCCTGTCCTACCGCGCCGCCGAATCGACGACGGCCACCAACATGGCCATCGTCACGGCACTGGCGCCCCTGATGACGGCCATCCTCAGCGTGCTGCTGCTGGGCGAGCGATTGACCCTGGGCATGGCGGCCGGCGGCGTGCTGTCGTTCGGCGGCTTGCTGTACCTGGTGGGGCGCGGCGACGTGCTGGCCTTGCTGCACGAGGGCGTGCATGCGGGCGACGCCTTGATGCTGCTCGCTTGCCTGATCTTTGCCCTGTACGGCGTGCTGCTGCGCCGCTGGCGCTTATCGGTTCCCGCCTGGCAAGCCATTTATTGCCAGGCGCTGGCGGCCCTGGCCTGCATGCTGCCGTTTTTCCTGCTGCTGCCAGCGGGCAGCGCCAGGCTCGACGCCACCACCCTGCCCCTGATCGGCTATGCGGGCATCGGTTCCTCCATTGTCCTGTCCTACCTGTGGATCGAGGGCGTCAAACTGCTGGGGCCGAACCGCTGCAGCATCTATGTCAACCTGCTGCCGATCCTGACGGCGCTGCTGGCGATCGTCTGGTTGCATGAAAGCATGCGTATTTACCACCTGGTCGGCGGCGGCATCTCGCTGCTGGGCGTGCTGCTGGCGCAAACGGTGCAGCGGCCCCTGTTCGGCCGGCGTGCTCGGGTGTCGGGCCTTGCCTGAATGGCCATGCATAATGGCGGTTTTCGGTAGCGGAGCTGGCATGCGGCAAACAGTATTGATGAGCACGATGGCGGCGCTGCTGGCGCTGGGCGCCCTGGCGCCGGTCCAGGCCGCGGCGCGCTTCTATGCAGGCCAGCCGATGGCCACCGCCAGTGTTGTCGAGCGCCGCGACGGTGGCGTGGTGCTGGCGTTCCTGCGCGAAAATGGCGAGGTCAACGGTTACTACTGCCAGTGCAATGGCGACAGCGAAAAACGCATGAACCTGGACAGGTACGGCCAGGCCAGCATCGAGGCCGTGTTCCAGCTGGACCTTGACAGCGAAGGCGAAACCACGTTCGTCCTCAGCCGCAGCGCCGGCAACCGTGCCTATGGCTTGCATGCCTATCGCTACGAGCGTAGCGGCGGCAGGATGTTCAAGGTTGCCGCCCTGCAGCCGACGCTGGACGCCATCGTGCGCGGGGCCAGGTCCATGGACGAGGCGCGGCTGCGCGCCGCGCTGGCATCGCTGCAGCTGATCGATTACAGCATTGCGTATGCGCCCACGGGCGTGGCCGAATTCGATGCCATCGAGCATGGCCATGGCAAGCTGGTCGGCTATTTCAATATCGATGGCGAGTTATTGCCCGGCAAGCCGACGGCAGCGCCCGCGTTTGCCTATAAAAAAACGTTTCAGGAAAAGGCGGGCCTTTTCCTCACGGTCACCTATCTGCTGGGCAAGGGGTGGGAAGGGGGGCGCGCGCCCAGTTATCACGTCAGGTGGATCAGCTGGGAAACGCAGCCCCAGCGTTTTGCCGCCAGCCAGGATGGACTATTCATCGAATACGAGGTGAATTGCTGCACGGGCAGCGTGTTTGCGCGTGGACAATATGCGCACGGCAAGCGCACGGGGCAATGGCACTACGAGGAGCCGCTCACCATCCGTTCGTCTGGCGCCTTTGTCGACGACAAGGCGCAAGGCCAGTGGACGTATGAAAGCGGCGAGGAAACCACGACAGGCCAGATGCTCAACGGCCAGCGCACGGGGCGCTGGCAAGTGAGCGAAGGCGTGGCCGAGTGGCGCGACGAGGGCAAGGGCAATTACCAGGGCTACGATACCTTTGCCAGGGACAGGCTGGACGGCCCCAGCGAGCGCCGCATCGGCGCGGTGGTGCACTGGCAGGGTAACTATGTGAATGGCAAGAAGCAGGGCCAGTGGCTCCAACCTGGCGGTGGCGGCAATTACGTCGATGACGTGAAACAGGGACCGTGGAAGCAGGCGACGCCGGATGGCGGCTGGCAAGTGCTGACCATGCACGATGGCGAACCGGACGGCAAGCTGGAGCAATACGCGGCCGATGGCCGGCTGCAGCTGGTTGAACATTATCGCCTGGGCGTGCTTGACGGCCCGATGGAAAGTTTTTATCCGGATGGCAAGCGGCGTTACCAGGGCACGTTTACCGACGGCAAGCGCGATGGCGCGGAAACCCTGTTTTATGCGGACGGCGAATCGCCGCAATTTCACCGCCACTGGCACCAGGGCGTGCTGCACGGCGTCAGCATCGAGAATTTCCAGAACGGCAAGCCGAAGCAGATAGGCAGTTACAACATGGGCAAGAAAACGGGGCGGCAGCAATATTTCCGCGACGATGGCCAGCTCATCGAAGAAACCATGTATTAACTTGTTGACTAACATAAATGGCATGCCGGCGCGACCTCGTGCGTCGCCGGAACGCCAGTTCTGCGCAAAAAACATCATCTCCTTGTTACAAAGCGTGAAAATCCATACTGGATATTGCTACTGGTAATCTTTTTCTGTATCTTGCAGTCAGGAAATTAAAAATACAGAAAACCTCAACCCTGTTGCTCTGTATTGCACTCCTGACGATATGCGCTGGCCGCCTTTCCCCCTGCTGCCGCACACGCCGTATCGACCTGTCCTGAACAATTCACCTGACCCGCCTATCTGGCGTTTGCCGCGATCTTCGTTGGCAAGCGTGTGGATGGTTGCGCCCTTACCGAGGAAGAGCATGTTGTCGAACATAACAATAAAGATGCGCCTGATTGCCACCATGAGTGTGCTGGGCCTGCTGATCGCCGTACTGGGCGCCATGAGCATGATCGGGCTGAAATCGGCCAATAATAGCCTCAACGAGGTGTACAGCAACCAGCTGGCATCGACGCAGGCCATCGGCGAATCGCAGATTTCCCTGGGCCGCGCCCGTTTCACGATGGACCGCGTGATGGTGCATCCCGATGCCGCCGACGCCAAGGATACCCTGGCCCGTTCCGAACAATTCCTGGAAGCGTCGAACAAGGCCTGGAAACTGTATCTGGGCTTGCCGCAAAGCACGGAAGAGAAGCGCCTGTCCGACGACATGGACAAGAAGCGCAGCGACTATATCAACAATGGCGTGCTGGCAATGGGCAAGGCTTTGCGCGAGGGCAATATCGCGCAGGCGGACAGCCTGATGATGACGGGCTTGTCACCCCTGTATCGTAGCCTGGATCAGGCGGCTGAAACCTTGACGCAATACCAAGCAAGCTCGGCTGCCAAGATGTACGCCGACAGCCAGGCCAGCTACCACACGCAAGTGACGATGGCCATCATCGGCATCGTGGTGGGCGGCTTGCTGATCGTCATTTCCAGCATTCTCTTGCTGCGCGCCATCTTCGGCCCGCTGGACCAGGCCTTGCGCCACTTCGGCGCCATTTCCGACGGCAACCTCGCCAATGACATCGTCATCGCGCGCCACGACGAGATGGGCGCCTTGCTGACGGGCTTGAAACAGATGCAGGAACGCCTGTCGACTACCGTGCGCGGCGTGCGCGACGGCAGCGGCGCCATCGCCACGGCCAGCAATGAAATCGCTTCGGGCAACCTGGACCTGTCGAGCCGCACGGAACAGCAAGCTTCGAGCCTGGAAGAAACGGCGTCCTCGCTGGAAGAGCTGACGTCGACCGTCAAACAGAACTCGGACAATGCGCGCCAGGCGAACCAGCTGGCCGTCTCCGCCTCCGAGGTGGCCGTGAAGGGCGGCGCGCTGGTGGCGCAAGTGGTCGACACCATGGGTTCCATCAGCGAATCGTCGAAAAAGATTGCCGACATCATCGGCGTCATCGACGGCATCGCCTTCCAGACCAACATCCTGGCCTTGAACGCGGCCGTGGAAGCGGCGCGCGCCGGCGAGCAGGGCCGTGGCTTTGCCGTCGTCGCCACGGAAGTGCGCAACCTGGCGCACCGCTCGGCCAGCGCGGCCAAGGACATCAAGATGCTGATCGAAGCGTCGGTGCAGAATGTGGGCGCCGGTAGCGAGCTGGTCAGCCAGACGGGCACGACGATGGACGAGATCGTCTCCAGCATCCGCCGCGTGACGGATATCATGGGCGAAATCAGCGCCGCCGGCCGCGAACAGGAACTGGGCATCGGCCAGATCAACCAGGCCGTGGCGGAGATGGATACCGTGACGCAGCAGAATGCGGCGCTGGTGGAAGAAGCGGCGGCCGCGTCGGAATCGATGCAGGAGCAGGCGGCCGCGCTGGCCGAGATGGTCAGCATCTTCACGCTGGACGCCGCGCACAGCGGTCCGGCCGCGGCCAAACCCGCCTTGCGCAAGCCGGCCGTGGCGGCCGCCGCCAGCCCGGCCGCGCCGCGCCCGGCCCTGCGCCTGGCGACGGCCCGCGCCGCGGCAGCACCTGTCGCTGCTGCAAAACCGCGTCCCGCCAAGCCCGCCGCGGATAGCAGCGGTGAATGGGAAGAGTTTTAACAACACCTAAAAACCTGCTGCGCGTCGTAACTTGCGGCCTGCGATGCGCACTGTGCTCTGGCACCGTGCGCTTCTCGGCCACGAGCTGCTGCCGCCTGCCACGGTTTGTTAGGTATTGTTGACTTTAAATTATTGTTGTTCCAGGGTGACCTTGCTGCCCTGTTCCTGCAAGAGCGCCGCCTCAGCCAGGGCCTGGGCGCGCGCTTCTTCCGCCGCCTGTTCTGCTTTCTCGAAGGCATCGTGGCGCGCCTGCAAGGCCGCCCGGGCGCGCACGAAGACGATCTTGATGGCCGCCATCACGGGCACGGACAGGAAGATGCCCACCACGCCGCCGAGCTGGTCGCCGGCCAGCAAGCCGACGATCACCATCAGCGGGCTCACTTCCACGCCTTCGCTCATCAGATACGGGTTGACCACGTAATCCTGGAACAGGCGGTAGGCGGCGATAAAGCCGATCAGCCAGAACACGTGCTCGTAGCCGCTGAAACCGGCCACGACGACGGCGATGATGGCGGCCGCCAGCGGGCCGGCAAACGGGATGAATTCCAGCAAGGCAGCGGCGCCGGCCAGCAACAGGCCGTATGGCACGCCCATCAGCGAAAAGGCGATGCTGTAGGACACGAAGGTGGCGATCGACAGCAGCAGCAGGGCGCGCACATAGCGCGACAGCAGCACATCGAGGTCGTCGATGATGGCGCCCCACAGTTTCTTGTTCGGGCGGTTCAGCAGCGAGAGCAAGCCATCGCGCATGTCCGGGCCTTCCTTGATCAGCAAAAAGCTCAGTACGGGCACTAGCACCAGGTAGATCAGGTTGCTGGCCGCGTGCATCACGCCCAGGCTGATTTCCTTCGCCAGCGGCATCGCCTGCCCCGTACCGCTGCTCAGCTGCTCCTGCATGAAGGACAAAATGCGGGCGCGCAACGGTTCCATGAACTCGGGCAGCGGGATGCGTTCGGCAAAGTTATTGCCTTTGAGCAGAGTCGGCAATTGTGCGCTGAGCTTGGTAGCCTCTTCCTCGATGCGGGCGCCGAAAATCGAGCCCAAAATGGCCACCAGCAATACCACCACGAGGAAGACAATGCCGATGGCGGCCGTGCGCGGCAAGCGCTTCGGGCCATGGCGCTCCAGCAGCTCGATCAGCGGATACACGAGGTAGCTGAAAAAAATCGCAAACACCACCACGATCAGGGTCGACGACACCTGGTAGGTGATGAACAGCAAGAGGAGGATGAGGAAGGCCGTCCACACCATCTTGGCGACGCGCAAGTTAAAACCGAACATAGGAGTTCCTTCAGACAGAATGCTACTCAAGCGTGGCTTTGCTTGATGGGGGAGGTGGGCAGGGCAGGGATCGGGCAGCGCCGCACGGTGGGAAATCATACCGCAAAATGCCAAAATGCCATGTTCCTGTGCGCGATGGCAATGCTTTCCCCTGTCCGTACCCGCCGCCGGCCTATTTTCCGCGCCAGCTGGCCACGGTGATGAAGACACCGTTCTCCTTGTCCGGTTCGCGCAGGGTCACCGTGTAGCGGCCGCTGGCGTCGTTGCCGCTGAACACCACTTTTTCGTCATGGCCCTGCACGTGCGCGCCCTTGGCCAGCCTGGCGTAGGTGTTGAGCACCCAGTGGAAATCGGCATAGCTGCGCACGGTGATGTCGGCGTCGGGCACGGGCTCGTCGCCGGCTGCGGCAGCCTCCGTGGGCGTGCGCATGGGCAAACCGGCCAGGCTTGCCGGGGCGACGATCTTGCCGCCGCTGGAGCTGCTGTTGAACTCGGCGGCTGGCAGCAGCAAATGCAGCAGGCTGGCGGGAAAGCCGGGCGGCACGTCGCGTGGCTCCCAGCCGGGCTGGCCGGGGCGCGTGGTGATGTATTCCACCGCAGCAATCATTTGCCGTGGCTCCCCTGCGGCTTGGGCCTGGGCCAGCATGGGCGGCAACTGCCGCGCCCACACCAGCAGCGGTGCGGCCATGTCATCCTCGGCACCCGGCGGCACGAACACCGTCAGCACGGCGTGCGTGGATGGCAGGCAGGCGGGCGCGGCATTGCCGATATCGGCCTGGCAATGCCCGTTGACCAAGCCCAGCGCCAACAGCTTGCGTTGCGGGTCGAACAGCATGGCGGCGCGCTGCGCGCCGAGCGCGCCGGGATTGATGGATGCCAGCACCGAACGCCCGTCGGGCAGCATGGTGCGCTGGATATCATGCAAGGAACGCATGCTGTCGAGCACCTGCAGCGCGACCAGGGTATCGCCCTGCGTATAGTTACCGCGTGCATAGCCGAGCAGTTTGAAGACGTCGGCGCGGATCTCGGGATGCGCGTTCAGGGGCAGCGGCGGCGATGGCACGGGCACGGTGGCGGCCACGAAGGCGGCATCCTCGGCCGCTTGCGCCAGCGCCAGCGCAGGCGAGCCCAGGGCGGCGCACAGCGACAGCAGGGCAATGATGGTGTTTACGGGGGCGTTCAATGGCGGTCCTTGTCGAGTCGCCATGCTGGTCCGTGTGCCGGCATGCGCGCGGCGCGATCTTAGCATTTCAGGAATGAAATGCTTTCTGCTAAGCTTGGCTATTGAATCACCGTCCCGCGTTGCCATGGCCCAGATCACCATCTCTTGCAGTATTCCCGTCCCCGATGACGATGTTGCCGACGTTAGCGAATTCCTGCACAAGCTCGTAGGCAGGTCGCGCGTCAGCACGGCCAGGATGTTGCGCATGGGGGAGACTGGTTGTTTCTATACCTGTCCTTTGTATACGGACGAGCACGTGAAGCTCAGCCGCTTGATCCGCCGCATGCTGGCGTTCTTTGAGGCCAAGGCGATTCCTTTGACCATCCTCAAGATCGGCGCCCAGGACAGCTGGTATGAGGTCGATCCCGAGCGGCGCGATCCGTGGAAGATTTCACCGCAAGCCTTGCTGGCGCTGCTCGATGCCACGCCGGACGGCGGCGCCTAGGCAGCGTTCAGCACGTAGCGGTTCTTGCCATTCTTCTTGGCCAGGTACAGCGATTCGTCGGCGCGCCGGTAGCTGTGCGACAAGTCGACTTCCTTGAGCAGCTCGGCGACGCCGATGCTCACGGACACCTTGCGTTCGAGTACGAAGGCCGCCTCGACGCTGTCGACCAGTTGCGCGGCAAAGGCGCAGGCCGCATTCTTTTCCCCCTGGTAAATGACGGCGAACTCCTCGCCGCCGAGGCGGCCGCACAAGTGCTCGCCGGACAGTTCCGCGATCACGCCGGCGATCTTTTTCAGCACTTCATCGCCCACGTCGTGGCCGTACACATCGTTGATCTGCTTGAAGTCGTCGATGTCGATCATCAGGAAGTACGCGGGCGTGCGCGCCGTATGCTGCAGCACGCGTGCGCTTTGCGTAAACATGCGGCGGTTGTTGAGCCCGGTCAAGCCATCCTTGTAGGCCATCGTCGCCAGTTCGCGCTGGGACCGGTAGTTGTGGATGCGCAAGACGAGAAAATAGATATTCAGCGCCAGGCCGATGATCACGCTGATGGTGACGGCCAGCACGGGCCAATGCTGGTCAGCCTGGCCCGCATGCACGGGAAACTGCCCCAACCCCAGCATGGCCCACACGCACAGCGATACGCCCAGGTAATACGCGATGCCGCTGAAGATGGGCGCCGTCGTCAGGGTGATCATCACGCCCAGCGGCAGCACCCAGAAGGCGGGGTCTTCCGTGCCCAGCATCAGCACGCGAAAGCCGAAACTGATGAACAGCACGCTGATGGTGCCGCTGACGATGATGGCTTGCAGCGACTTCGCATACCTGGTCAGTACCAGGCCGATCAGCATGCCCGTCCCGGCCAGCGCCGCGTTCGCGTAATCGAGCGAAGCGCGGTGCTGCGTGACGCTGAAGGTGACGATCCAGCAAGCCAGGCCAAAGGTCAGGATGGCTATCGAAATGAAATGCAGTTCCCTGAAAAAGCGTTGCTGTTGCTCCCGTTCTCCTGAAAAGAACAGGTAATAGAAGGCAGGCGACAGGCTGCGCGTAGTCCACATTGCATTCGTCCAGGCAGACAACAAGCCTTGCGGCAGGGGCGCCTCCCGGCAACGGCAGGCGACATGGTGCGCGCGCAAAATTAGTTGCGCTCAGGAACTAGTGTACTGGTTTCTTTGGGGAAATGGTGGGCTGGGTGAGGAATTCGACGGCGACTGTCCTGCCGCCGCCACATCGACATACCGCGGCGCGGCAAGCGCGCATCGCCGTCACAGGTCGCGCGCCAGCACCTGGCCGACCAGGTCCTTGCCAAAGCTGTGATGTGCTTCTTCCTCGACCAGCTGGAAGCCGGCCTTGTCGTAAATCCGGCGCGCATCGGTGAGGATGCTGTTGGTCCACAACACCATTTTCTTGTAGCCAACCTGGCGGCTGAAGCGCAGGCATTCATCGACCAGGCGGCTGCCGATGCCCAGGCCGCGCGCGCCGGGATCGACATACAGCAGGCGCAGCTTTGCCGTTGCTTCATCCTGGCGCACGATGAAGACGGAACCGATCACCTTGCCGTCCTTTTCGGCAATCCAGCAGCGTTCGACGGCCGGATCGAATTCCCGCACGAACTTGGCGAGGATGTCGGCGACGAGGCCCTCGTACTCGTTGTTCCAGCCATATTCCTGTGCATACAGCACGGCTTGCCGGTGGATGATCCAGCCCATGTCGCCCGGCTGCGGATTGCGCAGGAGATAGCTTGAGCTTGGCGGTGCTGCGCCCAGCAGGCGCTGGATCTGGCCCATGGCCTCGACCAGCGCCTGCTGCGCCGTGGGCGGCAGGCGCTCGAGCATGGCCGCCACTTCGCGCCGCGACGCATCGACCAGCGGGGCGAGGGTGCGCTGGCCCTGTTCGGTCAGCTGCAACTGCACCGCGCGCGCATCGGTGGGCGAGCGCGTTTTCGCGATCAGCCCCTGTTTTTCGAAGCCGGCAATGACACGGCTCAGGTAGCCGGCGTTCAAGCCCAGCTCGCGGCACAGGTCCGCGCTGGTCAGTTGCTCCCGGTGCGCCAGTTCATACAGGATGCGCACTTCCGTCAGCGAAAACGCGCTGTCGAGCAAGTGCTCGTGTAGCACGCCGATCTGGTGCGTATAGAAACGGTTGAAACGACGCACGATCTCCGTACGCTCGCCGAGTAGGTCTGTGTGCATGGGCTGGCTCCAGTTGCTTGCTTATGGCAGATTATTGCTTGCTTTTAGCAACTATGTCAATGCAGTGTATGCCGGGGGGCGATGGACCGGAGCCGAGGACTACGACATCCATAAATAAAAGGCCAAGCGGTGATGGCTGGCCTTTCGCCAGGCATGTGCTTGGCGGCCCGGCCCGGCCCGGCCCGGGGCGGAACCGGACCGGCGACACAAGGATCTTCAAGACGAGTGCCTTACCCGCGTGAGCGCGGCGATTGCGCAAGAAAAGGTCGGGAACAGTCCGGAACATTAGCGTGGCAGGCAATCAGCGGCAGTGTGGACAAGGCAGCTCTTATCGGTAGCGTGACGGACCGGCCATCTTGTCGCAGCATCGCCGCCGGCGCAATGCGGCGCACCGCGCGTCCATAGCCGGGACATGCTAAACATGGAATGTTTTCTTTCGGAAATTAATGTGTAATAATTTGCACCCCCTCCGCAGTTCAGTCGCCTCCACGAGAAAGGAAGTTCGATGACCGTTGTCGCTCCGCACCAGTTGATTTTGTTTGGACCGCCCGGCACCAGCAAGAGTTACACGGCCAAGCATGTGAAGGTGAAGGATCTGGGTGCACAACTGGTGCCTGTCGCATTTCACCCCGAGTTCTCCTATGGCGAGTTCGTGGCGCGGCTGTTGCCGATGAGCGTGGACGGCAAAATCCATTACAAGGTGCATGCGGGACCGTTCCTGCGCGCGCTGGCGCTGGCCTATGCGGATGACGAACGCAATGTCGTGCTGCTGATCGACGAAATCAACCGTGGCAATTGCGCCGAGATTTTCGGCGATACCTTCCAGCTACTCGACCGCGATGATGATGGCCGCTCGTGCTATGAGATCGTGGTCTCGGAACTGACTATTGGCGCCTTTCGCCAGGAGCTCGACGCACTGGGGCACGATAATGGCAAGTGGAGCGAGCCGCTCAAGCAGTTGATGGCGGCCCGGCAGCTCAAGCTGCCCGCTAACCTCTACCTGATCGGCACGATGAATACCAGTGACGAGTCGATCTATTTCATGGACAGCGCATTCAAGCGCCGCTGGAATTTTGAATTCCTGTCCTGCGGCTTTGACGACGTGCCGGCCGAGCAGCGTGACGCGCGGCTGTTCGGGCCTCATAGCATGTACACACTCAAGCAGTTTGTGGATGCGCTGAACAGGTTCATTGTGGAGAATTGCAGCGCGCCGAAGCTTGACGACAAGCTGGTCGGCCCCTGGTTCATCAAGGCCCAGAAAGCGCCGCTCGATTGCAGTGCCGATCTGGCGCAGTTAAAGGAAATGGCGCCGCAGGTGGCCATCTACAACTATGGCGCTGACCATAGCCGAAAATTTGAACAGGCACTGCTGGCGTTCGCCGCCAAGATGGGCGGCGCGATGCAACAGAAAGTACATGACCTGGCGGGCTACCAGCCTAGCCAGGGCCCCAGCGTATTGAAGAAGATCGCGGCCGATCCGGTATCGCATTACTACAAGTCCAAGTCGCGCAAAAACTTCGAACCGTCGTCCGACGGCCCGGTCCTGATCGAGGACTTCGTGATAGCACTGGAGTCATGCATCGCCGAACAGCAGCTGGCGCCGCGTATCTCCAAAGGCGACGTGGTCGGCAAGCTGTTCCTGTACCTCTGGGATAACGTCTTCGACCGTGACAAGACGCCGCTCTGCAAGCGGCTCAATCTGGAGCGTAACGCGATGCGGACCTTCGGCCAGTTTGTTGCTCATGCAGATGACTTCATCGAGCGGCTCTGCAATCCGCCGCCGGACACCGCTGCCGCGAAGGGCTAACCATGCTACTGCCATCCACATTAGCTGTGGTTGAGAGTGAGAAGATGATCGGATTGCAGCGGCTGGACGGTGTGCTGCACCTGCATGTGCCGAAGGGCATGGCCGGTATGGCGCCGGCCGCCGCGCTGGCCTTGTTGTACAAGGCGTTGGTGGTCTTTCGCGGCACGCAGCGGGCATTGGAGCGGCTGGATGCGCTGGATGGCGTAGAGGCCGTGCCGCAGGCCGGTGCGGATGTCGGCGCTGACAGCTTTACTTTCCGCGACGCGCTGGCGCTGGACACGCTGTTCGAGCACACCGATCCGATGCGTCTACTTGGCCTGAGCGAGACGCGGGCGAGCACTCACCGTGACACTCATCTGCATATCGAGCGCAACTGGCACCAGGCCCTGTTCGATGAGGATGGCGCACCCTATCTGGAGCGCGCTGTCGGCCGCCGGCGAGAACTGCGCTACCAGACCGGCGATATCGTCGGCCTGTACTGCTTCATCGCGGAAGACTTCTATGTACGGTTCCTGCACGAGGATCTGGAAACCGTCTGGGGCAGCTTTGCCGGCGAAGGCGTGGCGCTGGCCGCCGACTTCCGGCACCGCTACCTGACTCCCGAGGCTTCGCTGTACGCCGGCGAAGCGGCACGGTGCGAAGAACTTGCCGAGTTGCTGCGCCATATCCTGCAAATGGTGGACCGCAACACGCCGTTCCGTCATGGCGCATACCGGGAGATCCATGAGGCCTTGTATGGCTATCTGCATGCGGGCATAGATGGTGCGGCCAAAGATGGACTGGTATGGGGCGTCAAGGACTTCTGGGCGGTGTGGGAATCCGCTTGCCTGGTCCATGCGCTGGACCGGCAGACCAGCGATATCCTCACCTGTGACATGGAGCACTTGCCGGTCTTGTTGGTGGTGCCGGAGCAGCGGCAAGCCTGGCTGCAGCAGCGCGCATTGCTGTTTTCCCGCAATGGCATCCATCGTCGTCCGGACCTGGTGCTGGCCGACGTCGATGGCGTCAAGGTCGTCGACTTCAAATACTATGCTTATATGCGGCAGCGCCGCCGCACTGCCGACGGGGATGACATCGACAAGGTAGAGAAGGACTACCTCAGCATGGAAGCCTATGGGCTGCTGCTGCAAAACCATTTTCTGCTCAATGCCGACCCGAGGGCCACGACGGTATCGCTGGAATTCTGGCTGCCCGGCAGCGAGGCCGGGCGCCAGCCATCCAGACAGCAGCCGCCATGGAACCCGCCGCTCAGTGTGGTGCATCTGCCTGCCGTGGAACTGCTGCGAGGCTATGTGGCGTTATATCCCCGCCTCAGGCAGATGCGCTAGTCAGGACCAGGCCCGGGCGGCTTGGCGTTGTGCTTGGGATGTGCCTGGTGGCCCGGGGCGGAATCGGACCAGCGACACAAGGATTTTCAAAACAAGGGCCGGCCTACTTTGCGCCGTCCATGGCTTCCACTGCGTCGAAAATATGCGCCAGCGCGCTTTCCATGGCGCCGGCAGTAGCGTCGCCGCTCTGGTTGGTGATGATGAAGACCCCAAGCTGATATTTGGGAACGACGTAGGCGTAGCTTTGCGCACGTGGCACGCCGCCATGGTGCACATAATGCGTGCCCAACTGGCGATTGCTACCGATGTTCCAGAAATAGCCAATGCTGAAGTCGTCCTGAAAGCGGACCAGCGGCTTGTGCGATTCGACGACCGCGGGATGGGCGCCCAATTGCAGGCGCAGGTACTTCGCCATATCCGGCATGGTCGACTTCAGGTTGCCGGCTGCGCCCCAGGGCAGTTGCGGCATCGGTGTCGTGATGACGGGATTGTCGCTGTGGTAGCCGGGCGCCAGCCGGCCGGCATCCTGGGCTGTGATTCTCAGCCTGGTATCTTGCATGCCGGCTTCGCGCGCGAGGAATTGCGTGAGCAGGACTTCGTAGGGCATGCCGTAGATTGTTTCGAGCGTGTGCGCAATGAGTTCGGTGCCGGCGCTGGAATACGCATAGTCCTTGCCAAGCGGACCCTTGATGCTGACTGTGTGCAAGTCCTGCCAGAATTGCCGTTGTCCATAGCTGGCGTAGGCCGCATTGAGCCTTGCCGGCGTGGCGTGTGCCGTGAAATCCTTCAACACGGTGTTCACCTGCAATGGCAGCATGCCCGGCATATTGCTGGTGTGCGTGACCAAATGGCGCAGGCGAACCGGCTGCCCCTGCGACTGCAGGTTCGGATAGGCGGCCGCCAGGTACTTTTGTATGGGATCGTCGAGCGCCGCCTTCCCATCCAGCACGGCGTTCGCCAGTAGCAAGCCGGCAAAAGTTTTGCTGACTGAACCGATTTCATACAGCGTTGTATCGTTCGGCGGATTGGCTTTGCCGGTCTCCAGTTCGCCTTGATGCAGAATGAATTCCTTGCCGCGATAAATGACAGCAATCGAGGTCGCGTGCAGCAATGTCGACTGCAGCAGGGTGGTCGCGGTCTGGCTCATGGCGGTAGCAATGTCATGCGCAGGTGCTGTGGCCGCAGGCTTGCAAGCTGCCAGCATGAGTGTCATTCCAGTTATGATTGCGGCGAGTTTGGTCATCATGCGCACCATCCAGGGGGGAGTGGCATTTTCGCACAATGGATTCAGCGGTGACAGAAAAAAGTCACCCGCATGGTTTTTCCAGATAGTGAAGGGCAATGCCTGATACAGAAAACGCCACCCGGAGGTGGCGTTTTCTTTTTATTCCTGGTGGCCCGGGGAGACTCGAACCACCGGCACAAGGATCTTGAGTCCCCGTGCCATCAGTTGCTGACTAAGTCTGCACGGCTTTTGCATTCAGCTTAGCGAAAACCATAGGCCAGTTGCACATACTCTGGCGCCTTACGTGTCACCCGACAAATTACACGTCGATATTCCCCGCCCGCAACGCATTATTCTCAATGAACGCTCTGCGTGGTTCCACGTCGTCGCCCATCAAGGTCGTGAAGATTTGATCTGCCGCAATGGCGTCTTCGATCTGTACCTTCAGCAGGCGGCGCACGGTGGGGTCCATCGTGGTTTCCCACAGCTGGTCCGGATTCATCTCGCCCAGACCCTTGTAGCGCTGTTTCGAGACCGTGCGTTCGGCTTCGTCGCGCAGCCATTGCATGGCCTGGTGGAAGTCGACGACGGCGATTTCCTTGACGCGCTCGCCTTCGCCGCGGCGCACGAAGGCGCCTTCGCCGATCAAGCCTTCAAAGGTGGCGGCGCCATTGCTCAGCACGGCGTAGTCGGGGCCTTGCACGAATTCGGCGTCGATGGCGCTGACTTTCACGTTGCCGTGGTGCATGCGCTCGATGCGCAGCATGTGTTTTTCCGACAGGTCGTCGGAGCGTACGCGCACTTGCACGGCGCTGTCGTTAATGGCCGTCTGCAGGGCCAGCGCCGACGCTTCCGCCAGGTCCAGGGTCGACAGGTCCAGCTGCACGCCCGTCATGATGGCCGTCAGGGCGGCGCGGTCGATTACGCGCGTCAAACGCGTCATGATGGTGTTCGACAGGTTGAACTTGCGCACCAGTTCGGCCAGGGTTTCGCCGGAAATGCCTTCCGCGCCTTCCTTTGGCACCAGCACGGCCGTGTTCAGGGCCACCGTCATCATGTAGCTTGCTTCCTCGGCATCATCTTTCAGATAGCGCTCGTCGCGGCCGGCCTTTACCTTGTACAGCGGCGGCTGGGCGATATAGATGTGGCCGCGTTCGACCAGTTGCGGCATCTGGCGGTAGAACAGGGTCAGCAGCAGGGTGCGGATGTGGGCGCCGTCGACGTCCGCATCGGTCATGATGATGATGCGGTGGTAGCGCAGTTTCTCGACGTTGAACTCGTCCGGACCGATCGAGGTGCCCAGGGTGGCGATCAGGGTGGTGATCTGCTCCGACGACAGCATTTTCTCGAAACGGGCTTTTTCCACGTTCAGGACCTTGCCGCGCAGCGGCAGGATGGCCTGGAACTTGCGGTCGCGCCCCTGTTTTGCCGAGCCACCTGCCGAGTCACCCTCGACGATGTACAGTTCGCACAGGGCGGGGTCTTTTTCCTGGCAGTCGGCCAGCTTGGCCGACAGGCCCAGGCCGTCCATGATGCCCTTGCGGCGGGTCAGGTCGCGGGCCTTGCGGGCCGCTTCGCGCGCGCGCGCCGCTTCGACGATCTTGCCGCAAATGATCTTGGCGTCGTTCGGTTTTTCTTGCAGGTAATCGGCCAGGGTCTTGGCGACGATCTCTTCGACCGGGCCGCGCACTTCCGAGGACACCAGCTTGTCTTTCGTCTGCGACGAGAATTTCGGTTCCGGCACTTTCACGGACAGCACGCAGGTCAGGCCTTCGCGCATGTCGTCACCGCTGATTTCCACTTTCGCCTTCTTGGCGAATTCGTGTTCATCGATGTATTTGTTGATCACGCGCGTCATGGCCGCGCGCAAGCCCGTCAGGTGGGTGCCGCCGTCGCGTTGCGGGATGTTATTCGTAAAGCACAGCACCTGTTCGTTGTAGGCATCGTTCCACTGCATCGACACGTCGACCGAGATATTCGTGCCCTGGTCCGACATGCGTTCGCCCGTGGCCTGGAAAATGGTCGGGTGCAAGACCGACTTGGCCTTGTTGATGTACTCGACGAAACCGCGCGTGCCGCCTTCGAAGGCGAAGATTTCTTCCTTGCCCGTGCGCTGGTCCGACAGCTTGATGTTGACGCCATTGTTCAGGAAGGACAGTTCGCGGATGCGCTTGGCCAGGATTTCGTAGTGGAATTCCACGTGCGTGAAGATTTCTTCGTCGGCCCAGAAATGCACGTCGGTGCCGCGCTTGTCCGTTTCGCCGATGACCTTGATCGGCGACGTCGCGATGTCGCCGACCATGACGATCTGGCGGTCTTGCGGCACGCCGCGCACGAATTCCATGTGATGCACTTTGCCGTCGCGGCGGATGGTCAGCTTCAGCAATTTCGACAGGCCATTGACGCAGGACACACCGACGCCGTGCAAACCGCCCGATACTTTGTACGAGTTCTGGTCGAACTTGCCGCCCGCGTGCAATTCGGTCATGACGATTTCCGCCGCCGAACGCTTCGGATCGTGCTTGTCGTCCATTTTCAGGCCGGTCGGCACGCCGCGGCCATTGTCGGTGATCGAGATCGAATTGTCGCTGTGGATGGTGACATGGATTTCCGTGCAGTGGCCGGCCAGCGATTCATCGATCGAGTTGTCCAGCACTTCGAATACCAGATGGTGCAAGCCGGTGCCGTCCGAGGTGTCGCCAATGTACATGCCCGGGCGTTTGCGTACGGCTTCCAGGCCTTCCAGGATCTGGATGGAGGCGGCGCCGTATTCTTCCGTTTTGGCCTGGATCGGGGTGTCTTGTGGATTCTCGGACATGGACTGCTTTCTCAAATAACGATTGCTGATTGATTCGGGGCTGCTGGCTGATGACCGTAGGTCGGGTTAGCCGGAACGGCGTAACCCGACAGACGGCGATTCAGCATGTCGGATTACGCTGCGCTAATCCGACCTACGTCACTGCTGTGGTCTTTAGATGCGCATCGGCATGACGACATACTTGAAGTCGGCATTGTCCGGGATGGAGATCAGGGCGGACGAGTTCGAGTCGCCCAGCGCGATGTTGACATATTCGCACTTCAGGTTGTTCAGCACGTCCAGCAGATAGGTCACGTTGAAGCCGATGTCGACGGAATCGCCGCCGTAGTCGATTTCCAGCTCTTCGACGGCTTCTTCCTGGTCCGCATTGGTCGAGCTGATCTTCATGCTGCCCGGGGTGATGATGCAGCGCACGCCCTTGAACTTGTCGCTGGTCATGATGGCGGCGCGTTGCAGCGAGCGCAGCAGTTCATCGCGGCCGATCGTGAAGTCGTTTTTGTAGCCTTTAGGAATCACGCGCGTGTAGTCGGGGAACTTGCCTTCCACCAGCTTCGAGATCAGCTCGATGTCGGCAAAGGTCAGTTTCACCTGGTTGGCGGCGATATCCAGTTGCACCGGCTCATCGTTCTCTTCCAGCAAGCGCTGCAGTTCGATGATGGTCTTGCGCGGGATGATGACTTCCTGGCGCGCAAACGTCTGCTCGGTGGCGACCTGGCAAAACGCCAGGCGGTGGCCGTCGGTGGCCACGGCGATGACATTATTGCCATCCAGAACCAGCAGCAAGCCGTTCAGGTAATAGCGGATGTCTTGCTGCGCCATCGAGAAATGCACCATGTTGAACAGGTGCTTCAGCGTTTTCTGCGGCAGGGTGACGGAGGCGTTATAGCTTTCCGCTTGTTGCACGGTCGGAAACTCTTCCGCCGCCAAGGTTTGCAGCGCGAAACGCGACTTGCCCGTTTGCACGGTCAGGCGCTTGTTGAGCAGGGTCATCGTGACGTCGCCCGATTCGGGCAGCGCGCGCAAGATGTCGAGCAGCTTGCGCGCGGCCACGGTGGTGCCCGTGACGTCCGCGCCGGAGCCGATTTCCGCGTGCGTGGTGATCTGTACTTCGGTGTCGGTCGACAGGAAGGAGACATTTTCACCGTCTTTGCGGATGAGGATATTGGCCAGAATCGGCATAGTGTGCCGACGCTCGACAATACCGCTCACGATCTGCAGTGGCCGGAGAAGGGTATCTCGGGTGGTTTTGACCAATTGCATATTTATCCTCAATGTATAGGTTGAACAGTACTAAGTTTAACGTATTAATTTAACAATTATCGCCATGGGGAGCCCCGACAGACCGGCTGCGGCGCCCTCCCAGATAATAAGGGTAAAGCACGTTTTGAGCCAGTCTTGCCCAAGCCGTGCTTAGCCCTTCAGCGTTTGCTCCAGCACATGCAGCTCATGGTTGCATTCCGGGTTCTTGGTGCGGTCCAGCGCGATCTTGCGCACGGCATGCAGCACCGTGGTGTGGTCGCGGCCGCCGAACAGCTCGCCGATTTCCGGCAGACTCTTCTGTGTCAATTCCTTGGCCAGGTACATGGCGATCTGGCGCGGCCGGGCGATATTCGCGGGGCGGCGCTTCGAATACATGTCGGCCACCTTGATATTGAAGAAGTCGGCCACCGTTTTCTGGATGTTTTCCACGGAAATCTGGCGGTTCTGCACCGACAGCAAGTCCTTCAGGGCTTCCTTGACGATATCGATGGTGATGTCTTTGCCATGGAAGCGCGAATAGGCGAGGATCTTGCGCAGCGCGCCTTCAAGCTCGCGCACGTTCGAGCGCAAGTGCTTGGCGACAAAGAAGGCCACGTCGTCGGAGAAGGTCACGCCTTCCTGCTTGGCTTTTTTCAGCAGAATGGCCACGCGCATTTCCAGTTCCGGCGGTTCGATGGCCACTGTCAGGCCCGAGTCGAAGCGCGAGATCAGGCGGTCGTCCATGCCCGTGATTTCCTTCGGATACGTATCCGAGGTGATGATGATTTGTTTCTTTGCGGCAATTAATGCCTCGAACGCATAGAAGAACTCTTCCTGCGTGCGGCTCTTGCCGCCAAAGAACTGGATATCATCGATCAGCAGCATGTCGAGCGAGTGATAGTAATGCTTGAAGTCGTCGAAACCCTTGCGCTGGTAAGCGGTCACTACGTCGCGAACGTACTGTTCTGCGTGGATGTAGCGGA
This sequence comes from Janthinobacterium sp. GW822-FHT07H10, assembly GCF_058798675.1. Taxonomy (NCBI): domain Bacteria; kingdom Pseudomonadati; phylum Pseudomonadota; class Betaproteobacteria; order Burkholderiales; family Oxalobacteraceae; genus Janthinobacterium; species Janthinobacterium sp. GW822-FHT07H10. The sequence goes on from NZ_JBXAKS010000015.1 coordinate 76,769, forward strand.
TCTTCGCGCCCGGATTGTCGGCCATCACCTGGTTGCCGATGGCGTGGATCAAGTGGGTCTTGCCGAGGCCGACGCCGCCGTAGAAGAACAGCGGGTTATACGACACGCCCGGATTGTTCGCCACCTGGATGGCGGCGGCGCGCGCCAGCTGGTTGGCCTTGCCGGTCACGAAGCTGTCGAAGGTCAGGTCGGTGTTGATGCGGCTCTGCTCGCGGCGCGGCGCGGCGCCGATGCTCAGTTCCGGCACGCTGGGCTGCGGTTCCGCGGCGCGCGCGCTGGGCGCGCCGCCATTCGGATCGCTGGCCGGGGTGCTGGCGGTCACGGGCTTCTTCGGCAGGGCCAGGCGGGGGTCGAGCACGAATTGCACGTCCGTCGGCGCTTCAAAGTATTGAATGGCCAGGGCCGTGATGCGGCTGGCGAACTGGGTCTTGACCCAATCGAGCTTGAAGCGATTGGGCGCAGCAATGCGCAGCTTGCCCTCTTCGTAATCGAGAGGGATAAGCGGTTTGATCCACGCACTGAATTGTTGCGGTGTCAGCTCCAGTTCCAACTGCGCGGAACAGGCCTGCCAGAAATTATCCATGTATGTCTATGTGAAAAGGTGTGGGAGGGCGTATCGATTCTGCCCTGCGTTCACCGTGTTGCAAGGCCGGCGTCGCGCGAGGGCTCGCCACACGTAACGCGCTATTCTACTCCCGACTGCGAAAGTTATCCACAGGCACGGCTGTTATTTTTATGTGGCGGGGTGGGGCGCCATGTGTATAAGAAGCGACTTATCCCCCGGTTATCCCGTCACAGGCAGTGCTGGCGCGGCCTGTGGCGGGGCCTTGCCGGCAGATGGGGCGCGGCGCGCAAATTTCCAGGCGATCACGGCAATCCTTGACAAGAGGGGGGCATATGCTGAATAATTCAGGGTTCCCCGCCCGTATTCCGTGTTTATTCATTTGGAACGACAATATGGACTAAGCGTGGATTAAGCGGGCGATGAGATTGGCCAGCTTGTGCCTTGGCATAAGTGCGCGATTGTCATTGGCACCAAAAACTGACGGGACGTCAGACCCGATTTTGCATTTTTTTTGTTTTTAGCGAGACCAACATGAAACGTACTTACCAACCTTCCGTCGTTCGCCGCAAGCGTACGCACGGCTTCCGCGCTCGTATGGCTACCCGTGGTGGCCGTGATGTGCTCAACGCACGTCGCGCAAAGGGCCGCAAACGTCTGGCCGTCTAGGCTTGTCGTTGACAGCTGATCGCGTGGCTAGCTGTACTCCAGTCGGCAATCAACGCGAAGGTTCACACGACTTCGCGCGCGTTCGGCGTATCGTTAAAACGGATGAATTTTCATCCGTTTTTCGTTTGCGCCCTTCGCAAAAAACAGCGCATTTTGTGCTGTACACCCGACACAATCAATTGCCGCATGCGCGGCTGGGCGTCGTTGTGGCCAAGCGTTTCGCGCCACGCGCGGCGACCCGCAACACGATCAAGCGCGTCACGCGCGAGCTGTTTCGCAACAGCGCGCTGCCGCCGGTCGACTGCGTGGTGCGCCTGTCGCGCGCCGTCAACAGCAAGGATGGCCCGGCCACCACGACCCGGCTCAAAGCCGAGCTGCGTGAAGAATTGAGCCGCCTGTTCGCGGCGCAAATCGCCGCCCAGGCCCGTTCTGTTGCTGCGCCACCACCGTCCGCGCCATGAAAACCCTGCTGCTGTTCTTGCTGCGAGCTTATCAGTTGCTGATCAGCCCCATGCTGGGACAGAATTGCCGTTTCTATCCGAGCTGTTCGCATTACGCGATGGAAGCGTTGCGCGTGCACGGCACCGCCAAGGGCAGCCTGCTGGCTGCCAAGCGCGTGTGCCGTTGCCACCCCTGGAATGAAGGGGGCGTCGACCCGGTGCCGCCGGCCGATTGCAAACAATCTTCAACGACCGCTTGCGGTTGCAACCACTCCTGACAAATACCCTAATGGATATCAATAAACGTACCATCCTGTGGATCGTGTTTTCCGTCTCGCTGGTAATTCTCTGGAACGAATGGATGATCTCGAACGGCAAGCCGTCGATGTTCTCCGCGAACACGGAACAAACCGCCAAGGCGCCTGCCACCCCGGCCGCGACGGCCGCCCTGGCTGCCAGCGCGGCTGCCGGCGCGAGCGCCGTGCCTGGTGACGCTGCCGATCCCGCCGCGTTCAAGCGCGAAGTGATTACCATCACCACCGACGTCATCAAGGTCGATATCGACACCCTGGGCGGCCAGGTCAAGCGTCTGGAATTGCTGAAATTCAAGGGCGCGGGCAATCCGGGCTGGTTTGGCGGCTGCTTCGGCCTGTTCAAATGGTGTCAGCCTGACGACGGCAAGCAAAACGAAGTGCTGTTCGACGAAGGCGCGAACCGCACCTATCTGGCACAGTCGGGCCTGGTTGGCGGTCCTTTCCCCACCCATGCGAGCGGTTTCACCGTGCAGCCTGGCGTGCGCACCCTGGGTGACGGCAAGCAAGTACAACTGGTGATGGAAGCCGTCGAAGGCGGCGTCAAGCTGACCAAGACGTTTACCTTCAAGCGCGGCGATTACGTCATCGACGTGCGCCATGACGTGGCCAACGTGGGCGCAGCCCCCGTCACGCCGCAGCTGTATCTGCAACTGACGCACGATGGCAACAAGCCGGTCGGCGACTCCTTCTTCAACAGCAGCTTCACCGGTCCGACCCTGTACACGCCACAGGACAAGTACCAGAAGCTGACGTTCGAGAAAATCGAAAAAGCGGCCGTGGAAGACGAGAAGAAGGGCAACGACAACGCCATGAAGGGCCTGCACCCGGCGACGGCGAATGGCGGCTGGTTTGCGATTTCGCAGCACTTCTTCGTGTCCGCCTTTGTTCCGCCTGAGAACGCCAAGCGCGACATCTTCACGAAGAAGGTCGGCACCAACCTGTACGCCATCGGCAACGTGCTGCCGCTGCCGACCCTGGCGCCAGGCGCTACGGCCAGCATGGACAGCAAGCTGTACTCGGGTCCGCAAATCGCCCACCTGCTCGAGCCTGTCTCGCCCGGCCTGGAGCTGGTGAAGGACTATGGCTGGCTGACCATCATCGCCAAGCCGATGTTCTGGGTCATGGAACAGATCCACAGCGTGCTCGGCAACTGGGGCTGGACCATCATCGCCTTCACGATCCTGATCAAGCTGGCATTCTTCCCGCTGTCGGCCGCCGGCTACCGCAGCATGGCGAAGATGAAACTGGTCACGCCGAAGATGCAGGCGATCCGCGAACGCTACAAGGGCGATCCGCAAAAGATGAACCAGGCCACGATGGAGCTGTACAAGACGGAAAAGATCAATCCGCTGGGCGGCTGCCTGCCGATCCTGATCCAGATGCCTGTCTTTATCGCCCTGTACTGGGTGCTGAACGCGTCCGTGGAAATCCGCGGCGCGCCATGGATCGGCTGGATCACCGACCTGGCCCAGCATGACCCATGGTGCATCCTGCCCGTGCTGTACGCGATCTCGATGTACATCACGACCAAGCTGAACCCGGCTCCGGCCGATCCGATGCAAGCGAAGATGATGCTGTTCATGCCACTGGCATTCTCGGTGATGTTCTTCTTCTTCCCGTCGGGCTTGGTACTCTACTGGGTCGTCAACAACGTCCTGTCGATCGGCCAGCAATGGGTGATCACCAAGAAATACGCGCCTGCCGTCAAGTAAGTCCGGCCAGCGACCAGAAAGCCCGCCTCGCGCGGGCTTTTTTTTGACATCGTACATGTCAAAAAAAAGTGGGTTTTGCCGGTTGTCCACTGACCTCCCCCTTCATGTGCACCCGGTTTGTCGCTGAAAATATCGCGGCTCCTGCAGCCTTCCCGAATACACTACAATTACTCCATGAAACTCGACTCTTCCCCTATCGCCGCCATCGCCACCGCTCCCGGACGCGGCGGCATCGGCGTGGTACGCGCCTCCGGCAAAAACCTCGCCCCCTTGATGGCCGCCCTGTTCGGCGCGCAGCAGCTGAAACCGCGCCACGCCACCTATTTGCCGTTCACGGAAGCCGATGGCAGCATCATCGACCAGGGCATCGCCATCCACTTCAAGGGTCCGCATTCGTACACGGGCGAAGACGTGCTGGAATTGCAGGGTCATGGCGGCCCCGTGGTGCTGCAGCTGCTGCTGGCGCGCGTGCTGGCGGCGGGCAAGGACAGCGGTCTGCGCCTGGCCGAGCCCGGTGAATTCACGCGCCGCGCATTCCTGAACGACAAGCTCGACCTGGCGCAAGCCGAAGCCGTGGCCGACCTCATCGACGCTTCCACGGAAGCGGCGGCCAAGTCCGCTTCGCAATCGCTGTCGGGCGCGTTCTCCAACACGATTCACGCGCTGGTGGAACAGGTGACGGGCTTGCGCATGCTGGTCGAGGCGACCCTGGATTTCCCGGAAGAGGAAATCGACTTCCTGGAAAAATCGAATGCGCGCGGCCAGTTGAAGGCCGTCATCGAAGCGCTGAACAAGGTGTTTGCGCAGGCGGCGCAGGGCGCGCTGCTGCGCGAAGGTCTCAATGTCGTGCTGGCCGGCCAGCCCAACGTCGGCAAATCGTCGCTGCTGAACGCGCTGGCGGGCGCCGACGTGGCGATCGTCACGCCGATCGCCGGCACCACGCGCGACAAGGTGAGCGAAACCATCCAGATCGAGGGCATACCGCTCAACATCATCGACACGGCCGGCATCCGCAGCGCGGGCGACACCATCGACGCCGTCGAGCGCATCGGCATCGAGCGCACGTGGGGTGAAATCGGCAAGGCCGACGTGATCCTGCACCTGCTCGACGCCGACCACGGCCCGACGCTGGCCGACGAAACCATCGTCGCCGCCTTCCCCGAAGGCGTGCCCGTGGTGCGCGTGTGGAACAAGATCGATCTCTCCGGTCACAAGCCCAGCGTCGACAGCCTGCCCGACGCCACGCACGTGTATCTGTCGGCGCACGAGCACATCGGCATCGACCTGCTGCGCACGGAGCTGTTGCGCATCGCCGGCTGGCAGCAGACGGGCGAATCGCTGTACCTGGCGCGCGAACGCCATTTGATCGCGCTCAAGTCGGCCGGCAAGCACTTGCATGTCGCCGCCGAGCACGCGGCGCAGGACGACCAGTCGCTGGACCTGTTCGCCGAAGAGCTGCGCCTGGCGCAGGTGCAGCTGTCGAGCATCACGGGCGAGTTTTCGCCTGACGATCTGCTGGGCGTGATCTTCAGCCGTTTCTGCATCGGCAAGTAAGCGGGGAGCGATGATGAAAACATGGATCGCTGCCGCACTGTGCTGTCTGCCGCTGCTGGTGACGGCACAGGACAAGCTGCCGCGCGACGTGGCGCAATTCATTGAGAATGCGCAAATGTGCGAGCATTTTGCCGGCGAATGGGACGATCACGACAAGGCGCGCCAGCGCGAGATCACGCAAGCCGTGGCCAGCTCCTGCGGCCAGGCGCAGCGGCAATGGAAGCGGCTGTCGGCCAAGTATGCGCGACAGCCCAAGCTGCAACAAGTCATTGCCGAGAATGCCAATGACGCGGTGCGCAGTTTCCGGAAATAGCGGCGGCCCTGGTCGGCGCTGCTTCAGCTCTTCTTGCCCTTGGCCTGTTCTTCCCTGAATTTCTGGAACGTTTCGATGTGCTCGGCCCGGCGCAGCACGCGTGAGCGCGGGTCGAGTGTATAAGTGGCGCCAGCCGGCAGCGGCAGTTCGCCAAAGCCCAGCGACATGGAAACGGTATGGATTTCCTTGCCGATACGCACTTCCACCGGCATCGGGAAGGCGATGTCGGCAGGCGTCTTCCATAGCAGGCGCAGGGTGTCGCCGTCACGCGTGGCGGACAACTCGGGCAATGCCGCCTGGTACAGATAAGCCTGGAAAAACCAGTCGTAATTGCTGCCCGTGACTTTGTTGACGATGGCCATGAATTCCTGCGTGCTGCCGTAGCGGGGCTGGAACTGGCCTGGCTGCGGCTGTTCCGTGCCGTAGACGAGCAGGCGCACGGCGCGGAAGAAGGCGTCGTCGCCGATCAGTCCGCGCAAGGTGTGCAGCACCAGCGCTCCTTTCACATAAATGTCGCCGCCCGGCCCGCCTTTCTTCGGGTCGTAGACTTCTTCCTCGCTTTTCGGCTTGCCCGAGACCATGGGCGCCTTGTTGGCGATGCCGGCGCGCATCTGCTGCAATGCAGCAAAATATTCCTGCTCGCCCCGCAGGTATTGCATGTACAGCGGCTGCATATACGTGCCGAAGCCTTCGTGCAGCCACATATCGTCCCAGTTGCTGTTGGTCAGCTGGTTGCCGAACCATTCATGGGCAAACTCATGCTGCAGCAATTCATCGTAGCCATAGCTGGTCTTGGCGAACTTGTTGCCATAGGCATTGATGGTCTGGTGTTCCATGCCCTTGTGCGGCGTTTCGGCGATGCCGACCTTTTCGTCGCCAAACGGGTAGGGGCCGATGACGCTTTCGAAGAAATCGAGCATGGGCGGCAGTTCGGCAAACAGGGCGCCCGCCTTGGCTTCGCTTTCCGGCAGGTACCAGAATTGCAGGGGGATGCGGTTGCCGTAGCGGCTAGCATACTCGCCCTGCAGGCTGCGGTAGGGCGCCACGTTGAGGGCGATGCCATAGGTGCTCGGATGCTTGGCGCGCCAGTGGTAAGTGCGCCAGCCGTCGGCCTCATCCATGCCGAGCGCGATGCCATTGCCGGCGGCTACCAGCGGCGCCGGCACCTGGATGTGCTGGTCGATCAGCTGGGCCTTGCCCATCGGATGGTCGATGCAGGGCCAGAACAGGTCGCAGCCTTCGCCTTGCACGGCGCTGGCAATCCACGGCGCGCCATCGGCCGTCTTCGACCATACCATGCCGCCATCCCACGGCGCCTTCACGGCGACGTGCGGCACGCCGTGGTAGACGACGCGGATGGTGGTGCGGGCGCCTGCCGCGATGGTGGCGGGCAAGGTGATGTTGAGCCGCCCTTGCGGGTTGGCATAGTCCTGTGCCCGCAGCGCCTTGCCGTCGACCTCGACGGCATCGATGGGCAGGTTGCGGTCCAGGTCCAGCGCGAAACGCGTGATCGGCTGCGTCGCCAGGAAGGTCAGGCGGGCATCGCCGACGATGCTGCGGCTGGCCGGTTCGATGCGCAGGGTCAGGTCGGCGTGTTCGAACACCACTGCCAATTGTTCCGGCGTGCGCTCGGCGCCCGAAGCGAGGGTGTAGTCGGTGGGCGCGCGCGTGGCGCAGGCGGTGAGCAGCAGGCAAGAGAACAGCAGGGGAAGATGTTTCATGGCGGGCACGCGGCAAGTGAACGGAATGACGATTGTAGTGTTAAGTGACAACGTTGTCGTGTGGAAATTTCAGATGGCCGATGAGGAGCAAGCGTGGCCGCCGTTGAGAAATGTCATGTGCTCAAAACTGCGCTGACGTAATCTTGCTGAGCGGCCTTGCAGTGCCGCTAGGAAAGGAAGCGCCATGGACAGCAAACAGCCGGAAGTCGTGCAACGCGAGGGGGAGGTGATGGTGGCGCTGCCCGCCATGCCGGAGCTGATCGCGGCCTTGCCGCCGAAAGGCGCGTGTTGGTACTGCGACAAGCCGCTCGACGCCGTGCGCCGCTTCTGCGGCAAGAGCTGTGGCGTGGCGTATGCGGAAGAGGCGCAGTACAACCGCTGAGCAGAGGCCGGGCCGCGCTAGCGGCGCCGCAGCAGGGCCGCCAGGGCGCCGTCAAAATCGAACTCGTGCGCGGCGGCCGCCACTTCCTGGTAGACGTTCACGCCCAGGCTGGCAGCGAGCAGGCTGGCCGAGTTTTCCAGGATGTCGATGGCGGCGCCGTCGCCTTCGCGCAGATGGCTGGCCAGGCGCGCCAGCAGCAGCTGGATGGCGGGCGCGGCCGGATCGGGGGCCACATCCTGCGCCGCCGTATGCGTGTCTTCCGGCGTGCCCAGCATGCTGCTGACGGCTTTCAATAATTGGTCTTGCGCCAGTTCCAGTTGCAGCATTTGCCGTTCCAGGTCGGGCGCCTGCGCCCGCAGCGCCGCTTCCAGCGTTTCCGACAGGCTGTGCACGTGGCGCGCGCCTATCATGCCGGCTGCGCCTTTCAGGGTATGCGCCTTCAGGCGCGCGCACGCATAATTGCCCGCGTCGAACTCGGCGCGGATCTGGCACGGCGTGGTGCCATGGTCGTGCAGGAAACGGCGCAGGATTTTCAGGTACAGGATGCGGTCGCCCATGATGCGGCCCAGTCCGTTCTCGACATCGAGAATGCGGACCATGTCGGACGCCGCGAGGGCGGCATCATCTTCGCAAGTGGCGTGTGGTTTCATCATGCCTGGTGTGCAGAGGGCCCCAAAACTTGTCAATTGCAGTAATGCAATATCCGCTATTTTACATCCAGTCGCCCCCGACGCCGCGTCCGCTTGCCATGCGCCGCCAGACTAGCGCGTCGTGAATGACCAGTTGCGCGTGACGTCCGCACCATTGACTTTGCCGATGAAACTCACGTCATAGGCCGTGTTCGCGTTCAGGGACGCCAGCGGGATGATGGCGGCGGCCGACACGGGCGTGTGCGCATCGTTGTCGCTTTTCAGCAGGCGCACCGCCAGGTCCGTGGTGCTGCCGCGCTGGCGCACGCTGAAGGCGGTCACGCTGATGGCCGAGCCGTAGTTGGCATGCACGCTGATCGGATAGCCGACGATATCCTGGTTCGGCACGGGGTCGGGCGATTCGTTATTGCTGGAAAAGCTGGTGGCGACCTTCAGCTGGCCGCTGAACGGGTAGGTAACGAGCTGTCCTGCGGGCAAACCGGGGCCGTAGCTGCTGTTGCCGGCCAGGTCCGTGGTGAAATACGCGTAGCCACTGGTATTGACGGCCGCGCCCGCGCCGCCCTCCTTGAACAGCGGTTCAAAAATCACGAAACGGTGATAGATGGCCGTGATCAGCTCTTCGGCCAGATAAAAGCCGGAGGTGTTGGCCGCGCCGGCGATGACTTCGCCCTGCAGCGAAGTGACGACGTAGCCGGCCTTGGCCAGGCGGTCGCCCAGCTTGACGCCGGTAAAGCCGGACTTGCCCAGCACTTGCTCATGGGCCACCGTATTGTTGGTGTTCAGATAGGCGGAATGGCCTTGCGCCGCATTGTCGATCAAGCCATTGCGCGACAGTACCGACAGGCCGGTCTGGCTGCGCCGGTAATTGAACCAGTTGTAGCCATCGGTAGCGATATTGTTGCTGACGAGCGGGGCGCCGGGTTCCTGTGTCAGCTGCCCGGCTGGTGTCGAGGTGGCTAATGATGTGGTGCCGCCGCTATCGCCACCGCCGCCGCAGGCGCTCAGCAGTACTGCGATCAGGAGGGCGGGGATGCTGTGTTTCCAACGCGGGGACGAGGCAATCAAGCTGACTCCTGTATAAGTGGGTGGGGGCCGCCGGGCTACCCTGTGAAACGATTCTAAGGCATTTTTATATGCCGTAGAGCATCAATGAAAAGATAAGTCGCCTACTCGTGCGCGGACGCTGCCGTGGCGGCGCAGGGTAGAATGAGCATAGTGCATGGTTTGCCATCCCGCCGTTGTATTTCCGATTTCTTTGATTGCCGATAATTTGAACACATTGCCCAAGTCGCGCCTGCAGCGCGCCAAATACGCCTTGCCCAGCATGGTGACTTTGCTTTCGATAGCGTGCGGCTTTGCCAGCATCGTCATTTCCGTCGATAACGCCGGCATCGGCGAGCCGGCCGACTACCGGCTGGCGGCGGCGCTGCTGGTGCTGGCCGGCGTCTTTGACGCGCTCGACGGCTATGTGGCGCGCGCCACGGGCACCAGCTCGCAGTTCGGCGTGCAGCTCGATTCCATCGCCGACGTGATGAATTTCGGCTGCGCCCCGGCGGTATTGTTGTATTGCTATGGTTTCGTGCAGATGGGCGTGCATGATCCGCTGCTGCTGCGTTTTGGCGGCATGGCCAGCTTCTTCTTTGTTGCCTGCGGCGCCATGCGCCTGGCGCGCTTCAATGTGAACGTGGGGCGTACCGACCCCATGTACTTTGTCGGCATGCCGATCACGGCCGGCGCCGCCTGCGTGGCGGCCGTGGTGGTGGCGTGGCCGGCGCCCATCGATTCCACCTTGCACAGCTATCTGCTGATGCTGCTGCTGGTCGGCGTGGGCAGCCTGATGGTGTCGACCTTGCGCTTCCCCAGCTCCAAGCAAAAGAAAAGCCTGGCCGCGCTGCTGGTGCTGATCGTCGCCATCGCCCTGTTGGTGTGGCTGAAGACCAGTTTCTTTGCGCTCTTCTTTGCCGTCTACATCGGCGCCACTCTGGCGCTGAACCTGGCCTGGCACCTGGGCTGGCGCGGTATTGCGCTACCGCAGGTCTTCAACGATCCGGACGAGATCGATTAAATCCTAGGCCACCTCGTGCCCGCGGGCGGCGCGCAGGATGGCGAACCAGTCGCTGCGGCTGAGCGTGAACTGCGTGCCTTCCACGGCCACGCCCACGGCCTCGATGCGGCCCGTGCCCGTCAGCGGCAGGGGGCGGCAAGGCAGTTGCATGATCCACGCGAAGACGACGCTGGCAAACGGACGCTGCAGCTGGTCGGCGATCTGCTTGATGACATTGCGCAAATTCTCCACATTCGCATCGCCTCCCTGGAACAGCCGGCCGCCGGCCAGCGGCGACCAGATCATCGGCGCCACCCCCACGTCCTGCAAGCCGTCGAAGGTTTCGTCGAACAGCGGTGTGACATGCAGCGGCGAAAATTCGACCTGGTTCGTCACCAGCGGGAAGCGCCGGTGCAGGCATTCGAACTGGTGGCGGCTGAAATTCGATACGCCGAAGTGCAGTACCTTGCCGGCCGTTTTCAATTGCGTGAAGGCGCCGGCGATCTCGTCGAAATCCATCAGCGGATCGGGACGGTGGATCAGCAGCAAGTCCAGGCGGTCCGTCTGCAGCTGGCGCAGGGTGTGCTCCACGGAACTGGTGATGTGCGCCGCGCTCGTGTCGTAGTGCTGGATGGCATGGCCGGGACGGTGCGGCGACAGCAGCTTGATGCCGCACTTGCTGACCAGCTCCATCTTGTCGCGCAAGCCCGGCTGCAGGGCCAGCGCTTCGCCGAACAGGCCTTCGGCGCTGTAGTCGCCATAGATATCGGCATGGTCGAAGCTCGACACGCCCAGGGCCAGGCATTGCTCGATGAAGGCCAGCCTTTGCTGCGCCGACATATTCCACTCGCCGATGCGCCACATGCCGGCGACGATGCGCGACAGTTCGGGACCGTTGTTGCTCAAACGGCTGCGCGGTGCTTGCAGGCTGGCGGGAAATACATGGCTCATGGGCTGGCTTTCTGATGGTGGCGAGGAAGGACTCGCCACGATTATAGCCAGCTACGCTACAGCATGCTGCGGATGAAGCGGCAGCACCGCTCCTGCAAGGCCGCGTCGAGCTGGCCGCCCAGCTGCATCTGGTACACGAGCGCCGATTGCAGCATGAAGGCGAACAGGCGCAGGTCGAGGTCGGCGCGCACGCCGATGCCCAGCAGGCGCTGCACCACCAGGGTGATCCACGGTGCGACGATCTGTTCGCGAAAGCGCAGTTGCGCCGCCGCATCGTTGTGGATCAGCACCAGCAAATCGCAGGTGAAGCGGCCGTCGGCGTTCAGGTTGTCGAAGATGCGCGCGCAGATCGCCTCGATTTCCTGGCCTTCCGGCATGTCGAGCGCGCGCTGCAGCTTTTCCGCCGTGCGCTTGACGAGCGCATCGAGCAGCATCTCTTCACGGCGCGGCCAGCGCCGGTATATCGTCTGGCGCCCTACGCCGGCCGCGTCGGCCACCATCTGTATCGTCACCGCGTCGAGCCCATGCTGGCGCACCAGCATGACGATCGCTTCCAGCACCGCATCTTCCACGCCCGCCTTGCGCGGGCGGCCACGCGGCGCTGCCTTATTTTTAAGCATGTTGAGCCTGTCTCTGAATGTTTCTTTTAATTATGGTACGATGCGCACCGTAAATGCAAAGCAACTGCTTGTCAATCACGCTGGTCAACTAACCAAGAGATTGACAGATGAGCGCCGCGATATCCCAGTCTGTCCAACGTGAACTCTGCACTTTCCGCGGCGCATGCCCGCATTTCCTGTCTGATCCCACATCCATCACTGTGGCGGTTCGCGCCGCCTGAGGAAAACCTATGAAAACCATCGGGATTTCGCCGCACCGGCGTAATTTCTTGCGCAAGGCCGTCGGCGCTGCGCCTGCCGTGGCCTTGCTGGCCGGCGCCGGCGGCGGCCTGGCCCTGGCCGTCTCCAAGGACCAGCCTGCCTACAAGCCCCGTTTCTTTGACGCTACCGAATGGGCGACGCTGACGGCGCTGGTCGACCGCCTGATCCCCGCCGACGGCGAAGGGCCGGGCGCGCTGGAGTCTGGTGCGCATGAATTCATCGACTTGCAGATGAACACGCCCTACGCGTATGGCGCGCTGTGGTACATGCAGGCGCCGTTCGTGCCATCGATCGAACAGTTCGGCTACCAGTTCCACATGGCGCCGCGCGAGCTGTACAAGAGCGCCCTGGCTGGCGTGAACACGGCCGTCAAGCAGCAGTCCGGCAAGCCTTTCGTGCAGCTGAGTACGGCCGAGCGCGATGCCGTCATCACGCAATTGCAAAAGGGCACCCTGGATATCGGCGAAGTGCCAGCCAAGGTCTTCTTCAACCAGCTGCTGCAAAACACGCGCGAAGGCTATTTTTGTGACCCCGTGCATGGCGGCAACAAGGACATGCTGGCCTGGAAGATGGTGGGCTTTCCTGGCGCGCGCGCCGATTACATGGACTGGGTGGAACAGTATGGCAAGAAATACCCGCTGCCGCCCGTGTCGATTGCCTAAACCTGTCATCGCATAGTTTTTGTACCAGATCAAAGAAAAAGAAAAACCATCATGAGTGATATCAAACCCGATTTGAAAATGCAGCATGTCGATGCCGTGATCGTGGGCTTCGGCTGGACCGGCGCCATCATGGCCAAGGAATTGACGGAAGCGGGCCTGAACGTGGTCGCGCTGGAACGCGGCGAGTACCGCGACACCTATCCGGACGGCGCCTATCCGAAGACCCTCGACGAGCTCACCTACATCCAGCGCAGCAAGCTGTTCCAGGACATGTCGAAAAGCACGTTCACCTTCCGCCACAGCATCACGGGCGTGGCCGTGCCCTACCGCCAGATCGGCGCGTTCAAGCCCGGCACGGGCGTGGGCGGCGCGGGCTTGCACTGGTCGGGCATGCACTGGCGCGTCCTGCCGGAAGAACTGCAGATCCGCAGCCATTACGAACGCCGCTATGGCAAGAAATTCATTCCCGAAGGCATGACGATCCAGGACTTTGGCGTGACCTACGCCGAACTGGAGCCGCACTTCGATTTCGTCGAGAAAGTCTTCGGCACCTCGGGCCAGGCGTATAAAGTGAACGGCATCGTCGTCGGCGACGGCAATGTGTTCGAGGGCGACCGCTCCGACAATTACGCGCTGGCGCCGCAAAAAGTGCCGTACACGGCGGAATTGTTCCGCCGCGCGGCCAAGGCCGTCGGCTACCACCCGTTCGTCAACGCTTCGTCGAACGCGTCCGGCCCGTACACGAATCCGTATGGCTGCCAGATGGGGCCGTGCAACTTCTGCGGTTTCTGCTCCGGCTACGCCTGCTACAACTATTCCAAGGCTTCGCCCAACGTCAACATCATGCCGGCCCTGCGCATGGTGGCCAACTTCGAATTGCGCGCCAACTGCAACGTCGTGCGCATCAACCTCGATGGCAGCAAAAAACGCGCGACGGGCGTGACCTACATCAATGCGGACGGCAAGGCCGTCGAGCAGACGGCGGACCTGGTGATCGCCAGTGCGTTTGCCTACAACAATGCGCACCTGTTCCTGCTGTCGGGCATCGGCAAGCCGTATGACCCGGTCAGCAATGAAGGCGTGGTGGGACGCAATATCGCCTACCAGATGATGTCGACCATCCAGACCTTCTTCAAGGAAGACACGAATACCAACCCGTTCATCGGCGCCGGCGGCACCGGCGTCGCGCTCGACGACTGGAATGGCGACAATTTCGACCATGGCCCGCTGGGCTTTGTCGGCGGTTCCCCCGCCTGGTGCAACCCGGCCGGCTCGAAGCCGATCTCGGGTATCGCCACGCCGGACGGCACGCCCGCCTGGGGTTCGGCCTGGAAGAAGGCCGTCAAGAAGAGCTACCTGAACACGGTCTCGTTCGACTGCCACGGCGCCAACATGACGTACCGCGACTGCTATGTCGACCTCGACCCGACCTACACGGACAAGTATGGCCAGCAATTGCTGCGCTTTACCTTCGACTGGAAGGAAAACGACATCAAGATGAGCCGTTTCGTCACCGACAAGATGATGAAGGTGGCCGAGGCCATGAATCCGGAATCGATCAAGGTGTCCGTCAAGAACGTGGGCGACCACCTCGACTTGCGCAATTACCAGACCACCCACTGGGCGGGCGGCACGGCCATGGGCGCGGACCGCAAGACCAGCGTCGTCAACCGCTACCTGCAGAGCTGGGACGTGCACAACGTGTTTGCCGTCGGTTCCAGCGTGTTCCCGGTCGGCATCGGCTACAACCCGACGGGCCTCGCTTGCGCGCTGACCTACTGGTCGGCCAAGGCCATCCGCGAGCAATACCTGAAAGATCCCCGTCCCCTGGTCGCTTGATAAAGAACAAGAAGATGAACAACACATTCACCCATACCGTGGGCGCGCTGCTGCTGGCGCTTGCCGCCAGTGCCCCCAGCGCCGCCTGGTCCGCCAGCGCAGCTGGCACCGCCACCGCCACCCCGAACGCCCAGCTGATACGCCAGGGCGAATACCTGGCCCGCGCCGGCGACTGCATCGCCTGCCATACGGCCGGCACGAAAGGCAAGCCGTTCGCGGGCGGCCTGGGCATGGAAACGCCGATCGGCAAGGTGTATTCGACGAATATCACGCCCGACAAGAAGGCCGGCATCGGCGACTGGAGCTTTGCCGATTTCGACAAGCTGATGCGCACCGGCGTGACCAAGCACGGCTACACCGTGTATCCGGCCATGCCGTATCCGTCGTACTCGCGCCTGAGCGAGGCCGACATGCAGGCGCTGTACGCCTACTTCATGCATGGCGTGAAGGCGGATCCGACGCCGAACAAGGCGGCCGACATTCCGTGGCCGCTGTCGCTGCGTTTCCCTTTGACCATCTGGCGCTGGGCCTTCGCGCCCACGCCGCAGCCATACAAGGCGCCCGCCACGGGCGACGCGCAATTGCTGCGCGGTGCCTACCTGGTGCAGGGCCTGGGCCACTGCGGCGCCTGCCATACGGCGCGCGGCGTGGGCATGCAGGAAAAATCGCTGACGGACGAGAGCAACACCACCTTCCTGGGCGGCGGCGGCGTGATCGACGGCTGGTCCGTGCCCTCGCTGCGCAATGAGCATGGCGGCGGCCTGGCGCGCTGGAGCGCGGCGGAGATCGCCGAATTCCTGAAGACGGGCCGCAACAGCCATACGGCCTCGTTTGGCGCCATGAACGACGTGGTGGCCCATTCCATGCAGCACATGACGGATGGCGACCTGGCGGCCATGGCGACATACCTGAAATCCCTGCCGCCATCGAATCCGGCCACGCCCGCGTTTGTCGCGGATGAAAAATTGGGCAAGCAGTTGTTCAGCGGTATCGTCGACTCGAAAGGCGCGCAGTTGTACCTGGACCGCTGCGCCGGCTGCCACCGTTCCGACGGCAAGGGCTACGACAAGGCATTCCCTGCGCTGGCCGGCAATGCCGTGCTGCAGACGAATGATCCGACTTCGGCCATCAACATCGTGCTGTCGGGCGGCGCCGTGCCCGCCACGCGCACGGCGCCGTCGGCGCTGACGATGGCGCCGTATGCCGACATTTTCAATGATGAGCAGACCGCGCAGGTGGTGACCTTCATCCAGACCAGCTGGGGCAACCGCGGCACGCCCGTGACGGCGGCGCAGGTGGCCAAGGTGCGCAAGCTGTCCGTGCCGGTGGCAGCGTCGCAGACGGAAGCGACGTTTGCCGCCGGCCGCCCGGGCACCTTCCCGCCCGTGGCGCGCAAGCCGCATTTGAAGGATGCACCGCTGAAGTAATTTGACGTAGCGCAAGACGAAAAAAATGCCCGCAGCATCTGCGGGCATTTTTGTATGTTGCGAATTACTGAGTGAACATTACTTCATCCACAGGCGCATGGAATCCCAGGCGCGGCCGAAGATGGTGGCCTGGTTGATGGTTTCCAGCGCCACGACAGGCAGTTCCAGCAGAACCTTGTCGTCGACCATCATTTTCAGCTTGCCGACAGGGGCGTTCTCGGCCAGCGGAGCGACCAGCGGGTCCTTGCGTTCCAGTACCGGTTTCATCTTGGCGGCCGTGCCTTTCGGTACGGTGACGAGCACATCGCGCGCGAAACCGATTTTCACGGTGCCTTTCGAGCCTTTCCATACTTCCGGCGTGGCCACGGCCTGGCCTTTCGAGTACAGCTTGACCGTATCGAAGTTCTGGAAGCCCCAGTTCAGCAGCTTCTGGCTTTCCTGCGTACGGGCCTGGTCGGACGAAGTGCCCAGCATCACGGAGATCAGGCGGCGCTCGCCGGTGCCGCCTGGACGGCGGGCCGAGGCGATCATGCAATAGCCGGCCGCTTCCGTGTGGCCCGTCTTCATGCCGTCCACGGTTGGGTCCAGCCACAGCAGGCGGTTGCGGTTAGGCTGGGTGATCTTGTTGTAGGTGAAACTCTTGATCGAATCGATCTTGTAGAATTCCGGATAGTCGGCGATCACGCGCTGGGCCAGCACGGACAGGTCTTGTGCCGTGGAAAAATTATCCGGGCTAGGCAAGCCATGCGGATTGGCAAAACGCGTGTTTTTCATCCCCATGCGCTGCGCTTCGCGGTTCATCAGCACAACGAACGTGCCTTCATCGCCGGCAACGGCTTCAGCCAGCGCCACGGCGGCGTCGTTGCCCGATTGAATCATCAGGCCGTGCAGCAAGTCGTCGATCGACACGGGCGTGGCCGGGTCGATGAACATCTTCGAGCTGCTCGAGTCGACTTTCCATGCGCGCACGGACACATTCACTTTTTGGTCCAGCGCCAGCTTCTTTTCGCGGATGGCGGCAAACGTCAGGTAAGCCGTCATGATCTTGGTCAGCGACGCCGGCTCGATGCGGGCGTCCGGATCTTGCGAGGCAATGATCTGGCCACTGGTGGCGTCAAGCAACAGCCAGGATTTGGCGGCGATGGTCGGTGCGGGGACGCTCTGGGCGTGGGCGGCGGATAGGAAAAATACACTGGAGGCCAGTGCCGCTAAAAGTTTTTTCATGGAGGCTGGTCTGCGAAAAAGATGAAGGCTGAGGGCCATGCCGTTGCTGCATGCATGGCCGCGTGGAAAAAACGGATCAATTATAGCCGTGGAGGCGGGAGTAAGCCCACACTTCAATGATCATCCGCTGCGATTGCGGGTTTGTCACCATGCCACAGCGCAATCACGAGGTTCTTGATGTGATTGAGCTTGCGGTGGAAAAAGTGGTCGGCACCGGGGATCACGATCACGGGAATGTCTTGTGGACGGGCCCAGTCGAAGACGGCGGACAGGGGGATAGTGTCGTCCAGTTCGCCGTGGATCAAGATGGTGTCGGCGGGAATATCGGCCATCGCCCACTTGCCGGCCGCGCTGCCGATCAGCGCCAGGCGCTCGGCCGGCGTGCCGGCGGCGGCCAGGCGTTCCTGCAGTTTCGATTGCACGAAGGTGCCGAACGAGAAACCGGACAGGGCCACGGGCAAGCCAGGGTACAGGCCGCGCATGTGTTCATACAGCAATTGCATGTCATCCGTCTCGCCCGCGCCATGGTCGTGCACGCCTTCCGAGGCGCCGACGCCGCGGAAGTTGATGCGCGCCACCACATAGCCGAGGGCGACAAAGGCGCGCGCCAGGGTTTGCGTGACCTTGTTATCCATCGTGCCGCCGTACAGCGGGTGCGGATGGGCCACCAGGGCGATGCCGCGCGGGGTGTCTGCCGGGAAATCGAGCAAGCCTTCCATGCTGCCTGCATGGCCGGCGAGGGTAAATTTTTCCGAGTTTCTGTTCATGATGCTCATACTGGTGGCGTAGGCTTAAATTAAGATTAAAGATGGGGCTCAGATTTTCAGGCGCTCGACGATCTTTCCGCCCACCAGGTGCGTATCGATGATTTCATCGATATCGCTGGTGTCGACATAGGTGTACCAGGTCGCTTCGGGGTAGATGACCAGCAGCGGGCCCTCTTCGCAGCGGTCCATGCAGCCGGCCTGGTTGATGCGGATCTTGCCCGCGCCATTCATGTCGAGTTCCTTGATGCGGCGCTTGCAATGCTTTTGCGCCGCTTCCGCGCCATGGTCGCCGCAGCTGTTGCGGCCGTCTTCACGTTTATTCATGCAGAAAAAAACGTGGCGTTCAAAATACGGTGCGTCGCTCATACTATTCTCCTGCTGATTCATCAATGCGCCATGATAGCGCTTATGAGTGGTCTTCGCGACGCTGGCGCTGCGCATCGTCCTGCCGGTTCAGGCGGTGCGAGGGCAGGCACAGGAACCACAGGGCCATGAAGGGCCACAGCAGGGCCAGGAATTGCGCCGCGCCATTGAAGTTGAGGAACTTGCCCTGCACCCAACCTTGCAAGGTCGACATGAAATACGGGTTGATCGGTGTCGTGTTCACCATGACCAGGCTCAGCATCAAGGTGGCGGCCGCGATGCGGCGCTGCGCCACGTGCGGTGCGAACGCCAGGCCGCCCAGCATGATCAGGCCGATCAAGAAGCCGCCCTGGGCGCCCGGCGTGATCCAGACGAAGGCGTTTTCCGGCGAGAACAGCAGCGCGCTGGCCATCGAGCGCACCACGAGCGCGGCGGCGATCAGGGCCAGCATCAGCACGGCGCGGGGCGCGGCGCGCCGTAGCAGGCACAGCAAGGTGAGCACGGCGCCCGTCATGCCGCACGCCGTGATGATGGTTTCCGATAGCCAATATTGTTCAACTGTTAATATCGCGTCGGGACGCAGGTACGACGCCAGGTCGATATCCATGCCCATCAGGGTGGAAAACCAGTCCGACAGGATGGGCAGCAGCTGGCCCAGGCCGAACAGATAGCCTTGCGGGTAGATTTGCGCCAGTGGCCACAGCGCCACCAGCACGAGGCCCTGGCTGGCGTGCTGGGCAAACCAGCGCTGGCGCAACCGGTACAAATGGCTATGGTCGAGCAGCTTGCGCGCCGTCAAGGCGCCGATGATGGCGCCGAGGCAGCAGCCGGCCGTATTCGTGTAAAAGTCGAGATTCGACGAGACGCGGCTGGGCAGGTAGGTTTGCACGGCTTCCATGCTGCCGGATATGAACACGCCGCACAGGCTGGCGACGACGACGGCCAGGAAACCGGTGATGCGGGGAAACAGCGAATACACGAGCAGGGCGCCCAGCGGAATATAGCCGACGACGTTGATGCCCACGTCAAAGCCCGTCCAGTAGCGGGGCATGCGCGTGTTTTCCAGGAAGGTCAGCGGCGACAGGCCATTGCTGTGCCAGCCCGTGAACGGGAACCAGCTCGCATACACGATCAGGAAGACGTAGGCGAGCAGGGTCGCGCGCGAGACGGGCGAAGAGCGTGCCGGGGGCCGCGGCGCTGGCGGGCTGGCGGGGGCTGCGGGTGCCGTCATTCTTTCGGCAAGTTCAGCGTGCCCAGCCAGGCCAGCAGGTCGGCGGCGACGGCGTCCGATGCCGACGCCAGTGCCTGCGCCCCGCCTTGCGCGTCGGCGCTGGCGGCCTGGCCGCTGCGGCTGAAGGTTTTCTGGTCGAGCAGGCGGTGGCCGCGGAACAGCGAGGCGCGCAGCGAGACGTGGCCGCTGCTTTGCGTCTGCGTGTCGAAGTTTTGCGAAAAATCATCGACGTCGATGCGCAGCAGCGGCACGCCGGCCGCCGCATCCGTGGTCGACAGCACTTTCACGCCGCTCTGGGCGACGCGGGTTTTCAGGCGTTGGCTCAGCAGTTGCAGCGGCGGCGTGTTCCAGCGGTTGTAGGCATACGGCCGCGATTGCTGCGCATCGGCGTACAGCAGGCGGTAGTACATGCGCTGGCTGTCCAGCCAGGAAGGGCCATTTGCGTCGGCGATCACCAGCACGGGCACGGGCGGCGTGCCGGCCGGCATGGCCGCCAGCGGCGCCGCCGGGCCGAAGTCATAGAACGTGGGGACGGGGCCACGGCTGGCGCAGCCGCCCAGCAGGAATACCGTGGCCAGGGCCACTATGCTGACATTGCGTGAAATCTGCATGCTGTGTTCTCCTTATTTGCCCGGCGCCGAAAAACCGGGTTCGCCCGGTCCGGGCGGGATGTCTGGGGCGCCGAACAGGATGCTCTGCGGCTGTTCATTGAGCGTGCTCATGGTGGTTTTCAGGGCGCGCATCGAGGAACGCGCTTCGCCGCTCAGTTCTATGACTTGCGGCAAGACTTCCAGCGACACGCCGTTGGCCACCGTTTCCACCGAGTTGCCGACCCTGTCGACCGTGCCATTGACCTTGTCGAGCACGCCACCGGGCGCCTGGATGTCATTGCCCAGCTTTTTCCACGTTGCCGTCAGGTCGGACACATTCTTGCTGGCCGTACTGACGGCCGTCAAGGTTTGCCGCGTTTGTTCCGTCAGTTGCGGCAATTGCGTCAGGGTCGGTTCCAGCTGCTGCGGAATGGCGCCGAAAGCCTTGGCCGCCTTGCCCACTTCATTGAAGGCGCCCAGCATGGCCGCCTGGTTGTCGGGGCTGAGCAGGTTGTTGACCTTGTTGGTGATCTGCTCGGCCTGGTCGAGGATGCGCTTGCCGCGCTTTTCCAGCTGGTCGAGCAAGCCGGCGCGCAGGGGGATCAGCGACGGCTTGTCCTTGCTGGTGCCTAATAATTTGGAACCGACGTGCTCGTCGTCGAGCTGGATGTAGGCGATGCCCGTCACGCCCTGGTAGCCGAGGGTGGCGAACGTGGTATTCGTGACGGGCGTATCGGGCGCCACGCTGATGTGCACGAGGATTTGCCCCGCCTTTTGCGTGTCGAAGTCGATGGCGTCGACCTTGCCCACTTCCAGGCCACGGTAGCGCACGGTCGCCTGCGGGTTCAGGCCCGGCACGGAGAGGGTGGTGGCCAGCAGGTAGGGCACCCGTTCCACGCGGTCGCGGTTGAACCAGACGCCGAACAGGATGGCGGCCACCAGCAGGGTGAGCGTGAAAAACCCCGTCATCAGGGCATGTGATCTGTTTTCCATTAATTCTCCGCTTTCTTGTCGGTGCCGGCGCTGGCGCCTGGCTGCGCGGCCTGGTCTGCCGCCTGTTTTTCATCGAGGACGGCCAGTGCGCGCCTGCCGCGGTCGCCGAGGAAAAATTGTTTGATGAACGGGTGATCGACTTCGATCACCTCGCGCGTGGGGCCGAGGGCGATCACGTGCTTTTCCGCCAGCACGGCGATGCGCGTGGACAGGGCAAACAGGGTGTCGAGGTCATGCGTGACCATCACCACCGTCAAGCCCAGCTCGCGGTGCAGCGACTGGATCAGCGCTACAAAACTTTCCGACAAGTCCGGGTCCAGGCCAGCCGTGGGCTCGTCGAGGAATAATAGCTTGGGCTCCAGGGCCAGGGCGCGCGCCAAGGCCACGCGCTTGATCATGCCGCCCGACAAGTCCGACGGCATCTTCAGCGCATGTTCCGGCCCCAGGCCCACCATATTCATCTTCAATAATACCGCGTCGTGGATCAGCGCCTCGGGCAGCACGCGCAGTTCGCGCATCGGCTGGGCCACATTGTCGAACACGGTCAGCGCCGAATACAGGGCGCCTTGCTGGAACAGCATGCCCCAGTGGTTGCGCAATTGCTGCAACTGGTCGGAACTTGCCTTGTTGATATCTTCGCCGAAGACTTTGACGCAGCCGCGCGCCGGGTGTTCGAGGCCCAGCATCTGGCGCAGCAGCACCGTCTTGCCCGTGCCGGAGCCGCCCACGATGGACAGGATTTCACCGCGTTCGATTTCCAGGTTCAAGTCCTGGTGCACGACGGTGCGGCCGAACTTGGTCCACAGATTGGTGATTTCCACCACGGGCGCGCTGCCATGCAGGTTGAACTGGCCGTCCTGGCCGCCGCTCACCTTGCAGGCGATATCGTTGTCGTCCGCCATCAGTAGCCCACTCCATTGAAGACGATGGCAAACACGGCGTCGGCCAGGATCACCACGGTGATGGCCGTGACGACGGCGGTGGTGGTGCCGCGTCCCAGGCTTTCCGTATTGGCCTTGATGCGCAGGCCGAAGTGGCAGGAAACGAGGGCGATCAGCATGCCGAAGATGACGCCCTTGCCCAGGCCGATCATGTAGTTGGCCAGCGGCACGGCGTCCGGCAGCTTCTGGATGAAATAGCGCGCCGACAGATTCAGTTCCACCTTGGCCGCCACCATGCCGCCGATCAGCGCGGCCGTATCCGTCCAGATGACGAGCAGGGGCATGGAAATGGCCAGGGCCAGCACTTTCGGCATGATCAGGCGGAAACCGTGCGAAATGCCCATCACCAGCATGGCATCGAGCTCTTCCGTGACGCGCATGACGCCCAGCTGGGCCGTGATGGAGGAGCCGGAGCGCCCGGCCACGAGGATGGCCGCCAAGAGCGGCCCCAGTTCGCGGATGATGCTCATGCCCAGCAGGTTGACCAGGTAGATGTCGCCGCCAAAGGCGCGCAGCTGCTGTGCCGACAGGTAGGACAGCACCACGCCGATCAGGAAGCCGACCAGCGCCGTGATGCCCAGCGCCTGGAAGCCCGCGTGGAAGATATTGGCGGAAATTTCGCGCCACGGCCCGCGCAGCGGATGGCGCGCGAAGCGGCCGATATCCTGCGTCACCTGGCCCACGAGGGCGATGAAGCCTTTTAAATGTTCGAAAAACAGCAGGATCGCCATGCCCAGCTTCATCACGGGCGTGAGACGGTTGGCGCGCGAGGGCGGCGTTTGCAGCTGCCCCGTTTCTTCGATGCGCTTGAAAAACTCTTCCTGGGATGGCGCCAGGGTCAGCTGCGCCGGGCGCTGCCTGCCCCAGGCATTCCAGAACAGCTGGGCGCCGATATGGTCCATGCTGTCGATCTGCGACAGGTCCCAGCGGGTGCCGGCGTCGCCCTGCAGCGGCTTGAGCTGGGCATCGATGGCCTTGATCGCATTGTCATGCGCCAGGGCGTGCACCTGCCAGGTGCCGCTGGCGGTCACGATGGCTCCCTGTTGGGAGCTGGTCTGGGAGAGGGTCAGTTTCGGCGATTGTACAGTCGGCATCGTGTCAGTTTAAGGGAGAATGGCGCAGACCGCCACCGATGTTCGATCACCGGCCCGTCAGGATGCCAGGTGGCGCGCCTGCCGTTGGGGCAGGGCGATGTCCGGGCGCACCTTGGCGCTGCTAGTGCTCACTTCGGCTGGCTTGGCATGGGCGGTGGCCTGCGCCCCGCCCGCATAGTCGCTGGCCACGAGGGCATTGGCCTCGGCCGCGCTCATGCCGCGCGTTTGCAGCCATTGCGCCACCAGCTTGGCCAGGCGCTCCATGGCGATGCGGTGGGTGGCGTCCGTATGGGCGTACAGCCAGTTCGAAAAGTCCATGAAGTTTTCAAATGGCGCATCGCCCAGCATCCATTGCACGGTATTGGCGAAGCGGCCCGAGTTGGCCACCAGGTCCCAGTAGCGGGCGAAGCGCACGAGGCGCTGCATGCTCATGAAATCGAGCTGCTTGTTCGCCAGGATGGTGTAGGGCGGGTGCGGATCGAACACCATGCCGAAATTCTCCGTGTGGCGGATGATCGGCGTGCCGCGCAGCCGTTTCAAGATGCCGAACTGGATTTCATGCGGCTTCAATGCCACCAGCTTGTTGAAGCCGGCCGCGAAACTGGCTTCATCCTCGCCCGGCAAGCCGGCGATCAGGTCCACGTGCAGGTGGGCGTTCGATTCCTCGCACAGCCAGCGGATGTTATCGGCCGCCTTTTGATTATCCTGCTTGCGGCTGACCAGCGACTGCACGTCCGGATTGAAACTCTGGATGCCGATCTCGAACTGCAGCGCGCCGGGCGGGAATTTGCTGATGCCTTCTTTCAGCGCATCGGGCAGGTGGTCGGGCACCAGTTCGAAGTGGGCGTAGATCGGATCGTCCGGATTCGCCTCGATCTTGTCCAAAAAGAACTGCATGATCTTCAAACTGGTCTTGATGTTCAGGTTGAAGGTGCGGTCGACGAACTTGAACAGGCGCGCGCCGCGGGCATGCAAGGACTCCATCTCGGCCAGGAAGTTCTCCAGCGCGAAGGGCCAGGCCGTCTTGTCCAGCGCCGACAGGCAGAATTCGCATTTGAACGGGCAGCCGCGCGACGCTTCCACGTAGATGGTGCGGTGGCGGATATCGTCGTCTGTATACAAAGAGTAGGGCAGTTGCAGTTCCGCCAGCGGCGCCTGCACGCCCGCGTGGATCTTCATCAGCGGCTTGGGGCCGTTGAGGATCTCGCCGCACAGCTTGGGGAAGGTGACGTCGCCCCAGCCCGTGATCAGGTAGTCGGCCAGCCTGACGATTTCCTGCTCGCCT
Source organism: Janthinobacterium sp. GW822-FHT07H10 (assembly GCF_058798675.1). Lineage (NCBI taxonomy): Bacteria > Pseudomonadati > Pseudomonadota > Betaproteobacteria > Burkholderiales > Oxalobacteraceae > Janthinobacterium > Janthinobacterium sp. GW822-FHT07H10. Next base: position 101,378 of record NZ_JBXAKS010000015.1, read on the forward strand.
GCCTCATGCGACACTTCCGGCCCGCCCAGCACGATGATGACCTCGGGCGCCACGCGCTTGAGCATGGCGACCAGCTTCGTCGTTTCCTCGACGTTCCATATATACACGCCAAAACCGATGATGCGCGGCTTGTTGATGAGGATGCGCTCGACCAGTTCCGTTGTCTTGGTGCCGATGACGAATTCCTGCAGCCGCGTTTGCGCCTGCAGCGGGCCCATATTGGCCAGCAAATAGCGCAATCCCAGCGAAGCGTGGGTGTAGCGGGCGTTCAGGGTGGAGAGCAGGATGGTCATGAGAGGCGATTGAAACGGCGAAACCGCTATTTTACGCTGTCGCGTCACCGGTGCGTCGCGGCCGGGTACGCCATGTTACCATTTGTCAATAATTACTAACTTGGCAATGCTATGGCAGGTGAAAAGGGATACACGGTGCTGGCGAAAAAAGTACTCACTAAAAAAGTCCTGATCGGGGCGCTTGCCGGGGTGGCGCTGGTGGCTGCCGCGCTGGTCGGCTACCGGGTGTTTGGCTGGGGCGCGATGGGGCCGGTCAACAGCCTGAAGCTGGATTTATCCAGGCCCGACGCGCTGGTCCGGACGCCGAGCCTGTCGACCTTGCCGCGCGACCTGCTGACGGTGCCGCTGGCGCGCGACGTGCTGCGCGAGGATTTCCTGTTCTACTACGAGCAAAGCGAAGACCGGCTGGGACTCAAGGGCAGCCTGCGCCGCATCGCCTACGAACATGAGCTGGGATGGGGCGACCAGCTGCTGCGCATGGTGCTGGACCAGCCGGCGGAAGTGGCCTTGTGGCGCGATGCCGACGGCTCGCTCAAGCATTTCGCCATCGCCGTATCGCGCAGTCAGTTGACGCGCCTGCTCGAGGAAGCGGGCAAGATTGCCTTGAAGGACACGCAGATGCGCGTGGCCGGCAGCTTGCGCGTCGATGGCGGCCAGGTACCGGTGTATGCGCTCAATTACGCCCACCAGCGCACCTTGCTGTTTGCCGCGCACGGCCAGCGCCTGCTCATCCTGTCCCATCCCGGCATGCTGTATGGCGGTGCCGACGGCAAGGATGGCGATGGCACGGCCGAGAAAACCGTGGCCAGCCTGCTGGCGCCGGAGCCGGCCAGGCAGAACGTCTTTCATGCGCAGTTCCATCTCGACAGCGCCGCGCCCGAGGGGCACAGCATCGCCGTCAAGGCCGACTTCCTGTCGTTCGGCTACCAGCCTTTCTTCGGCGCCCTCGAAGCGCTGCGTTTCGATTTCAGCAAGGGCGCCTGGCAGTCGAAGGTGCTGCTCAATGCCGACAAGCTGAAAAACGGCGGCTACGACAGCGGCGCCCTGTGGCCGCTGCTGCCGCACAGTCCCAGCGCCTGTTTCAGCGTGCCGGTGGACTGGGCCGCGATGCAGCCGGTGCTCAAGCGCCTGGGCAGCAAAACTTCCGAGCTGGTGGTGCCGCTGGCCGAGCACTTGCAAGGCCCTGCCGCCGCCTGCTGGTACGGCAGTTCGCGCCTGCATACGCCGGTGTTTGTCGCCACCCGCCGCGCGCAGGCCTGGGACGACGCCCTGTATGGCAGCCTGTTCGAGGCGGCCATCGGCGGCAAGGATCCCGTGCGCAAGACGACCGGCAAGGATGGCGCTGTGCGTTGGGAGCGCAGCGTGGCCACGGCCCTGGGCCAGTCCACGCCGGCGCTGGCCGTGGCCGGCAATACCGTTGTCTTTTCCGCCGACGGCAAGCTGGTGGACCAGGTGCTGGCCGTGCGCCGCAAGCAGGCGCCGGCCGCCAGCGATCTGCTGCCCGATGCTTCGCGCACGATCGGCCTGATCGCGCCGGCGTCGCTGGCCCGCCTGATCCAGCTGGAAGCCTTCGATACCCTGCCGGCGAATAACGAACCGGTGCTGCGCGCGGCCGCCAACGAACACCTGGTGCCGCGCCTGAACGCCTTGAAAAAATATCCGCCGCTGCGCATGGTGCTCAAGCGGCAGCCAAGCAGCGGCACGTCATGGGAAACGCTGGAATGGCAGGAGACCGCGCGATGACGGTGTCGCGTGCGCGCCGTGCCGCCTTGCGCTGGCTGGCGGCCTGCGTGGCCACCGTGGCCGTGCCCCGGGCGTGGGCCCTGCGCGCGGCCGCCGGGCCGCAAGTGCAGCTGTCGCAGGCCCAGAGCCGCGCCTTCCAGGCCTGGATGCTGCGCATCGTCAACGCGCAGATCGAACGGGGGCCGTCGCCGCGCTGGACGCACCGCGATTGCGCAGGCCTGGTGCGCTTTGCCGTCAACGAGGCCCTGACCGTGCATGACGCGAAGTGGCTGCGCGCGAACGGCATCGCCAGCGACCGGCGCCTGCCGCCCGAGCTGGAACTGAATGAGGCCCAGGCGGCCTTGCGCAACCGCTGGATACAGACGGGCGGCAAGGTCGGCCACTTCGTCACGGCGCTGGCGCTGGTGCAGCACAACAGCCGTTTCATCGCCCGCGAGATCAGCCAGGCGCTGCCCGGCGACCTGCTGTTTTTCGACCAGGGCGACGAACAGCACCTGATGGTCTGGATGGGCGCGCGCATCGCCTACCACACCGGCACCGTCACCCCCGACGACAATGGTCTGCGGACCGTCGATATCAAAGAACTCACGAGCTGGAAGGACACGCGGTGGCAACCTGTGGTCAACAATCCGAATTTCGCCGGTGTATTCCGGCTGGCGTTCTTGTCATGAAGCCGATTTTTCTCATGAGGCTGCTGTTTGCCGGCGTGCTGGCGCTGTTGGTGGTGAGCGGTGTCTCGGCGCAGGAGCGGGAGCACAGCAACTATGCGACCTTCAAGGGCGAGCCCTTCTTCCTGCTGTCGGATGCCAGTTATGGCAGCAGCGACGAGTCGCGCGTGCGGCTCGAGGTGCCGGGCCGCGACATGGGGCGCATGAACCTGGAAGCGTATTCCGGCGCCGACATCGTCGTCTACCGCGTGCCCGAACCGATGGAGTTCCTCAAGAAACAGCGCAATCTGCACCGCATCCAGGTCGAGGGCAATTACCAGGGCGAGGGCCTGGCCAACACCTTGAGCTTTTTGTGGGATAGCTGGTGGAAGCAGTCGCGCCTGGCCTGGCGCAAGCTGTTTTCCGGCGAGGCGCGCCGCGCGGTCACGAAAGAACAGCCGCAGCTGGCCACGAACGACGCGATCCGCAAGCCGACCGTGTTCGCCAACCACCCGCAGTACAAGCCGATCAAGGGCATGGAGCTGGTCGACAGTTTCCGCTACCCGATCTGGCAGGCCAGGGCCATCGCGCCGCCGAAAGGCGTCAAGCTCGATGGTTCCAGCAGCGACTTCATCGTCGCCGGCGCCGGCAACGTGATGATACCGCTGGGTAAACGCAAGCCGGGCCTGTACCTGATCGAGGCGATCATCGGCGAGCACCGCGCCACCACGCTGGTGTTCGTGTCGGACACGGTGGCCGTCACCAAGGTATCGTCCGGCCAGATGCTGGTATGGACGGCGCGGCGCGATACCAGCGCCGCCGTGGCCGGCGCCAGCGTGGCGTGGACCGACGGCACGGGCGTGCTGCAGTCGGCCACCACGGGCGCCGACGGCGTCGCCTCGCTCGAGCGCGGCAGTCCCGAGCATACCTATGTGCTGGGCCAGGACCGTGCCGGCGGCGTGTTCGTGTCCGAGAATTTTTACTACGACAGCGAAATCTACAACACCAAGATCTATGCCGTGACGGACCGGCCCCTGTACCGGCCCGGCGACGAGGTCAATGTCAAGTTCCTGGGCCGCGAATTCACCTCGGCGCGCAACTCGCAGGCGGCGGCCAGCGCGCCGCTAAGTTTGACCGTGCTCAATCCGAACGGCACGCCGCTGCTGACGCAAGCGCTGCAGCTGTCCGGTGACACGGGTGCCGACACACGCTTCCGCCTGCCGATGGAAGCCACCGCCGGCGGCTATGAGCTGCGCTTCAGTTACAAGGGCAGTGTCTATGGCGCGGCCTTCCGCGTGGCCGAATACATCAAGCCGCACTTTGAAATCAATGTCCAGCCTTCGAAACCGGAATTCAAGACGGGCGAGGCGGTCAAGGGCAGCATCGCGTTGCGCTACCCGGATGGCAAGCCGGTAAAAAACGCGAAGATGACCCTGTCGCTGCGCAGCCAGCAAAACACCATGGTCGAGGGAGAGTTGCGTTACAGCGGCCTGTTCCCCGTGGCCTTGAAGACCGAAGAGGTGACGAGCGACGGCAGCGGCAATGTGGACTTCGCCTTGCCGCCCGCCGCCGATCCCTCGCGCTATATATTGACCGTGCTGGCGACCGATGGCGCGGCCTACCGCGTCAAGGCGACGCGCGAGCTGATGATAGAGCGTTCGAGCAGCAGCTACCAGCTGAAGGCCACGCGCCAGTTTTCCGATCCGGGCCAGGCCGTGCATTTCGACCTGGTGGCCGATGGCCAGGGCGCGGCCAAGCCCGTGCGCTGGGAGATGGTGCAGCTGGAAAAACAGAGCAGGACCGACGGCGCCTTCGAGCCAAACGCCAAGGGCTGGGACGTGACCTTCCCGGCATCGGGTTCGTATCGGCTGGCGCTGCGCGACGAACGCGGCAACCTGCTGGCCGCCGCCAGCCACTGGGTCGCCGGCGATGGCGTGCAGACCACGCTGGGCAGCATCGAGATCGTGCTGGACCGCGCCCGCTATCGTCCGGGCGACACCGCCGAGGCCCTGATCACGTTCTCCGACAAGGTCGACCAGGCGCTGTTCACGCTCGAGCGCGACAAGGTGGAGCACCATGGCTTGATGGCCGGCGTCGCCGACTGGTACCAGGCGAAGCGCGTGGCGCCGCGGCAGTGGCGCGTGCGCATTCCCGTCAAGGAGGAGCATGGCCCCAACATGACGTTTTCGGTGGCGTACACGCGCAATGGCGACTTCGTCTTCGAGAACGCGGGCCTGCAGGTGATCGAACCGCGCATCGCGCTGCAGTTCAAGAGCGACAAGGAGGTCTACCAGCCCGGCGAGAAGGTCACGCTGGACGTCAAGGCCACCCTCGATGGCAAGCCGCTGAGCACCATGGTGGCGCTGGGCGTGGTCGATGAAATGATCTATGTGCTGCAGCCGGAAATCGCGCCCGAGATTGGCGACTTCTTCTACCACCCGCGCCGCAACAACGTGCGCACCACGGCCAGCCTGTCCTTCATCAGCTACGACATGGCGCAGGGGCGCAGCGCCGGTGCACCCGCGCGCCACAATTACAACGAGCGCGGCGTCAAGGTACTGGAGCGCCCGCGCCGCGACAATATCGACACCGCCTACTGGGCGCCGTCGCTGAAGACCGACGCCAATGGCAATGCGCGCGTGAGTTTCACCATGCCAGACGCGCTGACCCGCTGGAGGATCACCGGCCGCGCGATGGATGAGCAGGGGCGCGTCGGCCAGCGCACCGCCTATCTGCGTTCGGACAAGAGCTTCTACGCCAAGTGGACCGCGCCGGACTGGATGCGCGCCGGCGATGCGCCGCGTGCCTCGGTGGCGGTGTTCAACCAGACTGGCAAGGAACAGGCGCTTGACGTCGTCCTCTCCGGTGGTGCACAGCCGAAGACGGAAAAACTGTCGGCCAAGCCGGGCGTCAATTACGTCGAATTTCCGCTCGCTGCCGGCGCTACCGGGCCGCTGCGCCTGGAGCTGAAGCAGAATGGCAAAGTGGTCGACGCGCTCGACACGGCCATGCAAACGCTGCCCGCCGCCTGGAGCAGCCCGCGCACCTTGGTGCTGCCGCTGGCGGAAAGCGCTGGCGATGTCGCGTTCAAGCTGCCGGCGGACGCCCGCAATATCCGCGTGTCGTTCGCGCAGGGCGCGGCCAGCCACTTCGCGCGCATTGCCGACGACTTGATCGACTATCCCTACGGCTGCGTGGAGCAGACGGCCAGCCGTTTGATTCCGCTGGCGCTGGCCACGCAAAGCCTGGGGCCGGACGCCGGCGCGGCAAGCGGACGCCTGCAAACGCTGCTGACCGCGCAGCGCCTGCGCCTGGTGTCCATGGCCGGTCCGAACGCCGTCTTCGGCTGGTGGGGCAATGCCACGGCCGGCAATGCATTGATGACGGCGTACGCCTATTACGCCGACTGGTACGCGTCGCGCGCGCTGCATATCGAGCTGCCGCCCGAGCACTGGAACAGGCTGCTGGCCGTCTACGGCGAGCATGGCTTGAAGGACGCGATGGGCGACCGCGCGCTGGTGTTGTGGATGGCGCGCGAGATGGGCTTGCCCACGCAGACGCTGGCAGCCGGCCTGGTGGACGACAGCGCCAGTGCCACCTTGGGCGGCAAGCCGCGCCAGGCGGGCGACAGCGGCAGCCTGCTGCTGGGCGGAGCCCTTGATCGCGAGGCGCAATCGATGGCGCTGGGCCTGGTGGCGCTGGTCGCCAGCCAGAACGGCATCGCCCTGCCGCATTCGCTGCAGCTGCAGGTGGCCAGTGCCTGGCAGGTCTTGCGCGAGTCCAAGGCGCCGGTGGCGCAGGCCTTGCTGATGCTGGCCGGCGAAGCGCCGCCATCACAGGCCGATGCGGTGCTGGCCGGCGTGCGCGCCGAGATGCCGACCCTGGACCGCGCGATGACCTTGCTGTGGGTGCAAAAGAAGCTGGGCGGCGCATCGTTTGGCAAGGGACCGGCCGTCGCGCTGGACGGCGCATGGCAAAAGCTGGACAGCCGCAGCGGCCAGCCGCTCTGGCGCTGGCTTGATGCCAGGAATACTCCTGATAAGTTGCGCCTCGCCGCCCCCGCGCCCGCGGGCACGGTGGCCGTGCTGCAGTACGACAGCCACGCCGCCGAAACGCAGACGCTGCCGGTCGCCATCGAACGGCGGATTCTGCGCATGAAGCAGGGTAAGGGCGGCTACACGACGGAGTTGGTCAAGCCGGGCGAGGCGCTCAGCACGGACGCGCTGTACCTCGATGAAATCACGCTCAAGGCGGCGCCGGGCGCAAAGCACCGCTTTGGCTTGCTGGAGGTGGCGCTGCCGCCGGGTGCCATGGTCGAATCGACCACCTGGGGCATGGTCATGGCCGGCGACAAGCCCGTCGCGCTGGAACGCGCGCGCCATACCGAGCGCCGCGACGGTTATGCGGTGCCGATCGAGCCGCTGGAGGGCGACGTGACCGTGCGCCATTTGCTGCGCTTTGCGCAGAAGGGCGGTTATGTGCTGCCGCCGGCGCGCTTTTACCGTATGTACCAGCCGGAGCAGAAAGCGTTCGAGGGCGGTGGCAAGAGCACGCGCGCGCTGAAGGTCGAGTGATGCGCCTTGCACTTCCCGCATTGATGGCGACCCTGCTGCTGGCTGCGCCCGCTTTCGCGGCCTCGTTGGACGTGGCCTGGTGGCAGGACGGCAAGACCGAAGTGCGGCAGCTGCGCCAGGGCGGCGCGGCGCCGTCGTCGTTTGACGGCGCGCGGCAAGTGCCACTGGCCAGCCTGTGGAAGCTGTTTGTGTATGTCTACGCGACCGATAACAAGGTGGCGATGCCGGACTACCGCTGCGGCGGCCGCGATCCGGAAGAAGTGTATTGCTGCGATGCGGGCCAGAGCGTCGGCCACGACGCGGCACTGGCGCAGTCCTGCGGCCTGTTTTTTTCGCCCAGGCGCCTGATGATCGCCGCGGCGCCGTGGCGCCAGTACTGGACGGGCCGCCTGGGCAGCGCGCCGGCCGGCGACTTTGCCTGGCTGGCGGATCCTGCGCAGCTGGCGCCGGGGCGCCTAGTACGGTTGGATAGCCTGCTGCGCGCGCTGGGCAGCATACCGGCCGCCAGCCGCCTGGATGCCGAAGCGGCGCTGCTGCGCGTGGTGTTGGATGGCCGCGGCGCAGGCACGGCGCGCTGGTTCGGCAGCCAGTTGCGCGTGAAGACGTACTCCTGGCACGGGCAGCGCCGGGCAGAGGAACGTATCGGCGGCGCGGCCGGTTGGCTGGCCGATGGCACGCCCATCTGGTTTGGCGGCGCGGGCGGCAGCAGCAATGTCTTCGAACAGTGGGCACCCAGGCTGGCCGCCAGCCTGCCGCCAGTCGGCGCGGCCGACGATGGCGGCTGCGTGGTGGTCGATTACTTCAAGCGCTATCCGATCCGTGCCGTGCGCGGCGAGCGCGGCGTGGCGGTGCCTGGCCCGCTGAATGGCCGCTACCATGTGCAGTTTGAAAATGGCCAGAATCTCGCCCTGCGCAGCACGGGTGAGCTGATGCTGCTGCAGGAGAAAGGCGGCCGCCCGCAATTGCGTGGACGCTTCGGCGTCAATGAATATGTGGCGCGCGTGCTCGACCGCGAAGCGAATGCTGGCGAGCCGGAAGCGGCCAAGGCGCTGGCGATTGCCGCGCGCACGTATCTGCAGCAGAACGCGGTGACGGTGGCGGGCTGCCAGCAGATCGCCGACAGCAGCGCGACCCAGCGCGTCAGCCCCAGCCCCGCGACGCCGGCGGCGCTGGCGATTGCGCGCTGGACCGACCAGCTGATCGTCGATGGAGTGCCGGTGCGCTATCACCGCGACTTGCCTTCCGAGGGTACCCTGGCGTGGACCGAGGCGGTGCGCCAGGCCAAACAGGGCAAGCACTATGATGAATTGCTGGCGGCGGCCTATCCCGGCGGCGCGTTGAGCACCGTTGGCAATGCCGGCACGCGTTGCCGGCGCCTGGCGCAGAACGAGGACTGGCTGGCGCGGTCCGTGCCGCGCTGGCGGCGTGTGCTGCTGGGCGAGGCCGGCTACGAGGCGCCGCCGCAAGCGCCGCTGGTCTGCGCCTTGCAGAGCGGCACGCCGTATTCGGAGCAGTCGCGCAACCGCATCTTCATGCGGCCACTGGCCACGCGCGAAGACCGCATCACCCTGGCCCATGAATACCTGCATCTTGGCCTGCGCCGGCATCCGCGCGGCCAGGATGAGGAATATGTCGAGCGGCTGGCCCGCCGGCTCGTCGATCTTAACCTGGAGGCCCTGTGAGTTCCCTTATCCGTTGCACGATTCCGCTAATGCTATTGCCACTCTGGGCGCAGGCCCAGGTCACCATCGATGCGCCGAAGGGCGGCTGGCGCAATTCGGCCGGCGCGCGCGAGGACTATACGCAGGCGGTCAATTACCCCGCTTCCTCGGTCAACCTGCAGCCAGGCCAGGCCGAGACGGCGCAGATACGGGGACGCATCGCCGGCGCCGTCAAGGGCAAGCCGGCCACCCTGGTGGTCAATGGCGTGGCGATGCCGATGGAAGTGGGCGAAGACGGCAGCTACGGCCGCCCGTATGGATTCGGCAGCGGCTCGAACAGCGTGGAAGTGCGTTCGCCCGATGGCAGGAGCCGCGCACGCACCCAGTTTGTCGATAGCTACCAGGGCAAGACGCAGGCGCGCCTGCGCATCGTGCTGTCGTGGGACAGCGCCGGCACCGATCTCGATCTGCATGTGGTCACGCCGGACGGTGGCCACGCCTGGTATGGCAACCGCGTCTTGAAAGACGGCGGCGCGCTGGATGTGGACGTGACCACCGGTTATGGTCCGGAAATCTTTTCCAGCGCGGCACCCCTGAAGGGCAACTATCACGCCTACGTCAATTATTACGGCAGCGGCGAGAACACCTCGATGCTGACCGTCGCCCGCATATCGATCATCACCAATGAAGGGACTCCGCGTGAAAAGCTGCAGAGCTTCCAGGTGCCGATGCGGGCCGCCGGCGAGCTGACCCTGGTGAAATCGTTCGTCTTGCCATAACTGGCTGCAAATGGCTCTTGCGGAGCCGTCACACCTTGGCTATAATTCGCCCCCTCGCTGAACGACGCATGCAAATGCCGAGTGAAGTGGAGAAAAAGAAGGAGTTGACGATTGTGCTGAAATGCTTCATACTCTTCCTTCTTCGCAGCTGACAAACACAACGCTTTGTCGATAGCGCGAAAGCAGTAACCGAAT
>NZ_JBXAKS010000016.1:0-97176 GCF_058798675.1 Janthinobacterium sp. GW822-FHT07H10
CCGACCTGGACTCGAACCAGGGACCTGCGGATTAACAGTCCGTCGCTCTACCAACTGAGCTATCAGGGAAAAGAGGCAATATTATATGTCGCCTGTTCCATATTTGCAAGACCGAGACTGCACCTTGCTGAATACGATTACTGCCGACTTTCTACCGCCATCAGCGCCGCACTTGCATGCAGCGCCGAAGAAGCAATATCTTAAAGCACTTTAGCGATCGCGTCAATGACGATGTCGATATTGCGCGAATTCAACGCTGCCACGCAGATACGGCCCGTGTCGACGGCGTAGATCGATTGCTCGCGCAACGACGCCACTTGTTCCTTGCTCAGGCCCGAGTACGAGAACATGCCGATTTGCTGGCGCACGAATTCGAAATCGTGGCCTGGCGCCTTGGCCTTCAGCTTTTCCACGAAGGCATTGCGCATTTCGCGGATGCGCACGCGCATGCCGGCCAGTTCCTCTTCCCACAACTGGCGCAGTTCCGGCGTGGCCAGCACGGTGGCGACCACCTTGCCGCCATGCGTAGGCGGGTTCGAGTAGTTGGTACGCACGACGCGCTTCAGTTGCGACAGCAGGCGTGCCGCCTCGTCGGCGCTCGAGGCGACGACGCTGAGGGCGCCCACGCGCTCGCCGTACAGCGAGAACGACTTCGAGAACGAGTTCGACACCAGCAGCGGGCCGCCGGCGTCGGCAAAGCGGCGCACCACGGCGCCGTCTTCGGCGATGCCGTTGGCGAAGCCTTGATAGGCCATGTCGAGGAACGGCACCAGGCCGCGCGACGTGACGATGGCGATGATCTGGTCCCACTGGGCAACGCTGAGGTCGGCGCCGGTCGGGTTGTGGCAGCAGGCGTGCAGCACGACGATCGAGCCGGCTGGCATGGCGTTCAGGCTGGCCAGCATGCCGTCGAAGTTCACGCCGTGCGTGACGGCATCGTAGTACGCGTAGTTATTCACGACGAAACCGGCGTTCTCGAACAGCGCGCGGTGGTTTTCCCAGCTCGGGTCGCTGATGTAGACCTGGGCACCCGGCGCGAAGCGCTGCAGGAAGTCGGCACCGATCTTCAGTGCGCCCGTGCCGCCGATGGCTTGCACGGTGACGGCGCGGCGCTCTTGAATTACGGCGCTGTCGGCACCAAATACGAGTTCTTGCACGGCCTTGTCGTAGGCGGCCAGGCCTTCGATCGGCAAATAGGTGCGTGGCGCTGCCTGTTCGATCAGGATGGCTTCCGCCTTGCGTACGCAAGCTAACAGAGGCACCTTGCCGTTGTCGTCATAATAGACGCCAACGCCCAGATTGATTTTGGCGGGATTCTGGTCCGCGTTAAATGCTTCGGTGATGCCCAGGATCGGGTCGCGTGGGGCCATCTCGATGGCGCTAAACAGACTGGCAGAAACAGTTGGGTTCGTCATGATAAGATTGGATTCGATTGGAAGCAGGTTCACAGCGGAGTTGTAGACAGCGCCCCGAATACAACGCCAGGGCCGCCAGCAGAGCACTATTCTAACAAAGGTCTGATTCACATGCCCGAATTATCTACCGCCAGCGAGGCGGAAAGCGCAATTATCTCTTTCCCGGACTCCCCCTTCAAGCTGCACCAGCCCTTCCCTCCGGCCGGTGACCAGCCGGCGGCGATCGCCCAGCTTTCCGAGGGCATCGCCGATGGCCTGGCCTTCCAGACCCTGCTGGGCGTGACCGGTTCGGGCAAGACCTACACCATGGCCAACGTCATCGCGCGCATGGGCCGGCCCGCCATCGTCTTCGCGCCGAACAAGACCCTGGCGGCGCAGCTGTACAGCGAGTTCCGCGACTTTTTCCCGCAGAACGCCGTCGAATACTTCGTCAGCTACTACGATTACTACCAGCCGGAAGCCTACGTGCCGCAGCGCGACCTGTTCATCGAGAAGGACTCGTCGATCAACGAGCATATCGAGCAGATGCGTCTGTCGTGCACGAAGTCGCTGATGGAACGGCGCGACGTCATCATCGTCGCCACCGTCTCGGCCATCTACGGTATCGGTAACCCGAACGAATACCACCAGATGATCCTGACCCTGCGCGTGAAGGACAAGGTCGCCCAGCGCGACGTCATCGCGCGCCTGATCCAGATGCAGTACACGCGCAACGAGGTCGATTTCGGCCGCGGCACCTTCCGCGTGCGCGGCGATACCATCGACATCTTCCCCGCCGAGCATGCGGAGCTGGCCGTGCGCCTGGAAATGTTCGACGACGAGATCGAATCGATCCAGCTGTTCGACCCGCTGACGGGCCGCGTGCGGCAGAAAATCCCGCGCTTCACCGTGTATCCTGGCTCGCACTATGTGACGCCCCGCTCCACCGTGCTGCGCGCCGTCGAGACCATCAAGGACGAGCTGCGCGAACGCCTGGAATTCTTCCGCAAGGAAAATAAACTGATCGAGGAGCAGCGGCTGGAACAGCGCACGCGCTTCGACCTGGAAATGATGGCGGAAATCGGTTTCACCAAGGGCATCGAGAACTACTCGCGCCACCTGTCCGGCGCGCTGCCGGGCGAACCGCCGCCCACCCTGGTCGACTACCTGCCGCCCGACGCCCTGATGTTCCTCGACGAATCGCACGTGCTGACGGGCCAGCTGAGCGCCATGTACAACGGCGACCGCTCGCGCAAGACCAACCTGGTCGACTACGGCTTCCGCCTGCCGTCGGCGCTCGACAACCGGCCCTTGAAATTCGAGGAATTCGAACAGAAGATGCGCCAGACGGTATTCGTCTCGGCCACGCCGGCCGAATACGAAAAGAACCACTCCGACCAGGTGGTCGAGCAGGTGGTGCGCCCCACCGGCCTGGTCGACCCGCAAATCATCGTGCGCCCCGCCAGCACGCAGGTGGACGACCTGATGTCGGAAATCGTCGAGCGCATCAAGAAGGACGAGCGCGTGCTGGTGACCACGCTCACCAAGCGCATGTCGGAGCAATTGACGGAATACCTGGGCGACCACGGCATCAAGGTGCGCTATCTGCACAGCGATATCGAGACGGTGGAGCGCGTGGAAATCCTGCGCGACCTGCGCCTGGGCACGTTCGACGTGCTGGTGGGGATCAACCTGCTGCGCGAGGGCCTGGACTTGCCGGAAGTGTCGCTGGTGGCCATCCTCGACGCGGACAAGGAAGGCTTCTTGCGTTCCGAACGCAGCCTGATCCAGACCATCGGCCGCGCCGCGCGCAACCTGAACGGCACGGCGATCCTGTACGGCGACCGCATCACGGACTCCATGCGCCGCGCCATCGACGAGACGGAGCGCCGCCGCGCCAAGCAGATCGCCTTCAATACGGCCAACAACATCGTGCCGATCGGCGTGAAGAAATCGATCCGCGAAATGATCGACGGCGTCTACAGCCCGCAGGAAGCGCGCGAAACCCTGCAGGTGGCGCAGGAAGCGGCGAAGTTCGAAGCCATGAGCGAAAAGCAGGTCAGCAAGGAAATCAAGCGCCTGGAAAAACTGATGGTCGACCACGCCAAGAACCTGGAGTTCGAAAAGGCGGCGCAGGTGCGCGACCAGCTGCACGTCCTCAAGCAGCAGCTGTTCGGCGCCCCCGGCACCGACAACGTGGCGTCGATCCTGGGCAAATAAGCGCGCCCACGCCATTGCGGGCAGGGCGCCGTCCGGCACCCTGCCTGGCGCCTACTCCGGCAGCGTATAGTCGATGTCGTAGAAATGCTGGCCGTTCTCGATACGGATGGCCAGCGTGCCGCTGATGCCTGTCAATTGGCCCGTGCCGGAATGCGGCACGATCACGATGGCCAGCTGCTGCTTGCCGTCGGCCATGGTGCCCGCATGCTGCGCCACGAAGCTGCCCTCCCTGCCCTGCAGCACGCCCGCGATGGCTTCCATGGCGACGTAGCCGGCCGCGCCCTTGGTGTCGGTCACGGCGCTGAGCATCTCGCCCGTGGCCGTGGCGACCAGGTCGCCCGCATACACCTTGTCGAGCAATACCCTTCCCAGCGTCGTGCGCCCAGAGCGCTGTGGCGCCACGGCGGGCGCCATGGTGATGCTGAAACTTCCCGTTGCGTGCGCGTGCATGCGATGATCTCCCCCTGTAGACGAGGCGGCGCCGGCTGGCGCCACCGATAGACAACATGCGGCCAGCATCAGGCCCGACCAGCTGTACGATTTCATGATCCTCTTTCGATGATTGCGAGAAGACCAGCTTAGCGCCGCGCAGGAGACAAATATTGGATAAAGCCGACAGCATGCGCAATCTGCTCGCAGGACAGGGGCTGGCGCCGAAAGGCATCGTCGACCCGCAGGCGGCGGCGCGCCGCATACGCCTGGCGACCTATCCGCCGGCCGCCGCGCTGGCGCCCTTCGTCGATTATTTCTGGCTCGTGGAATGGGACATGCGGGACCGCGCGCCGGAAACGCAGCGCGTGCTGCCCTACCCGAATGCCCACCTGGTGTTCGAGGCGGGCCGTACGGCCATCCATGGCGTGGTGCGCGGCGCCTTCGAGCGGCCATTGAGCGGTGCGGGCAAGGTATTGGGCGTGCGCTTCACGCCGGGCGGCCTGCGCCCCTTCATCGCCCGGCCTTTGTCGTCGTTCACCGACACGACCATCGCCGCCGATGCGCTGCTGGGCATGGCGGCGGAAGAAGCCGAAGCGCAGGTGCTGCGGCAGGCCGACGATACGGCCATGGTGGCGCAGGCACAGGCGCTGCTGCTGGCAAGGCTGCCGCCGGTCGATGACGCCGCCCTGCTGGCCGGCCGCCTGAGCGCCGCAGCGGCAGCCCGCCATGGCCCGGCCAGCGTCGCACAGCTCTGCGCGAACATGGCCATCGGCGAACGCCAGCTGCAGCGCCTGTTTGCCAACTACGTGGGCGTGCCGCCGAAATGGGTGATCCAGCGCTATCGCCTGCAGGAGGCAATCTGGCGCCTGGCGCAGCCCGACGCGCCCGACCTGGCCAGCCTGGCCCAGGCACTGGGCTTCTTCGACCAGGCCCATTTCAGCCGCAAATTTGCACAGCTGGTGGGCAGCACGCCGCTCGACTATCGCCGCTCGCAGCAGCCCCAGTCCGCCTAGCGGCCCATCGGGCGCAAGCCATGTCCCAAAAACAGCCGGGACGCACCTTGAAAAATTACTTTACTACTTATATAAGCGCTGATATTGTTACCACATGAAATCCTCTCTCGGCACCCAATTACGCCACCTGATCGAATTGCTGGACGGCGCCGTCGGCGCCGCCTATGACGAGGCGGGCCTGCGCTACCGTCCCCGCTACACGCCCGTGATGCGCGTGCTGATGGCGCAGGACGCGGCCAGCATCGGCGCCATCGCCGCCGCCGCCGGCATCACGCAGCCGGCCGCCACGCAAACGGTGGCGCTGATGATCAAGGAGGGCCTCGTTTCGGCGACGGCCAGCGATCAGGATGGGCGACAGAAACTCATACAGCTGACGGAACAGGGGCGCGCCATGCTGCCGGCGATCCAGCGCTGCTGGCAAGCCACGGCAGGCGCCGCCGCCAGCCTCGACGCCGACTTGCCGTATCCCTTGTCGCAGGTGCTGCAACAGGCGGTCGCGGCGCTGGAAAGCAAACCGTTCGGCGCGCGCATCCGCGATGCTGCCGTGCGCGCCGAGGACGGCGTCGAAAGCCGCGAGACCAGATAGTCGCGCCCCACTTTGCTGCACTCACCTTCACAGGAGTCACCATGCACGGTACAACGATCATCCGCAGTCTGCGCGGCGCCATCCTGGCAATCCCCTTGGCGGCAGCCATGCTGCAGGCGATGCCGGCCCATGGCCAGGGACAGCCCCCGCAAGCCGACATCCGGATCGGCAAGGAGCAGCGCCAACAAGTCGTCGACCGGCTGATTGCGGAACTGAACCTCGGCTATGTATTCCCGGAAAAGGCAAAGCAGGTCGAGCAAGCCTTGCGCCACTACCAGCGCAGCGCCGGCTATGCCGCCATCGCCAGCGCAAGCCAATTGGCGGAGGCATTGACCACGCAGATACGGCAGCAGACGGGCGACCTGCATCTGCGTGTCCGCTACAGCGAAAAGGACATCCCCGTGCTGCCCGCCGGCGGCACGCCGTCGCCGCAAGTGATGGCGGAACAAACGGCCGCCATGCGCGGACGCAATTACGGCGTCGAGCGCGTCGAACGCCTGCCCTGCAATGTCGGTTACCTGAAACTCAATGAGTTCGCGCCGGCCCAATACGCCGGCGAGACGCTGGCGGCGGCGATGACGATGATGTCCAACCTGGACGGCCTGATCATCGACCTGCGCGACAACGGCGGCGGCTCGCCGGAAACGGTGGCGCTGCTGGCCAGCTATGTGCTCGACGAGCGCACCCGCCTGAACGACAATTACTACCGCATCGGCGACCTCACCCAGCAAAACTGGAGCACCACCTTCGTCGCCGGCAAGCAGTTTGGACAGCAAAAACCGCTGTACATCCTGACCAGCAAGCGGACGTTTTCGGCGGCGGAAGACTTCAGCTACGCGATGAAAAACCTGAAGCGCGCCACCATTGTCGGCGAGACCACGGGCGGCGGCGCCCATCCGGGCCGCGTCGTGCGGCTGGACGCCCATTTCGGCGCCTTCATACCGACCGGCCGCTCCATCAGCTCCATCACCAACACCAACTGGGAAGGCGTGGGCGTGGCGCCCGATGTGACGGCGGCGGCCAAGGATGCCTTGCGCGTGGCGCAAACGGCGCTGCTGAACGAATTGCTCAAGGCGGCAAACAGCGAGCAGCAGACGCAGCGCCTGAAGGAGCGCCTGGACGCCATCGGCAAGGAGTCCTAGCCCGCCGCCTTGACGTCGTCGATATACGCGCGGATGATGGCCGCGAAATCCGCATCGGCCGTCAGGCCCAGCGCTTCGGCGCGGCGGGTATCCCAGGCGCCGGGCCAGCTCTTGACGATGCGCTCGACGGCAGGGTCGGGCGCGTAGCTGATGCGGGCCGTCACTTCGCTGCCGGCCACGTCCTCGAGTGCGGCGATCATCTCGCCCACGCTCACGGACAGGCCAGGCAGGTTCACCGTGCGGCTGGCGCCGAACGCCTCGCCTGCCAGTTCGTGGCCGGCGATCAAGGAGGCGATGGCGCCGCGCGGCGACAACAGCCACAGGCGCAAGTCGGTGGCCACCGGGCAGACGGCCGCTTCGCCATTCAACGGTTCGCGGATAATGCCGCTGGCGAACGAGGACGCCGCCTTGTTCGGTTTGCCGGGACGCACGCTGATGGTGGGCAGGCGCAGCACGCGGCCGTCGACAAAGCCGCGGCGGCTGTAATCGTTGAGCAGCAATTCGCCGATGGCCTTTTGCGCGCCATACGACGACTGGGGATTCAAGGCCGTCGTATCCTGCACCACGTCCGGCAGCTGGCCGCCATACACGGCGACGGAGCTGGTAAACACGACTTTCGGCTTGTGTCCCAGTTCGCGGCAGATATCGAGCAGCAGGCGCGAGGCATCGAGGTTGATGCGCATGCCCAGCTCGAAATCGGCTTCCGCCTGGCCGCTGACGATGGCGGCCAGGTGGAAGATGGACGCCGTCTGCGCATCGACGGTGGCGCGCATCAGGGCGCCGTCGGCGATATCGCCCGTGACGACGCTCACGCGCGCATCGTTGAAATCATGCGCGGCCACCACGTCGACCAGCACCAGTTCGCGGATCGTTTGCAACCGGCCCTGGCTGTCCGTCAGCTGGCCCTGCGCCAGCAACTGGCGCGCCAGGCGCTGGCCGAGGAAACCGGCGCCGCCGGTGATCAGTACCTTCATGTGATATCTCCTTATTTGTTCGAATGATTCAAGTAGGGCGCGAGCCAGCCCAGGCCATCCTCGGTGCGCCCGCGCGGACGGTATTCGCAGCCGATCCAGCCCTCATAGCCGAGGTCATCCAGCAGCCTGAATAAATACGGGTAATTGACTTCGCCATCGTCCGGTTCGTTGCGCGCCGGGACGCTGGCGATCTGCACGTGGCCGATGCCGCCGGCATTGTTCTTGAACGTCATGGCGATATCGCCCTCGACGATCTGCGTATGGTAAAAGTCCATCTGCACCTTGACGTTGGACTGGCCCGACTCCAGGCGCAGCGCGTGGCCCTGCGCCTGCGTGACGAGGAAATAGCCGGGCATGTCGCGCCCGTTGATCGGCTCGATCAACAGTTCGATGCCATGCTCGCCCACGGCCTTGGCCGCATACGCGAGGTTCGCCAGGTAGGTGGCGCGGTGCAGCGCGACGTCGGCGCCGACCGGCAGCAGGCCCGCCATCATGTGCACGCGCGGCGTGCCCAGCGCCAGCGCATAGTCGATGGCGCGCGCCACGCCGGCGCGGAATTCTGCTTCACGGCCCGGCAGCGAGGCGATGCCCCGCTCGCCGGCTGCCCAGTCGCCCGGCGGCAGGTTGAACAGCACATTCTGCAAGCCGTGCGCGCGCAGCCAGCCGGCCACTTCCTGCGGCGCGTAATCGTAGGGAAACAGAAATTCGACGCCCTGGAAACCGGCTTGTGCGGCGGCGGCAAAGCGCTGCGGGAAAGGCACTTCGTTGAACATCATGGTCAGATTGGCGGCAAAGCGGGGCATGCGTATCTCCTGGATTTCTTATATGTCGAGTTTGAATGTGTGCTTCAGGTCGGCGATCTGCGCCGCGTCGAGCGGCCGCGTGGGCACGTCGCGCAGCAGCAGGAACAGCTTGGCCGTCTCTTCCAGCTCCTCGGCCGCATACACGGCCGCTTCCAGGTTCGTGCCCGAGACGACGGGGCCGTGGTTGGCCAGCAGCACGGCCGAATGCTTGCGCGCCACGGCGCCGATGGCGTCCGCCAGCGCCGGGTCGCCCGGACGGTGGTAAGGCACGAGCGGCAAGCGCCCCACCTTCATGACGAAATACGGCGTCAACGGCGGGATGCAGTCGTCATGGTTCAAGCCGCACATGCAGGACACGGCCGCCGAATGCGTCGAGTGCAAATGCACGATGGCGCCGGCGCTGCCGCGCTCCTCGTACATGGCGCGGTGCAGGAATGCTTCCTTGGAAGGCGGCGCGCCGCTGAGCAGCTTGCCGTCCCAATCGAGCTTGGACAATTGCGCGGGATCGAGCCGGCCCAGGCTGGCATTCGTCGGCGTCAGCAGCCAGCCGTCGGACAGACGCACGCTGAGGTTGCCGCTGCTGCCCGCCGTCAGGCCCCGCTCGAACAGCGACTTGCCGAAGTCGACGATCTGCTCGCGCTGGCGCATCTCTTCGGGCGTCGTGTGGATGGCGGGGGTGGCGGTACTCATGCCAGCACCTGCCAGGCCTTGCCGAAGAAATCCACGCTGCCGAAATTGCCGGACTTGAGCGCCAGCGCCAATGGCGCCGCGCCATCCTCGCCCAGCGCCGGCAAGGCTTGCGTCCAGGGCACGCCGGGGTCGATTTCGGGTCCGATGCGCAGGCCCGCCACGCCCAGGGCTTTCACCACCGCGCCCGAGGTTTCGCCGCCGGCGACGATCAGCTGCCCCACGCCCAGGCGCACGAGGCCTTGCGCGATGGCAGCCAGGGTTTCCTCGACGAGGGCGCCGGCCCGCTCTACGCCCAGCTGCGCCTGCACGGCGCGCACGGCGTCCGGCGTGGCCGTGGCATACACCAGGACGGGGCCTTGCGCCAGGTGCGCGCCGGCCCATTCCAGGGCCTGCTCCACCACGGCGTCGACCACCTCGCCGCCGGCCGCCAGTTGCAGCGGGTCGACGTGGAACGCGGGCGCGCGCTCGCGCAGGTGCGCCACCTGCTGCTGCGTGGCCACCGAGCAGCTGCCCGAGATCACGGCGCGGAAACCCGAGGGCGGCGGCAAGCGCCCCGCCTGGCCCGCAGGCGATGGGGCCAGCTGTCCCCGCTGGCGGAAATTCTGCGGCAATCCCAGCGCGATGCCGGAACCGCCCGTGATCAGTTTCAAGTCCGCGCAGGCGGCGCCGATGGCTTCGAGGTCGCGGTTCGACACGGCATCGACGACGGCAAAATGGCAGCCCTGCCCACGCAGTTCCGTGAAACGCTGGGCGATGGCGGCGGCGCCCTTCTCCACCACTGAAAAATCCGCCAGGCCGACTTTCGATTGCACCTGCTGCTGCAGCACGCGCACCAGGTTCGAATCCGTCATCGGCGTCAGCGGATGGTCGCGCATGCCCGACTCGGCCAGCGGCACGTCGCCGACGAACAGATTGCCCTTGTAGATGGTGCGCCCGTTGGCCGGGAACGCCGGGCAGGCGATCGTGAAGTCGGTATCGAGCGCCTGCATCAGCGCCTCGGCCACGGGGCCGATATTGCCGCGCGGCGTGGAGTCGAACGTGGAGCAGTACTTGAAGTAGAACTGACGGCATCCGGCCTGCTGCAGCCAGGCCAGCGCGGCCAGCGATTCGGCCACCGCCTCCGCGGGCGCATTCGTGCGCGACTTGAGCGCGATGACGACGGCATCGACGTCGGACGGCGGCGGGCCTTGCGGCACGCCGATCAGCTGCACCGTGCGCATGCCGGCCTTGACCAGCATGCCGGCCAGGTCGGTGCCCCCCGTGAAATCGTCGGCGATACATCCCAGTAATACGGTCATGATAGTTCCTTCCTGATTCAGTTACGCTTTCGCCGGCAAATCGATACCCGGGAAAGTCTTGATGACGGCCGCATCGTCCTCGCCGCCAAAACCCGCCGCCGACGCCTGCATGAACATCTGGTGCGCCGTGGCGGACAGCGGCAGCGGAAACACGCTCTTTTTCGCGTAGTCGAGCACGATGCCCAGATCCTTCACAAAAATATTCACGGCCGACAGCGGCGTGTAGTCGCCCTTCAAGATATGCGGCACGCGGTTCTGGAACATCCAGGAACTGCCGGCGCTGTTCGAAATGACTTCGTACAGGGCATCGGGGTCGCAGCCGGCGCGCAAGCCCAGCGCCATCGCCTCGGCGGCGGCGGCGATATGCACGCCGGCCAGCAGCTGGTTGATCATCTTGACTTTCGACCCTTGCCCCGGTTGTTCGCCCAGGCGATACAGCTTGCCGCTGATGGCGTCGAAGATTCCCGCGCAGGCGTCAAAGGCGTCGGGCGCGCCGGCCGCCATCACCGACATCTCGCCGGCAGCCGCCTTGGCCGCGCCGCCGGAAATGGGCGCATCGATGAAGCGCAGTCCCATGGCCGCCAGGCGCGCGCCGAGCGCTTCGGCAAATTCGGGCGCCACGGTAGCGCAGGCGATCACCACGCTGCCCGGCACCAGGCGGGCCGCCGCGCCGCGTTCGCCAAACAGCACGGACTCCGTCTGCTGCGCATTGACGACGACGATCAGCAGTGCCTGCACCTGCGCCGCCAGCGCGGCCGGAGATGGCGCCGCATGGGCGCCGCCGTCAACCAGCTTTTGCACGGTCTCAGGACGCACGTCGCAGGCATGCACTTCAAAGCCGGCGCGCAGCAAGGATTGCGCGATGCCCATGCCCATGGCACCCAGGCCGATCACGCCCACTTTTTCGATTGCTACGTTCATCTGCTGCTCCAGTCTTATTTGTTCACCAGCTTGGCCGGCACCCGCATGATGATGGCCGCGCCGATCACCAGGATGCCCGCCAGCAGGTAGATGGCGATGTCGGTCGATTGCGTCAGGTCCTTGATGGAACCGATCATGTACGGCGCCGCGAAGCCGGCCAGGTTGCCCACCGAATTGATGGCGGCGATGCCGGCGGCGGCCGAGACGCCGCCGAGGAAGGCCGTCGGCAGACTCCAGAACATGGGCGAGGCGGCCAGGATGCCGCCGGCGGCGATGGTCAGGAAGAAGATGGCCCAGCCCGTGTTGTGGGCGCCGGCCAGCGCGCTGCAGACGATGGCGCCGGCGCCGATCACCAGCGGGATGGCCATGTGCCAGCGCCGTTCGCGGTATTTGTCCGAGCTGCGTCCCAGCAGTATCATCGCGGCCACGGCGAACGAATACGGAATCGCCGTGAACAGGCCGATATTGAGCACGCCCGTCACGCCTGCCGCCTTGATCAGGCTGGGCAGCCAGAAGGTCAGCGAATACTGGCCCATCACGCAGCAGAAATAAATCAGGGCCATGACCCAGATGCGCGGATCGGCAAACATGGCGCGGATCGACGGATGCGAGACCTTGCCCTTCGCTTCCGTGGCGATGCGCTGTTCAAGGATGACTTTTTCCTCTTCCGTCAGCCACTTCGCGGCGCGGATGCTGTTATCGAGGTACAGCAGCACGGCCACGCCCATCAGCGCGGCGGGAATCGCTTCGAGCACGAACATCCACTGCCAGCCCGCGTAACCGTGCCAGCCGGCGAAGGTTTCCATGATCCAGCCCGACAGGGGGCCGCCGATCAGGCCTGCCACGGGAATGGCGGCCATGAAGGTGCACACCATGCGCGCGCGGCGCTCGGATGGATACCAGTAGGTCAGGTACAGGATGATGCCGGGGAAGAAGCCCGCTTCGGCGATGCCGAGCAGGAAGCGCATGATGTAGAACATGGTCGGCGTGGTGACGAACATGAAGGCGCCCGAGATGATGGCCCACGTGATCATGATGCGGGCGATCCACACGCGCGCGCCTATCTTGTGCAGCATCACGTTGCTGGGCACTTCGAACAGGAAGTAGCCGAGGAAGAAGACGCCGGCGCCCAGGCCGTACACGGTTTCGGAAAACTGCAGGTCGGCCAGCATCTGCAGCTTGGCGAAGCCCACGTTCACGCGGTCGAGATAAGCGACGATGTAGCACAGCATGAGGAAGGGGATGATGCGCCAGGTTACCTTGCGGTAAACGGCGTCGTCGATGAGTTTCTGGCTTGCGGCGGCGCCAGCCGGCTGCCCCGGCATTGCTTGTGACACTTCCATGCTTGTCTCCTGATCACGAAGGGATCGACCGTGCCGGGTTTTTATGGTCCACCGGAGGTGGCTGGCAACTTGTCTAAAATTTGTATGGATGTATATTATGTGTGTGTTTTATGTGTGTCAAGCTGTATATTCCATATAATGCCAAGCAGGCAAGCCAGATTCCCACCCTACCCCGCCAGACGAGGATGCACCGATGGACCGCACGTTCCGCTTTACCCTCCCCGCGCCGGAGCCCGCCGCGGGCAGTTTCACCACCGGCACCCTGGGTGCGCGGGTGGCGGCACGGCTGCGCCAGCAAATCCACCACGACGGCCTGGCCAGCGGCACGCGCCTGCCGTCGGAGCAAGCCATGGCCGAGCATTTCGGCGTCAGCCGCACGGTGCTGCGCGAAGCCATCGCCCTGCTGCAGGCCGACGGCATCCTCGTCACGCGCAAGGGCAGCGGCACCTTCATTTGCGCGCAGGATGGCGCCAGGAGCGGGGAACGCGGCGATGCGCTGACGGAGCAGTCGGTGCAATCGCTGCTGAACCTGATCGAGGTGCGCCAGGGCCTGGAAGCGGAAATCGCCGCGCTGGCGGCCGTGCGGCGCACGCCGGGCCAGCTGGCCGACATCGAACATGCGCTGCGGCGCATCGAGGAAGCGGTGGCGGCCGGCGTCGATGGCGTGGAGGAGGACGTGCGCCTGCACCTGAGCATCGCCGAGGCGACGGGCAACCCCTACTGGCCGAAGTTCGTCGCCATGTTCGCCGACCCGATCCGCTCGGCCGTCAAGGTGACGCGCGCGAACGAGGCGCGGCGCACGGACTTTTCCATCGAAGTGCGCCGCGAACATGAAAAGATCGTGCAAGCCATCGCCGCCGGCGACCCGCAGCTGGCGCGCCAGGCCGCCATGGAACACATGCAGCATGCGGCAGAACGGGTACGCCTGGCCGACCGCGAATTCTGGCGCGGCGACGGCGGCGCGCTGGCGCGCACCCTGGGACGCGATCCCATCATGCAGAAATAGCGCCCTGCCTCAGGGATAAGCCGGCCGGCGCATCCGGAACAGGCTGTCCGGGCCAACCTCGAAATAGTCGGCCGGCCCGCCGCCACGCAGGATGGTCTGCGCGGCGGCCGTGTCGTACACGCCGTCGACCAGCAGGTGGCGCGCGATATGCACGCCCACCACTTCTCCCAGCACCAGCCAGCTGCCCACGCCCTCGCCATTCACGCCTTGCAGTTCGATGATCTGCGTGCGCCGGCATTCGAACGACACGGGGCTTTCGCCCACGCGCGGCACCTTGACGATGCGCGAGGCGACGGGCGTCAGGCCGGCCAGCGCGAATTCATCCACCTCGGGCGGCGCCGGCGCGCAGCTGGCATTCATGGCCCCGGCCAGAGGACGCGTCGCCAGGTTCCACACGAATTCGCCCGTTTGTTCGATATTGCGCAGGCTATCCTTGCGGCCGATGCTGGAAAAGCCGATCAGCGGCGGGTGGTAATTGAAGGCGTTGAAGAAACTGTACGGCGCCAGATTGAGCACGCCGTCGCCGCTGCGCGAGGCGATCCAGCCGATGGGCCGCGGCCCCACGATGGCGTTGAAGGGATCGTGCGGCAAGCCATGGCCCTGTGCCGGTTCATAAAAGTGCATGTGATCGACCACGCGGATTCCTGAAGTGAAGGCACCGGGGTTCGGACGCCTGGAATGACAGCTTACTGGAATTGCCGCGCCCATGTTACATGGCGCACGCAGCGCCACAATTGTCTAGCCCCCGTCCCCTGGCCTCGCTTATGATGAGGCAACTTAACCATTACCATGCCGCTACCGCCCATGCCTACCCTCACGCTGCACCAGAAAGTGTTCTTGCTCCTGCTGAGCATCGTCACCATCGGCTTCGGCTGGATACTGGCGCCGTATGCGGGCGCCATCTTCTGGGGCGTGGTGCTGGCGATCCTGTTCGCGCCCATCTACCGCTGGCTGCTGAAAAAGACCAGGGGCCGCGCCGGCCTGGCATCGGTGCTGACCCTGCTGCTGATCATCGTCATCGTCATCCTGCCGCTGTCGCTCATTTCCATATCGCTGGTGAACCAGGCGGCAGGCGTGGTGGAGATGGTACGCTCGGGAGAAATCACGGTTGGCATGTTCTTCAACAAGATCATGGCCGTGCTGCCGCAATGGCTGATCAATCTGCTCGATCGCTTCGACCTGTCCAGCCTGGCGAGCCTGCAAGACAAGCTGGCTGACGGCGCCAAACAGGTCAGCCAGGTGGTCGCCGTGAAAGCCATCAACGTCGGCCTGTACACCTTCGAATTTCTCACCAGCCTGTGCATCATGCTGTACCTGCTGTTTTTCCTCATGCGCGACGGCTCTTCCCTGTCGACCCGCATCAAGGACGCCGTGCCGCTGAGCCGCAAGTACAAGCAGCGCCTGTTCACCAATTTCACCACCGTGATCCGCGCCACCGTGAAAGGCAACATCCTCGTGGCGATTGCGCAGGGCGCCCTCGGCGGCCTGGCGTTCTGGTTCCTGGACGTGCCGGCGCCGCTGCTGTGGGCCGTGCTGATGGCGTTCCTGTCGCTGCTCCCCGCCGTCGGCGCCGCCCTCGTCTGGGCCCCGGTGGCGGTCTACTTCCTGGCCACGGGCGCCATCTGGCAAGGCGCGGGACTGGCCGCCTTCGGCGTCTTCGTCATCGGCCTGGTCGACAACGTGCTGCGGCCCGTGTTGGTGGGCAAGGACACCAAGATGCCCGACTACGTGGTGCTGCTGTCGACCGTGGGCGGCATGGCCTTGTTCGGCCTGAACGGTTTCGTCATCGGCCCCGTGGTGGCCGCCCTGTTCATCGCTTCGTGGGACCTGTTCGTCTCGGCCAGCGAATTTCATGCGGATTGAGGCCGCGGCCATTTACCCGAACACGGGCCTGAAAGACCGCGCCCGTCGCCGAGCGTGCGGCGCGTTTCCCCGGCGTCGAAGAGCGCGCTCTGGCATGCGGGGGCGGCCGTCCGGCGAAAATAATCGCTCCGGAATCTGGCGCCGCCGGCAGTGTTACTTGCGCCGTC
The DNA here is from genome assembly GCF_058798675.1 of Janthinobacterium sp. GW822-FHT07H10. NCBI lineage: Bacteria > Pseudomonadati > Pseudomonadota > Betaproteobacteria > Burkholderiales > Oxalobacteraceae > Janthinobacterium > Janthinobacterium sp. GW822-FHT07H10. Next base: position 15,853 of record NZ_JBXAKS010000016.1, read on the forward strand.
CAAAACAGGCCGGGGCAGCCTGACAACAGAGCGTCTACCGGCGCCGGCCGACCTCGGCAACTATCCACATGAGACCGTATTTCGCGGCAACTATCATGTTGCAATGGTGTGTTTTTAGCAACGCAAGCGGAAATATATTTTTTGACGCAGTGGGCACTGCGGCGTAGTGTCAGTCCTCCCGACAACCACGTAATGAGGAGCCTGCCATGGCAAATCCACTGTGCTTAATGATGCCGGTACTACCCGGCACCAATCCGATCCACATCGCCGCCGCGTTGCAGGAATACCAACAGCAGATCAATGCCGCCCTCACCAAGATCGGTACCGTGCACTTTGCCCGCTTCACCCTGCTTGACCGCTCCCAGGCCAATCTGCTGCCCAACGCGAAATCGGCCGGTCCTTCGGATACCCTCGTCATCGGCGTGATCACCGAGTATGACGGCAACTTCAACAGCTACATCGAGGATTTTGTGGCCCAGCTGGGCCAGGTATTCGACGCACTGCTGCAGTTTGTCGAGGGCGGCAAGCCACTGATTCCCGTAGCCAACCATGTGAGCGCATTTGAAGCCTTCATCACCGCCAACGACGCCGCGCAGCACGCGCCCAATATCGGCCTGTACAGCGCCTATCCGCAAACAGTCCAGAAAATCCTCGCCTCGGTCCGATCCTGAGCCGCACGCCACGCCGGGGCCGCGCAGGCGCGCCCCGCCACCTTGCCAGCCCCAGCCCCCCCCCGGAGAGACAGCATGGCCGATCCCACCATCGATTACGACGACGTGCAAGGCACGATCCTGCGCGGCTACCGCGTCAACCTGGCGCGCCATTTCATCTTCAGCATCACGGATGCGGCGCAGGCACGGCGCACCATCGCGGCCCTGCTCGACGGCAGCGACGGACTGCCATCCATTACCACCGCGCGCCGTATCCATCCCAAGCCGCCGTGCTTCCTGAACCTCAGCTTTACGGCGCCAGGCCTGGCGGCGCTGGGAGTCGCCGCGGCCGACCTGGCTACCTTTGACCAGGCATTTCAACGCGGTGCGGCCGACCCGGCCAGCGTCGCCGCCGTGGGCGACGTGGGCGACAGCGCCCCCGAACACTGGCTCGGCAACCTGGGGCCGGCCACCGAGGCCGGCCAGGTGCATGCGCTGCTGAGCCTATGGGTCAGCGAATCGACGGAAGTGCTGCAGCAGACCTCGGCCACACTACGCCGCGCCTTTGCCGGTGGCTGGCATGAACTGTATGCGCACGACGGCGTCGCCCTGCTAGGCAACCGCGTGCATTTCGGCTACCGCGACAACATCGCCCAGCCGGACGTCGATGGCGCGCCTCCGCGCAAGCACGAGCTGGAATATGCGCCCGACCCGCTCAACAGCGTCAAGACGGGGGAATTCCTGCTCGGCTATCCGAATGAAAACGGCGGCACCTACCAGGTTCAGCCGCCGCAGCTGTCCACCAATGGCAGCTATGCCGCCTTCCGCATCCTGGAGCAGGACGTGCCCCTGTTCGACAGCATCCTGAGCCAGGCCGCGGCCAGCTCAGGGCTCAGCACCGAGATGGTGGCGGCCAAGATGTGCGGGCGCTGGCGCAACGGCAACCCGCTCGTGCTCAGGCCGGACGAGGCCGGTCCCGCGCTGCCGGACGCCAGCCTGAACCATTTTCACTATGTCGACGCCGCACAGCCGGAGCTGGACGACACGCTGGGCCTGAAATGCCCGATCGGCGCGCATATCCGGCGCAACAATCCGCGCGACGAAGGCGTCGTGGGCACCTCCGCCCGCCACCACCGCATCGTGCGGCGCGCCATGCCCTACGGCAGCGAGTATGACCCGGCCGCGCCCGTCGCGGAACAACGGGGCCTGGTCGGCTATTTCATCAATGCCAACCTGCGCAACCAGTTCGAATTCCTGATGGAGCAATGGAACGATGACGATGCCTTCGTCAAATCGGCCGTCGGACCGGCCGGCCCCGAGGCGGGCGATGCCACGTTCAACATCAGCGGCCAGGACGTGTTTTTGGGGATCAATGACCCGCTCGTCAGCTCCTTCACCTTGCCCGGCGTCGGCGCCAAGGGCCGCGGCAATACGCAACTGCGGCATTTCTCGCGCAGCGTCATCACGCGCGGCGGCGTGTATTGCTTCTTCCCCAGCATCACGGGACTGCGTTACCTGGCGAACCTGGGCTAGGCGGCGGGCGAACCACGGAGGCGAGCGAAACGGCGGGCGCGCGAACGGAGCGTATCGCTTGCATTGATCCTGTCATTGCACTATCGTTGCAGCACGCGCGTGTTGCCAACCTAGCAAAATGACAGGAGATTCCACCGTGTCGCTCATCCTCTACGGCCATCCTTTTTCCTCGTACACGCAAAAGGTGCTCATCGCCCTGTACGAGAACGCCACACCGTTTGCCTTCCGCTGCCTGGCGCCGGACATGCCGCAGCACCTGCAGCAATGGCTGGAGCGCTGGCCGCTGCGCAAGTTTCCGCTGCTGGTGGACGGCGAGCGCAACGTCGCCGAGACCAGCATCATCATCGAATACCTGCAACTGGCCCATCCCGGCCCGCAACGCCTGCTGCCGGACGACCCGATGCAGGCGCTGGACGCGCGTTTTCTCGACCGCTATTTCGACCTGCACGTCATGACACAAGTGCAGCATGCCGTCGGCGCCGCCCTGACTGGCGACCCGGTGAAGACCAGCGAAGGCCGCGCGCATGCGGCAGAAAAACTGGACCTCGCCTATGCCTGGCTGGAATCCCACCTGGCCGGCAAGACGTGGGCGGCCGGCGAACACTTCAGCCTGGCCGACTGCGCCGCCGCTCCGTCCCTGTTCTATGCGGATTGGACGCAGCCGATTCCCGCAACGCTGCCCCTGCTGCGCGCCTACCGCGCGCGCCTGCTGGCCCGTCCATCGTTCTCCCGCGCGGTGGAAGAGGCGCACCCGTACCGCCACCTCTTCCCCCTGGGTGCGCCGCAGCGCGATTGAGGCAAATCAGGAAAACACGGGGCGCAAGAAGCTGCGCTCGTAGCTGACGATGCAGCGCGTCTCTTCGGCGTAGCGGAACGCCGCCTGGCAGTCGGCATCCTGCATCGAATCGATGCGGTACTGCTCGTACAGGGCCAGGCTGGGGAAGGAAAACATGGCCAGCGCCACGTTGCTGGCGCCTTCGAACGGCAGGAAATAGCCATGGTGACGGCCACCGAAACGCTCGACCAGCGGTATCCACAGCTTGCCGTAAGCTTCGAATTCCTGCAGTTTGTACGGGTCGATGATGTAGCGCAGGTAGCAGGTGATCATGGGGTCTCCTTGTAAAAGTTCAGTTCCTTCAGCATGCCCGTTTCCCAGGAACCGATGGCAGCCAACGGCGTGCCGGGTAAAAAAGCCAGCGCGCATGGATACGTAACAGCCAGCTCGTGGCATACGGCGAGTCCCGGCCAGCCGTAAAACAGCAGCTTGCCCTTGCCGATCCTTCCCACCGCGCCGCCGTCGGGCAGCCAGCGCAAGGCGTCGCCCGTGCCGCCGCCCGCCTCCACGGCCATGCTGGCCAGCGGACGGCCATCGGCCAGCGCATGCACGGACAGATATTCTTCGCCGTCAGCGTAATGCAGCACGGCCAGGCGTTCGCCATCGGGCGACGGCGCGCACGATGCCAGCTTCGGCAGCGACAGCACCACGCGCCCGCCGCCCTCTTGCAAGGGCCAATCCCATGCGCTGCAGTAGTCGGGCGGCTGCGTTTGTCCCTCTGCCACCGACTTGACGCCATGCAGCACCAGCAGGCGCCGCCCGCCATCGATGAAGCACACGCCGCGCAGCATTTCGCCCGGGTGCTCCTGCGTGAACATGGCCAGGCCCGTTTGCGCGTCGCGCACCCGCAGGCGGCCATCCCAGCCGCCGTCGACCAGATAGCGGCCACACGGCGACCACGCGGGAGCGCAACCCTCGCCATCCTTTGTATTCTGGAAGTTGAAGGTCAGCTGGCCCGACTGCGCCTCCACCACGGCCATCTGGCCCGTCGTGCTCTTGATGGCCAGCTGGCTGCCGTCGGGCGAAAACGCCATGTCCGACATATGCGCGATGAATTTGCCGCGCCACAGCTTGCTCCGCGCCGCCACGTCCCACAGGATCACATCACGTCCCAGTACGGCCAGGCGCGTGCCGTCCGGTGAAAACCGCACACTGTAGCTGCAGCCCAGTTTCAAGGCCTTCGCGCTTGCCGTCATGCGCGCGCCAGCCGGTAGACGACACAATCGAGGTCGTAGTGGCGCTCCATGCCGGTGTAGTGCATGCCCAGGCGCGTCATGACCTTGATCGAGGCGGCGTTGTCCGGATGGGCCACGGCCACCACTGCGGGCGCGCCGACGACCTCGAACGCATGCGCGACGATGGCGGCCGCCGCCTCGCTGGCGTAGCCCTGGCCCCAACCGGTGCGGGCCAGGCGCCAGCCGATTTCATGCGGTTTGTCCTTGTCGCCGTCGAGGTGCTGCAGGCAGGCCATGCCCACCATCTCGCCATCGTCGAGGCGGATCAGCGCCCACCACGAATAGCCCCACTCGGCCCAGCGGCCCGTGATGCGGGTGACGGCCGCGCGCGTGTCCGCTTCCGCCTCGGGCTGGCCCGCGTTCAGGTAGGTCATCACCTCGGGATCCGTGTTGAGCGTGCGCATGCGCTCGTAGTGATCCGCCGTGATCGGTTCCAGGCGCAGGCGCGCCGTCGTCAGTATGGTCATCGCATTTCCTTGGACGAAAAAAAAGACGATACACGATCGTCTTTTTTTTGCAAGAGCGCACGCGATTACTTGCCTGCTTCGCCCTTCTTGATCCACGCCGCCAACTGGTGCGGGCGCAGGCCGTCGTAGTCTTCGAACGGCTGGTGGATCCATGGATTGTGCGGCAGTTCGTCGAGGAAGTAGTCGGGACGCACGACGGAGCAGCCCTTCAGCCAGATCACGGCCGATTTGACTTCGGTCACGTCAGGGAAGTTTTCCTTCAGGTGACGCGTGACCTTGTCCAGCGTGACGCCGGAATCGGCCAGGTCGTCGACCAGCAGGATGCGGCCGGCCAGCGGGCCCTTGGTCATGGTCATGTACTTGGCGATATCGAGGTCGCCGCGCACCGTGCCCGCGTCTTCGCGGTAGGAGCTGGTCGACAGGATGGCCAGCGGCAAATCGAAAATGCGCGAGAACACGTCGCCGGGACGCACGCCGCCGCGCGCCAGGCACAATACCTGGTCGAATTTCCAGCCAGATTCGTAGACCTTGAGCGCCAGGCGCTCGATCAGGCGGTGGTACTCTTCCCAGTTGACCCAGAGATGTTGATCGTTCGATTGTGGGGTAGTCATGATAGTGAAATCTTATTATTAGCGTGATTAAAAAAATCCGCCTTGCGGCGGATTGTGTCCAGCAGCTTATTCGAATGGATGGCGCAGCACGATCGTTTCTTCACGATCCGGACCGGTCGAAACCATGTCCACCGGCACGCCGACCAATTCTTCGATGCGCTTGATATAGGCACGCGCCGTGGCCGGCAAGGCCGCCAGCGATTTCGCGCCGACGGTGCTTTCCGTCCAGCCCGGCATCTCTTCGTATACCGGCACGCAACGGGCGGCTTCTTCCGCGCCCGATGGGAAGATGTCCGTGGCCACGCCGTCGATGGTGTAGCCGGTGCACAGTTTCAGCGTTTCGATACCGTCCAGCACGTCCAGCTTGGTCAGGCACATGCCTGTCACGCCGTTGATCTGTACCGAGCGGCGCAGCAGGGCGGCGTCGAACCAGCCGCAGCGGCGGGCACGGCCCGTCACGGTGCCGAATTCATGGCCGACTTGCGCCAGGTGATGACCGACGCCTGCATCCGTTGGCAGTTCCGACGGGAATGGGCCGGAGCCGACGCGCGTCGTGTATGCCTTGGTGATGCCCAGGATGTAATGCAGCATGCCAGGGCCGACGCCCGAACCGGCGGCGGCATTGCCAGCCACGCAGTTCGACGAGGTGACGAATGGATAGGTGCCGTGGTCGACGTCGAGCAGCGAACCTTGCGCGCCTTCGAACAGCAGGTTGGCGCCGGCCTTGTGCGCCTTGTACAGCGCGCTCGAGACGTCGGTGACCATCGGACGCAGACGCGGCACGTAAGCCAGCGCGTCGTCGAGGGTCTTCTGGTAATCGATGCGCGGAGCCTTCAGGTAGTGCTCCAGCACGAAGTTGTGGTAATCGAGGTTTTCCGCCAGTTTTTCAGCAAAACGGGTTTCGTTGAGCAGATCGGCGACGCGGATGGCGCGGCGCGCCACCTTGTCTTCGTAGGCCGGGCCGATGCCCTTGCCGGTGGTGCCGATCTTGGCCGCGCCGCGCGCAGCTTCACGGGCCAGGTCGAGTGCCGAGTGGTAAGGCAGGATGACCGGTGCGGCATCCGACACTTTCAGGCGCGAGGCAACTTCAACGCCGACCGCTTCGAGCTTGTCGATTTCGCGCAGTACGTCCGGCACGGAAACGACGACGCCGTTACCGATGTAGCAGGCGACGCCTGGACGCATGATGCCCGACGGAATCAGCTGCAGCGCGGTTTTTACGCCGCCGATGACCAGCGTGTGGCCTGCATTGTGGCCGCCCTGGAAGCGCACCACACCCTGGGCGTGATCGGTCAACCAATCGACGATCTTGCCTTTACCTTCATCGCCCCATTGGGTGCCGATGACAACAACGTTCTTTGCCATAATTTTCTTTGACATCACTCAACCTAAGTTTTTAAGAATCCAGCTACTACCATTATCGGCAAGTACCAGCACGCGATCGCACTCGAACTCGTCTTGTTCATTACTGTGACCCGGCAAACTCTGGATCACGACCTCGCCCGCCTTGCGCAACTCGGCGATCTTTTCCTTCAATTCTGGCGCGCTGCCCCACGGCGCGCGGATCGAATGCTTCCGTTCCGCGGTCGGCAACAGGCGCGCCAGTTCGCGCAAATCGAGCGAGAAGCCGGTCGCGGGACGTGCCCGGCCGAACGCTTCGCCGACGTGGTCATAACGGCCGCCGCGCGCAACCGCGTTCGGCAAGCCAGGTACATACAGCGCAAACATCGCGCCACTTTCATATTGGTAGCCGCGCAGGTCGGCCAGGTCGATCGCCACTTCGGCGCGGCCCAGCGCGGATCCCGCCAGCGCGGCCAGTTCGGCCAGCGCCTTGAGTACGCCCGGCAGCGGCGGCAGCACTTCGCGCGCGCGCGCCAGCACATCGATATCGCCATACAGGCCAGGCAAGGCCAGCAGCGCATCGCGCGTGACGGCGTCATAACCGGCCGTCAGCTCGCGCAGGCCCGGCGCATCCTTGGCGCGCAGCAGGCTGTACAGCGCTGCCTCGTCGCGCACGGCATTGGCGTCTTGCGCAATGATAGCGCGCAACAGGCCAACGTGCGACAAATCCAGGCGCACGCTGTCGAAACCGGCCAGTGCCAGCGAGGCGAGCGCCAGTTCCTGGATCTCGGCATCGGCTTCCAGGCCGGCGTGGCCATAGATCTCGGCGCCGATCTGCAGCGGTTCGCGGGTGGCGTGCAGGCCCGACGGACGGGTATGCAGCACGCTGCCGGCATAGCACAGGCGCGTCACGGTGGCACGGTTCAGCAGGTGCGCGTCGATGCGCGCCACCTGCGTCGTCATGTCGGCGCGCAGGCCGAGCATGCGGCCCGACAGCTGGTCGACCAGTTTGAACGTGCGCAGGTCGGTATCCTTGCCGGCGCCGGTCATCAGCGATTCCAGATACTCGAGCAGCGGCGGCATCACCAGTTCATATCCGTACAGACGGAAATTGTCCAGCATGAGGCGGCGCAGCTCTTCGATCTTGCGCGCTTCCGACGGCAGAACATCGGCAATATTTTCGGGCAAAAGCCAATTCGGCATGAGGGAGCGAGATACGGAAGAAAGTTGAAAAATGCATCATGCGAGGCAGCGGCGGGCGCGCCAGGCAAGAGGCCGAACCTGATATTTTACGCGAAAACACGGGCCTTTAGGGATAAGTTCTCCGAAACAGTGCCGCAGCGGCTTAAAAACACCCGATTTTACGCCTTCCCGCAACAGCGTGGCGGGCACAAAAAAACGGGGCCGGCATCGATGCCGGCCCCGCTGCTACCGCCACCAGTCCTTGCGGACAGGCGCAGTCTCGATGCTGCCTTACTTCTTGGCGGGAGCGGCCGTGCCGTTGCCCTTGAAGTACTTGAAGAACTCCGAACTCGGATCGACCACCATCACGTCGCCCTTGTCCTTGAAGGTGGCGCGGTAAGCTTCCAGGCTACGGTAGAACTTGTAGAACTCCGGATTCTTGCCGAACGCTTCCGCATAGACCTGCGACGCCTTGGCATCGCCTTCGCCGCGGATCTTCTCGGCTTCGCGGTACGCCTCGGCCAGGATCACCGTGCGCTGCTTGTCGGCGTCGGCGCGGATCTTCTCGGAATCGGCCGAACCGGTCGAACGCAGCTCATTGGCGACGCGCACGCGCTCGGACTTCATGCGGTCGTACACCGAGTTGTTGATCTGCTCGACGTAATCGACGCGTTTCAGGCGCACGTCGACGATGCCCACGCCGATCGACTTGGCTTCGGCCGCGACCTTGGCAAGGATCGCTTCCATCACCTTGCCGCGCTGGCCCGAGATCACTTCGCGCACGGTGCGCTTGGTGATTTCATCGTTCAGGGCAGCCTTGACGATCTGCGACATGCGGTTGCGGGCGCGGCTTTCATCGCCGCCGAAGCTGCGGAAATACAGCTTAGGATCGGCGATGCGCCACTTGACGAAGGCGTCGACGAGGATGTTTTTCTTCTCGGCCGTGATGAAACGCTCGGGTTCCGGCGTGTCGATGGTCAGTACGCGCTTGTCCAGGTACATGACGTTCTGGAACGGCGGCGGCAGCTTGAAATACAAGCCTGGCGTACTGATCACTTCCTTGACCTCGCCGAGGGCGAAGACGATCGCGTACTTACGCTGATCGACGACGAACACGGTCGAGGACAAGAGCATGATCGCGATAAAGCCCGCGATCAGGGCGGCGACGATACGGTTCATTAGCGGCTCTCCCGTTCACGCGAAGAGCGGCTATCGCGACGCGAATTGACTTCTACTGTCTGCATGGCTTCCTGTGGCATTACGGTATTGGCTGCGGGTGCGGCCGCTGCTGCGCGCGCTGCCGCGGCCGCTGCGTCCGTCGCCGCCGTCTGGGCGATCAACTTGTCGAGCGGCAGGTACAGCAGGTTGCTGCCGGTCTTGGCGTCGACCATGACCTTGCTGGCACTGCTGAACACCTGCTGCATGGTTTCCAGGTACATGCGGTCGCGCGTAACGGCCGGCGCCTTCTGGTACTCGACCAGCACCTGCTTGAAGCGCGACGCGTTACCCTCGGCGTTCTCGGTCACCATGGAGCGGTACGCTTCGGCTTCCTGCATCAGGCGGAATGCGGCGCCGCGCGCTTTTGGAATGACGTCGTTGGCGTAAGCCTGGCCTTCATTCTTCTGGCGTTCGCGGTCCTGGCCTGCCTTGACGGCATCGTCGAAGGCGGCTTGCACCTGCTCCGGCGGCTGCACGGCCTGCATCGTCACGTTATTGATGAAGACGCCGACCTTGTAGCGGTCGAGAATCTGCTGCATCAGCTGCTGCGTTTCGTAAGCGACTTTTTCGCGCCCTTCATACAGCACGAAGTCCATCTTGCTGCGGCCGACCACTTCGCGGATCGCCGTTTCGGCGACCTGGCGCAAGGTGTCTTCCTGGTCGCGCACGCTGAACAGCCACTCCACGGGGTCCTTCAGGGTGTATTGCACCGCGAACTGGATGTCGATGATGTTTTCATCGTCCGTCAGCATCAGCGACTCGCTGGCCTGCTTGTTGCGCAGCGACTGGCGATAGCCCACTTCCACCGTGCGCACCTGCGACACGTTGACGGTTTCATCCGTCTGGAACGGGTACGGCCAGCGCCAGTTGAAGCCGGCCGGCGTGGTGCGCGTGTATTTACCGAACGTCAGCACGACACCGCTCTGGCCCTCTTGCACGATGAAGGCGCCGCTGGCAAGCCAGATCAGCACCGCGATCACGCCGACGACGCCGGCGGTGATGCCGGCACCCTTCATGTCGGGACGCGGGCCGCCACCGTTGTTGTTGCCGCCGTTGCCGCCGTTATCGGGACGGTTCTTCTGTCCGAAAAAGGCGTTCAGGCGCTGATTGAAATCGCGCCACAACTGGTCGAGGTCCGGCGGACCTTCGCCGGGCTTTTTGCCTTCTTGGGCTTTCTTGCCGTCGTCCTTGCGATTGCCCCAGCGGGGATCGTTCAGGGACAACTTCAAGCCTGTTTTTTTGAGTAGGGAGACAAGCATAACTATCGTGTTCCGACTTGGGAGTGGGTGGAAATCCTATCGTCCTCGCCAGGCTCTTCGTCCTGGTCCGGGGCGGCGCCATCGTGCTGGTCGTACTGACCGTCAAACTGATCTTCCTGCAGCTGCACTTCGTCGTTCTGATAGAGGTGGGCCGAACCCGGCGCCTTCCTGGCCATCTCGACAATCGCATCGCGCAGCAGGTCGAGACCACTGCCCTTCTGCGCACTGACGAACACGCGACTGATCGTAGCATATTCATCGCGTTCCACCGAAGGCTCCAGCCCGGCCGCATCGATCTTGTTCCACACGAGTATCTGCGGAATATGATCGGCGCCGATCTCTTTCAAGACCAGGTTGACCTGCTCGATCTGTTCCATGCGCACCGGCGACGCGGCGTCGACGACGTGCAGCAGCAAATCGGCATGGATGGTTTCTTCGAGCGTGGCGCGGAAAGCCGCCACCAGCTGGTGCGGCAATTCGCGCACGAAGCCGACCGTGTCGGAGATCACCACGTTGCCCACTTCCTGGCCCAGGTAAACCCGGCGCGAGGTGGTGTCTAGCGTGGCGAACAACTGGTCGGCGACATATACGCCGGCCTTGGTCACGGCATTGAACAGGGTCGACTTGCCGGCATTGGTATAGCCGACCAGGGACACCGAGAATGTGTGATTGCGGCCGCGCGCGCGGCGCTGCGTTTCGCGCTGCTTGTGCAGCTTTTCCAGGCGCGCGCGCAGGGCCTTGACGCGGTCGCCGATCAGCCGGCGGTCGGTCTCGAGCTGCGTCTCGCCGGGACCGCGCAAGCCGATACCGCCCTTTTGCCGTTCAAGGTGGGTCCAGCCGCGGATCAGGCGCGTGGCCAGATGCTGCAGCTGGGCCAGCTCGACTTGCAGCTTGCCCTCGTGGCTCTTGGCGCGCTGCGCGAAGATATCGAGAATCAGGCTGGTACGGTCGAGCACCCGCACATTCAGGCGCTTTTCCAGATTGCGCTGCTGGGCAGGTGAAAGGGCGTGATTGAAAATGACGATTTCCAGGCCATCGTTGACGACGACGTCGCCAATTTCATCGGCCTTGCCGCTGCCGACGAAATACGCGGAGTCCGGACTGGAACGCTTGGCCGTGATGGTGGAAATCGGATCCGCGCCAGCCGAACGCGACAACAGCATGAGTTCCTCCATGCTGGCGGCGAAGTCGCTGTGACCGAAGTCAACCCCGACTAGTGCCGCGCGCATGATGAGATCAGACAGGTTGAGGCGAACGCGGACGCCGATGCAAACGCATCAGCGCCGCTGGCGCGGACGGGGGCGATGAGGGGTGAAAGGCGCTGGGCCGTCAAGCTCAACGCTTTACTCCGCTTCAGATTCAATATTGAGATTGACGGCACGGGCCGGCACCACTGTCGAGATGGCATGCTTGTACACCATCTGCGTGACCGTATTGCGCAGCAATACGACGTATTGATCGAACGATTCGATATGGCCCTGCAATTTAATGCCATTGACCAGGTAAATCGAGACAGGAACATGCTCTTTGCGTAATGCATTGAGGAATGGGTCTTGTAACAGTTGCCCTTTGTTGCTCATAACAGCTCCGTTGTTTATGTTGTTGTGTAAGAATTGGAGGCGACTCGCTTGATTTCAAGTGCTCTCACACCTTTCAAAGAGAGAAAGATGCGTCACAGCTACTGTAACCTGTTTTCGCGATCGCTGTCGCGCATGGCGCATTAACACTTTATTATTTCCGTGCAAATGGCCATCTTTATTTGCTGTCGGCGCCGCATTATTACCGCGGCGCCTTAATTGACGCTTAACTCAGTGCATTTTTACTTGCTTGGCGTGCGTGCAAATGGATTTTTACCCGTGCGCAGTTCGATGCGCAATGGCGTACCGACCAAGGCAAACGTATCGCGGAAATGTTTTTCCAGATAACGCTTGTATGGATCGCCGACGGCGTCGAGCGCATTGCCGTGAATAACGATCACAGGCGGGTTCATGCCGCCCTGGTGGGCATAGCGCAGCTTCGGACGAATCGAACCCTTGCGGCGCGGTTCCTGCTTCTCCACGGCCTCGATCAGGGCGCGCGTCAGCTTCGGCGTCGACAGGTCGCACATGGCGGCCGCATACGCGGCGTTGAGCGACTTCATCAATGGACCGATGTTGGTGCCCTTCAAGGCCGAAATGAAATGCATCTGCGCGAACGACAGGAAATCGAGCTTGCGGTCGATATCGATCTTGATTTCATCGCGCTGGTGCGATTGCAAGCCATCCCATTTATTCACGGCCACCACCAGCGCGCGGCCCGATTCCAGAATGAAGCCGGCGATATGCGCGTCCTGTTCGGAAATATCCTGCTGCGCGTCGAGCATCAGCACCACCACGTTGGCTTCGGAAATCGACTGCAGGGTTTTCACCACCGAGAATTTCTCGATCGCTTCGAACACCTTGCCGCGGCGGCGGATACCGGCCGTGTCGATCAGGGTGTATTGCTGGCCATCGCGTTCGAACGGAATCTCGATCGAGTCGCGCGTCGTGCCCGGCATGTCGAAGGCGATCACGCGCTCTTCGCCCAGCAGGGTGTTGATCAGCGTCGACTTGCCCACGTTCGGACGGCCGACGAGGGCGATCTTGATGCCGCGGTCGGTCTTTTCCAGCTCTTCAGGCTCATCCGGACGCTGGGCGAACGCCAGGTCCAGCATCACTTCGACAAGGTCGTTGACGCCGTCGCCGTGCGCCGACGAGATCGCGTACGGATCGCCCATGCCCAATTCATAGAATTCGGACACGACAGCCGTATAGCGCATGCCTTCGCTTTTATTGACCACCAGCAAGACCGGACGACCGCTCTTGCGCAGGAAGTCAACGATGGTCTTGTCATGCGGGGTCAGGCCTTGGCGGCCGTCCACGATGAACACCACCACGTCGGCCTCGGCCACGGCCTGCTTGGTCTGCAGTGCCATCTGGTGCATGATGCCTTCCTTGGCGACGGGTTCGAAACCACCCGTATCGATGACCAGGAAGGGACGTTCGCCGACACGGCCTTCGCCATAGTGACGATCGCGCGTCAACCCAGGCAAATCCGCCACCAGCGCATCGCGCGAGCGGGTCAGACGATTAAATAAAGTCGATTTCCCAACATTGGGTCGACCTACAAGTGCAATTACCGGCTTCATTACATTACTCGACCGCGAGAGCGGTCACTGTCCCTGATTGGGTTTGAAAAATCAAATTCGAACCGGCGACGACGGGAGCCGAAACAATCGGGCTGCCGTCGGTACTGATCCGACCTATTAATGCGCCATCTTCCCGTGACAGGAAGTGGATATAACCTTGATAGTCACCGACGGCAACGCTGCGGCCGAAGGAGACCGGCGTCGACAGGCGGCGGCGCGCCAGCGCGTCATTCTTCCACGCGCTCTGCCCGCCTTCGCGGCTGAACGCCACGACAGCGCCCTGGGCATCGGCGGTAAACACGAAACGCTGGTCGACCGCCACGCCCACATCGGACGAAATCGGCTTGGTCCAGCGCGGCACGCCGGTGGCCGCATCGAAGCAGCCAGCCTTGCCCTGGTAGGTGACGGCGCACACTTCGCCCTCGAACACCACCGGCGTGCCGGCGATATCGGAAACGCGTTCCAGTTCCGTGGCGCCGCGCGGTTCGCTGACGACTATCTCCCAGCGTACCACACCGGTGGCCGCCGTCAGTGCCAGCAGCTTGCCGCCAGGCTGGGCCACATAGATATTCGCGCCGCCCAGCGCCATGCCAGGCGCATTGCGCAAGGTCAATGCCGGCGTGGCGCGCTGCACCGTCCACTTGCGTTCGCCCGTCTTGGCGTCGAAGCCGACAATGCGGTTGTCCACGCTGCGCACCACCACCACGCCCTGGCCAACCACTGGCGGCGTCAGCACTTCGCTGGACGCCTGCACCTTCCACAGCTGCTTGCCCTCGGCGTCGAAGGCCAGCACCACGCCCTTGGCGGCGCCCACGGCCACGACCGTGCCATCGCTGCCGGCGCCGGAAGTGATGTCGCTGCCCGCCTTGATGCGCCACGTTTCACGGCCCGTGGCCGCATCCAGGCGCGCCAGCGCACCGTCGGCATTGACCACGTACAGGCTGCTGCCGGCGAGCGCGGGCGTGAAGGCATACACGCCGGCCTTGCCGATCGAATACTTCCACGCATCGCGCACGGCGATGCTCGATTTTAACTCGACCAGCTTGGCTGGCTCGCTTTTCGGATCTTTCGACGCAAACGGGTTCCAGGACGAGCAACCGGCCATCAGGGCCAACAGGCTTGCAGCTACCAGCTTTTCAGTGACACGCATAAGTGTTATCCAACCTTTTTCTTGTACTTGTAAGGGTAAGGCAGGCGGCACACGGGCCGCGCAACAGAACCGATTCCTATCAGGCGGCAGCTTGCTCAGCCTTGGCCTTGTCTTCCGGTACCGTACCGCCTATCGCTTCCAGTTTGACCTGGATCAATTGACGGCCTGGATTGTTCTTGTCCGTCGCCGCCAGTGCCGCCAGGTAGGCGGTGCGGGCATCGGCCAGCTTGTTCTGTGCCACCAGGATATCGCCCTTGCGGTCGGCCACGGCGCCGGCAAATTGCGGCACGGTCGCGCCCGCCAATACCTTCAGCGCTTCATCGTAGGCTTTTTCGTCCAGCAAGACACCGGCCAGGCGCAGCTTGGCGATGGCCTTGTACTCTTCCGTGCCGTGCTCGGCGGCCCATTGCAGCTGGGTCTTCGCCATTTTCAGGTCGTTCGCGTCGAACGCCACCTTGGCCGCGGCCAGGGCGCTCATCTGCGCATACGCCGTGCCGCCGAAGCGCGACTGCATGTCGCCGGCCGCGCGCAGCACCTTGGCGGTGTCCTTGGCGGCGATGGCGTTTTGCAGTTCGTCGTACAACTGGCCCGCTTGCGCGGCCTGGGTGCGCTGGTAGTACTGCCAGCCAGCCCAGCCGCTATAACCCGCCAGCGCAACAATCAGGACCCAGGAGGTCAGATTGCCATTGCGCTGCCACCAGGCCTTGAGGGTTGCCAGTTGTTCTTGTTCTTCGTGATCGTATGCCATGGGTCGTCAGTTTCAATGAGTAGTTGATCGAGGGTGGAACGGTCTTGCTTCAAATCAATGGTGGTGGTGCACGTGGCCGTCGGCGCCATGGTCGTGGCCGCAATCGTGACTGCCGATGATCTGGTCGACCAGGTAGTCGACGACATCGTCGAACGGCACCGTGTTTTGCTGCTGACCAGGTTCCGCTTCGCGCATGGCTTTTACTGTGGCAACATTATTCGCGATTTCATCGTCGCCGAGGATCACGGCAAATGCCGCGCCGCTGCCATCGGCCTTCTTCATTTGCGTCTTGAAGCTGCCGCCACCATTGCTCGCAGCGCAATGTAGCACAACGTCCAGGCCCGCATCGCGAATCCGTTCGGCCAGCACAAAGGCTTGCAGGCCCGCCTGCTCGCCCTGATGCACCAGGTAGACGTCGCACTGGGCTGGCTGCTCCGGCTCGGCCGCGTCTTTCATCAGCAAGACCAGGCGCTCGATGCCCATGGCGAAACCGACGGCCGGCGTCGGTTTGCCGCCGAACATTTCCACCATGCCGTCATAGCGGCCGCCGGCGCAGACCGTGCCTTGCGCGCCCAGCTTGTCCGTCACCCACTCGAACACGGTGCGGTTGTAGTAGTCGAGGCCGCGCACCAGACGTGGATTGATGGTGAATGGAATATTGTTGTGATTCAAGATCTTCTGCACGCCATGGAAGTGCGCCAGCGATTCTTCGCCCAGGTAGTCGAGCAGCTTCGGCGCGCCGTTGACCAGGTCCTGCATGGCAGGGTTCTTGGTATCCAGAATGCGCAGCGGATTGCTATGCAGGCGGCGCTTGGCTTCTTCGTCGAGCAGCTCGCTGTGGCTTTCCAGGTAGGCGATCAGGTCGGCGCGGTGGCGCAGGCGCTCGGCCGCGTCACCGATCGAATTCAATTCCAGGCGGATGCCTTCCAGGCCCAGGTCATCCCACAGACGGCGCGACAGCATGATCATTTCGGCGTCGATATCGGGACCCGTGAAGCCGATGGCTTCCGCGCCGAACTGGTAGAACTGGCGGTAACGGCCCTTCTGCGGGCGCTCGTGGCGGAACATCTGGCCCTTGTACCACAGGCGTTTCGGGCCTTCGTAGACGAGGTTGTGCTCGACCACGGCGCGCACGACGCCGGCCGTGCCTTCCGGACGCAGGGTCAGGTTGTCGCCGTTCATCGAATCGGTGAACGAATACATTTCCTTTTCCACGATATCGGTGACGGCGCCGATGGCGCGCGCGAACAGCTTCGTTTCTTCCACGATCGGCGTGCGGATCTGCTGGAAGCCGTAGCTTTGCAGCACGGATTGCGCCGTGTTTTCAAACAATTCCCACAGCGGGGCGTCGGCCGGCAAGACATCGTTCATGCCCTTCACGCCGGTGATCTTATCTGCTTTTTTATTTTCGGACATAGTGTTCTTCTTTGCTTTTTATCGGATCAGGTTCAGACGGCAACCGTTTTTCCGTAGTGACTCTTTACATAATTCAAGACGATGTCCTGGAATTCCTCGACGATGCGTTCGCCGCGCAGGGTGACGACCTTTTCGCCGTCGACAAACACGGGCGCGGCCGGCGACTCGCCCGTGCCGGGCAGGCTGATGCCGATATTCGCATGCTTCGATTCGCCGGGACCGTTGACGATGCAGCCCATGACGGCCACGTTCATCGCTTCCACGCCCGGATACGACTTTTTCCACTCCGGCATCTGCTCGCGCAGATACGTCTGGATATTGTCGGCCAGTTCCTGGAAGGTGGTCGACGTCGTGCGGCCGCAGCCCGGGCAGGCGATCACCATCGGCGCGAACTTGCGCAAGCCCATGGTTTGCAGGATTTCCTGGCCGACGATGACTTCGCGCGTGCGGTCGCCGCCCGGCTCGGGCGTGAGCGAAATGCGGATGGTGTCGCCGATGCCTTCCTGCAGCAGCACGGACAGCGCCGCCGTCGAGGCGACGATGCCCTTGCTGCCCATGCCCGCTTCCGTCAAGCCCAGGTGCAGCGGATAGTCGCAGCGCCGGGCCAGTTCGCGGTACACGGCGATCAGGTCCTGCACGCCGGAGACCTTGCACGACAGGATGATCTTGTCGCGTCCCAGCCCCAGTTCTTCGGCGCGCACGGCGTTTTCAATCGCCGACGTCACCAGCGCCTCGTACATGACGGCTTGCGCCGGCCACGGTTCGGCGCGGCCCGCGTTTTCATCCATGATGCGCGCCAGCAATGCCTGGTCCAGGCTGCCCCAGTTCACGCCGATGCGCACCGGCTTGTCATACTTGCAGGCCGCTTCGATCATTTGCGCGAATTGCGTATCGCGCTTGGCGCCCTTGCCCACGTTGCCCGGATTGATGCGGTACTTCGACAGCGCGCGCGCGCAATCGGGGTAGTCGTTGAGCAAGGTATGGCCGTTGTAATGGAAATCGCCCACCAGCGGCACGTCGATCTCCATCTTGTCGAGCTGCTCGCGGATGTAAGGTACGGCCGCGGCCGCTTCCGGCCGGTCCACCGTCAGGCGCACCAGTTCCGACCCGGCACGCGCCAGTTCCTTGATCTGGATTGCCGTGCCGATGGCATCGGCCGTGTCCGTATTCGTCATCGACTGCACCACCACGGGGGCGTCGCCGCCCACCCAGATCTGGCGCTGGCCATGGGCGATCAATACCTTGCGGCTGTCGCGCCGGTCGGAAGGGCCGGAGCCGATCGCTGTTTTCGAGGTCGCCATAATATTATCTTGTGAGTTTGCTTGCTTAAACTGCCTGTTTCAACGTTACTTGATGCTTACGCGCGAGATCGTGCCACCTGGCACGGTCGGCAAATCCAGCTTGGCGCCGCGCAAAGTTGCCTGCACGACACCCGGCTTGCCCACCACGAGGGTGGCCGGACCCGTGATATCGAATGTTTCCGTGCTGCCCGCCTTGACCATGCGCGAAATCAGCGGCGAAGTGCCCGGACGGCGAATTTCCACCCAGGAATCTTGCTCCACCTTTAAGACCAGCGCGTTCGCGCCCACGGCGGCGGCCGCCACTGGCGGCGCGACGGCGGCCGTCGTCGCCGGCGCAGGGGCTGGCGCGGCAACTGGCGGCACCACGGCCGCGGCTGGCGCCGATGCGGCAGCCGACGCGGCGGGCGCGCCCGTCTGCGTATCGTTGCCGGCCGGCGGCGGCACGGAAATCAGCGGCACGGACGGCGTCTGCACGGGTGTCAAATCCTGGCCCGGCTTGATCAGGGTGGTTTCCACGGGGCCCACTTCCGCATGCGCGACTTCTTTTTCCGTGTGCGAGGACAGCAGGCTGGCCGGCACATAGCCGAGCTTGTAGGCGCCAAAGGCGGCGGCCACGACGACAGCCACGGCGCCGGCGATCCACAGGGTGCCCTGGTTCGACGAGCGCTGCGTCATCGACGGGAAGCGCGATTCCGAAAACGTGGCGGAAATTTCACGCCGCACGGGGGCCGCCGGGTCTTGCGCGGGCGCCGGATGGACTTCGATCATGGCCACCAGCGGCGCCGCGTCGAGGCGCACCACCTTGGCATAGGCGCGCACGAAACCGCGCACCACGGCCAGGTTCGGCAACGCCGCCATGTCGCCCTCTTCCAGCGCGATCACCTGGCGCGGCGCCAGCTTGAGCTGGTCCGCCACCTGTTCCACCGGCCAGCCCAGCGCTTCGCGCTGTGCCTTCAACTGTGCGCCTGCCGACGCCAGATTGCCCTGGGGCTGCTGCTGAGGCGTTTCTGCCCACTCTGAATTCATTGGTATCCCTGTCTCACTCATCAAACGCCCCACTTTGATAAGCAGCATATTCGGACGAGCCGGAATGGTGGTTGCGCAAATGCGCCCCCAGGCCAGCTTCCGCACCCGCATCCCCGAGCTTATGCTGCACCTTGATCCCGAGCCACAGCACATCGGCCGTCTGGCTCTCCATTGTCGCTATTTTACCGAGCCGCTCAAGATAATGAGCCGCTTGCCGGTAGTCTTGCTGTTGGTAATACACGCGCACCAGGCCGGCATTCGTCACTGCCACGTCCGGTGCGATGCGTACCGCGCGCAATAAATACGCGCCGGCACGCTGGTAATCATGCAGGGCCAGGCTGCAGGCGCCCCCATTGTTGAGCGCGTTTTCCGGCGACGCATACGCCGCATCCTGCAATGCCGCGTCGAAATACGCCAGCGATTGCGCGGCGCGTCCCGTCTGGCACAAGAACAGGCCGTAATTATTGCTCAACTCAGGATTGTGGGGCGCAAGGCGCAAAGCGTAAAGGAAATCTTTCTCGGCAGGTGCAGTCTGCCCCTTGGCCGCCAGGATCAGGGCGCGCATGCCATGCGCCTGCGCATCGCTGGGCGCCAGCTGCACGGCTTGCGCCGCTTCCGCCAGGGCCACGTCGAGCTGGCCACGGCCATAATAGGCGCTGGCCAGCTGCAGGCGCAGCGCGGCGCGTTCCTGCAGACTCGCCTGCTTATCCTGGCCACCGTCGCCGGACGTCGTGGAAGCACAGCCGACCAGCAGCACGGCCAGGCTGACAGCGGCCACAGCGAGCGAGCGTTGGTAAGCCATGCCGTCCCTCATCAGGAGCGGATTTCCACGATCTTGCCGAAATTGGCGCCAAACTTCTGTTGATATTCAGTCATTTTTTCCATGCGTTCCTGCACCCGCGTGCGGTCCTTGACTTCGCCGGCCAGCTGGCCGCAGGCCGCATCGATGTCGTCGCCGCGCGTCTTGCGCACGGTGGTGATGATGCCGCCATCCATGAGCACCTGGGCAAACGCCTTGATGCGCGGGTTTTTCGAGCGGAACAGGCCCGACTCGGGGAACGGGTTGAATGGAATCAGGTTGAACTTGCAGTTCACGCCGAACTCGCGGTCTTGCACCAGCGCCAGCAGCTCGCGCGCGTGCTCGTCGCTGTCATTGACGCCGTCCAGCATGCAGTATTCGAAGGTAATGAAATCGCGTGGGGCAAATTCCAGGTAGCGCTTGCAGGCCGCCATCAATTCCTTCAGCGGATATTTCTTGTTCAGTGGAATCAAACCATCGCGCAAGGTGTCGTTCGAGGCGTGCAGCGAGACGGCCAGGGCCACCGGCACTTCCTGCGACAGCTTGTCCATCATCGGCACGACGCCCGAGGTCGACAAGGTCACGCGGCGGCGCGACAGGCCGTAGGCGTTGTCGTCGAGCATCAATTTCAGGGCCGTGACGGTCGGTTCAAAGTTCAGCAGAGGCTCGCCCATGCCCATCATCACCACGTTGGTGATCTGGCGCTCGCCTTTCGGGCCGGGTTCGATGCCCTTGGTGCGGCGCAATTCGAATTCCGCCATCCACAGCTGGCCGATGATTTCGCCCACGGACAGGTTGCGGTTGAAGCCTTGCTTGCCCGTCGAGCAGAAGCGGCAGTTGACGGCGCAGCCGGCCTGGGTCGAGATGCACAGCGTGCCGCGGTTATCTTCCGGAATGAACACGGTTTCCACGGCATTGCCATTGCCCACGTCAACCAGCCACTTGCGCGTGCCATCGGTCGACGTGTGATCGCTGATGATGGCCGGGGCGCGCACTTCGGCGCGCGTGGCCAGCTTGTCGCGCAGCGACTTGGCCAGGTCCGTCATGGCGTCGAAGTCGGAGGCGCCGAACTGGTGTATCCAGCGTTGCAACTGTTTCGCACGAAACGGTTTCTCTCCCAACTCGGCGCAGTAGGCGATGAGTTGCGCGGGATCGAGGTCCAGCAAGTTGGTGAGGGTCGTCGTATTCATGATCATGTCTATTCTAAAAATCCGTCCCCGCGCGCATCAGGAGCCAAAAGCACCACAGCGCAGCGGGAACAGGGGGTGATAAGTTATTTCACAGATAACGCCAGGAAATAACGTTATCTAAGGCAATTAAGCCTTCAGTTCTGGGAAGAAGTAAGCGATTTCCACTTTAGCAGCTTCGACAGCGTCGGAGCCGTGTACGGCGTTGGCGTCGATCGAATCGGCGAAATCGGCGCGGATCGTGCCTTTTTCTGCTTTCTTCGGATCGGTCGCGCCCATCAGGTCACGGTGGGCCAGAACGGCGTTTTCGCCTTCCAGAGCCTGGATCATGACTGGACCGGAAACCATGAAGTCCACCAGGTCTTTGAAGAAGCCGCGCTCTTTGTGCGCTGCGTAGAAGCCTTCAGCTTGTTCGCGCGACAGTTGGGTCATGCGCGCAGCAACGATTTTCAAGCCAGCGTTTTCAAAACGGGTGTAGATTTGACCGATTACGTTTTTTGCAACTGCGTCTGGTTTGATGATCGACAGGGTGCGTTCGATTGCCATGTGTGAAAACTCCAATAAAAAGAAAGGTTTAAAACGATAAATTGATAACTCAATCAACCTTTGATTTTACCATACTCCACCCCATATCACCCAGACAGGCAGGGGGCATCTTCCTGCCCTGCCTGTGTTTAATTAAATCTTAAGCTGGTTTTTTTGTAAAAACCGGGGTCCATGCTATCCTTGGGCAAAGCAGTAATTTGAATTGACAACACGGAGGCACTATGAATCAGAACATGCAACGCACCTTTGACCTGTCGGGGGGCATGCAGCAAGTCCGCCATCAGGTCTTGCGCAACACTTACTGGCTGCTGGCACTGTCCATGATCCCGACCGTGCTGGGCGCCTTCATCGGCGTGCAAATGCATTTGCCGATGCTGACCGGCGGCATGGGCTTCATCATCTTCATGCTCGTCGCATTCGGCTTCATGTACGCGATTGAAAAAACCAAGAACTCGGGCCTCGGCGTCGCCGTCCTGCTGGGCTTTACCTTCTTCATGGGCCTGATGCTCACGCCCATCCTGACGCGTACGCTCGGCTACTCGAACGGCGGCATGCTGATCATGACGGCGTTCGGCGGCACGGCCACCATCCTGGCCGTGATGGCCACCATCGCCACGGTCTCGAAGCGCGACTTCTCGGCCATGGGCAAATGGCTGTTCGCCGGCGTGATCGTGCTGATCCTGGCATCGGTGGCGAACATCTTCCTGGGCCTGTCGGCACTGTCGATCGTGATCTCCATGGTCGCCATCGCCATCTTCTCGGCCTACATCCTGTATGACGTGCAGCAAATCATCAACGGCGGCGAGACCAACTACATCTCGGCCACCCTGCGCATCTACCTGGACGTGTACAACATCTTCACCAGCCTGCTCTCCCTTCTGGGTTTCGCTGGCGGCAGCCGCGACTAAGACCAGGCCTTGCGCTTGAACAAAAAGCCGACCCGCGGGTCGGCTTTTTCACGTCTGCCGGCTCTATCTGGCCTTTTCGGCCACATCGAGCAGGCAGGCGCGGGCGCGGTCCAGGGTCGGGTTGTCGCGCTGGGCCGCGTAGACGGCGTAGGCCGAATGCGAGAATTCGGGCGCGTCGCGCACGCGGTGCAAGAGGCCCGCCTCCAGGTAAGGCTGGGCCGAGCCGATGCGGAAATAGCTGGCGCCGCCCACGTCCAGCAGGTAGACCAGCGCCAGCGGCCCCAGCGAAATGGAAACGGGCGGGCTGCTCAGCTCCGGATAGGCCGCCTGGTGGTTCGCCGCAAAAGCCGGGCCCCAGTCCACGTACACATAGGCATCGGCATGCATCTGCCCGTCGGCGCGCGTGGTGACCATCACCAGCTTTTCCTCGGCCAGCAGTTCGCTGACGAGGCCCGGACGCTGCGGCGGGTTGTACAGCACGGCCAGGTCCAGCGAGCCGTCGTGCACGGCGTCGAGCAGGCGCGCCGGACTGTCGACTTCCGCGCGCAGGGCGATCTCTGGGCAATCGCGGCTCATGCGTATCAGCCAGTCGCCCAGCAGCGGCTGCCACAGGCTCAGCTCGCAGCCGATGCTGACGGCGTCTTCGCGCCCCGGCGGCAAGGCCACCTGGTGGCGCGCCCGCTCCCACACCTGCACCATGGTGGCTGCGTGGCGCATGAAGCGTTCGCCGGCCGGCGTCAGGCGGGCGCCGGCCTTGTTGCGCACGAAGAGCTGGCGCCCCAGCTGCTGCTCCAGCGTGCGGATGCGGGCGCTGACGGCCGTCTGCGTCACGTGCATGCGCTCGGCGGCCATGATGAAACTGCCGCTGGACGCCACTTCCAGGAAGGTGCGTGCTTGATTGATATCCATCAAGCCATGATAGCAGCAGACGCCCGCATCAACTGACCCGCTCGTAGCCGCCCAGCACGCCCTGCTTAGCCAGCACCCATTGCCACAGCTGCAGGTCGCGCGCGCGGAAGGCGCCGGCGCACGACAGCAGGTAATACGACCACATGCGATGGAAGCGCTCGCCCAGCTGGGCGGAAAACTGCGGCCACGCCTGCTCGAAATTCGCATGCCAGGCCATCAGGGTCTTGTCGTAGTCGGCACCGAAGTTGTGCAAGTCCTCGGCCACGAACAGGTCATCCATGGCGTCGCCGATCTGGCCGATCGACGGCAGGTCGCCATTCGGGAAGATGTATTTGTCGATCCACGGATCGCACGCGGAATGGCGCTTGTTCTTGCCGATCGTGTGCAGCAGGAACAGGCCATCGTCCTCCAGGCAGCGGTGCGCCACCTCCATGAACGTGCGGTGGTTTTTATGCCCCACGTGCTCGAACATGCCGATGCTGACGATGCGGTCGAACTTTTCATTGGTGTCGCGGTAATCCTGCAGGCGGAAGTCCAGCCGTTCGCCGCCGGGCATGGCGCGCGCATACGCGGCCTGCTCCTGCGAAATCGTCACGCCCACGCACTGCACCTGGTATTTTTCCGCCGCATAGCGCATGAAACTGCCCCAGCCGCAGCCGATATCGAGCACGCGCATGCCCGGCTCGAGGCGCAGCTTGCGGCAGATCAGATCGAGCTTGGCCTCCTGCGCCTCGGCCAGGTTGGCCGCATCCTTCCAGTAGCCGCACGTATAGGTCATGCGCGGATCGAGCATGGCCGCATAGAAGGCATTGCCCAGGTCATAGTGCTCCTTGCCCACCATCCACGCGCGCCGTTCCGTCTGCAGGTTGAACAGGCGCGCATACAGGGCGTGGAAGGCCAGGCGCATGGGGCGCACGTCGTCGGCCACCCGGGCGCGCAGCAGGTGGCAAAAGAATTCGTCGAGCTGCTGCGCATCCCAGTCGCCATCCATATACGCTTCGCCCAGGCCCAGGTTGCCGCTGGCAAAGGCGCGTTCGGGCACGCCGGGCTTGCGCAGCTGCATGTCCCAGGCGGCGCGGCCATTCAGATGGATGTCGGCGCGGGCCAGCAGGTCGGCCGCCTCGCGGGTGAGCCGCGTGTCGGACTGGCGCCCGGCGCCACTTGCCGGTGTGTGTTGCAACTGCATTCGTGCTTGTGTCGTGTGCTGCGTGTTCATGCCCTGCCGCCTCCAGATGGTTGTCGGGTGCCGGCGCGCCGGCATGTCATCGACTGCCCGGCGGCGTACCAGCCATAAAATTATCCGCCCGCCATGCCCATCTGGATAATGAAACATCATGGCCATTCATATCAAAATATTTGCTTTAAAATGATTTGAATCAATTATTTCATGGAAACATCCTGCGCACGAAGCGCTCTGTAGCATGAAAAAAGCCGCCTGTTCGGCGGCTGTTCACGGCAGGTTCGCGCCCTGCGGCGCCGCGATCAAAAGTCGTGATTCGGCGGATACTTCGTGTAGAAATCGTTATCCCACTTGAAATTGGTAAACGCCACCGTCATCGAGACATCGAGCGCCTCGACGAAATGCCAGCAGCCGACGGGCAGGAACAGGATTTCGCCCGGCGCCAGCACGCATTCGCGCACCTGCACGTCGGCCATCAGCGGATAGCGCCGCACGTCGATGTCGCGTCCGTCCACGGGCGTGAAGCAGTGGCGCTGGTTGTACACGCGCGCCACCTCGCAGGCGGCCATGATGCGCAGCCGCTTGCGCCCCGCCACCTGCGCCATGAAGTTATTCGTCAGGTCGTGGTGGAACGGCGTCACCGTGCCGGCCGGGCCAAACCACAGAAAGCCCGTGGGACCGCCGTCCTGGCGCAGGTATTCGGGCAGCTGGCCGATATCGTCCCACAGCTCGCGCAGGGCCTGGCGGTTTTGCGAATTGTTGTTCGCCGTCATATAGAAATCGTTGGTCGCGCCGCTGCCCTCGACCAGGCTGGCGTACTCGCCAAAGGCCATCTTGCGCTTGTGCGCCACGCTGTTCATTTCATATTGCGCGTCCGCTTCGCGACCGAACTGCACCTCCACCTCGCGCTGTGCGAAATGCTCGCGGAAGTAGGCCGGACTCCATTTGCGCATGGCCGGCCAGTCGTCCATCATGCCGGTGATGATCACGGGCTGGTTGATCGAATAGTACTCGTCCAGGAATTGCTGCGCGGACAGCTTGTCGCGGCGCGGGATCTCGGGCGAACGCAGGTGGTTCAGCTTGCGCTGGATGTCGATCACCCAGTCGCGCTTGGCCAGCCGGTTCGACAGGCGCACGGCGCCGGCCAGGTAGGGGCTTTGCAGCGCCAGCTCCACTTCGCGGCGCGCCAGCGCTTCGGCGATGCCGGCCTGCTGCAGCACCGGCATCAGCGCCGACGGATGGCTGCCCAGCATGAGGTTTTCCGCGATCCAGCTGCGCCATTCGCGGCTCAGCTCCGGGTCCTGCTTTTGCTCCAGCTGCTTTACTCCCAAGGTCGATACCGCCGCCATCGCCGTCTCCTGTTTTTTATGTGAATAAGCGGCCGGGCAGCAATGCCGCCCGGCCGCGTCCTACTCTAGAGCAATTTCAACATTAACGCACCTTCCACACCTCCGTCGCCAGCACGCCATTCGCGTCGCCATCGAGCTCCCACGAGAACGCGCCGCGCAAGCCCTGGTCCTTGACGTATTTGACCTTGGTGCCGATGACGGTCGGATCGTCATAGCTCCACCACTGGCCGCCCGCACCCGTGTACAGGTACAGCTGCTTGGTCACGGGATGGTAGTAGCGCGTACCGGCCTTGGCGACGAGGACTTTATAGTCTTCGATGCCCGACTCGTACGTGCCCGGCGCCATGCCCGTGGCCGCCTGGTACAGGCCATCGCCATTCGGTCCCGGCGCCACGCCCGTCCAGCCACGGCCATAGAACGGAATACCGAGCAGCAGCTTGTCGCGCGGCACGCCGGCGGCAATCATGTACTGCACCGCCTTGTCACCCACGTATTCGCGCGCCATGCCCGTCGACGGATCGGCAGGGTCGGCAAACAGCTGGGCGTTGAAGTTGGTGCTGTTTTCCCAGCCGCCGTGGAAGTCGTAGGTCATCAGGTTGATCCAATCCATGTACTGCGAGTACAGGGCCGGTTCCGTGTTATCGATCTTGTCCTTGCCGGCACCGACGGCCGCCGTCAGCAGGTAACGCTTGCCGTTGGCTGCGCCGAGCGCATCGAGCTGGCTGCGGAATTCCGCCATCAGCAAGGTGAAGTTGCGCTTGTCGTTGGGGCTGACCGTGTTGTACGGCTGGCCGCCGCCGACCGGGTATTCCCAATCGATGTCGATGCCGTCAAAGATGTTGGCCGCCGCCGCCACGCCGCCGCGTCCACCCTGCACCGGCAGGTTGCCCTTGATGTAGATATCGATGCAGGAACGTACCATCTGCTTGCGCAGCGCATCGGTGGCGGAACCGACGGAGAAGTTCTTCGACCAGCTCCAGCCGCCCAGCGAGATGAACAGCTTCAGGTTCGGGTGCGCCGCCTTCAGCTTTTTCAGCTGCAGGAAGTTGCCCGACAGGGGAGCGTCCCAGGGAATGGCCTGGCCATCGACGGTGCGCTTCGGCGTGCGGATGTAGTCGGCCTCGGCATCGCCGCCCGTGCCCGCGTCGGGCGAATTCGGATTCGTCGCGCCCGGCTCCGTCTTGGTGATCATGGCGCACTCGTAGCCGCCATTTTTCGGATAGATATTGCCGAAGGCGTAGTTGATGAAGGTCAACTTATCGGCCACGCCGCTCGTATGCACGTTCGCCACCTCATAGTCGCGGCCATACACGCCCCATTGCGCGAAATACGAACCCACTTCGCGGCCGGTTGGCGTTGGCGTTGGCGTTGGCGTCGGTGTCGGTGTCGGTGTCGGCGTTGGCGTTGGCGTCGGGGTAGGTGTCGGTGTCGGTGTCGGCGTCGGTGTTGGAGTCGGCGTGGTGCTGCAGATCTCCTGGCTGGTCCATGGCTTGCCCGTGCCGGCGGCGCCGCTGCTGGTCGACGGGTTGTCGCCCTGCGTCCAGTAGTTGGCGCGGTAATTGGTGCCGGCGTAGCTGACGGTGGCGCCCGCGCTGTATGCCGTGCCGGCGGCCCAGGCCAATGCGCACGTGCCACCGGTCGGTGTCGGTGTCGGCGTTGGCGTTGGTGTCGGGGTAGGCGGCGGTGTTGGCGTCGGGGTGGGTGTCGGCGTTGGCGTCGGGGTCGGGGTCGGCGTGGTGCCGCCGTCGCAAGTGCCGCCCGCGCTCCACAGGCTAGGCGTGGAGACGGGATTCCAACCCGAGCCCACGTGGTCGGTCTGCGTCACCAGGGCCGTATAGTTGGCGCCCAGGTAAGTGACCACCGTGCCGGCGTTGTACGTGCCGCCCTCTTGCCACGGCACGCAGGCAACCGTGCTGACGGCCAGCAATTGCGAGCCGCCCGGCGCGCTGGCGTCGCTGCCGCCGCCACCGCATGCCGCCAGCACACCACCGCTGGCCAGGCATACCATCATGTTTCTGATCGTCTTTCTGAGTATTAAATTTTCCACGCTGTCTCCTGTTCAGGTTTGCGGAAATACCACTCTGCTTCGATAAAGAGCTACCCTGTGTTCTAGTTTTTTTGCAGTTGCAAGAACAGCATGCTGCTGAAAAAATAGGCGGTCAAGTGGTTTTGAAGTGGCATCAAACCGTGCAATACCAGTTCGGCCAGAAACGGCAAAAGCATATGCCGATGGCGTGTTGTCCTACTGGAGGACGAAAAAATGACAGAAGGAAGATGAACGGAAGGGCTTGATCGGCAAAAAACAGACCAATTTTATAACACGGTGTAAGTGGTATTACGGTGGCTTGCTGCGCCATTGACGGTGCCGCCGGAAACGGCGACGGCGGGTGCCTGCCTGGCCACCCGCCGTATTTTAGTTATTTATTGAGCCAGATCAAACACGGCCATCGACTCGACGTGCGAGGTATGCGGGAACATGTTCACCACGCCCGCCTTGCTCAGCACATAACCGGCTTCCAGCGCCAGGATGCCGGCATCGCGCGCCAGGGTCGAAGGGCTGCACGAGACATAGACGATGCGTTTCGGGAGCATGTCGGGACGCGCTTGCGCCAGGCCGACCAGTGCCTGGCACAGGGCCATGGCGCCATCGCGCGGCGGGTCGATCAGCATGCGGTCGAACTTGCCCAAGGCGATCAGGTCATCCGTCGTCACTTCAAACAGGTTGCGCGTCGAGAACGAGGTCTTCTCCGCCAGGCCGTTGGCCAGGGCGTTTTCCAGCGCCCGCTCCGTCAAGGCGGTGCTGCCTTCGATGCCCACCACTGCGCTGCCCTGCGTGGCCAGCGGCAAGGTAAAATTGCCCAGGCCGCAGAACAGGTCGGCCACGCGATCTTGCGGCTGTACTTCCAGCAGGCGCAGGGCTTTCGATACCAGCACGCGGTTGATGTGGTGGTTCACCTGGGTGAAGTCGACGGGCTTGAACGGCATCTTGACGCCGAATTCCGGCAGCAAATAATGCAGTTGCTTGTCCAGCGGATAGAACGGCACGGCCGTTTCCGGACCTTTCACCTGCAACCACCATTGCACGCCGTACTCGTCGGCAAACGCCTTCAATTTCGTCTCGTCGTCCGCCGTGAGCGGCGCCATGATGCGCAGCACCATGGCCGTCACGTCTTCGCCGACGGCCAGCTCGATCTGTGGCATCTGGTCGAAGATCGACAGCGAAGCGATCAGCCCGCGCAGCGGCAGCAGCATGGCCGAGATGTGCGGCGGCAAGATTTCACAGCTATCCATGTCGGCCACGAAAGCCGATTTCTTTTCATGGAAGCCCACCAGCACGGCGTCTTTCTTCTTGACGTGGCGCACCGACAGGCGTGCGCGGTAGCGGTAGCCCCACGTCGGGCCATACATGGGGCGCATCACGCTTTGCGGACGCACCTTGCCGATATGCCACAGATTATCTTCCAGCACACGCTGTTTGATCGCCACTTGCGCCGACGGTTCCAGGTGCTGCATCGAGCAGCCGCCGCAGTTGTCGAAATGCTTGCACTTGGGCGTCACGCGCATCGACGATTCGCGGTGCAGCGCCGTCATGCGGGCCATTTCCCAGTTTTTCTTTTTCTTGAACGTCACAAAGCTGACGCGCTCGCCCGGCAGCGCGCCCTCGACAAACACGACCTTGCCCGGCGAGCCGTCTTCGTTCTCAATATGGCCGACGCCGCGGGCGTCCATGTCGAGCGATTTGATTTCGATGATATTTTCTTGCATAGCGATCAATAGGTAAGAGTGGGCCAGGACGCAGGGCCGCGCTGGAACTTGCAAACAATGGGGGAAAGGTCAGGCGCCGCGAGCGGGGCGTATGATAGCAGATCGCGATCAGCAAAAGCCGCTCAAGCCCGCACCGGGTAGCAAGCCTGAGAAAATGCGCAGGGCAAGGCGCGTGGCCGAAGACAGTACGCCAGTACGGCGAGGCCATGCAACGCCGCCATGCGCGTTTTATCAGACTTGCTACAGCAGGGAGTCACGCACGACGCCGCGTGCCGCCATCGCCCGCTTGAGCTTGATCAAGGCTTCCTGCTGGATTTGCCGCACCCGTTCGCGCGTCACACCCATTTCCTCGGCCAGGGTTTCCAGGGTGGCCGGGTCGTCGTTGTCGAGGCCGAAACGGCGCATGATCACCACGCGCTGTTTGTCCGGCAGCTTGGTCAGCCAGTCGCGCACCAGCACCGTCATTTCATGGTGTTCGGCGCGCGCGTCGGGGCTGTCTTCGCTGGCGCCGGGCAGCATGTCCATCAGCGACGATTGCGGGTCGTTGTCGAGCGGCGCGTCGAGCGAGGTGGCGTGCTCGGACAGGGCCAGGATATCCTGCACCTCTTCCACGGGACGCCCCACCAGGTGGGCGATGTCTTCCGCGGTGGCATCCTTGCCGTCGTGGTGCTGGGCTTCCAGGTGGTATTTGCCGCGCAGGATCTGGTTCAGTTCGCGCACCATGTGCACGGGCAGGCGCACCGTGCGCGCCTGGTTCATGATGGCGCGCTCGATGCTCTGGCGTATCCACCAGGTGGCGTAGGTGGAAAAGCGGAAACCGCGCTCGGGCTCGAACTTGTCGATGGCCCGCATCAGGCCGATGTTGCCCTCCTCAATCATGTCGAGCAAGACCACGCCGCGGTTGATGTAATGCTTGGCGATCGACACGACCAGGCGCAGGTTGTGCTCGATCATGGTTTGCCGGGCTTCGAAATTGCCCTGCTTGGCCAGGGTGGCGTAATGCACTTCCTGCGCCGCCGTCAGCAGGGGCCGCGTGCCGATCTGGTTCAGATAGTGTTGCGTGGTATCGGTCGACAGTTCTGCCGCCAGCACTTTCTTCAATTCATCGACACTTTCCACCAGCACACTGACGCTGGCCGCCTCTGCCCCCTCGCCCGCCTCGACGGCGTCAATGCCGTCGTCGAGATCGCCGGCATCGTCCGTCACGACTTCGTCCGCCGCGTCTTCCGGCGGTTCCGGGTCATCGTCCAGCTGGTCGTGCGGCGCGTGTGTCATTGCTTTACCTAACGGTTAGGCAGGAATTTCGAAGGATCGACAGGCTTGCCTTGCTGGCGGATCTCAAAGTGCAGCTTCACGCGGTCGGCATCGGAATCGCCCATTTCAGCGATGGCCTGGCCTTTGTTGACGCTCTGCCCTTCCTTCACCAGGATGCTGCGGTTATGCGCATAAGCCGACAACAGGCTATTACTGTGCTTCACGATGACAAGATTACCATAACCACGGATTCCGCTCCCGGCATACATGACTTTTCCGGAGCCGGCGGCCACTACCTGCTGGCCCGCCTTGCCGGCGATATCGACGCCCTTGTTCTTGCCTTCGTCAAAAGTGCCGATGACCTTGCCTTCGGATGGCCACATCCAGCTGATCTTGTCGTCGCCAGGCGCCGATGCCGCAGGAGCGGCAGCCGCGGCGGCCGGTGCGGCGGCGGCCGCGACGGGCGCAGGCGCCGCTGCCGGCTTGGCATCGGTGGCGCCGCCATCGGCGCGCAACTCGGCCAGGGTGGCGTCGGAATACGCGCGCTTCTCGCCGCGCGGTCCCGTTTTCTTCGGCACCACGGGCGCGGCCGGTTTGACTTCCGTCACCGGCGGCATGATGATGGCCGACGTTTGCGCGCCGCCCGTGTCGCCATTTGGCGGCAGCACGCGCAGCACCTGATCGACCTTGATGTCGTTCGGATTGCTCAAGTCATTCCACACCACCAGGTCGCGGTAATTCTGTCCATGCTCAAGGGCGATGCGCAACAGCGTGTCGCCGCGCTTGACCGTGTAAAACGCAGGATCGCGATCGCGGGCATCGTTTGCCGCCGCACTGGTGGACGAGGGTTGGCGCTCCACCACCGGCGCCTGGACGCCCGTCGTGCCGCAACCGCTCAACAGGGCGGCCAGGGTGATGCTGCATAGAAGTATCTTACTTTTCTTAATCATTCGCATGTATGTGTATGTCCTGCTTGCTAGCTGATCCGGGGATCATATGGTGCCCGGGCGCAAAGGCACGAAATGGCAATCTTCCAGGGTTTGGCTGGTCCATTCCATTTTCCCCACCCGGGTAATGAGTTGTAAATGTTGCAATTTAGCACCGACTGGCGCAACCAGACGCCCACCGAGCGTTAGCTGTTCCAACAGGGCTTGCGGGACTTCCAGGCCGGCTGCGGCAAGGATGATCCCGTCAAAGGGAGCCGCCTGCGGCAGGCCAAGCATACCATCTCCGTACTGCAAGCGCAGATTCGACACGCGCAGCGGGCGCAAATTGGCCTTCGCCAGCTCGTGCAGGGGCCGGATGCGCTCGATCGAATACACCTCTTTTGCCACCAGCGACAGCACCGTCGCCTGGTAGCCGCAGCCGGTGCCGATTTCCAGCACGCGCTGCAGGCTGCCGCCATTGCGCAGCACTTCGATCATGCGCGCGACGATGTACGGCTGCGAAATGGTCTGGTGATGACCGATCGGCAACGAGGCGTCGATATACGCCTGCGACGCCAGCGCCTCGTCCATGAACATATGGCGCGGCACGGCCTGCATGGCGTCGAGCACCACCTGGTCCTTGACGCCCTGCTTCGCCACGCGGGCCACCATGGCGCGCCGCACGGCGTCGGACACCAGCGGGTTTTGCCGCGGCGGCGCCACCACCGCCGGCTGCGCCCGCTCATTGGCGATGGCCTGGGCGCGCGACGGCGCGATGGGCGCCATGGCACCGTGGTGCGGCGCGCCGCCCCTGGCCGCGCTTTGCGCCGCATTCTGCGTGGCCGTCTGCGGCGTGGCGATCCTCGACTGCGCCAGCGTCTGCCCCCCGCCCTGCCTGGCGGGCTTGCCGGCCAGCGAATCGAGGGAAAGGGGGAAGGTGCGCGGCTTATCGGTCATAGTCAGCGGTCATGCCAGGCCTTGGGCCAGTGCATCGAGTTGGGTGGTATGCGTGAGGTCGATCTGCAGCGGGGTGATCGAGACTTGTCCTTGCTGAATCGCGTAAAAATCCGTGCCGGGACCGCCCTCCTTGGTGGCGCCGGCCGGACCGATCCAGAAAATTTCACGGCCGCGCGGGTCCAGCGCGCGGATGACCGGCTCGGCCGAATGCCGCTTGCCCAGGCGCGTGGCCACCACGCCTTGCAATTGCTCGTACGGAATGGCCGGGATATTCACGTTCAACAGGTACGGTTTCTGCAAGGCGTCAAAACGGCGCTCGACGATTTCCCGCGCCACGCGCGCGGCCGCGTCCAGGTTGGCCCAGCCAAACTCGGACTGCGAAAAGGCGATGGCCGGGATGCCGAACAGATAGCCTTCCGTGGCGGCCGCCACGGTGCCCGAATACAGGGTGTCGTCGCCCATATTGGGGCCATTGTTGATGCCAGACACCACCAGGTCGGGACGCTCGATCAGCATGCCCGTCAGCGCCACGTGCACGCAGTCGGTCGGCGTGCCGTTGACAAAGTAAAAGCCGTTGGCGGCCTTGTGCACGGACAGCGGCCGGTCCAGCGACAGCGAATTGGAGGCGCCCGAGCGGTTGCTGTCCGGCGCCACCACCACGATCTCGGCGATGGGCGCCAGAGCATCGGCCAGTGCCGCCAGGCCCGGCGCCAGGTAGCCGTCGTCGTTACTGATAAGAATTCTCATAACGAGATTTTACCTGAAGCAATGCCAACACTGCGCGTACCGCACGACGATCGGCCGCATTTTTTATGCCGCCGCACCGCTGCGGGGCACATGCTCAGCGCGGCTCGATGCGCGCTTCCGACAACGCTCCTTCCAGCGCCTGCACTTCGTCTTCCTGCAAGGCCAGCAAGCCATCGAGATCGCCTTGCAATTTGTACATGCGTTTCAGCTGCGCCATGCCGCGCTTGCGCAGCTTGCCTGGCACGCCGGGACGCAGCAGGCACGCCTTCAGGTGCTCGGCCAGTTCGCCCGCCTGCAGATACTGTTCGCGCTCGATCATGCCTTGCAGCATGCCGATCATGCTGGCCAGGGTTTCCGGCTCCGCTGCCTCGTGCCCGCCGGCGCGGCCCGCCAGGATGGTTTCCTGCAGATGGCGCGCGCCGTCCAGCACGCTCTCCGCGTGCGGCTGCGCCTTGCCGCCGCTGGCGGGCGCGTTCAGCAGGCGATCGCTACCGCTGAGCACGGCATCCTCCAGCAGGCGCGCCGCCTCGCTTTCGCCCTGCTGCTGCAGGGTGCCGGCCAGCTGCTTCTTGCTGTGCAAGGTATCGAGGTGGTCTTCGCCCAACAGGCGCGCATGCACTTCCAGCACCTGCTCCTGCACGCTGCGCGCCGCATCGAGCTCGCCACGCCGCAACAGCGCCTCGGCCAGCTTGCGCTGACTCATCAGGGTTTCCGG
Organism: Janthinobacterium sp. GW822-FHT07H10; assembly: GCF_058798675.1. Lineage (NCBI taxonomy): Bacteria > Pseudomonadati > Pseudomonadota > Betaproteobacteria > Burkholderiales > Oxalobacteraceae > Janthinobacterium > Janthinobacterium sp. GW822-FHT07H10. The sequence continues at coordinate 50,233 of NZ_JBXAKS010000016.1, forward strand.
ATGGTCGAGGCCGCGCGTGCGCTCGCGCGCCGCCACCTGGTCTTCATGCAGCTGGCGCGCGCCGGCCCAGTCACCCTGCCTCGCCACGATATCGGCCAGCAAATCGCGCGTGACCAGGGTCGCCGCATGGTCGCCGCCGAGGCGCCGCTCCTGGGCTTGCAGGACGACATCGAGCAGGCGCCGCGCGCCTTCCAGGTCGCCGTCGCGCCCCAGCGCCTGCGCCAGGGCCAGCTTGCTGCGCAAGGTGTCGCCATGCTCGGCGCCGAACAGGCGCTCGCGCGCCGCCACCACCTTGGCCAGCACTTGCTGCGCCTGCGCCAGCCGCCCCATGTGCAGCAAGGTGGCGGCGCGGTTGTCCATCGCCCCCAGGGTCATCGGATGCTCGCCGCCCAGCATGCGCGCATACGTGGCCAGCACCGCATTCTGCAGCCGCAGGCCCGCCGCCAGCTCGCCCTGCTGCACCAGGGTTTGCGCCAGGCATGCCCTGGCGGCCAGGGTATCGGGATGTTCGGCGCCCAGCAGCCGTTCGCGCACGTCGACCACGTCCTCCTCGAGGAAGCGCGCCTCGTCGAGCTTGCCCAGCTGGCGCAGCAGGCGCGCCATGCCGCTCTTGCCGGCCAGGCTGTCCGGATGCTCCTCGCCCAGCAGGCGCACGCGGATCTCGACGCTTTGCCGGAAGGCGTCAAGCGCCTGCGTGCTGCGCCCGTCCTTGCGGTACAGCTCACCCAAACGGGCCAGGTCGCGCGCCAGCGGCAAGGCCACGGCGCGCCCCGGTTCCAACTGCAGGGCCTGGCGCGCTTCACCGATGGCCGCCAGCAAGGCGATTTCGCGGCTCGATTGCCAGGGAAAGTAGCCGCCCGTCAGCCAGTGCAGGAAAGCCTCGAAGGTGCGCGTCAGCGAAAAGCGGTCGCCGCCCTGGTCGATGCGCACGGCCAGCTGCTCGCCATACGCGAAGGTTTTCGTCTGCTGCAGCTGGACTTCGTCGAAATAACTGTCGAGGGCGATGTGCGGCAAGCCGTACGAGGCGCGCAGCAGGCGCTCGAACATGGGCTGGAAACCGGCGATGCCCTTGTGCGCGTCGCCGCGGCGCCACTCGGCGCGCTGGGCGCCGTCGCCCATTTCTATGCGCGACGGCAAGGGATACACGAGCAGCGGCCGCTGTTCGTCTTCATGGCTGCGGCGGTACTCGATGGCGCGCGTGACGAGCGCATCGACGCCTTCCAGGCTTTGCCGGTTCGGCGTGAAGACCACCACCAGCTTTTTCGGCAGCAAGGTGGTGCAGATGCCGGCGCTGTCCGTGCGCCCCGTGCGCGAGTCGACCAGCACATAGCGGAAATGCCGCGCCAGCGTATCGGCGAAGCAGCGGAACAGCGCCGGGCAGCTGTCGAACAGCTGGTCCCAGCGCATCTGCGCCAGGCGCTCGCCATAGCTGGCGTCGAAGCGGCCCGCGCGCATCAGGTACAGCGGACTGCCCTGGTCGACGCGTACCACGTACTGCTGCCAGTCGATGGCGTCGAGCACGCGCTGCGCCAGCGCCGCATCCTCGCGCCCCGCGCCCTGCCCGCCCGCGCCTTCCAGGCTGTAGCGTTCAAGCTGCTGGCGGCAAGCCTCGAAAAATTCGAGCACGCCGGGGCGCTCCTCGTGCTGCTCGAAGTAATGGTGCAGTCCCGGCGCCTCCATGTCCCAGTCCAGCATCAGCACCGGCACGCTGGCGTTTTCGCGCCGCGCCAGCAGCACGGCGATATTCGACAGCGCCATGGTGCGGCCGGTACCGCCCTTGTAGGAATAGAAGGTGACGACTTCGCCAGGGGCGTTCAAAGGCGGTAGGGACAGGCGTTGGCATTCCATGACAGGACCTTTTGACGTGGATTAACGTGGAAAGTGCGGAGGCGGAACGGCACGCCATTCCGGCGGGATGGCGGGCAACACGAAGCGGCTGCAATCGTGGCCCGGCGGCGTCGAACGCTTGAGCAAGTGGTAGTGCGTGGCAATGCGCTGCACGATGCGTTCGATGTCGGGCAGGTATTGCGGATTCGACTTCAGGTCGCCGCTGGCCAGGGTATAGCCGGAAAAATCGACGTACAGGCCCGACTCCGTGATCTGCGGCGGCAGGCCGTCCGGATGGCGCGTCATGATGATGGGAATGATCAAATGGCTGGGCAGCTCGTACCAGGCGCGGCGCTCCTGTTCGATCAGTTGCATGGCGGCAAACTCCCGCCGCGTATAGCCATGCGCCTCGTATTTCGGCGTGTACAGCACGATCATGCACACGCTCTGGCACATGGCGCGCGCCACGCGCAGGTCGATATCGTCGCCGCCGCCCAGTTGTTCGCTGTCGATGAACAGGACTTCCTCGCGATCGAGGTGCGGCTCCAGGTAACAGGCCAGCGCCTCGATGAGGTCATTCTTGAACTTGTTCATGAACGCATATTGGCCGTGCGCATAACTCAAGAAACAGCCGTAGCGGATATCCATGGCATCCCCCCTGTTCCCCGTGCGGCGATGCCGTCGCCGCGCCTTGATCCTGCAAGGCATGAGCTCACTCTAATCCGCTGGGTAACGGCCTGTTTGCGCTGGCGCAAAGATGTGTCTGGCGTCCTGGACATTCGACACAATGCCAGAACATGGCACGATCACGCCGTTTTCTGGCATGGCCAGCGCGCAGGCCGGCGCCGCGTGTAATACGCCAGGCATTTGATTGCAAAGGAGAAATTAGAAAAGCAACCGTGCCGGCGCGCGGGCGCCGGCGGGAAACGCTACCCGACCCGGGCCGGCAGGTTGCGGAAGAACTCGACCACTTCGGCCGTGTCGCGCGTGCGCTTGAACGGCGGCAGGCTTTGCCAGATGCGCTTGCCATACGGCTTGGAAATGAGGCGCGGATCGCAGATCATCAGCACGCCACGGTCGCCCTCGTCGCGGATCAAGCGGCCCGCGCCCTGCTTCAGGTTGATGATGGCTTCCGGCAGCGAGTGGTGCATAAAACCGTTCTTGCCCTGCTTTTCCATCACTTCGATGCGCGCGGCCAGCACGGGATCGTCGGGCGGCGCGAATGGCAGCTTGTCGATGATCACCAGCGACAGCGCATCGCCGCGCACGTCGACGCCTTCCCAGAAGCTCTGGCTGCCGATCAGCACGCCATTGCCGGCGGCACGGAACTGGTCCAGCAATTCCGTGCGGCCCCGGTCGCCCTGCACGAACAGGGGGAAGTTCAAGCCGCGCTGCTTGAACTCGTCGGCCAGCCGCTCGGCCGCCCGCTTCACGGCGCGCAAGGTGGTGCACAGGAAGAAGGTGCGCCCGCCCGCCGCCTCGATGATGGGCAAGGCGCAGTCGATGACGGCGTCCGTGTAGCCCAGCGAGTTCGGCTGCGGCAGGTTTTGCGGCACGAACAGCAAGCCCTGCTGGCCATAGTCGAAGGGACTCGGCCAGGTATGCGACGGTTCGCCCGTCAAGCCCATCTGTTCCGAGAAATGCTTGAAATCGTTTTTCACGGCCAGGGTGGCCGACGTGAAGATCCAGCTGCGCGGCGTGCCTTCGCGCTGGTTGTTGAAGATCGGCGCGATCGACAGCGGCGTCTTGTGCAATTGCAGGGAGCTGGAAAACGCTTCCACCCAGAACACGGCTTCTTCGCCGGCCGCGACCTTGGCCTTCGGGTCGAACTTCCAGCCGCTCAGCTGCTGCGCCAGTTCCACGCCGCGCACGCGGCATTGTTCCAGCGTTTCCGCCCGTTCCGCCTGGGTTTCCAGCACGGCTACCATGCCGTCGAGTTCATCCTTGAGGGTGTCGAGCGCGGGGAAGAAATCGCTCGACGGGGCGATCTGCGGCAGGGACAGGCGCACGATATCCTGCGGGAAGGTCAGGCGCAGGTCGCGCGCAGCCTTTTCCACCACCGTCACCGTCTTGGCCCAGTCGATGCCGCGCGCATGGGCGAGGCCTTCGGCCAGCACGTCGCGGCACAGTTCCAGGATTTGCGAAGTCGACACCGTATTGCCAAAGAACAGGGTTGCCGTGTCGGGCAACTGGTGCGCCTCATCGAAGATGATGGTATTGGCCGAGGGCAGCAATTCCGCCACGCCCGTGTCCTTCAGGGCCACGTCGGCAAAGAACAGGTGGTGGTTGACCACCACCACGTCGGCCTGCTGGGCTTCCTTGCGTGCCTTCATGACGAAGCAATCCTGGTAATACTGGCACTCGGCGCCCATGCAGGTGTCGCGCGTGGACGTCACCAGGTTCCAGATCATGGCATTTTCCGGCACCTTGGCCAGTTCCGCCTTGTCGCCGGAGCTCGTCATCTTGATGAAACGCGAGATTTCGCGCAAATGCCCCACGTCGTCGCGTGACGTCATGCGGCCATTCTGCAAGGTGCGTTCCAGATGGTAATGGCAGACGTAGTTCGAGCGGCCCTTCAGCAGGGCCACGGAGACGGGTGCCTGCAGCGCGGCGCGCACGGTCGGGATATCGCGCAGGAACAATTGATCCTGCAAGTTCTTGGTGCCCGTGGAAACGATGGTCTTGCCGCCCCACATCAGGGCCGGCACCAGGTAAGCAAAGGTCTTGCCCGTGCCCGTGCCCGCCTCGGCGATCAGGGTGGTCTGGCTGTCGATGGCGTGGGCGATGGCCTTGGCCATCTCCGTTTGCGAACGACGCGGCTTGTAGCTGCCCACGGCCGGACCCAGCGGGCCGCCGGCGCCGAACAGGCGCTCGATGTCGGCATCGTGCTTGCCAGGCGCCGCCTGGGATTCGGCTGGCAGATTTGCTGGCAGATCGAGAGGCTGGCCGTCTTGGCTTGCAGGCAATAAATTGTGATCGGTCAAAATATACTTAATGAAGGCTGGACGCTACTGGCGCCGGTCAGGCCGGAACGTCGGGCACCAATTGCATTTTCAGCAAGGTGATGTGATCTTTCAACTGCAACTTGCGCTTTTTCAAGCGGCGCAATTGCAGTTCGTCATGATGGCCATCGAGTATCAGCAACTCGATGACGGTATCGAGGTCACGGTGTTCCACGTCGAGTTCAATCAGGCGCCGCTCTATATGCTGTGCATCGCTCATGTGTTGCGTTCCAGGCAGTGTTGTTCAACAGGCGCGCGCAGCATGCGCAGGCAGCCATCCGTGCCGGGATCGCCGGCAAGTGCGTAGTTTAACCTGCCGCGCGGCTTAGGGCACGCCATTTCCGGCATGCCCCTGCCAGACGGACTTACTTGGCGGGCGGAACGGCGGCGGCCGGCGCGCTGGCAGCGGCCGCCTTGGCCGCCTTGGCGTCCGCCTCGGCCTGGCGCTCGGCCAGGCGCTGCGCCACTCTCTTCTGGCGCGCCACGGCTTCCGCCTGTTTTTTCGCAAATTGCGCTTCGCGGGCGGCACGGCGCGGCGCCTCGGCGGCGTCCTCGGCGGCCAGTTTCTGCAGCTTGGCCGCATGTTCGGCTTCGCGTTCGGCCACGCTCTTGCCTTGCGGCTTGGGCGGCGCCGGCTCGGGCGCGACCACTTTCACGGGCTTGGGCACGGCGGCGGCGCGCTGCTCGGCGTCGAGGCGCGCATCTTCCTGGGTCTTGGCCAGGTCGATATCGCGCAGGCGCACGGACTCGGCGCGCTTGAAGTGATTCGCTTCGGCCTCGACGGCGCGCAGGCGCACGAGGATCAGGCGGCGCTTTTCCTTCGCCTTGTCGAGGCAGCTGTTCACGAAGAACTTGTTGTAGCATTCCTGCTCGCGCGCGGCGAATTCATTTTCAGCCGCCTCGCGTTCGCTGGCCGCCAGCTTCAGCTTGGCATCGGCTTCGTCGACGGACAAGGTGGCCGGCACTTGCGGCGCACCGACTTCATCCAATGCGATGCCGCCCTGGTGCGCGCAGGCGGACAAGACCAGGGCCAGGCCCATGCCCGTTGCCAGCTTGTAGAGTGTATTTGCCATCATGTTCATTTTTCCTGCCTCAAACGATCGCGTCGGCCGCGCCGCGCTGTTCTTTTTCCATGTATTCGCGCGATTGCATCTCGACGATGCGCGATACGGTACGGTGAAACTCGTTGGCCAGCATGCCATTCGTGTACAGCTGGTCGGGCGCCACTTCGGCCGACATGATCAGCTTGACCTTCTGGTCATAGAACACGTCGATCAGCCACGTGAAGCGGCGCGCCTCGGACGACTGCGCCGCCGACATGGCCGGTATCCCGGACAATATCACTGTATGGAAGCGGCTGGCGATTTCCAGGTAATCATTTTGCGAACGGGGGCCGCCGCACAGGGTGGCGAAATCGAACCAGATGATGCCGCCGGCGCGGCGCAGGCAGTGGATTTCGCGGCTTTCGATGCGGATGCGCGCATCTTCGTCGGCCGTCTCGGCGATGCGCGTGTAGGCGTCGCGCAGGGCCTTGTCGGTGGCCGCGCCGAGCGGCGTGTAGTAGCTTTCCACCTGTTCCAGCGCGCGGCCGCGGTAATCGACGCCGGCGTCGACGTTCATGACGTCGAGTTTTTCCTTCAGTAGCGCGATGGTCGGCAGCATGCGGTCGCGGTGCAGGCCGTCCGGGTACAGCAGGTCCGGATCGTAGTTCGACGTCATGATGAAGGACACGCCATTGTCGAACAGGGCCGACAGCAGGTTGTACAGGATCATCGCATCGGCGATGTCCGAGACGTGGAATTCATCGAAGCAGATCAAACGGTATTTCTTGGCGATGCGCTTGGCGACCTCGTCGAGCGGATCGGCCACGCCCTTCAATTCATCGAGCTGCTGGTGCACGCCGCGCATGAATTCGTGGAAGTGCAAGCGCGTCTTGCGCACCAGTGGCACGACGGAATAAAAACTGTCCATCAGGAACGACTTGCCGCGCCCTACCCCGCCCCACATGTACACGCCTTTCGGCACGGCGGGACGGTTGATCAGGCGCTTGAAGGTGCTCGAGCGCTGGCCCTTGTAGGCCACCCACTCGTCGTAGCACAGTTGCAGGCGGTCGACCGCGCGCCGCTGGGCGGCATCGGCCTTGAAATCGCGCTTCTGCAACGCGTGCTGGTAAAACTCTTCAACGTTCATGGGATTCGATTCAACTGGGATTCTGGACATAGCGCAAACGGGCCGGCAAGGCAGAAACTGCTTTGCCGGCCCGCTGCGAGGTACTCTAGCGTTTAGAAATTCAGCGTACGCTTGTCTACTGCCAATGCCGCTTCCTTGGTCGCTTCCGACAGGGATGGGTGGGCGTGGCAGATGCGTGCGATGTCTTCGGCCGAGGCCTTGAATTCCATCGCCACGACGGCTTCGGAAATCAGTTCGGAGGCCATCGGGCCGACGATGTGCACGCCGAGGATTTCATCGGTGGTCGCATCGGCCAGGAATTTCACCATGCCCGAGGTGTCGCCCAGTGCGCGCGCACGGCCATTGGCCATGAACGGGAAGGTGCCCGCCTTGTAGGCGATGCCTTCGGCCTTCAGGGTTTGCTCGGTCTTGCCGACCCACGCGATTTCCGGCGAGGTGTAGATCACCCACGGAATCGTGTTGAAGTTGGTGTGGCCATGCTGGCCGGCGATACGCTCGGCCACGGCAACGCCTTCTTCTTCGGCCTTGTGCGCCAGCATCGGGCCGCGCACGACGTCGCCCACTGCCCATACGTTCGGCAGGTTGGTCTTGCAGTCGCCGTCGACGGCGATGAAGCCGCGCTCGTCCAGCTGCAGGCCGACCTTGTCGGCACCCAGGCCATTCGTGTTCGGCGTACGGCCGATCGAGATGATCAGTTTGTCGAACACGGCTTTTTGCGCTTCGCCCTTGGCGTCCACGAATTCCACGGTGACGTCTTTCTTGCCTGGGGTGATCGCACCGATCTTGCAACCGAGGTTGATCTTCAAGCCTTGCTTGGTGAACAGCTTCGACGCTTCCTTGGCGATCTGCTCGTCGACGGCGCCGAGGAAGACCGGCAGGCCTTCCAGCACGGTGACGTCGGAACCCAGGCGGCGCCAAACGCTGCCCATTTCCAGGCCGATCACGCCGGCGCCGATGACGCCCAGCTTGGCTGGAACGGCGTCGATGGCCAGTGCGCCCGTGTTCGACAGGATCAGTTTCTCGTCGAATGGTGCACCCGGCAGTTCGCGCGCGTTCGAACCCGTGGCGATGACCACGTGCTTGGCGTTCAGGGTTTCATTGGCTTCACCGGTGACGCTGATGTCATACGTGCCAGCGGCGGCAGCGGCGAAAGCGGCGCGGCCGTGGAAGAAGGCGATCTTGTTTTTCTTGAACAGGTACAGGATGCCGTCGTTGTTTTGCTTGACGACGGTATCTTTACGCTTGAGCATCTGGCCCAGGTTCAGCTTCAGGCCGGCGACGTCGATGCCGTGCTCGGCGAAGCTGTGGCCCGCGTGTTCGAAATGCTCGGACGATTGCAGCAGCGCTTTCGACGGGATGCAGCCGACGTTGGTGCAGGTGCCGCCAGGAGCGGCGCCGCCCTTGGCGTTCGACCACTCGTCGACGCAAGCGACGGAAAAGCCCAGCTGCGCTGCGCGGATGGCGGCGATGTAGCCGCCAGGGCCCGCACCGATGACAACTACGTCAAATTGTTTAGTACTCATGTTTTGTTATTCCAATCTCTTCGTCTGGTACGAAAATCCACAATAGAAGGTAAATCACCACGCCGAAGCCGAAGGTCAATGTAAACAGGACGAACACGAGGCGCCAGATCCACGCTTCCATGCCGGAAGCGCGTCCCAGGCCACCGCACACGCCGCCGAGCCAGCGGTCGTTGCGCGAACGGCGCAGGCGGTTGAATTCCTGCACCAGGTCGTTCGCCGGGCCGGCAGCCGGACCGGCGCCGGCGCCGAACGTGCTGTCCGGCTTGTCCAGGTTGATATTGCTCAGGAGCTTGGCTTTCGCTTGCGCGAATTCCGCGTCGCTCAGGGCGCCCGCCAGGTGCAACTCGTGCAGACGCTTGATTTCTTCAGAGACGTTCATAGGAATCCTCTTTCATTGAGATCAGCCAGCTGCGTCTTCTGGCAAGGGGTACCAACTACATTGCCCCGGCGGCTACGCCGGGGTGCTACGGTGCTTACAGGTCCAGCAACAGGCGTGCAGGATCTTCCAGCGCTTCTTTCATCGCCACCAGGCCCAGGACGGCTTCGCGGCCGTCGATGATGCGGTGGTCGTAGGACATGGCCAGGTAGTTCATCGGACGCACCACGATCTGGCCGTTTTCCACGACGGCGCGGTCCTTGGTCGCATGCACGCCCAGGATGGCCGATTGTGGCGGGTTGATGATCGGGGTCGACAGCATGGAGCCGAAGGTGCCGCCGTTCGAGATCGAGAACGTGCCGCCCGTCAGGTCGTCCAGGGTCAGCTTGCCTTCCTTGGCTTTCGCGCCGAATTCACCGATTTTTTTCTCGATGTCGGCGATCGACAGCTGGTCCGCGTTGCGGATGATAGGCACGACCAGGCCGCGCGGCGAACCGACAGCGATGCCGATGTCGAAGTAGCCGTGGTAAACGATGTCGTTGCCGTCAACGGAGGCGTTGATGATCGGGTACTTTTTCAGGGCGGCGACGGCAGCCTTGACGAAGAAGGACATGAAGCCCAGCTTGACGCCGTGCTCTTTCTCGAACTTGTCCTTGTACTTGTTGCGCAGGTCGATGACCGGCTGCATGTTCACTTCATTGAACGTGGTCAGGATGGCGTTCGTCGATTGCGATTGCAGCAGGCGCTCGGCGATACGCGCGCGCAGGCGGCTCATCGGCACGCGCTCTTCCGGACGGTCGCCCAGGCTGGCGGCCGACGGCGTGGCAACTTGCTGCAGGGCCGGCTTGGCGGCGGCTGGCGCCAGCGGCGCAACGGCAGGCTTGGCGGACGCGGCCAGGGCGTCGCCCTTGGTCACGCGGCCATCTTTGCCCGAACCGGCGACGTCGCCAGCGGACAGGCCTTTTTCGGACAGGATCTTGGCGGCGGCAGGCATGGCCACGTCGCCTTTGGTGGCGGCAGGCGCCGAAGCGGTCGAAGCGTCTTGTGCGGCGGCAGCCAGGGCTGGCGCGGCAACGGCCGACACTTCCATCGGGCTGACCTTGGCCGAGCCGTCGGTATCGATGATGGCGATGACTTCGCCGGCAACGACGGTGGCGCCGTTATCCTTGATGATCTGGATGATCACGCCAGCGGCTGGCGCAGGCAGTTCCAGCACAACTTTGTCGGTTTCGATATCGATCATGTTTTCGTCGCGCGCGACTGGTTCGCCGACTTTCTTGTGCCATGCCAGCAGGGTCGCTTCCGCAACCGATTCCGACAACTGGGGAACTTTGACTTCGATTTGTGCCATGTAAAACTCCGTTTATTTTGTTATTGCGGCGCCGCCCCTGCGTAGCAAGGGCGGCGCTCCGTCATCATATACTGGTCAGGCGCCGCGCAAACCGCGCAGCGCCCGTTGTCCCGCCACTTACTTGGTCAGGATAAAGCCCTTCAGCTTCGAGAATGCCGTTTCCAGCAGGTCTTTTTGCTGGGCGTAGTGCTTGTCATAGTAACCGACGGCAGGCGACGCCGAAGCAGGACGGCCGGCATACGCCAGACGCTGACCCGACTCCAGGCCTTCGAAGATGTTGTGCTGGATCTGGAACCAGGCGCCCTGGTTTTGCGGCTCGTCCTGGGCCCATACGACTTCGACCAGGTTCGGGAACTTCTTCAGTTCAGCAGCAAACGACTTGTGCGGGAACGGATACAGCTGTTCCAGGCGCACGATCGCCGTGTCGGTCTGGCCGCGTGTCTTGCGTGCGTTGACCAGGTCGTAATAGACCTTGCCCGAGCAGGCGATGACGCGCTTGACTTTCTTGGCGTCGATTTTCTCGTCGACTTCGCCGATGACGGTCTGGAAACCGCCCTTGGCCAGGTCGGTCAGCGGCGAACCGGCATCCTTGTTGCGCAACAGCGACTTCGGCGTCAGGATGACCAACGGCTTGCGGAACTGGCGCACCATCTGGCGACGCAGCAAATGGAAGATCTGCGACGCCGTCGTCGGCTGCACCACTTGCATGTTGTTGTCGGCGCACAGCTGCAGGAAACGCTCAGGACGCGCGGACGAGTGCTCAGGACCCTGGCCTTCATAACCGTGCGGCAGCATCATGACCAGGCCCGAAGCGCGGCCCCATTTCACTTCGCCGGAGCTGATGAATTGGTCGATCACCACTTGCGCGCCGTTGGCGAAGTCGCCGAACTGGGCTTCCCAGATCGTCAGCGTGTTCGGTTCAGCGGTCGAGTAGCCGTATTCGAAGGCCAGTACGGCTTCTTCGGACAGCACCGAGTCGATGACGGTGAACGGTGCCTGGTTGTCCGACACGTTTTGCAGCGGAATGTAGGTACCCGCATCCCAGCGCTCGCGGTTCTGGTCATGCAGCACGGCGTGGCGGTGCACGAAGGTGCCGCGGCCCGCATCCTGGCCCGTCAGGCGGATGGCGTAGCCGGACGATACCAGCGAAGCGTAGGCCAGGTGTTCGCCCATGCCCCAGTCCAGGTTCATTTCGCCGCGGCCCATGGTGGCGCGGTCGCCCAGGACCTTCTCAACCAGCGAGTGGACCTTGAACTCTTCCGGCACGGTGGTGATGCGCGTGGCCAGGCGTTTCAGTTCCGTCATCGGCACGGCCGTATCGGCCGAGTCGGTCCATTTCTTGTTCAGGAACGGCAGCCAGTCGACGGCGTACTTGTTCTTGAAGTTCGAGATGACTGGATCGACCGTGTGCTTGCCGGCGTCCATGGCGTCGCGGAAAGCGGCAACCATCTTGTCGCCGCCGTCGGCAGGAATCACGCCTTGCGCTACCAGCTTGTCCGCGTACAGCTTGCGGGTGCCCGGGTGCTGGCCGATGCGCTTGTACATCAGCGGCTGCGTCAGTGCCGGCGTATCCTGCTCGTTGTGGCCAAGCTTGCGGTAGCAGATGATGTCGAGGACGATGTCCTTCTTGAATTCCATGCGGTAGTCGAGCGCGATCTGCGTCGCCAGGACCACGGCTTCCGGATCATCGGCGTTGATGTGCAGGACCGGTGCTTCGATCATCTTGACGACGTCCGAGCAGTACAGGGTCGAGCGCGAGTCGCGCGGATCCGAGGTGGTGAAACCGATCTGGTTGTTGATCACGATATGCACCGTGCCGCCCGTGCCGTAGCCGCGGGTTTGCGCCAGATTCAGCGTTTCCATGACCACGCCCTGGCCGGCGAAAGCGGCATCGCCGTGCACCAGGATAGGCAGCACTTGCGCGCCGTGCACGTCGCCGCGGCGGTCCATGCGGGCCTTGACGGAACCTTCGACCACCGGGTTGACGATTTCCAGGTGCGACGGATTGAACGCCAGCGACAGGTGGACCGGGCCGCCCGCGGTGGAGATGTCCGACGAGAAGCCTTGATGGTACTTCACGTCGCCGGCAGGCAGGTCGTCGCCATGCTTGCCTTCGAATTCTTCGAACAGTTCCTGCGGCGCCTTGCCCAGGGTGTTCACCAGCACGTTCAGGCGGCCGCGGTGGGCCATGCCGATCACGATTTCCTGCACGCCTTTTTCGCCGGCGCGCTGGATGGTTTCATCCATCGAGGCGATGAAGGTTTCGCCGCCTTCCAGGGAGAAGCGCTTCTGGCCCACGTAGCGGGTGTGCAGATAGCGTTCCAGGCCTTCAGCTGCGGTCAGGCGGTCGAGGATGTGGATTTTTTTCTCTGGGGTGAAATTCGGGGTGGAGCGGATCGATTCCAGCTTCTCTTGCAGCCAGCGCTTCTCGGCCGGATCGGAGATGTACATGAATTCGGCGCCGATCGAACGCGTGTAGGTGTCGCGCAGATAATTGAGCAGATCGCGCAGGGTGGCGGTCTCGGGGCCAAAATAGGTATTGCTGATGTTGAACACGGTGTCCATGTCCGCATCGGTGAAACCGTAGAAGCTCGGGTCCAGTTCCGGGATCATCGGACGTTCCTGGCGTTGCAGCGGATCCAGGTTGGCCCAGTGCGTGCCGAGGTAGCGGTAAGCGGCGATCAGCTGCGTGGCGGCGACGCGCTTGCGGCCCATTTCAGCATCGAAGGAAGCGGTCACTGTCCGGATCGGACCCGCTTTGGCGCGCTCGGCGAACGAGGCGACGACGGAGGCATGCGCCACGTCAGGCTTGTTGGTACCGTCGACGGCAGGCACGTGCTGCATGGCATCGAAGTAAGAACGCCAGTTATCGGGCACCGAGCCTGGATTGTTCAGATACGCCTCGTACAGGTCTTCCACGTACGGAGCATTCCCACCAAACAGGTAGGAGTTGGTCGTTAATTGCTGCATATATTGCTCACCTTTCTTCGCGCTTCGCGAGATTAGCGGGTTAATCTAACCTTCCGCGACACGGCCTGACCGGTTAGCGGATTGCACATCAAGTTGTGGGGAAGGGCTTTTTTATTGCACCAGCATTCTGCATACCGTCATTTAGAATAGCACGCGGTATTGTAACGCAACAACCGCTCGTTGAATTTTATTTGGCAAGCAAATGTAAGCTCTGTTGTTGATTTTCCCGGGCTTGCAAGCCTGTCACTGTTATGCTTACAACACATCGGCGGCCCTGCCGGCATGCCGCTTGCGCCCAACTGGTCTGCCCGGCAACGGCCCCGCCGCGATGGCTGCCAGCCAATCGGGATCGCCGGCAAACCACTCCACCAGGAAGTCCAGCATGGTGCGCAGCAGCGGCGACATGTGCTGGCGCGACGTATAGACGCCATAGATGCCCATGTCCTGCGGCTGGTATGCGGGCAGCAGCTCCACCAGCTGCCCGCTGGCGATCAGCGGCGTGGCCGAAAAGCGCGGCTGCATGGCGATGCCCGCCCCCGCCACCGTCGCCACCAGCAGAACCAGCGACTCATTCGCCGACAGGCGGCCGCTGACGGGGACAGTGAGCGCTTCCCCGTTGTGCGTGAACTGCCACAGGCTCTTGCCAAAATAGGTATACGTCAGACAGTTGTGCAGGGCCAGGTCTTCCGCCCGCCGTGGCGTGCCGTGCGCCGCCAGGTACGATGGTGCGGCGCACACCACGGAAGCGCAGCTGGCCAGCTGGCGCGCGATCAGGTTCGGTTCGAGCGCATTCGTGATGCGGATCGCCAGGTCGATGCGCTGCTCGACCAGGTTGACGGCGCGGTTCTCCATCTGCAGGTCGACGGCGGCGCGCGGGTAGCGCCGCAGGTAAGCGGTCACTGCGCCAGCCAGCGCGGTCTGCGCCAGCGATTGCGAGCAGGTGATGCGCAGCAAGCCGTGCGGCGTGTCGGCGCCCCCGGGCGCGGTGACGGCCATGGCGCCGGCCAGTTCCAGCATCTGCCGGCAGCGCGCCAGCGTGGCGTCGCCCGCATCCGTCAGGCTCAGCCGCCGCGTGGTGCGATGCAGCAGGCGCGCCCCCGCCCACTGCTCCATCTCGGCCAGGTAGCGCGTCACCATGGCGCGCGACATGTCGAGCGCATCGCTGGCGGCGACCATGCTGCCGCGCTCGGCGATGGCGACAAACACTTGTGCAGCGGTGATACGGTCCATGCGGGCACTCCCTTGATTCGCTCGATTCATGCAACTAAGTATTGCAATCTACCCTATTTGTCGCACATAGTCGAAAGGATAATATGTGCTGGTGATAACAAATAACGAGAAAAACACATGTTGTCGAACTCCACCCTGCATGACCGCCAGGGCGCCGGCTGGCCCTGGGGCGACCGCCGTGCCCCGCGCCGCGCCGACGGTGGCTTTGCCATCGAGCGCCTGGGTAGTACGCGCTCACCCTCCATCCTGTTGAGCGGTTCGCAGGAAGCCATCCTCGTCAACGCGCAATTCCTGCACAGCGATGCCGTGCACGTGGCGCAAACGATACAGGCGGCCGGCAGGCGCCTGAGCGCCATCTATATCAGCAACGCCGAACCGCAGGCGTATTTCGGCCTGGGCGTGCTGCAAGCGGCCTTTCCGCTGGCGCGCATCCTCGCCAGTGGCGACACGGTCGCCGCGATCCGCCGCCAGGCCGGCGCCCGCGTCGCCCACTGGGGCGGCATTCTCAAGCACAACGCGCCGCGCCGCATCGTCGTGCCGCACATCCACGATGGCGCCAGCCTGCCGCTGGAAGGCGTCAGCGTATGCCTGCAAACACTGCTGGCGGAATTCGACTGAGCCAGCACGCCAGACTTACAGCGCCGACAGGAAGCGCACATAGTCGTGCGCGCTGCTCTCCAGCCGCTCCGCATAGCCCGCCTCCTTTGGCCCGTCTTCCGCGCCATAGAAAGCAAAGAACGGGCGCTTCTCGGCGCCCACATAGTCCAGCGTCACGTCAAAAGGCACCAGCAACTGCGCCAGCGTGACTCTCCACTTGCCCTCCGGCGTGAAGTCTTCCTGGCGGATGCCCGCAGTGACGGCCAGGGCCACCTTGCGGCCCTTGAAGGCTACGCCGCCCGTGCCATACGCCCAGCCATACGCCAATACGTCGTCGAGCCACTTCTTCAGCAATGGCGGACAGTTGAACCAGTACAGCGGGAACTGCAAGACCACGTTGCCGTGCGCCTCCACCAGCGCCTGCTCCTGCGCCACATCGATGTTTCCGTCAGGATAAGCCTGATGCACATGGTGGATTGTGTAGCGCTGCGGATGGCGCGCCAATTCCTGCAGCCAGCGCTTGTTGGCCACGGACTTGTCGATCGCGGGATGGAAGACGATAACCAGCGTTTTCATAGTGCTTCTTTCATGGGTGTGGGGTCGGTGGCGCCGCCGCACCGCATGCACCGGAAAGCAGGCAAGCCGCCACCCTGCCCCGAAGCGCGCCATCGCGCCTCCAGAGGCGTATGCAGCATACCCATGGCAGGTATTTTTCACAAGTACGCACAGTTACTACACATACAGTAGGAAAAGTAAGTGACCAGCACGCGAGAAAGCCCCGGCAAGGCGCAATTCGACCTGCGCGTCAGGCCGGCTGGTGCTGTTCGCCCCACTCGCACAAGGTATGGAGCACGGGGATCAGCGATGCTCCCTTGCTGGAGAGGAAATACTCAACCTTGGGTGGCACTTGCGGGTATTCCTTGCGGATGATCAGCGCATCGGCTTCGAGCTCCTTCAGCACGACGCTGAGGGTCTTGAAGGCGATGCCGCCGAGATGCCGCTTGAGTTCATTGTGGCGCAGGACCTTGTTTTCAGCGAGCGCGTACAGGATCAGCATCTTGTATTTGCCGCCGATCAGCGACAGGGTGTAGCCGAATCCCGTCTCGCCCAGGGTCACGCCGCCGGGCGCGCATATGTCTTCATTCATCACGTTCTGTTTCCGGTTTGCCTGGGTGGAGCGTAGCAGCATTGCCTGCCAGCGGCTATTGATCGGCTATTTTTAAGGCGCGCATGAAAAAAGCGAGCCCTCGGGCTCGCTTTTGCGCGCCGGGCCGCAAGGCCCGGCAGGAACGGCTATGCGGCGAAACTTAGGCGCGCTTGGCCAGTGGCAGTACTTCGCGCGTGGTCGAGCCGACGAACAGCTGACGCGGACGGCCGATTTTTTGTTCCGGATCGGCGATCATTTCGTTCCACTGGGCGATCCAGCCGATGGTGCGGGCCATGGCGAAGATACCGGTGAACAGCGACACAGGGATGCCCAGCGCCGATTGCACGATGCCCGAGTAGAAGTCGACGTTCGGGTACAGCTTGCGCGAAACGAAGTATTCGTCGTTCAGTGCAATCTTTTCCAGTTCCATCGCCAGCTTGAACAGCGGGTCGTCTTGCAGGCCCAGTTCGTTCAGCACTTCGTAGCAGGTTTCACGCATCAGCTTGGCGCGCGGGTCGAAGTTCTTATACACGCGGTGGCCAAAGCCCATCAGCTTGACGCCGGAGTTCTTGTCCTTGACTTGCTCGATGAAGGCAGGGATGTTCTCAACGGTGCCGATTTCCTTCAGCATGTTCAGTGCCGCTTCGTTGGCGCCGCCGTGGGCAGGGCCCCACAGGCAGGCGATGCCGGCAGCGATACAGGCGAACGGGTTGGCGCCCGACGAACCGGCCAGGCGGACGGTCGACGTCGAGGCGTTTTGCTCGTGGTCCGCGTGCAGGATCAGGATGCGGTCCAGGGCGCGCACCAGCACGTCGTTGACCTTGTAGTCTTCGCACGGGTTGGCGAACATCATGTGCATGAAGTTGGCGCTGTACGACAGGTCGTTGCGCGGGTACGTGAACGGCTGGCCGATCGAGTACTTGTAGGTCATGGCGACCAGGGTCGGCATCTTGGCGATCAGGCGGATGGCCGACACTTCGCGGTGACGCGGGTCGTTGATGTCCAGCGAATCATGGTAGAACGACGCCAGCGCGCCGACGGTGCCGACCAGGATCGACATCGGATGCGCATCGCGGCGGAAGCCACGGAAGAAGAATTGCATCTGCTCGTGCACCATCGTATGCTTGGTCACGGTGTCGACGAACTTGGCTTTTTGCGCCGCGTTCGGCAATTCGCCGTTCAGCAGCAGGTAGCACGATTCCATGAAGTCGGCGTTGACGGCCAACTGTTCGATCGGGTAACCGCGGTACAGCAATTCGCCCTTGTCGCCGTCGATGTAGGTGATCGACGAATTGCACGAGGCGGTCGACATAAAGCCTGGGTCGTAGGTGAACTTGCCGCTACCGGCGTACAGCTTGCGGATGTCGATGACGTCCGGGCCTACGGTGCCTTTGTAGATGGGAAATTCAAGCGATGGGCTGCCATCGGAGAACGACAGGGTAGCTTTTGTGTCAGAGGTATTCATGGGCTCTTCCTTCTCGGGAGTGAGTCGAAATTAAAATCAAAAATTCTGGCTGCAATTCGCAACGCAATTCGGCGTTGCTACAGCGCGCCACTCGCACCGTTTGCAATATATCGCCCAGGCGTCTAGGCAATGCGCAGTCGTTGCAGCAGTGCATGCACATGCGGCAGATCGACTTCGCCTTCCGGCTCTTTACGGGCCAGTACCAGATCCATTAACGCATTGTCCGATAAATCCAGCAAACGCGTCAGCGCGTCAACTTCTTCATCGGTCAATTCGGTTTCATACGCATCGAGAAAACGGGTCAGGATGATGTCGTTTTCCAGCAGGCCACGGCGTGAACGCCAGCGCAGGCGGGCGCGGTTGGCCGGGTCGGCCTGATGCGAGGACAAAATTGATTCTGTCATTTGGTTTACCACTTTACATGTGCCTTGCGGCACGGTGCTGCTTTGCAGGCGCCGCCTGCCAGGAAGCGAGGATACCCTCTTCCGGCAAACGGCGCCCGGCGGACGCGATCAGACGAATCAGATCGCGCGGCGGACCATCAATTCCTTGATCTTGCCGATCGCCTTGTTCGGGTTCAACCCTTTCGGGCAAACGTCGACACAGTTCATGATCGAATGGCAGCGGAACAGACGGTACGGATCTTCCAGGTTGTCCAGACGCGCACCGGTGGCTTCGTCGCGCGAATCGGCGATGAAGCGGTAGGCTTGCAGCAGGCCGGCAGGACCGACGAATTTGTCCGGATTCCACCAGAACGACGGGCACGACGTGGAGCAGCAGGCGCACAGGATGCACTCGTACAGGCCATCGAGTTCTTCGCGCTGTTCCGGCGTTTGCAGGCGTTCTTTTTCAGGCGGGATCGAATCGTTGATCAGGAACGGCTTGATCGAATCGTACTGCTTGAAGAATTGCGTCATGTCGACGATCAGGTCGCGGATGACTGGCAGACCTGGCAACGGACGCAGCACGATAGGCTCGGTCAGTTCGTTCAGGTTGGTGGTGCAGGCCAGACCGTTCTTGCCGTTGATGTTCATCGCGTCCGAACCGCACACGCCTTCGCGGCACGAGCGGCGCAGGGCCAGCGAGTCATCGACGTCCGACTTGATGCGCTGCAGTGCGTCGAGCAGCATCTTGTCGGTGTCTTTCAGTTCGACCGTCAGGTCTTGCATGTACGGCTTGGCATCCTGGTCAGGATCGTAGCGGTAGATTTTAAATTTGAGAGTGCGTGCCATGGTATAGCCTTAGAAAGTACGTGGTTTCGGTTTGAAGGTATCTACCGTCAGCGGCTTGGTCACGACTGGCTTGTATTCCAGTCGGTTGCCTTCCGAATACCACAGCGTATGCTTCATCCAGTTGTCGTCGTCGCGGGTCGGGTGGTCGTCCTGGGCATGGGCGCCGCGCGATTCCTTGCGGGCGGCTGCCGAAACGATGGTCGCTTTCGCCGTTTCGATCAGGTTGTCCAGTTCCAGCGCTTCCACGCGGGCCGTGTTGAAGACCATCGACTTGTCCTTGAACGACACGTGCTTGCGGCGCTCGTCGAGCTTCATGATTTCAACCACGCCCTGCGCCAGCATCGCGTCGGTACGGAACACGCCGCAGTATTTCTGCATCGTGGCGCGGATTTCATTCGCCACGCCCTGCACGGTTTCCGTGCCGGTCGAGTTTTCCAGGCGCGCCAGGCGGCCCATGGCGAAATCGGCAGCGTCGGCTGGCAAAGGCTTGTTTTCCTTGGCTTTCAGGCCGCTGTTGACGATGTGGTTGCCGGCCGCGCGGCCGAAGACCACCAGGTCCAGCAGCGAGTTCGTGCCGAGGCGGTTGGCGCCGTGCACCGAGACGCAGGCGCATTCGCCGATCGCGTACAGGCCGTTGACGACCTTGGCCGAATTATCCGGACCGGTCGGGGTGACGACCTGGCCGTGGATGTTGGTCGGGATGCCGCCCATCTGGTAGTGAATCGTCGGCACGACAGGAATCGGTTCCTTGGTGGCGTCGACGTTGGCGAACTTGTGGCCGATTTCCAGGATCGACGGCAGGCGCTTGGCGATGGTATCGGCACCGATATGGCGCAGATCCAGCATCACGTGATCCTTGTTCGGACCGCAGCCGCGGCCTTCCTTGATTTCCTGGTCCATCGAACGCGACACGAAGTCGCGCGGCGCCAGATCCTTCAGGGTCGGCGCATAGCGCTCCATGAAGCGTTCGCCTTCGCTATTGATCAGGATGCCGCCTTCGCCGCGCACGCCTTCGGTGATCAACACGCCCGCGCCGGCCACGCCGGTCGGGTGGAACTGCCAGAATTCCATGTCCTGCAGCGGCAGGCCGGCGCGTGCCGCCATACCCATGCCGTCGCCGGTGTTGATGAAGGCATTCGTCGAGGCGGCGAAGATACGGCCTGCGCCGCCCGTTGCCATGACCGTCGTCTTTGCTTCCAGGATCATGCATTCGCCAGTTTCCATTTCCAGCGCGACCACGCCGATCACGTCGCCTTCGGCGTCACGGATCAGGTCGAGCGCCATCCATTCGACGAAGAAGTGCGTACGGGCGCGCACATTGCGCTGGTACAGTGTGTGCAACAGGGCGTGACCGGTACGGTCGGCTGCCGCGCAAGCGCGCTGCACCGGCTTTTCGCCGAAGTGGGCCGTGTGGCCGCCGAATGGACGCTGGTAGATGGTGCCGTCAGGGTTGCGGTCGAACGGCATGCCGAAGTGTTCCAGTTCGTACACGACCTTCGGTGCTTCGCGGCACATGAATTCGATGGCATCCTGGTCGCCCAGATAGTCGCCGCCCTTGACGGTGTCGAACATGTGCCAGAACCAGTTGTCTTCGGCCATGTTGCCGAGCGACGCGCCGATACCGCCCTGTGCCGCGACAGTGTGCGAACGGGTCGGGAAGACTTTGGACAACACTGCGACGTTCAGGCCGGCTTCAGCCAGTTGCAGCGACGCGCGCATGCCGGAGCCGCCGGCGCCAACGATTACCGCATCAAAGCGGCGGGTAGGGATTGCAGATTTATATGCTGCCACGATTACACACTCCAGAGTATCTGTACCGTCCAGGCGGCACAAGCGATCAACCACAGCATGGTGGCAATTTGCAGGGTCATGCGGAGGCCAACGCTTTTCACGTAGTCCATCCAGATATTGCGTACGCCGACCCATGCGTGGTAGAACAGGGCGACGAACGTCACCAGGCTGAATAATTTGAACCATTGCTGCGCAAACAATCCTGCCCAGCCTTCATAGCTGAAGTTGCTGCCGGTAAGGAAGGCGATCAGCAGGATGGCGACATAGGCCACCATGACGAGGGCGGTGACGCGTTGCGCCAGCCAGTCGCGCAAGCCGTAGTGGGCGCCGACGACGAGGCGTTTCGGTCCGATGTTATTGTTTGCCATTAAAATACTCCAAACAGTTTCAATGCGACCAGGGCGGTCAGTACCAGACTGATCACCAGCACGAACTTGGCCGTGTTGCGCGCGGGTTCTTTCTCGGCGGCGACGTGCACGTCCATGAGCAGGTGGCGGATACCGGCACAGAAGTGGTGCAGGAAGGCCCAGACCAGAGCGAGGGTGATCAGCTTGACGAACCAGTGCGAGGCGATGCCCTGGAAGTAGGCGTAGGACATTTCGGAACGCAGGCTCAGTTCCAGCATGTACAGGATGCACGGCAGCAGGGCGAAAATGATGATGCCGCTGATACGATGCAGGATCGAGACGATGGCGCCGATAGCCATGCGGTAATTCGACAATTCGGTAACATGGATGTTACGGAATTGCGGCCGTTCTTTTTTTGGTACTTCTCTTACGGCTTCAGACATAACAAAAACCTCCCCTTTGAATTTCAACTAAATATTGAAGCCGCGATTTTCGCCGATTTTCGCAACCCATACCAATATCTATTGTTACATATAACCAAAATGGTTTTTTACTACAAAATACCGCGCTACTTTCCGTAGTTCACGTAATTTAGTTACAGAATCGCAGGCAAAGCACAGCCCGCCGGGGCTGGCCACGCTTTGCCTGCGCACTCTGTTGTCTCCAGCGCCCGCCTTGCGGCGCGCACTTTACAAGCGATGTACTTCAGCCTTGCCGCTTGTGCGGGCGCCCGCGGGCGCCCCGCTGCTTCAGCTGAGTTCATTCTGATAATGATGACGACTGGTCAGGTACAAGCCCCGGCGCAGTTCGACCGGCTTGTCGCCGTAGGTAAACGACACGCGCTCGGAACTGAGCAAGGGCGTGCCGAGGTCGATATTCAACAGTTGCGCCGCGCCCGCGTCGGCGCACACGGCGCGGATCTGCTCGGACGCACGTATCATGCGCGTGCCAAATTCCGTTTCAAACAGGCCATACATGGGGCCCTTGTATTCCACCAGGCGCTCGGCCGTCAGGCCCTTGAAGATCAGGCCCGGCAGCCACAGTTCCTCGACGATCGTCGGCACGCCGTCGAAATACTGGACGCGCTTGATGAAGATGACGGCGTCGCCGGACTTCAGGTCCATCAGGCGCGCCACGTCGGCCGGCGCGCGCACGCGCTTGACCTCGATAAACTTGCTTTCTGGATAATGCGGCACGCCTTCGTCCGGCACCAGGCGCAGGAAGCGGAAATGCGCGCGCGCCTCATGGTGGGTGGAAACGAAGGTGCCCTTGCCCTGGCGGCGCATGACGAGGTTCTCGGCGGCCAGCTCATCGATGGCCTTGCGCACCGTGCCCTGGCTGACCTTGAAACGGCCGGCCAGTTCGACTTCACTGGGGATCAGCTCGCCCGGCTTCCATTCGCCCGATTGCAGGCTCTGCGTGATGAGCGCCTTGATCTGCTGATATAAGGGACTGAAGGTGGGCGAGGCGTTCGCCGCAGGCATGACCACGGCAGTGGTATTGACGCTGGCGACAGGGGTGGAAACGCTGGCGGCCGGTGCGGCAGCAGGCGCGGCCGGGGTGCCCGCGGTCGGACTGACCGCCCCGCTTGCAGCAGTGGCATTGTTGGTCAGATTGGACGAGGCGGAATTCATAGTCCGACATTTCAACACAAATCACTGCCCGCGTCCAGTAAAACACTCGCAGTTATCTGTCTTATATAAGACATAAGATATGATTGACAGATAGAGATCGGAGGCCTAAACTGCCCTCGATAAAACTTGTGAGCCAGCGTTTTATGTTGTCGGCCAGCCACTCTGGTCTCGAGCAGCACAGGCGTGACGGCAGCGTACACCAGCAATTCGGTGGCGCCGGCCGGTTTTGGTATCATTATAGTTTTTCCGGATAAGCGTAAGCCCAGCTTCAAGCCCGTTTTCTTTCCCATTTTTGGAGATTCATCATGGCTAAAACCCCAATGCGTGTTGCAGTGACCGGCGCCGCCGGCCAGATCGGCTACGCCCTGTTGTTCCGCATCGCCAATGGCGACATGCTCGGCAAAGACCAGCCTGTCATCTTGCAACTGCTTGAAATCCCGGACGAAAAAGCCCAGAAGGCGCTCAAGGGCGTGATGATGGAAATCGACGACTGCGCCTTCCCGCTGCTGACGGAAATGACCGCCCATTCCGATCCGCTGACCGCATTCAAGGACGTCGACGTGGCCATACTGGTCGGCGCGCGCCCACGCGGCCCAGGCATGGAACGCAAGGACCTGCTGGAAGCGAACGCACAGATCTTCACGGTGCAAGGCAAGGCGCTCGACGCCGTCGCTTCGCGCAACGTGAAAGTCCTGGTGGTCGGCAACCCTGCCAACACCAACGCCTATATCGCCATGAAATCGGCGCCATCGCTGCCAGCGAAAAACTTCACCGCCATGCTGCGCCTGGACCACAACCGCGCCCTGTCGCAAGTGGCTGCCAAGACCGGCACCGCCGTGAAAGATATCGAGAAGCTGACCGTCTGGGGCAACCACTCGCCAACGATGTACGCCGACTACCGCTTCGCCACCGTGAACGGCAAGGCTGTGAAAGACCTGATCAACGACCAGGAATGGAACGCCAACACCTTCCTGCCTACCGTCGGCAAGCGCGGCGCGGCCATCATCGAAGCGCGCGGCCTGTCGTCGGCAGCGTCGGCAGCGAACGCCGCCATCGACCACATCCATGACTGGATGCTGGGCACCGCCGGCAAGTGGACCACCATGGGCGTTCCTTCGGATGGCTCGTATGGCATTCCTGAAGGCACCGTGTTCGGCTTCCCTGTCACCACCGA
Source organism: Janthinobacterium sp. GW822-FHT07H10 (assembly GCF_058798675.1). Taxonomy (NCBI): domain Bacteria; kingdom Pseudomonadati; phylum Pseudomonadota; class Betaproteobacteria; order Burkholderiales; family Oxalobacteraceae; genus Janthinobacterium; species Janthinobacterium sp. GW822-FHT07H10. The sequence goes on from NZ_JBXAKS010000016.1 coordinate 74,089, forward strand.
CAACGGCGAGTACACCATCGTTCAAGGTCTGGAAATCGATGCATTCTCGCAAGAGCGCATCAACCTGACCCTGAAAGAGCTGACCGAAGAGCGCGAAGGCGTGAAACACCTGCTGGCATAAATCCAGTCCTGGCGGCGCGGCGTATGTTGCGCCGCCCGCCAAGCAGGCCGCTCCGCGCACGTCGCGGCGCGGCTGTTTTATCAAGTAGTCTTTACCTGCAGAAATGCCTTAAGCATGCACCCTTCCGAGGTTTTATTCCAAGGCAAACGCCAGCCGCTGTTGCTCGCCGCTTGCGACCACTACGCCGGCTCTGAAAAGCTGATGCGTAAATCGATTGCTTTGCAACAAGAGCTTGGGCCCCTGTTCGACATCACGTTCGACTGCGAAGACGGCGCCAGCGCCGGCAATGAAGAAGCGCACGCGCAGATGATCGCCGGCCTGCTGGCCAGCGACGACAACCAGTTCAACCGCATCGGCGTGCGCGTGCACGACGTCGACAGCCCGTTCTTTGCGCGCGACGTGGAACTCATCTGTGCCGCCGCATCCCGCCTGGCCTACATCGCCGTGCCCAAGGTGGGCGGCGTGCAGGACGCCATGCTGGCCATCGACCTGATCAACCTGCACGCGCGCCGCGCCGGCCGCGACGACTTGCCCGTGCATATACTGATCGAGACGCACGGCGCGCTGCGCGACGCCTACGCCATCGCCGCCCTGCCCCAGGTCGAATGCCTGTCCTTCGGCATCATGGATTTCGTCTCCGCCCATTACGGCGCCATCCCGGCCGCCGCCATGCGCACGCCGGGCCAGTTCACCCATCCGCTGGTGGTGCGCGCCAAGCTCGAAGTGGCCGCCGCCTGCCACGCGCATGGCAAGGTGCCGTCGCATAACGTGACGACCGATGTGCGCGATTCGGCCGTGGTGGCCAACGATGCCCAGCGCGCGACGGCCGAGTTCGGCTATACGCGCATGTGGAGCATCCATCCGGACCAGATCAAGCCCATCATCAAGGCTTTCACGCCGCGCCTGTCCGAAGTCAACGAGGCGAGCAATATCCTGAATGAGGCGCTGCGCGCCAACTGGGGCCCGATCGCGCAAAATGGCCGCTTGCACGACCGCGCCAGCTACCGATATTATTGGACCGTTTTGCAACGCGCCAAACTGGCGGGCCTGGGCCTGCCCGAGGCGGCCGCGGCATTACTCAATACCCCCTCTTCCAGCACCACTGAAAACTGACAGGAATTACACGATGTCCATCTCCAAATTAGCAATTGCCTGCAGCGTCGCGCTGGGCGCGATGACCCTCACGCTGACGCCAGCCAGTTTCGCCGCCACGGACACCGCCAAGGCGCCGGCAAAAGCCAAGGTGGTCAAGGCCAAGGCCAAGACCACCAAGGCAAAAGCTGCCACCAAGGAAGCGCATCCACTGGCCATGTCGGTCATCGACAAGGAAGAGTCCGACGAGCCGGACACCGCAGGCTCCGCCTCCACCGATTTCAATTGTGAACTTGGTAATAAAATTACCATCTACACCAATGCCACGGATGACAAACACATCGCCCTGCGCTGGAAGAAGCGCCTGCACCGCCTGAGCCGTGTCGGCACCACCACCGGCGCCAACCGCTTCGAAAACCGCCTGTATGGCCTGGTCTGGATCGGCATTCCGGCCAAGGGCATGCTGCTCGATTCCAAGCAGGGGCGCCAGCTGGCCAACGAATGCAAGGATGCGGAGCAAGCCAAGCCGGCGGCATTGGTGGAAGCCCCGGCCTCGCTGGGCGTGCTGCCGGCAACCGGCGGCTGATGTGCGTAGCAAGGGCCTCTTCGGGGGCTCAGTCATGTTTTGTACCCTGAATAATCAATAAATAGACGATACCCAACAAGGAGAGGTCATGTCCCGCAACACTCTGAACACGCTCAAGGACTTTAATATTTCGGACAGCAAGAAGGGCAAGCTGTATTCCCTGCCTGCGCTGGAAAAAAGCCTGGGCATCAATGTCTCCCGCCTGCCGGTGTCGATTCGCATCGTGCTCGAATCGGTGCTGCGCAACTGCGACGGCAAGAAAGTCACCGAAGAACACGTCAAGCAATTGGCGAACTGGGGCCCGACCGCCGAGCGCACCGACGAGATCCCGTTCGTAGTAGCGCGCGTCGTGCTGCAAGACTTCACCGGCGTACCGCTGCTGGCCGACCTGGCCGCCATGCGCAACGTGGCCGCCAAGATGGGCATCAACGCCAAGAAGATCGAACCGCTGGTACCGGTCGACCTGGTGGTCGACCACTCGGTGACCATCGATCACTACCGCGAAAAGAAAGCGCTGGACCTGAACATGAAACTGGAATTCTCGCGTAACAACGAGCGTTACCAGTTCATGAAATGGGGCATGCAGGCATTCGACACCTTCGGCGTCGTGCCACCAGGCTTCGGCATCGTCCACCAGGTCAACCTGGAATACCTGGCGCGCGGCGTGCACCACGCAGGCAAGAAAGCCGGCGATGTGTACTACCCCGACACCCTGGTCGGCACCGACTCGCACACCACCATGATCAACGGCATCGGCGTGGTCGGCTGGGGCGTGGGCGGCATCGAGGCGGAAGCCGGCATGCTGGGCCAACCGGTCTACTTCCTGACGCCTGACGTCATCGGCGTCAACCTGTCGGGCGCGCTGCGCGAAGGCTGCACCGCCACCGACCTGGTACTGACCATCACCGAATTGCTGCGCAAAGAGAAAGTCGTCGGCAAGTTCGTCGAATTCTTCGGCGAAGGCACCGAATCGCTGACCCTGACCGACCGCGCGACGATCGCCAACATGGCACCGGAATACGGCGCGACCATGGGCTTCTTCCCAGTCGACGAAGCAACCATCGATTACTTCAAGGGCACCGGCCGCAGCAAGGCTGAAATCGCCGCGTTCGAAGGCTACTTCAAGGCGCAAAACCTGTTCGGCGTGCCGAAAGCGGGCGACATCGACTACACCCGCGTGGTGGAACTGAACCTGGCGTCGGTCGCTCCGTCGCTGGCCGGCCCGAAACGCCCGCAAGACCGTATCGAAATCGGCAACGTCAAGGCCAACTTCGCGGAACTGTTCGCCAAGCCGACGACCGAAAACGGCTTCAACAAGAATCCGGCCGACCTGGCCGCCGTGTACGAAACGACGAATGGCGTGAAAGTGTCGAACGGCGACGTGCTGATCGCCGCGATCACCTCGTGCACCAACACCTCGAACCCGAGCGTGATGCTGGCTGCCGGCCTGCTGGCCAAGAAAGCCGTGGAAGCGGGCCTGAAAGTCGCTCCGCACATCAAGACCTCGCTGGCTCCCGGCTCGCGCGTCGTCACCGAGTACCTGACGGCCGCCGGCCTGCTGCCCTACCTGGAAAAACTGGGCTTTGGTGTCACCGCCTACGGCTGCACCACCTGCATCGGCAACGCCGGCGACCTGACGCCTGAACTGAACGCCGCCATCGCCACCCACGACATCGTCGCTTCGGCCGTGCTGTCGGGCAACCGCAACTTCGAAGCGCGCATTCACCCGAACATCCGCTCGAACTTCCTGGCCTCGCCACCGCTGGTCGTCGCCTACGCCATCGCCGGCAACATGACGCGCGACCTGATGACCGAGCCAGTCGGCAAGGGCAAGGGCGGCAAGGACATCTACCTGGGCGACATCTGGCCAAGTTCGGCTGAAGTGTCGGCCATGATGAAGTTCGCCATGAACGCCAAGGTGTTCAAGGATAACTACGCCGACGTCAAGGGCGCGCCAGGCAAGCTGTGGGAAAAAGTCACCACCGTGTCAGGTCAAGTCTACAACTGGCCGAAATCGACCTACATCGCGGAACCACCGTTCTTCGACAACTTCTCGATGACGCCAGCGGCAGTGGCCACCGGCATCGAAGGCGCGCGCGCACTGGGCGTGTTCGGCGACTCGATCACCACCGACCACATCTCGCCAGCCGGCTCGATCCAGGAAAACGGTCCTGCAGGCAAGTGGCTGAAGGAAAACGGCGTCCTGAAAGCGGACTTCAACTCCTACGGCTCGCGTCGCGGCAACCATGAAATCATGATGCGCGGCACGTTCGCCAACGTGCGCATCAAGAACCGCATGATCCCTGCCAAGGCAGACGGTTCGGCGGTCGAAGGCGGCATCACGATCCACCAGCCTTCCGGCGAAGAAATGTCGATCTACGACGCGGCGATGAAATATGTTGCTGAAGGCACGCCAACCATGGTCTTCGGCGGCGAAGAGTACGGCACGGGCTCGTCGCGCGACTGGGCAGCCAAGGGCACCCAGCTGCTGGGCGTGAAAGCCGTGATCACCCGTTCGTTCGAACGCATCCACCGTTCGAACCTGGTGGGCATGGGCGTGTTGCCACTGCAATTCATCGGCGACGACAGCGTGCAGACGCTGGGCATCACCGGCAATGAAACCTTCGACCTGAAAGGCCTCGAAGGCGAAATCAAGCCACAGCAACTGGCCACCCTGGTGATCCACCGCGCCGACGGCACCAGCGTCGACGTGAAAGTGCTGCTGCGCATCGATACGCCGATCGAAGTCGATTACTACAAGCACGGCGGTATCCTGCCATTCGTGCTGCGTCAACTGCTGGCCGAGTAATCGCTCCAGCTGTGATGTAAGATGAAAGCGCCGGTTCCGACCGGCGCTTTTTTTTCGCCGGCAGGCCCGTGACGGCTTGAAATTGCGACGATTGGCATGATCTACAGACAGCTTACGTATTGCGTGCGGCCGAATCCTCTACAATACGGTTATAAGGGTTTATCATTGTTTGACTGATCCATTTTTTTCACTTTCCGAGACTCTTATCCCGCTATGCGTCGTCCTTCCAAAGATTCATCCCATAAACTGACTGCCGACAGCCAGCGCCTGGTCACCTTTGCCCAGGCGATCGTACAGGCAGCCAGCCGTCTCGAAGAGCGGTCCTGGGAACACAGCCTGGATACGCAGCTCCAGAAATTACTCAAGACCGGCCACCAGGACACCATCGACAACACCCTGGGCAGCCTGTTCAAGGAAGACTTGAACGCCTACGACGTGCTGATGGACTGCGTTGAAGCCGTCAGCGAATCGACCGTCATCGTGCACGAGGACGTGCGCTACGACGCCCTGCTGGTGGCCGTGCCCATCCTCGCGTGGACGCGCTTTTCCATCGCCTCCGGCCCCATGGCCGGCGATGCGCACGGCGTGCTGTCCGCGCACTTTGCCGCCCACCTGCTGGCCGACGGCACGAAGATGGCGATGGCGCCCACCCTGTACTCGATCGACCAGCTGCCGCGCAGCCACGTCGAGACCTATGCCAAGACGCAGAAGCTGGCACAGGCCGCGCTGAAAGGCACGGCCGTCAAGCCGTCAAGCAAGGAGGCGGAAACGGCGCCCTTCCTGGCCGACACGCGCTACCTGCTGGTGGCCGTGGTGGCCCCTGCTGGCGCACCGCTGTTCCGCTGGCAAACGCCGGCCAGCCAGCTCGACTTCATCGCCGAGCGTAGCGCCGCCCTGGAACAATGGCGCACGCAGGCGACGCCGACCATCGCCCGCCTGCTGCCTGGCTGCGGTCTGGAACTGCTGCTGCCGGAAGCGTACTACGTGGCCTGCCGCGAAGCGGACAAGCTGATACGCCCCGTCTCCGTGCGCGCCGCCGTGCATTACCTGACGCACACCCTGGCCATCGAGCCGTCGGAACTGCGCGCCGTCATCGCCGGCTTCGGCGAGGAAGCGGCCGACGGCCAGGTGGACGAGTACCGCATCGCCTTCACCCTGCGCCAGGCGCCGGACGTCATCTACGGCATCGTCTGGCCCCTGTACGGCCAGGAAGACGAGGATGGCACGCCGATCGAAGGCCTGATCCAGGTCGGAATCGCCGCGCTGGACAAGCAAAAGACGCCCGTCGATGAAATTATCGAGCATCTCAACGCGGCCGGCGTGACGCAGATCAAGCGCCATGCGGAGCGTTTCGTCGGCGAATATTGCGACGATTGCGGCGCGCCCCTGTTTGCCGACCCCGTGGGCGAGCTGGCGCATGCGGAAATGCCCGAGGATACGCCGCAGGGCACCGAGCATTTCCATTGATGCTGTAATGCTGTTGTCGGATTACGCGCTACGCGCTAATCCGACCTACGACGCCAATCCGACCTGCGCTGCTACGGAACCGGCGAGGGCCGTAGGTCGGATTAGCCGGTACGGCGTAATCCGACAACACCCCTGATGCAAAAAAAGGCGAAACCGAGGTTTCGCCTTTTTCATTACCACGTCCAGCAATCCACCATCACCACTGTAAAAACGGGTGGCGGATCAGGTTTGCGTTGTAGTAACGCGCGTCGCCCGACACTTCCGCGCCGATCCAGTCGGGCTTCTCGAACGGCTGGTCTTCCGATGCCAGTTCGATCTCGGCCACCACCAGGCCGGCATTGGCGCCGAGGAACTCGTCGACTTCCCACACCATGCCCGCGTGTTCGATGCGGTGTCGGTACTTTTCGATCAGCGGCTGCTCGCACAGGCCGTCGAGCAGCTCGATCGCGTCGGCCAGCGGAATCGGATACTCCCACTCGCCGCGCGACGCGCCCACGTTGGCACCCTTGATGGTCAGCATCGCCTGTTCGCCTTCGATGCGCACGCGCACGACGCGCTCGCGCGCCGACGACAGGTAACCCTGGCGCAGCAGGACCGGCTGGCCCAGGCCGCGCCAGGCGTCGCCGGCAAGCAGGAATTTACGCTCGATCTCGATACCCATGAACAACGCCGTTCAATCCAGCGACAGCAGGATAGGCTGCAGCATGGCCGCGCCCAGGGCCGCGCTGCGCGCGCCGTTCCAGCCGACGGCCGGATCGGGCAGATCGGCGTTTTCCTTGAACGGCATTTCCAGCGTCAGCGCCAGGCACTGGAAGTGGTGGCCGATGTATTTCGACGCCAGCGTCAGCATGTCCGACTTGTACTTGCTGGGCGCATAGCCGAACTTGTCCTGGAAATCGGGGCTGGCCTGCTTGTAGCGCTCGATGAAGGCCTTCTGGTGCGCGGCCTGGGCCGGCGTGAAGTTTTCCAGCATTTCATTGCCGGCCACGAAGTTGTACGGCAGCGCTTCATCGCCATGGATGTCGAAGAACATGTCGACGCCCGTTTCGTGGATCTTGTTTTTCACGCACAGCACTTCCGGGCTGTTTTCCAGCGTAGGCGTCATCCATTCGCGGTTCAGGTTGGCGCCGGCCGCATTCGTGCGCAGGTTGCCACGGATGGAGCCGTCCGGGTTCATGTTCGGCACGATGTGGAACACGGCGCGCTGCAAGAGCTTGCGCGCGATCGGGTTGGCGTCGTCCAGCAGCGAGTCGATGAGGCCTTCGACGAACCATTCGGCCATCGATTCGCCCGGATGCTGGCGCGCGATGACCCAGATCTTCTTTTCCGCCTGCGGATTGCCGATGGTGACCATGTTCATGTCGCGGCCGTCGACCGTGCTGCCCAGGTCGGACACGCGCGCCAGCGGATGCTCGGCCACTTCACCCAGCAGGCGCAGGTGGCGCTCCCACGAATACGGCTCGAAGTAGGCGTAGTACACGCTGTCGAGTTCCGGCGTGTGCGTGATCGTCATCACCTGGCCGTCGAACGCCGTCGGCACGCGGAACCAGTTTTCGCTGTCGTAGCTGGCCACGGCCTGGTAGCCTTCATAGCCGGCCGGATAGGTGGCCTGGCCCGCGTTCAGGAAACGCATCGTGCATGCCTGGCCACGCGCGCCCTGCAGGCGGAAATGGAACCACTGGTGGATGTCGGCGTGGCTGTCCTTGCGCAAGTTCAGGTCGATGGCGCCGGCACTGGTGGCGCTCACCACGTCGATGGCGCCCGAGTCGAAGTTCTGGCTGATTTTAATGGTCATGTAAAGATCCCGTCCAAATGTAAGTGTTCCGGCGTTGCCTCGTGGGCCACGCCGTTGCGCAAAACGCAGTGTAAGCTATCCCGCTATTTTCCGCCCTTTGGCCCCGTTCGCAAAGCCTGACAGGACGATTCATGCACCAATCCGGGGCATCGATGGAAAAGTGCCGGGCAAAAGCGCGAAAAATCGGCCGGCTGTTGCATCTACCGGACAAAAAACTGATTTGTAACAGCGGCTGACACATTGGCACCAGGCCGCCCCCCTATAATTCTTTCTTTCATAGAGTCGCCAGGAAAGAGTCGTGGACAAGAAGTTAACTAATATTCAGGAAAGAAAGTTACGCGAAGCTCAGGCGCGGCGCGAGCACATCATCGACGTCGTCAAGGATCTCATCAAAAAGGGCGGCGCGCGCGCCGTCTCCATCCGCAAGGTGGCCGAAGCGGCCGGATTTTCCACCACGGTCGTGTATGCGCTGTTCCGCGACAAGGCCACCCTGATCGCCCAGGCCATGGACAAGGACTTGCTGGAACTGGTGCGCGCCATGCGCACGGCCTGCGCCGGCAGCGACGACCCGTGGCAGCGCATCGCCCTCGTCGGCCGCGCCTACGTCGAGTATGGCTTCCAGCATCCGGACGAATACTCGCTGATCTTCATGGAACTGCGCCCGCATGCGGAAGTCGACGCCGCCCTCGTGGAGCATGGCAATATCGAACAGGACCCGTATGCCTACGCGCTGCACCTGTTCACCGCACTGGCGCAAGCGGGCAAGGTGCGCAATGACGAGAGCGCCCTGCACGCGATGACGCAGATCTTTTGGCAGGCGCTGCACGGCCTTGTCTCGCTGCGCATCGTCATGGATGCGGGCGACCCGTGGACGCCGCACCCGGAAATGAACGCGCATATCGACGACTTGCTGGCCGTCGTCACGACAGGCATCAGCCTGCGCTTTGCGCCTTGACGTTTGATCCGGCGCAAACCGCTGCGCCGGAAAAGGCAACAATCGAAACCGAGGTGAAAAAAAGGCAGGCGCGGTGATGAACCGCCCTGCCCTGCCTTTCTCCGCGCGGCACTGACTTTATGGTGCTTCCAGCATGCTCTGCGTTTCCTGGTAGCGCGTATGCCAGGACAGCGCCTGTTCCAGCAGGTGCGGCGTGTGGCCGCCGCGCTGGCACGCCGCATCGTAGTAGACGCGCAGCTGCGCGCGGTAATCGGGGTGCGTGCAGCGTTCGATGATCAGCGGCGCCCGTTCGCGCGGCGCCAGTCCGCGCAAGTCCGCATAACCCCATTCCGTCACCAGCACGTCGACGTCGTGTTCCGTATGGTCCACATGCGATACCATCGGCACGACGCTGGAAATGCGTCCGCCCTTCGCCGCCGATTTCGACACGAACATCGACACTTGCCCATTGCGCGCGAAGTCGCCCGAGCCGCCGATGCCGTTCATCATGTGCGTGCCGCACACGTGCGTGGAATTGACGTTGCCGTAGATATCGAACTCGAGCGCCGTATTCAGCGCGATGATGCCCAGACGGCGCACGATTTCCGGGTGGTTGCTGATCTCTTGCGGGCGCAGCACGATCTTCGAGCGGTAGTGGTCGATATTCTCCATCAGCTTCTGGTGCACGGGGGCCGACAGGGTGATCGACGAAGCCGAAGCGAACGCCAGCTGGCCCGAATCGAGCAGCTCGATGGCGCTGTCCTGCAGCACTTCCGAATACATGGTCATGTCGCGGAAGGGCGAGCCGATCAGGCCGTGCAGCACGGCGTTGGCGATGGTGCCGATGCCTGCCTGCAAGGGCAGCAATTCCGGCCCCATGCGGCCAGCCGCCACTTCGCCTTGCAGGAAGGCGATCACGTGGCCGGCGATCGCCTGCGTTTCCGCATCGGGCGGCAAGGCGTTCGACGGGCTGTCGGGGCTGTCCGTGATGACGATGGCGGCGATGCGGGCCGGGTCGATGGCGATGGCCGTGCTGCCCAGGCGCTGGTCGACGCGCGTGAGCGGTATCGGCTCACGGCCAGGCAAGGTTTGCGGAATGTAAATGTCGTGCAAGCCTTCCAGCGCCAGCGGCGTGGACAGGTTGATTTCGATGATGACTTGCCTGGCCTGCTGGGCAAAGGCGGCGGAGTTGCCCACCGACATGGTCGGGATGATGGCGCCGGCGGCCGTGATGGCCGTCGCCTCGATGACGGCGATGTCGACGGCGGCCAGGTTGCCCGAACGCAGCTGCTCGGCCGTTTCCGACAGGTGCTGGTCGATGAACATGACTTCGCCCTGGTTGATCTTGCCGCGCAGCACAGGATCGACCTGGAACGGCATGCGGCGCGCCAGCACGCCCGCTGTCGCCATCAGGCCGTCGCTGCCGTTGCCCAGCGAGGCGCCCGTGATCAGGGTCAAGGACAGCGGGTCTTGCAGGGCACGCTCGGCCAGTGCGCGCGGCAGGGCCTTGGCGTCGCCGGCACGGGTAAAACCGCTCATGCCGACACGCATGCCGTTATGGAACAACTTGGCTGCCTCATCGGCGCTCATGATTTTACCGAGCAAGCCTGGGTGGCGGATACGGTCCTCGTACATCGTGATGCTCCTGATATTCTTAATATTCTCAAACTGGATGGCTGTCATACACCAACCCCATAAGTGGGATTCAGTATAAAATCCCGGCCACATGCATGGCATGAATTAATTTCGTCACATCCAGTCGATATTTTCATGCCGCGCCGAGGCGAGCCCCATCTTGGATATCCGTTCCCTGCGCTATTTCGTGGAAACCGTGCGCCTGTCGAGCTTTACGCAGGCGGCCGAATCGCTGCACCTGACCCAGTCCACCATCAGCAAGATGGTGCGCCAGCTCGAAGATGAAGTCGGCGCCCAGCTGCTGGTGCGCGACGGGCGCAAGCTGACCCTGACGGACACGGGCCGCATCGTCTACCAGCATGGCCAGGAAATGCTGGCCAATATGCGCCAGCTGACGCTGGAAGTGCGCGACACGCAGGCCTTGCAGCGCGGCAGCCTGACGGTCGGCATCCCGCCCATGATCAATGTCCTGTTCACGCCTGTTTTAAAGGCTTTCCGCGCGCGCCATCCGCATATCAGCCTGACCCTGCAGGAAGACACGGGCCAGCAGATCGAACGCAAGGTGGCGGTCGGCGAGCTGGAAATCGGCATGACGGTGCTGCCAGCCGACCCGGAACTCGACCTCGTGGCGGTGGCCATCGCCAGCTACCCGATCTGGGCCCTGGCCGAGCCGGGCACCTTCCAGAAACAGCGCACGACACTGCCGTTCAAGGCGCTGGCCGAGCTGCCGCTGGTGCTCTTGAAAGATGAGTTCGCCCTCACGCGCAGCCTGCGCCAGCATTTCGCGCAGGCGGGCTTCGAACCGCGCATTGCCGCCCAGAGCGGCCAGTGGGACTGGCTGGTGGCGATGGCCTCGGCCGGCCTGGGCGTGGCGCTGCTGCCGGAACCGTTCATCCACCGCCTGGCCGGCGAACCGCTGGAAGCCGTGCGCATCGTCGAGCCGGACCTGGCCTGGCAGGTGGCGCACATCTGGAGCGGGCGCTATCTGTCGCACGCGGCGCGCGCCTGGCTCGCAGTGTGCCAGGACGTGCTGGGCACGAAGTTCGCACATTGACGCAAAAAAGGGTGGCCGAGGCCACCCTTTCTATTACTGCTGCGCGGCGCTTATTTGCCGGCCGCGTCCTCGTTGTACATGCCGGCATATTTCCAGCCGAAGTACAAAATGAACGTGTAACACAGGGCCGGCACGATGAAGGACAGCTGCAGGCTGATCGAATCGGCCAGGAAGCCCTGGATGAACGGCACGATGGCGCCGCCGACGATGGCCATGCACAGGATGCCCGAACCCTGGCCCGTCTGCGCGCCCAGCTTGTTCAGCGCCATGCTGAAGATGGTGGGGAACATGATGGAGTTGAACAGGCCGACGGCGATCAGCGACCACATGGCCGTGTGACCACTGGAGAAGACGGCGACGAGGATCAGCGCGATGACGATGGCGGCATTGAAGGCCAGGGTCTTGCCCGGGCTGACATAGCGCATCACGGCGAAACCGACGAAACGGCCCAGCATGGCGCCGCCCCAGTAATAGCTGACGAAATACGCGGCGTCGGCATGGCTGAGGCCAGCGATATGGCTCTCGCCCAGGAAGTTGATGAGGAAACTGCCGATGCTCACTTCGCCGCCCACGTACAGGAAGATGGCCAGCGCGCCCAGCACCAGGCGGCGGTGCGACCAGATCGACACCTTCTGGCCGTCCTGCGCCAGGCTGGCGGCATCGTCCGCATGCGAAATCTTCGGCAATTTTGCCAGCGCGAACAGCACGGCCAGGATCACCAGCGTGGCGGCCAGCACCAGGTACGGCCCCTGCACGGCGGCCGCTTCCTTGGCGCGGTAGGCCAGTTGCTCGACGGCCGGCAGCAGATCGAACTGCTGCACCGTGAGGATCGTGCCCGACAGGATCAGCATGCCGCCCAGGGCCGGCGCCACCGTGGTACCCAGCGCGTTGAACGCCTGCGTCAGCGTCAGCCGGCTCGACGCCGTCTGCGGGTCGCCCAGTTCCGTCACATACGGATTGGCGGCCACCTGCAACACGGTGATGCCGGCCGCCAGGATGAAGAAGGCCAGCAGGAACAGCGCATAGCTGCCTGTCGAGGCCGGGTAAAACATGGCGCAGCCGGCGGCGGCGATCAGCAGGCCCGTGACGACGCCGTTCTGGTAGCCGATGCGCTTGATCAGCATGCCTGCCGGCAAGGAAACGATGGCGTAAGCGCCAAAGAAGCAGAATTGCACCAGCATCGCCTGCACATAGGTCAGGGTGTAGATCGAGCGCAAATGGGGAATCAGCACATCATTGAGCGATGTCAGCAACCCCCACATGAAAAACAGCACCGTGACAATGATCAGGGCGCCTGTATTGTTTTGCGTGCCGGCCTGTGCGGACTGGACGCCCTGGCCTTGCTTTACGTATTCCATACCTTCTCCATTTTCAAATCCAAGTTTTGTCTTGCCAGGCATGGAAGCGGTTCCATCCGGGCAGCACCGGGACGCACAAGAGTCCACGCCAGAGCACGCGCCAGACATCAGCGCAGGCTATGACTGCCATCAGCAATACGAGGCAGGCATGGCGCAACTCGCGCGCGGCAGGCGCACGGCCGACCGTTTCTCGCCGGAACATTGTTTTAGGAGGCAGCGTGCTTGCGGAGCGCGTATAAAAACAACATTCGGGCAATAACAGCCTTGTAGTAAAACTACGATACAGCGCCCGCATTATGCCCGAAAGCCCCATAAAGCGCAGCTTTCCCCGCCGTTATTCTAAAAATGAATAGCCGTTATTTGAAATCAAAAGTAGCCTTATATCTTGGAATTGGTATACTTATATTGCAGTGCAGCACAACGCGGCACGCCACACAAGGAGTCTGCCATGTCTACCGCATTTACCTATCACACGACGCAAAACAACAATATCATCGCCACCCTGACGCACGCCGCCAAACGCCTCGGCGCCTGGCTGACGCAAGGCAGCGACCGCCGCGAACGCGCCTATGAAGAAGCCTACCTGGCCGAATCGACCGACCGCTACGACCTGGAATACCGCATGCGCGAACTGGCGCGCGCCAACCCGCAGCCAAGCTGGATGAGTGGCCTGAGCCGTTAATAGCTGCCGCAGTTCCCGCTCCCATCATCCCTTTGCAGTCCGCTGCTACAGCACCACCGCAATGCCACCGATAGCTCCATCCTGCTCGCCTTGCGCTTGAGCACGGGATGGGCTACGGCCTGCCAGCACCCATCGCCATCCTCGCCAGCGCGGCAGCCTGCGCGACACGGCGCGCACCAAGCCGGCGCCTGATCGACGACACCGGCATCAACGCGCCCCTGCCGACAGCGGGGCCCGAGGCGGATGGCATCGCCGCCCCCAGCTAGCCATGCTGCAGTGCGTCAGGTCATTTTCCTGAGCTTTTGCACGTTTTCCTGTCAATACATCTAGTTTTACTACGCAATGCTACCGAGTGATTTTTACCACGCGCAGCATCGCCGCTTCAATCCTATAATGGCGGCCCGCGCCCCAGCGCCATACAGATCTCCGCCATGACCGTCATCAGCCACACCCATCCGCTGGTCGTCCAGCTGGAAAACGACTTGCTGCCCCGCTTCCGCGCAGCGCTGCCGCAGGTCACGGCCGGCGCGCCGCAGGTGCTCGCCTCCGTCTTCGCCTTTTCCAGCGGCACGGCCAGCACCTTCCAGGAGTATCACTTCGGCATTTCCTGCCTGCGCGACGGCGTGCCAGACGACCAGCCGGAAGAAGTGGCGCTGCTGGTCAGCGTCTCCGGACTGGACAGCGGCGCCCAGCTGAGCGCGCAAGTGCTGTGGGGCCAGCCCTCGGGCAAGGTCGAGGCGCAGGCGACGCTGCCGGCGGCGGACATCGATGGCTTGCTTGGCGCCCTGCCCGCGTTGCTGGCCGCCCTGCAAGCGGCGGCGCAGCGGGGCCGGCCCGAATTGTGACAAGCGCATGAAAAAGTGCCACTAAACAACAACTTACGATTTCCGCAGCGCAACATTATTGACTTGCACTAGTCATACCCCCTATCCTTTCAGTTACGTTTGGTGAGAATGTGTGCATGTTGGCGCGGCCCCCTGCCGGCCTGCCGATATGCGCCACTGCAACACCGTCCTGCCACAACCAAGTCCATTCCGCATCTTTGCTGCATTGTTGCTGCAACCACCAAGGTGGCGCGCCACAACGGCCGCTGCCAGCAAATACGGAGCCGACTGACATGCGATCAACCATGCCATCCCTGACCACATCCCTGCTGGGCTGCGCCGCGTTCGCGCTGGCGGCCCTGCCCGCGCAAGCACAATCGGCGCCAGCCGACGAGGCCGTCACCACGGCCGCCAGCTTCAGCGCCAACGCCAGCCTCGCCTCGCAATACATTTCGCGCGGCTTTCGCCAGACCTGGGGCAAGCCGGCCCTGCAGGCGGGCGCCGACTATGTCCACCCCAGCGGCTGGTCGCTGGGCACCTGGGCGTCCACCGTCAGCGACCGCTATATCCAGGACGCCCGCGTCGAATGGGACCTGTACGGCGGCTACAGCGGCACCGTGGGCGAGCTGGGCTACAGCGTGCTCGCGTATTACTACAAGTATCCGGGCGCCGTGTATCGCGCCACGGGCGTCAAGTACGACTATGGCGAACTGTCGCTGGGCCTCAGCTACCAGATGCTGTATGCCAAGTACAACCGCACGGTCACGCCGGATTTCTTCGGCATCAGCAATGCGCGCGGCACGGGCTACCTGGACGTCGGCGCGAATGTCGACCTGGGCAACAGCCTGACCCTGAACCTGCACGCCGGCAATGGCCGGGTGGCAGGCACGGGCAACGCCATGTGGAACTGGCGCGACGCCAAGGTGGGCATCACGCGCGCCTTCGACGGCGGCTGGAGCGTGAGCGGCGCCTGGACGCGCGCCTGGGGCGCCACCGATGCCTACGACCATTACACGCTGGGCGTGCCGAATGCGGCGGGCCGGTTCGACACCTCGAACCCCGCGGCGTCCACCTTCGTGGTGGCCGTCAGCAAGACTTTCTAGGCGCGCCACCCGCGTTGCCCATGACACCGATTTCCCTCCTCACCAAGGAATAGCCATCATGCAACTATCTCTCAACAGCAAAATCTGCGTCGCGGCCACCGCGCTGGCCATCCTCAGCCTGGGCGTCACGGCAGCCGTGATCGGCTACAAGAGCAGCGCCAGCGCCGAGGCGGCCGCCCTGGAGCTGGCCCGCACGTCGGCGCGCGAAGTGTCGGGCGCGCTGCAGGCGCGCATCGCCAGCAACCTGTCGAGCGTCTCCAGCCTGGCCGGCGCCATGCGCGGCACGAAAAGCGCCAACCTGCCCATGCAGCGCGAGCAGATCAATGAACTGACCAAGGCCACGCTGTCGAGTTCGGAAGACTTGCTCGGTTCGGCCGTGACGTGGGAGCCGAACGCGCTCGACGGCAAGGATGCGGAATTCGCCAACCAGAAGCCGAACTATGACGCCAGCGGCCGCTTCATGCCCTACTGGACGCGGGGCGCCGGCGGCAAGCTGCAAGTCGAACCCATCGTCTTCGACCCGAAACCGGGCGCCAACGACTGGTATGACGTGCCCAAGCGCACCGGCAAGACGTTTTTCACGGAACCGTACATCTACCCCGTCGACGGCAAGAATGTGCTGATGGCTTCGCTGGTGGCGCCGATCATGATCGATGGCAGCTTCAAGGGCACTGCCAGCGCCGACTTCATGCTGACGCGCCTGGCGAAGATCCTCGCCGACCTGAAGGTCATCGAGGGCGGCAAGCTGGCCCTGATCTCGAACGGCGGCCTGTACGCGAGCCACCCCGTGCCTGAACGCCTGGGCAAGAAGGCCGACGACGTGCCGGCCGCCGGCCTGGACAAAGTGCGCCAGGGCCAGCCCTACGAATACGAGGATGGCAACGGCTACATCCACCTGCTGCAGCCGCTGCAGATCCACCCCGATATCGCGCCGTGGAGCGTGCAGCTGAGCTTCCCGAAAAGCGTGGCCACCGCCTCGGCGCGCGAACTGATGACCTACACCCTGATCGTCGCCCTGCTGTGCGCGGCGACCACGGCCGGCATCCTGATCCTCGTCGTCAACCAGCTGACGCGCCCGCTGCGCACTCTGGGCCGCACCATGACGGACCTGTCCAGCGGCGACGCCGACCTGCGCGTCAAGCTGGAAGTCAAGGGCACCGACGAGCTGGCCGTCATCGGCAAGGGCTTCAACCAGTTCGTGGAAAAAATCCACGCCGTGCTGCTGCAGGTGCAAGCCAGCGCCGACAATGTGGCGCGCGCCAGCGCGGAAATTGCGCAAGGCAATAACGACCTGTCGGCCCGCACGGAACAGCAGGCCAGCTCGCTGGAAGAAACGGCTGCCTCGGTGGAGGAACTGACGGGGACCGTGAAGGAAAACGCCGACCATGCGCGCCAGGCCAACCAATTGGCAGCGTCCGCCTCCAGCGTGGCGCAAAAGAGCGGCGAAGTGGTCGGCAAGGTCATCGCGACCATGACGTCGATCAATGACTCGTCGAACAAGATCGTCGACATCATCAGCGTGATCGACGGCATCGCCTTCCAGACCAACATCCTCGCCCTGAACGCGGCCGTGGAAGCGGCGCGCGCGGGCGAACAGGGACGCGGCTTCGCCGTCGTCGCCACGGAAGTGCGTAACCTGGCGCAGCGCTCCGCCGCCGCGGCCAAGGAAATCAAGCTGCTGATTGACGATTCCGTGGGCAAGGTGGCAGCCGGCAGCAAGCTCGTCGACGAAGCGGGCGCGACCATGGAGCAAGTGGTCGACAGCGTGCGCAAGGTCACCGCCATTATGGCCGACATCAGCGTCGCCACCACCGAGCAAAGCGACGGCATCGCCCAGGTCAACCAGGCGCTGGCGCAAATGGATGGCGTGACGCAGCAGAACGCGGCCCTCGTTGAGGAAGCGGCAGCGGCCGCCGAAAGCCTGCAAGACCAGGCCAGCCACCTGGCCGACGTGGTCAGCGTCTTCAAGCTGGGCGAACAGCTGCACCAGGCCGCGCCGGCGGCAACGACGGCGGCCGGCACGCCGCGCGCCGCTCCGGCCGCGAAGGCGCCCGCGCCGGCCAAACGCCTGGCCGCCGCCAAGCCGCCAGCGGCGGAACGCGCGCCAGCCAAGGCGCCGGCCGGCGACGACTGGGAAGAGTTTTAAGCTGACTGCGCCGCGCCGTCCCGCAACAATGTGGCATTTGCGGGACGGCGCGGCGCGCAGGCGGTTTTGCGTGCGTTTCCAATCGAAACACTGCAAGAATTACCGCAGTCAATACTTCATATGATGGCGCGGATAGCCCGCACGCCACGCAAGACATGTCCGCCAATCGCTGCCGCCTATGCCCGGTACGGCAGAAGCAGCTCAAGCCCGGTTCCACTGTCGCCGCGAACACCATGCGCAGCGACAAGCCCCGTCCCTCCCCCTCGCGCATACGACGCACGTCACCGGCACTGGCCTGCCATACATGCTGGACCTGGGCCAGCCAGCCTGGTGCCGCGTGCATGCCGGCCATTCGCGCCCGTGCCTCGTCGATGCCGCAGCGCTCCCCGCCATGACGCAAGCAGCGTTCCGGCACCTGCAGGCGACAAGCGGCACCTGCTCTCGCCGGATGCGGCGGGCGACGCAGCGGACGCCGGCAGACGCAGCCGGCCGGACGCGCCTGCCGCGACACACAGTGTGTGCGGTGGCATGCCGACATGAAAGAAATATTGATTTAAATCAACCTTCTACTACATTCGGTGAGAATTGGCGTGCGCCCGCTTGCCTATAATATTGCCGCGCTCTCGGCACGCAGGCTTGCCGGACTAAAAGGATTACGCATGAAAAAAATATGGGCAGTATTGTTGACGTCGAGCACCACACTATTGGCGGGCTGCGGCGGTGGCGGCGGTAGCGGCGATGCGGGCGTTCCCGCCACGTCGCCACTGGCCGCCTACGTGGGCACCTGGCAATCGGCCTGCGACGATCACGACCGCCAGTCCCTCGTCATCGCGTTCAAGGGCGATGGCAGCGGCGCACTGGAACTGACGCCCTACGGCGAAACTTACTTCAAGGCCGATTGTTCCGGAGCCGTGGTGGCGACAGAGAACATGAGCGCAAAGATTACCGGCAAGCCGGACGGCGCGGCCGACATCCAGGTTCAGCTGTCGCAAGATGGCCCGGCATCGACCTTGCATATCGACAAGATCACCTCATCGGTGCCAGCGTACACATTCCAGGTAACCGGTGCTGGCGTGAAATATGTCCTGCGGTTTAACCAGCAACAATGGTGCGTGGATGTGGAAAATGGCGAGTCCTGTATTTGGGACCAGGGCACGCAAGCGGCGCAAAGCGTCCCGGGCGGCCTGGCCTTGCGCGGCAACGACTTGTTCACGGTGATGCAGAAAGATGGCAAGTATGTGCTCGACATGCACTACGTTAAAAAATAAACGCTTGAAATAGCCGTTTGATATGCCGCAGGGCCGCCCGGCCCTGCACTTGCGCCTGTTCGATCGCCTATGTGCAGAATCGAACATACATTGCAAAAATACAAGGCTATCCTGTGGAAAAAACAGGAGCTCGCCATGTCGTCCATCGCCTTTACCCCACCGTCCAGCCAAGGTTTCAGCCACGCCGCCCTTGCCGCCGCGCTGCCTGCGCCAGCCACCGGCACACTTCCCATCGACAACTTGCGAAGCCTGCTCGACGCGGGACTCGACCGGCTGCCGCTGCCCGGCCACGGCGCCACCCTGCAGCGCTGGCAGGCGCTGGCCGCCGTCGCCGCCATCGACTTGAGCTTGCTCAAACTGTACGAAGGCCATACGGACGCGCTGGCCATCCTGGCCGAGATCGACGGTCCCGGCGCGCCGGCCGGCAGCAGCTGGGGCGTCTGGTGCGCGGAAATGCCGGGCGCGCGCGTCAGGCTGCAGCAAACGGCCGATGGCCGCTATGTGCTCGATGGGCGCAAGGCCTGGTGTTCCGGGGCAAGTGGCCTCAGCCATGCCCTGGTCAGTTGCTGGAACGAGCAAGGCCAGGCTTGCCTCGCCTCCGTCGCCCTGGCGCAACCGGGCGTGCACGTCACGGATGAAGGCTGGCAGGCGGTCGGCATGGCCGCCTGCAACAGCGTCGACGTGACCTTTTCCGCCGCGCGCGCCTTTCCCGTGGGCGCGCCCGGTGCCTACCTGGAGCGCCCCGGCTTCTGGCACGGCGGCGCCGGCATCGCGGCCGCCTGGTATGGCGCCGCCTGCGCCATCGCCAGCCACCTGCATGCGCGCGCGCAACACGCCGCGCCCGACCCGATCCGCCTGGCGCAGCTGGGCCGTATCGACTGCGCGCTGCATGCCGCCGCGGCCCTGTTGCGCGAAGGCGCCGCCGACATCGACCGGCATCCGCAGCGCGACGCCATGGGCCTGGCCCTGCGCCTGCGCCTGGCGGTGGAAGACGCCGCGACCCTCGTCATGCACCTGGCCACGCGCGCGCTGGGCGCCGGCCCCCTGTGCCGCGATGCGCAGTTCGCGCGCCTGGCGGCCGACCTGCCCGTGTTCCTGCGCCAAAGCCACGCGGAACGCGACCAGGCCGTGCTGGGCGGCATCGTCGCCGGCGCCGAAGAGCATCCCTGGACGCTCTGACATGCAAGCCGCTACCGCCCCGCAGGAACGCCGCATCGAAGGCCGCGGCACGCCGGACCAGTCATGGCAGGCGTGGCCCGGATGGTCCACCCTGCCCGCCATCGGCGCGGGCGAGCTGGTGCCGCCGGGGGGACGCGCCGTCATCGTCGCGCCGCACCCCGACGATGAAATCCTCGCCTGCGGCGGCCTGCTGCAACTGCTGGCGGCGCAAGGCAGCGCGCTGCTGCTGGTGGCCGTCACGGACGGCGACGCCAGCCACCCGGATTCGCCGCTGTGGCCGCAACAACGATTGCGCCAGGTGCGTCCGCAGGAATCGGCGCAGGCGCTGCAGGCGCTCGGACTGGCCGACCCCGCCTGGCTGCGCCTGCGCCTGCCCGACGGCGGCGTGGCCGACATGGCGCCGCACTTGAGCGCCACGCTGGCATCGCATCTGCGCCCGGGCGACATCGTCTTCACGACGTGGCGCCTGGACGGCCACCCGGACCACGAGGCCTGCGGCCGGGCTTGCGCCGCGGCGTGCTCGTCCAGCGGTGCCACCCTGGTGGAAATGCCCGTCTGGGGCTGGCACTGGGCCGCGCCGGGCGACGCGCGCGTGCCCTGGCACCGCGCGCGCCTGCTGCCGCTGCCGGACGCCATCCTGCAACGCAAGCGCGCCGCCCTGCGCTGCTTTGCCAGCCAGATGCTGCCCGATGCGTCGACGGGCCGGCCCGCCATCGTCGGCGGCGACGCCCTGCAACGCTTGCTGCATGCGCGTGAGGTGTATTTTCTATGAACGCCTCCAGCCCCCCGGACGACCAGCGCGGCGCCTATTTCGAACAGATGTACCGGCACGATGCCGACCCGTGGCTGGTGCGCCAGCGCTGGTACGAGGAACGCAAGCGCGCGCTGCTGCTGGCCAGCCTGCCGCAGCAACGCTATCGCCACGCCTATGAGCCGGGCTGCGGCAACGGCGAGCTGACCGTGGCGTTGGCGCGGCGCTGCGAGCGCGTACTGGCCGCCGACTTGTCCGCGCAAGCATTGCAGCTGGCGCAGCGCAGGCTGGAGGACTCGGGTCACGGCGGCAACGTCAGCTTCGCGCGCCACCGGCTGCCGCAGGACTGGCCGCGCATCCTGCCGGGCGGCGACAAGTTCGACCTGATCGTCATCAGCGAGATCGCCTACTATCTGTCGCCCGAGGAGCTTTCGCGCGTGGTCGAGCACAGCATCGCCGGCCTGGCGCCGGGCGGCAGCATCGTCGCCTGCCACTGGCGCGCGCCGTTTGCGCAGCGTATCCAGTCCACCGTGCGCGTGCATGCGGCCTTCCAGGATGCGCCCGGCCTGCACCGCCTGCTGCGCCACGAGGAAACCGACTTTTTGCTCGGCATCTGGTCGAACGATGCGCGCTCGGTGGCGCAGCGCGAGGGCTTCGCATGATCGGCGTCGTGGTCCCCGTGCATGACGAGGAAGACTGCCTCGACGCCTGCCTGGAAGCGCTGCGCGCCGCCGCCACCTGGCCGTTGCTGCTGGGGGAAGCCGTCAGCATCCTCATCGTCCTCGATGCCTGCAGCGACAAGTCGCAGCGTATCGTGCTGAAGCACGCCATGCAGGCGGATCTGCGCTGGCGCCTCGACTGCATCGCCGTCAATGCGCGCAACGTGGGCGCCGCGCGCGCCGCCGGCGCCGCGCTGCTGCTGCAAAGGGGGGCGCGCTGGCTGGCGTTTACGGACGCCGATACGCGCGTCTCGCCGTCCTGGCTCAGTACCCAGCTGGCACTGCAGGCCGATGCCGTCTGCGGCACGGTGGCCGTCGACGACTGGTCGCCGCATGCCGGCAACGCGGACGCCCTGCGCGCGCACTTCAAACACACATATACGGACGCCGATGGCCACCGGCATATCCACGGCGCCAATCTCGGCGTGTGCGCCAGCGCCTACCTGCGCGCCGGCGGCTTCGCGCCCCTGGCCTGCAGCGAGGACGTGGCGCTGGTGGCGGCCTTGCAGGCATGCGGCGCGCATATCGCCTGGAGCGCCGCGCCACGCGTGACGACCAGCGCCCGCCGCAATGCGAAGGCGAGGGGCGGCTTTGGCGATACCTTGCTGCAAGTGGTGGCAGCGATGAACGTGGCGGCGGTGCCAGCCACGTGAGCGCGGCAAAAAAAATCGCCGGAGCGGGAGTCTTTCCCGGTCCGGCGATGAGGTCTGGCCTGCGCGGTTGCCCGCGCCGCCCGATTACCTGAGCGGCATGGCGATGCCGAACATCACCGACTGGCTGCGCCCGCTATCCATGTTCAGATTGCTGTTGTAGTCCAGCGTCAGGGTCATGCCGTTCGACAGCAACAGCTTCACGCCCAGGCCCGCCGTCCAGTTGCCCGTCTGCTGCGGCAAGGTGCGGATCACGTACACGGGACCGTCTGCCGCCAGGTCGGCATACGCCAGGCGCGCATCGTCGGCGCCCTGGAACTGGTGACGGTACTCGAGACGCGCACGCGGGAACCACGTGCCCAGGCCGCCCACATACAGGCCCTCGGCGCGCACGCCCAGCGCGCCGATGCGCGAACGCACCGTCTGCTTGAAGTAGCTCAGGGCGTTGATGCCCGGCGCCTTCTCCGTGTACGGATCGAGCTTGGCCGACATCAGTTCCACGCGGCCATACGGCGACCACATCCACGTTTCATGGCGCATCTCGATACCGCCGACGAGCGCGCCGAACACCTGCTTGCCGTCGCGCTCGCCCGTCGCATAACCGCTGCCATCCGTCAGGTAGCGCGTGGCGTCGTACTGCAGGGTGCCGTAGCCGAGCACGCCGTCGAGGAAGACGCCCTTGCTCGGACGCAGGCTGCCATACACGGCCGCCACGGCGCTGTCGGCGCTGCTCTTGCTGCCGTTCTGCCCCACGTCGCTGCGGTCATGGCTGAAGCCGGCGCCGGCGCCGATGGTGGCCAGCTCGCTCAGGCGGTAGTCGCCGCCCACGCTGATGCCGTTGGTGCGGAAATGGAAGCCCGTCTGGCGGCCATTCACGTACTGCTGGCCGAAGTCGACCGCGCCGCCGAGCCACAA
>NZ_JBXAKS010000017.1:0-90368 GCF_058798675.1 Janthinobacterium sp. GW822-FHT07H10
TGGCGTCCCCAAGGGGATTCGAACCCCTGTACTCACCGTGAAAGGGTGATGTCCTAGGCCTCTAGACGATGGGGACCGCGGAACTTCCAAACAACATCTGCACCACTTCAACGACTAACAAAACCTGACTGCGATTTTGCTGCTGGTGGAGGTAAGCGGGATCGAACCGCTGACCTCTTGCATGCCATGCAAGCGCTCTCCCAGCTGAGCTATACCCCCGTTGGTGCAGAAACAAGAGTATAGCAAAGAAGTTTCACTCTGCAAATACCCTTTTTCGTCTATGAGCAACTTTTCATAGGGGCGGTTTCTGCGCTGCGTTTACACGTTCAATTCGGCGCGGCGATTACAGCCACTTTGCCAGGCGCGCCAGCACGGTGTCGCGGCCAAATACCACCACCACCTGGTCGATGGCCGGCGTCTGCAGCTGCCCCGTCAAGATCAGGCGCAAAGGCATGGCCAGCAGCGGCATCTTGATGGTGTTGGCCGCCAATACTTCCTTGATCATGGCCGCCACGGCTTCCTTGCTCCACTCCACCGTGGCGATGCGCTCGGCAAATTGCGCCAGCACGGGCTTGATGGCGTCCGTGATGTGCTGCGCCACCAGGTCGGCATCGGGCTGCGGCTCGCGGAAGAACAGCATCGAGGCGGCGGCCAGCTCGTTGACCGTGTTGGCGCGCTCCTTCATCATGCCCAGCACCAGCGCCAGATCCGGCGCGCCTTCGAAGGCGGCGCCCGCTTCCAGCATCTGCGGGCGGGCCAGGTCGGCCAGGCGCGCATTGTCGGCTTGCTTGATATAGTGGTTATTGAGCCACTTGAGCTTTTCCAGGTCGAACTGCGCGGCCGACTTGGTCAGGTGATCGAGGTTGAACCATGCGCAGAACTGCTCCACCGAGAACACCTCATCGTCGCCGTGGCTCCAGCCCAGGCGCGCCAGGTAGTTCAGCATCGACTCGGGCAGGAAGCCCTGCGCCGGGTAATCCATCACGCTGACGGCGTCGCGGCGCTTGGACATCTTCTGGCCGTCCGAACCCAAAATCATCGGCAGGTGGCCGTACAGCGGCAGCGGTGCGCCGATGGCGCGCAGGATGTTGATCTGGCGCGGCGTGTTATTGACGTGGTCGTCGCCGCGCAGAACGTGCGTGATGCCCATGTCCCAGTCATCGACGGCGACGCAGAAGTTATACGTTGGCGTGCCGTCCGGACGCGCGATGACCAGGTCGTCCAACTCGCGGTTCGAAATCGTGATCGTGCCCTTGACCACGTCATCCCAGCTGACGTCGCCGTCGAGCGGATTCTTGAAGCGCACGACGGGCTTGCGGTCCGCCGGCACGGCAGGCAGGGTCTTGCCTGGTTCCGGACGCCAGGTGCCGTCGTAGCGCGGCTTTTCGCCAGCGGCGCGCATGCGCTCGCGCATCGCTTCGACTTCATCCGGCGACGAGTAGCAATGGTAGGCCGTGCCTTCGGCCAGCATCTGCGCCACCACTTCGCGGTAGCGGTCCATGCGCTGCATCTGGTAGAACGGGCCTTCGTCGTGGTCCAGACCCAGCCACTGCATGCCTTCGATGATGGCTTGCACGGCTTCCGGCGTCGAACGCTCCACGTCCGTGTCTTCGATGCGCAGCACGAAGGTGCCGCCGAAGTGACGGGCAAAGGCCCAGCTGTACAAGGCGGTGCGGGCGCCGCCCAGGTGCAGATAGCCGGTCGGGCTGGGAGCGAAACGGGTACGAACGGGAGTAGCGGTTGTGGTCATCGAAGTAATCAGGCTTGAATAAGTAAAACGCCATTTTACTCTGTTGACCGCCGCCGCTCCACAAGCGCGCTTACAGCTGCTGCAAGCGCCGCTTGACTTCCTCCGCCTGCGCACGCAGCGCCTGCTCGAACAGGGCGACCAGCTGCGACAGGGGCCGGTGCAGGGGCTTGACGATGTTCACAGTGAACGGCAGCGATACGCTGAAGCGGCGGATCTGCAACCCCTGCCCCGCATAGTCAAGCGCCGTCAGCGGATTGACGATGGCCAGCCCCACGCCTTCGCGCACCATGGCGCACACGGAGGCGGCGCTGTGCGTGTCGAGCGCCATGCGCCGCTCCACGCCAGCCTGCGCGAAGATGGCGTCGATCTGCTGGCGGTAGGGGTCGACGGCGGCCAGGCTGATGAAAGGCTGGCCGGCAAAATCGGCCGGCTGCAGCACGGCCTTGCCTGCGAGCACATGGCCATCGGGCAGCACGCATACTTCATCGACGGACATCAGCACGTCGAACACGGTGCCGGGCGGCGCGCTACCCACTTCCGTCAGGCCGATATCGTGGCGCTGCGCCGACAGCCACTCTTCCAGCAGCGGCGACTCCTGCGGCGTGATGCTGATGCTCACCTTGGGAAAATCGGCCACGAAGCGCTTGCACGCCTGCGGCAGCAGGGACTGCGAAAACACGGGCAGGCAGGCGATCGACAGCTGCCCCTGGTCGAACTGGCGCAAGGCCGCCGCCGTGCTGACGATGCGCTCCAGGCCGAAATACGCGCGCTGGACCTCCTCGAACAGCTGCAGCGCCTGGGCCGTCGGGCGCAGCCGCCCCCGCTCGCGCTCGAACAGGGTCAGGCCCGTCAAATGCTCGAGGCGCGCCAGCTCGCGGCTGACGGTGGGTTGCGAAGTGTGCAGCATGGCGGCGGCGGCCGTCACGCTGCCCGTCGTCATGATGGCGCGGAAGACTTCGATATGGCGCAAGGAGATAGTCATGGTCATATCATAAATGAATAAGGTAGCCTCAAATAGATATTTTATAGTCGAAGCACAATCGGCCATCATGCAGTCATTCCCTCATTCCCCCGAAAGCACACGATGAAGCCCGTCCCCGACCAGACCCTCGCCCAACTCGCCCAGGAACACGGCACGCCCCTGTGGGTCTACGACGCGGCCACCATCCGCGCGCGCATCGCCCAGCTGGCGCAGTTCGACACGGTGCGCTTCGCGCAAAAGGCCAATTCGAATATTCACCTGCTGACATTGATGCGCGAAGCGGGCGTGCACGTGGACGCCGTCTCGCTGGGCGAGATCGAGCGCGCGCTGCAGGCGGGCTTTACGCCGGCGCAAACGAACGGCGCCGCCGGCCTGGTGTTCACCTGCGACCTGTTCGACCGCGCCACCCTGGCGCGCGTGGCGGCGACGAAGATCGAAGTCAATTGCGGCTCCGTCGACATGCTGCGCCAGCTGGGCCCAGTGTCGCCCGGCCACCGCGTCTGGCTGCGCATCAATCCCGGCTATGGCCATGGCCACAGCAACAAGACCAATACGGGCGGCGAAAACAGCAAGCACGGCATCTGGCACGAGGAACTGCAGGAAGCGCTGGCCGTCATCCGCGCCCATGGCCTGCACCTGGTGGGCCTGCACATGCATATCGGCTCCGGCGTCGACTACAGCCACCTGGAAACCGTCTGCGGCACCATGGTCGACCTGGTGAAAAACATGGGCCACGACATCGAAGCCATTTCCACGGGCGGCGGCCTGTCCGTGCCCTACCGCGAAGGCGAGCAGCCGGTCGACACGGACCACTACTTCCAGCTGTGGGATGCGGCGCGCAAGCAGATCGAGGCGCACCTGGGCCACGCCGTGCACCTGGAAATCGAACCAGGCCGCTTCCTCGTGGCCGACAGCGGCCTGCTGGTGGCCGAGGTGCGCACCACCAAGCAAATGGGCGGCAACCATTTCACCTTGTTGGATACGGGCTTCAATGAGCTGATGCGTCCCGCCATGTACGGCAGCTACCATGAAATGTCGCTGATCGCGCATGACGGCCGCGCGCTCGATGCCAGCCCGGCATGCGCCACCGTCGTCGGCGGCCCCCTGTGCGAATCGGGCGACGTGTTTACGCAGCGCGACGGCGGCGTGGTGGAAACCCGTTTGCTGCCGGCAGCGCAGGTGGGCGACTATGTCGTCTTCGAAGGCGCGGGCGCGTATGGCGCGTCGATGTCGTCGAACTACAACAGCCGCCCGCACGCGGCGGAATACCTGGTCGACGGCGAGCAATCGCGCCTGATCCGCCGCCGCCAGACAGTGGCCGAGCTGATCGCGCTGGAACAGTTGTAAAACCCCGCCCCGTGCGGGCATGCGCATCTGCTAACATCGGGGCAACTCGATGAAAGCCCGCCATGCCCGCCACCACCCTCTTCCGCCGCCGCGCCGCCATGGCGCTGCTGCCCCTGCTGCTGTCCGCCCTCCTCGCCGGCTGCGCGTCGCTGCCTTCGCTGGACGGCCGCATCGCCTCCACTGTCATCACGGATACGCAACACACCCGGCTGGGCACGGCCATCGCGCCGCTGGCGGCGCAGCACCCTGGCGTATCGGGCATCTACCCGCTGGCCGACGGACGCGATGCGTTTGCCGCGCGCGCCCTGCTGGCCGCCGCGGCCCAGCGCAGCCTGGACGTGCAGTACTACATCTGGCACAAGGACATCACCGGCACGCTGCTGTTCGACGCCCTGCGCCAGGCGGCCGAACGGGGCGTGCGCGTGCGCCTGCTGCTCGACGATAACAACACTGCGGGGCTGGACCAGACCCTGACGATGCTGGGCAAGCAGCAGAATATCGAAATCCGCCTGTTCAATCCCTTCGTGCCCCGTTCGCCGCGCGCGCTGGCCTTTGTCACCGATTTTTCCCGCGTCAACCGGCGCATGCACAACAAATCGTTCACGGCCGATAACCAGGCCACCATCGTCGGCGGGCGCAATGTGGGCGACGAATACTTCGGCGCGGCCGGCGACGTGCTGTTCGCCGACCTCGACGTGCTGGCCGTCGGCCCCGTCGTCGACGACGTCTCGCGGGAATTCGACCGCTACTGGAACAGCGCCTCGGCCTATCCTGCGCAACTGCTGCTGACCAGGCCTGTCGAGGGTGACGCGGCCACCATCGCGGCCGAAGCGGACCGCATCGACGATACCCAGGCCGCCGAGGAATACGTGCAGGCGCTGCGCACTTCGCCCTTTGTCCGGCAGATGATGGAACGCACCCTGCCATTCGAATGGGCGCAGACGCGCATGGTCAGCGACGACCCGGCCAAGGTGCTGGACAAGGCCAGGCCAGGCACCGGCGTGGCGGAAAACCTGCAAAACCTGCTCGGCGTGCCGGAAAAGGAGGTGGACCTGATTTCACCGTATTTCGTGCCCGGCAAGTCCGGCACCCAGGCCTTTGCCGACCTGGCGAAAAAAGGCGTGGGCGTGCGCATCCTGACGAATGCGCTGGAAGCGACCGACGTGGCGGCCGTGCATGCCGGTTATGCGAAGTGGAGAAAGCCGCTACTGGAGGCGGGCGTGCTGCTGTATGAGTCGCGCCGCTCGTGGGAAGCAGGCGACGCGCGCGAACAGCCCGGGCGCTTCGGCAGTTCCGCCTCCAGCCTGCACGCGAAGACGTTTGCCGTCGACGACCGGCGCATCTTCGTCGGCTCCTTCAACTTCGACCCGCGCTCCATCGAATTGAACACGGAAATGGGCCTCGTCATCGACAGCCCCGCGCTGGCCCGCCAGCTGGGCCAGGCCATGCGCACTACGATACCGCAGCGCGCCTATCAGGTCATGCTTGGCGCCGACGGCGCGCTGTACTGGGTCGCCCGCAACGCCAACGGCACCACCACGCGCCACGACACGGAACCCGGCACCAGCGTCTGGAAGCGCATGGGCGTGGCGATTCTGTCGGTGCTGCCGATAGACTGGCTGCTGTAAGTAGCTGGGTCAACAATGTGTCGGATTACGCGTGGCTGTGCCCCGCTGATCCGACCTACGTTCTTCGCAAGATCATCGTAGGTCGGGTTAGCGCAAAGCGCGTAAGCCGACAGGCGCGCAGACCTCCTTTTATCGCACCGCTTCCGTCAAAATCCGCCCTTCCGACGCCGACGGCTGGCGCACGCGCAGCAGATGGGCCAGGGTCGGGGCGATGTCGACCACTTCCGCATACTGGCCATAGGCGCCCGGCTTGATCCAGCGCGGGCCGTACACCATCAGCGGTACGTTGGTGTCATACGTGTACGGCGTGCCGTGCGAAGTACCGCCAACGCCCTTGCCGAAGTACCAGGCCGGCTTCGTCACCAGCATCAGGTCGCCCGACAACTGGCGGTTCCAGGCGCGGCGCATCAGGGTATCCATGCGCGTGGCGACGGCGCCCGTTTCCATCTGCGTGCGCGTATAGACTTGCGCCAGGCCATCCTGCTGCAGCAGGAAACGGGCCGCCGCGTCTTCCAGCGCGGCGCGCTGGATGCCGCTCTTTTCCGCCAGCGCGTAATCGAGGTAGATATTCGGCAGCGACGACACGGTGACCAGCTTGTCCACGCCCAGGGTCGCGGCCAGGTGCTGGTTCAGCGCATCGACCAGTTTGGCGCCATCGATGCGCCTGGCCGAGAAGCCGCGCGTTTCGGCAAATTCCGGCACGTTGGCAAAGCCATGGTCGGCCGTCAGCACCACCAGCACGTTATCCATGCCGACTTTTTTATCCAGGTCGGCAAAGAAGCCGGCCAGCATGCGGTCGAGGCGCTGCAGGTGGTCGTGCGACATCTTGCTTTCCGGCCCGTAGGCATGGTTCACGTAATCGTGCGCAGACAGGCTCACACCGAGGATATCGGGCACGCCGGCCGGATTGCGGCCCAGGTTCTCGCCATCGATGGCGGCGCGGGCGAATTCCAGGGTCAGCTCGTCGAGGAAGGGGCCGGACTTCAAGCGGCTGTAGTATTCGCCGTCGAGCTTGCCGCTGTCGCTGTAGTAGGCAAACGGGAAGGTGTTGCGCGTGCCCGGCTTGGCCGGCACAAGATCATCACGGGCGTCCCGCGCATAGGCCGAATCGGCCAGCAGCGGCGTCCAGCTCTTGCCGTAATAGCGGTCCTGCGGCCTGGCGGCCTGGTAGCGCTGCACCCATTGCGGATGCTGCTGCATATAGTAGGTGCTGCTGGCGAAGTTGCCCGTCTTTTCCATGTACATATAGGCCGTGCCCGTTTTCCCGGCCAGCAGGATGGCGCCGCGGTCCTTGCCGGATACGGTGACGACCTTGGCCTGGTCGCCCGTGGAATAGCGCAGTTCGTCGCCCAGGGTGCTCACGCGCAGCCTGGTCGGCGCCGTGCCGTCGTCGGGCTGCGTTTCTTCGCCGATGTAGTGGAAATTGCCGTCCTCGGTGCAGTACACGGATTTTTTCGTGACGGGATCGATCCAGTTATTGCCGATCACGCCATGCTGGTAAGGATAGGCGCCCGACAGCACGGCCGAGTGGCCGATGGCCGTCACCGTGATGCCGTGCGCCTGGTGCGCATCGCTGAACCAGGCGCCCTGCTCCAGCAGGCGGCGGAAACCGCCCTGGCCAAACTGGTCGCGGTAGCGCGTCACCTGCTCTTGCGGCAAGCCATCGACCACCAGCACCACCACCAGCTTCGGCTGCGCCACGGCGGCGGAAGCGGCAGGAGCGGCCTTGGCCGCATGCGCCTGGCACGCCGCCACGCTCGACATCAGCAGCAGCGCATGCGCCAGTTGCCGGGAAAGGGAAAAATGTTTCGTCATATCCGCTCGTTTATCAAAACACATTATAGGGATGCCATACGCTGGCCACCGGGCAGCATACGCAGACTATATGACGCAATGATGACAATAAGCAATACTATGAAAAAGGCCGGATTCCTGCGGGAGTCCGGCCTGTCGAGGTCTTGCGTGGAATGGCTTGGCGACTACTTGACCGTCACCTGGATGCTTTTGCTCAGCTCGGGGCCGTAGGACTGGTGCGCGCCGTTGGCGAACTGCATGGTGAGGGTGTACTGGCCTGGCGGCAGGGTGACATCCGTTTCCGTCTGTCCTTTGCCGAAATGCAAGTGCTTGTCGTCCATGGGAATCATCTCGCCCGCCTTCATCGCCCCCATATTGATCAGCAGATGATGGTGGCCCGTCTTGGCCGTCATGTCGCCGGCCGGCTTGACGGCCATGCCGCTGACGGCAAACTTGACCTTGAACGGGCTGCTCACCGTCGCGCCATCCGCGGGCTCGACGAACGAGACGGATTGTGCAAAGGCGCTGGCGGCCAGCAGGCTGCCAGCAATTACGGCTGCAGCTTGGCGCAGGAATGTCGTGTTCAAATGCATGATGTCTCCTCTTGTTTAGTAACAACACGGACTGCATGAAACCATATTCCTGCCGGTCGTGGCGCCGGGGAAGAGTGTATCCAATGGTGCCACGGTGGTCTTGAAAACCGTAGCGAGCAAGCTCAATATCGGGTTGAGTAACGCAACCGTACTTTAGTACGGTGAGTAACGCCGCCCCGAAAGTGAGCTGCGCGGTAGGTTTGCAAGACCACCCAGCCGCTAGTCGTTCTTGATGACGATGCTAGGGAACTTGCTGGTCATGTCCTTCGCCTTTTCCGCCACCTTGATGGCGATGGTGCGGGCGATCTGCTTGTAGATCACGGCGACGGGGCCTTCCGGCTCGGCCACCACGGTCGGCGTGCCGGAATCGGTCTGCTGGCGGATGGCCATGGTCAGCGGCAAGGCGCCGAGGAATTCCACGCCGAAGTCCGCGCACATCTTCGCGCCGCCGCCGGCACCGAAGATTTCTTCCGCATGGCCGCAGTTCGAGCAGATGTGCGTGCTCATGTTTTCCACCACGCCGAGGATGGGAATGCCGACTTTCTCGAACATTTTCAAACCCTTGCGCGCGTCCAGCAGCGCGATGTCCTGCGGCGTCGTGACGATGACGGCACCCGTGACGGGCACTTTCTGCGACAGGGTCAGCTGGATATCGCCCGTGCCTGGCGGCATGTCGACGATCAGGTAGTCGAGGTCGCGCCAGTTGGTCTGGTCCAGCAGCTGCTGCAGCGCCTGCGTGACCATGGGGCCGCGCCACACCATCGGCTCGTCCGGATCGATCATGAAGCCGATCGACGACACTTGCAGGCCGTGGTTTTCCATCGGCTCCATGCTCTTGCCGTCCAGGGTCTTCGGCTGGCCGCTGATGCCCAGCATCATCGGCTGCGACGGGCCATAGATATCGGCGTCCAGCATGCCGACGGTCGCGCCTTCGGCGGCCAGGGCCAGGGCCAGGTTGACGGCCGTCGTCGATTTGCCCACGCCGCCCTTGCCGGAAGCGACGGCGATGATGTTTTTCACGTTGCTCATCGGCTTCAAGCCGCGCTGCACCGTGTGCGAAATGATTTTCGACGACACGCCCACGCTGACATTGCCCACGCCCGGCAGCACGCGCAGGGCGGCCAGCACGGACTTGCGGATCAGGTCGATCTGGCTTTTCGCCGGATAGCCGAGTTCGATGTCGAGCGAGATATCGCTGCCATCGACCTTCAGACTCTTGACTGTTTTACTGGAAACGAAGTCTTTATTTGTATTTGGATCAATAACCTGCGCCAATGCGGCTTTAACGTCTTCTACTGTGATGCTCATGACTATCTCCGTATGCAATACGCGCAGTCTAGCGCAAAATTGCATGGCGCGATGGAGACAAAAGCACTACTTGCCGGCGCTGCATCTGCTCATATTACGTTTCCGCTGTTAAAATGCCCTATTATCCATCCCAAAAGTGCATCAATCATGACTCGCAAGCTGTTCGTCACCACTGCCCTGCCTTACGCAAACGCCGCTTTTCACATTGGCCATATCATGGAATACATCCAGGCTGATATCTGGGTCCGGTTCCAGCGAATGCAACGCGATGGCGCGGCCGGCCGTGAAGTGCACTTTGTGGGCGCCGACGATACGCATGGCACGCCCATCATGATCGCCGCCGAAAAGGAAGGCATCACGCCGCAGCAATTCGTCGCCAACATCGCCGCCGGCCGCGCCCAGTACCTGGACGGCTTCCATATCGCCTTCGATAACTGGTATTCGACCGACTCGCCGGAAAACGTCGACCTGTCGCAATCGATCTACCGCAAGCTGCGCGATACGGGCCTGATCGTCACGAAAACCGTCGACCGCTTCTTCGATCCGGTCAAAGGCATGTTCCTGGCCGACCGCAACATCAAGGGCGAATGCCCGAAATGCGGCGCCAAGAACCAGTACGGCGACAATTGCGAAGTGTGCGGCGCGGCCTACCAGCCGACCGACCTGGTCAATCCGTTCTCCGTGTTTACCAATGCGACGCCCGTGATGAAGCCGTCGGAACAGTACTTCTTCAAGCTGTCCGATCCGCGCTGCTTCGAATTCCTCAAGAATTGGCTCAACACGCCAGGCCGCTTGCAGCCTGAAATGGTCAACAAGGTCAGCGAGTGGCTGGGCGAGGCGGGCGAAAAGCTGGCCGACTGGGATATCTCGCGCGATGCGCCCTACTTCGGCATCCCGATTCCCGATGCGCCGGGCAAGTTCTTCTATGTGTGGATGGACGCGCCGGTCGGCTACCTGGCCAGCCTGAAAAACTATTGCGACAAGAAAGGCCTCGATTTCGACGCCTTGCTGAACGATCCGGCCACGGAACAGATCCACTTCATCGGCAAGGACATCGTTTCCTTCCACCTGCTGTTCTGGCCCGCCATGCTGAAATTCGCCGGCCACCCGGTGATCGACAAACTGAAAGTCAATGTCCATGGCTTCCTGACGGTCAATAACGAAAAAATGTCGAAGTCGCGCGGCACCGGCATCTCGCCGCTGCGCTACCTGGACCTGGGCATGAACCCGGAATGGCTGCGCTACTACATCGCCTTCAAGCTGAACTCGAAAGTGGAAGACCTGGACTTCAACGGCGACGACTTCGTGGCCCGCGTGAACAGCGACCTGATCGGCAAGTACGTGAACATCGCCAGCCGCTGCGCCGGCTTCATCGCCAAGAAGTTCGACGGCAAGCTGGCCACCACCCTGTCGCCGACGGCCCAGGGCTACATCTGGCGCGCGCTCACGTACAAGGTGCAGTCCGGCGACGAAGTGCTGAACAAGGAACGCCAGGCCAGCATCGCCCAGCACTTTGAAAACCGCGAATTCGGCAAGGCCTTGCGCGAAATCATGGAAATCGCCGACATCACCAACCAGTATGTCGATGAAAACAAGCCGTGGATCCTGGCCAAGGATGTGGAGAAGACGGCCGAGCTGCACGAAGTGTGCACCACGGCCCTGATCCTGTTCCGCCAGCTGACGATCCTGCTGTCGCCGGTGCTGCCGGGCGTGGCAAAGAACGTGGCCGGCTTCCTCAACGACGAGCAATTCACCTGGGCCGACACGCAAGTCGACGCCGTCTCGACCAGCATGCTGGGCCGCACCATCGGCACCTATAACCACCTGATGACGCGCATGGATGCAAAGATGATCGAAGCGCTGTTTGACGCGCCGCAAGCGGCAGCCGCCGCGCCCGCCATCGAAGCAGCAGGCGATGCCGCCGCAGCCGCTCCTGCCACGGCGATCGAGGAACTGGCGCCGGAAATCAAGATCGACGACTTCCTCAAGGTCGACCTGCGCATCGCGAAGATCGTCAACTGCGAACTGGTCGATGGCTCGGACAAGCTGCTGCGCCTGACCCTGGACGCGGGCGAAGGCCGCCTGCGCAATGTGTTCTCGGGCATCCGCTCGGCCTACCAGCCGGAAGAGCTGGTCGGCAAGCTGACGGTGCTGGTGGCCAACCTGGCGCCGCGCAAGATGAAGTTCGGCATATCCGAAGGCATGGTCATGGCGGCCTCCGCCGCCGACGAGAAGGCGAATCCGGGCATCTACATCCTGAACCCGTGGCCAGGCGCCGAACCTGGCATGCGCATCCGCTAAGCCCCAAGGAACGATGATGAATATCGTGGTGCGCGAAGCAACAAATGCCGATGCACAACTGATCGCCGAGCTGACCCGCGCTGCGTGGGCCGGCAAGGTGGCCGCTTCTTCCAGCGGGCACCACGAGACGGCGCAGCAGGTGGAAGAGCAGCTGCGCCACGGCGGCGGCTTCCTGTTGCTGATCGACGACGTCCCGGCCGGTTCGCTGCGCTGGATGCCGCTCGACAGCGATCCCGCCATCTGGAAAATTTCGCGCATGGGCGTGCTGCCCGCCTACCGGGGCAGCCACGTCTCGCAGCACTTGCTCGAAGCCATCATTCATCACGGACTGTCGTGCCAGGCCGAGGAATTGCGTCTGGCCGTGCGCCGCGACCAGCGCAAGCTGATCGATTTTTATGCGGCCTTCGAATTCGACCTGGCCGAGGAACTGGAATATTCGCACGCCAACCCCGCCGAACCGGCGCCGATGGTGATGCGGCGCTTGCTGCGTTATTGATTTTTAGCATTTTCGCCCCGGCTTGCCGATAAGACAACCCGCCGCCGCACGCGGCACGGTAAAATACGGCCGGCTGACCTTACTTACCAGACACTCAGAAGAGAATATGAAACTGCCTGCAAAACACAACAACTATGTTTCCGACCACACCCTGTTCATCGCCGAACTGAAGGCCAAGAACCCTGGCATGGAAGCGGGCCAGCAAGCGGGCCGCGCCTTGCTGTGGGACAAGCCATCCGTCAGCCTCGATGAGCAGGAACGCCAGATGGCGTCGGCCATCAAGCAACAGGCTTACGTTTACCAGAACAAGAACTAAGAGCCGGAACCGGCACGATGTTGCCTGAAGAGTCGGCGAGCACGCCCGGGCTGGATGCACCGGACGCGAGCGCAGTCATCGAGTCGCCCGAACCCGTCGCTAGCGGCGACGGCGGCGGCGACCCTGCAACATCTGCAACAACGGACGCGGCGCCCGCCGCCGATCCACTGGGCATCGCCCGCCTGTATGGCGAGCCCATGCTGCGCATGCCCACGGACCTGTACATTCCGCCGGATGCGCTGGAAATCTTCCTCGAAGCCTTCGAAGGCCCGCTCGACTTGCTGCTCTACCTGATCCGCAAGCAAAACTTCAACATTCTCGACATTCCGATGGCGCAGGTGACCCTGCAATACCTGAAGTACGTCGACCAGATCCGCGTGCGCAACCTGGAACTGGCCGCCGAGTATCTGTTGATGGCTGCCATGTTGATCGAGATCAAGTCGCGCATGCTTTTGCCCTCGCGCAAAAGCGACGTCGAGGAAGATGGCGGCGATCCCCGTGCCGAACTGGTGCGCCGCCTGCTCGAATACGAACAGATCAAGCTGGCCGCCTACGACCTGAATGCCATTCCCCAGTTCGAACGCGATTTCGTGCGCACGCAGATCTTCATCGAACAAAGCCTGACACCCACCTGGCCCGACGTCGAGCCGGTGGACTTGCAGCAGGCGTGGCTCGACGTGCTGAAACGCGCCAAGCTGACCCAGCATCACCGCATCAGCCGCCAGGAACTGTCCGTGCGCGAGCATATGTCGAGCATCCTGCGCCATTTGCAATCGTCGCGCTTCGTCGAATTCAGCGAGCTGTTCGACATTGCCGGCGGCGTGCCCGTGGTGGTGGTCAACTTCGTGGCCCTGCTGGAACTGGCCAAGGAAACCCTGATCGAAATCACGCAAGCCGAACCGTTTGCCCCCATCTACGTCCGGCTGGCTTATTCGCCCGCCTGATACCCTCTCCCTTTGTCACTGACCACCGTACAACGGGGTTTTAGCGAAAGCAATCAATGAAAATTATTTCCGACATCGAAGAATTGCGCGACCAGCTCAGCGGACAGCTGCGCACGGCGTTCGTTCCCACCATGGGCAACCTGCATGAAGGCCATCTGTCACTGATGCGCCTGGCGCGCAAGCATGGCGACCCCGTCGTCGCCTCGATTTTCGTCAACCGCCTGCAGTTCGGCCCGAACGAGGATTTCGAGAAATATCCGCGCACCATGGAAGCCGACATCGCCAAGCTGGAAAAGGAAGGCGTGTACGTGCTGTTCGCGCCGACGGAAAAGGAACTGTATCCGGAACCGCAGGAATACCGCGTGCGCCCGCCCGATGACCTGGGCAACACCCTGGAAGGCGAATTCCGCCCCGGCTTCTTCGAAGGCGTGTGCACGGTCGTCACCAAGCTGTTCTCGTGCGTGGGCCCGCGAGTGGCCGTGTTCGGCAAGAAGGATTACCAGCAACTGATGATCATCCGCAACATGGCGCGCCAGTTCGCGCTGCCGACGGAAATCATCGCCGCCGAAACGTATCGGGCCGACGATGGGCTGGCTTTGTCCTCGCGCAATATGTACCTGTCGGAAAGCGAACGCGCCGAGGCGCCGGAACTGTACAAGGGGCTCAACTTCGTCGCCGAGGAAGTGCGCAAGGGTAATCTGGCCGTGGGTGAACTGGAACAGGCCGCCATGCAGCTGTTGAATGGCCGCGGCTGGAAATCCGATTACATCGCCGTGCGCAAGCGCGCCAACCTGCAGGCGCCAAACGCCGCCGAACTGGCCGCAGGCGAACCGCTGGTGGTGCTGGCCGCCGCCAAGCTGGGGCAGACGCGATTGATCGACAACCTGGAAATTTAACCGGCTGCCTCAACGCCACTGTCACGACAACGGGGCCAATCGGCCCCGTTTGCAAATCTTTCCTACTTCTCCAGCCCCACCAGTCTCAACTCGGCATACAGCGACTTGCCTCTGCCGCGTGCCGCCTGCAGCATGTCGTAGCTGGCCGCATCGAGCACGATTTCCTGCCCTCCCCATAGCTTGCGCTGATGCGCGGGCAGCTTCAGGCTGCGCAGCATGGCCCGCGCCTGCGCCGGATCGGCAGCCAGCAGGCGGATGGCGCGCACATGGCGCCGCACCCCCGTCAGGATGGGCAAACCGCCCTGCGGGCCACTCTGATTCAGGCTGACATAGTCGTGGCCACCCACGCGGTGCAGGTAGGCATGCCTGCCGTCGCCCTCGGCAGCCGGCTGCACGGTCGCTTCCTGGGCATCGGATGGCAGCTCGGCAACAACTGGCGCGACAGGCGCCACGGCGGCTTGCTCAATGCTCACGCCGCAGGCGGCCAAGAGGGTCGTGCTCAAGGCAAAAAATAATACGGGTGCTCGGCGCATGCTGCGCTCCTTCTTGTCGGGGTCGGGGACAAAGGGGAAATACTGCAGCGATCATGGGCCAAATTATTTGACGTGTAAAGTTAACTTTTGGAAATATTTCATTCATTTTGGAAATTAATCACCATTAGTCGATCTGCCGCAACAGCTGCCCGTAATACTGCTCGCCCTGGCGCACATGCGCGTCGAAATCGTAGCCTTGCTCGCGCATGCGGGCAAAATCCGCCGCCGCGATGCACAGCACATAACTGTGCCGGTTCGCCACCAGCCGCGACGCCAAGGCGGTCCCTCTCACGGCGTCGCCGCCATACCATTTGCCTGCCCCGTCGTGCAGCGCCGGATGGATTTTCCCGCCCGCCTCCACCTGCCAGCCACCGTCGAGCAATATCCAGATGGCGCCATCGGCGTCGCCGCTGCTGGCGATGACGGTGCCGGCCCGGACTTCCCACTCGTGCGACTGCGCAATGACGGTGCGCAGCTGCGCCGCGGTCAACTGCGTGAAGAATGGCGTCTTGCGCAACAGGTGCGGATAGGTGACGGAAGCTTGCATGGCGGGGGGCACCTGGGCGGCATTGACGGACCAGGCGTAGCGGGCCAGCGGCAGGAACAGCGCGCCGGCGGCAAGGACAACAAGGGAGAATCGTGCAACGGTCATGCGTCGGGACATGCTGGGCTCCATGGGAAAAGCCTCACTATAGGCAGGCCCGCCAGGCGGATAAAGGGGGTATTCCTGCCTGCATCATGCCAAATGGCTCAACAATCATTATTAATCTGAATTGCACACTGAAAGCATTTTCACCATCTTTATCCACATATAAATAAAGCTCACAATGGCTGCACTGGCTCGCTCTTTCGGGCCTTTCCACCACGACAGGAGAACCACCATGAATACAGCATCCACCCCAGCCAGGGTCGCCATCGTCACCGGCGCCTCGCGCGGCATCGGCGCCGCCATCGCCCGCCGCCTGGCCCGCGACGGCATGCAAGTCGTCGTCAATTACGCCAGCGGCAATGTCGAAGCAGACAAGCTGGTGGCGACCATCGTGGCCGACGGCGGCGCGGCCATCGCCGTCAAGGCCAACGTGGCCGATGCGGGCGAGGTGCAAGCGCTGTTCGATGCGGCGGAAGCGGCCTTCGGCGGCGTCGACGTGCTGGTGAATAACGCCGGCATCATGCCGCCCGTGCTGCCCACCCTGGCCGACACGGACGACGCCACCTTCGACAGCCTGTTCGCCATCAACGTCAAGGGCAGCTTCAACACCATGCGCCAGGCGGCCAGCCGCTTGCGCCATGGCGGCAGCGTCGTCAATTTCTCCACCAGCGTGATCGGCCTGGCCCTGCCCGGCTACTCCGTCTATGCCGCCAGCAAGGCGGCCATCGAGACGATGACGAATATCTTCGCCAAGGAATTGCGCGGCAAGGACATCACCGTCAACGCCGTCGCCCCCGGCCCCACGGCCACGGGCCTGTTCTTGAACGGCAAGACGGAGGAAACGATAGAGCGCATGAGCAAGATGGCCCCGCTCGAGCGCCTGGGCACGCCGGACGACATCGCCGCCGCCGTCGCCTTCCTGGCCGGAGCGGATGGCCGCTGGGTCAATGGCCAGACCCTGCGCGCCAACGGCGGCCTCGTATAGCGCCAGCCAAAACCGGCTGCGCGTCGCGCCTTGCGGCCTGCGATGCTCGCCGTACTTTGCTGCGGTTGCGCTTCCCGGCCACAAATCCCTGACGCTCGCCACGGTCTTGCCAGGCGCCGTGAAGACTCAATCAATCGCTCAATCGATCAATCAAAGGAATCCATCATGCAACAAGTCATTCTGATTACGGGCGCCTCGACCGGCATCGGCGCCCTCTCCGCCCGCGCGCTGGCCGCCGCCGGCCACACGGTCTATGCCAGCATGCGCGACACGCTGGGACGCAATGGGCCGCGCGTGCAGGAATTGCGCGACTACGCCACGGCCCGTGGCGCCGACCTGCGCGCGCTGGAACTGGACGTGCTGTCGCAAGCGTCGGCAGATGCCGCCATCGCCGCCATCCTGGCCGAACAGGGCCGGCTGGACGTCGTCGTCCACAATGCGGGCGGCCTCGTCACCGGCCCCATGGAAGCGTTTGCGCCGGCAGAGATCCAGCACGTCTTCGACACCAACGTGATCGGCGCCCAGCGCGTCAACAAGGCCGCCCTGCCCGCCATGCGGGCGCAAGGCAGCGGCTTGCTGCTGTGGATCAGCAGCACCACCACGCGCGGCGGCTTTCCGCCGTTCATGGGTCCGTATGCGGCCGCCAAGGCGGCCATGGATTCCATCGCCGTCACCATGTCGTATGAATTGACGCGCTTTGGCATCGAGACATCCATCGTCACGCCGGGCGCCTTTACGCGCGGCACGGCGCACTTCCCGAATGCGGGCAAGCCGGCCGACCAGGCAACCAGCGCCGCGTACGCGCGCTATGACGGCTTGATGGACGAGGTGGGTGCGCGCCTGTCGGCCCTGACGCCGGACGATGCCGACCCGCTGGCCGTGGCCGAGGAAATCGTGCGCGTCGTGGGCCTGCCCGCCGGCCAGCGGCCGTTCCGCACGGTGATCGACTTTATCGGCGACGGCGCGCAGGAAGTATCGGCAGTGGCCGAACAGGTGCGCATCAGCTTTGCCCGCCGCATCGGCATCGACGACCTGCTGTCCATCCCCGCCGCCTGAGGCGCAAAAGCGGGGATGAAAAAAAACGCTGCCAGGGCAACCTGACAGCGTTTTTTCACATGGCCGCGCGCCCTCGCAAGACGAGGCTGCCGGCCAGGCCTGCTGGCGTGCTTAAGCGCCAGCCTTTTCCAGTTTCTCGAAAATCTTGTTCAGCTTTTCATCGAGGGTCGCGGCCGTGAACGGCTTGACGACATAACCGCTGGCGCCAGCCTGGGCGGCGGCGATGATGTTTTCCTTTTTCGCTTCGGCGGTGACCATCAGCACGGGCAGTTTGGCCAGTGCCGGATCGGCGCGGATATGCTGCAGCATCGTCAGGCCGTCCATGTTGGGCATGTTCCAGTCCGAGACGACGAAATCGTAGGATTCCGCGCGCAGCTTGGCCAGGCCCATCACGCCGTCTTCCGCCTCGTCGACGTTGGCATAACCCAGTTCCTTCAACAGATTCCGGACAATGCGGCGCATCGTCGAAAAATCGTCAACGACTAAAAATTTCATCTTTGGATCAGCCATGAATAACTCCGTTGTTTCTGTAGCGGTTTGTTAATAATATCGACATGAATGCCGACATTATGGTCGACACTACGGCAGCAAGTTATAGGATAGCATTTTCGTTGCTTTTAGGCGAACAAACTTGCCGCAGATCATATAAAACGTGGCTTACACGCGCAAAGCGCGCATGCCATGCGCAGCCAGATGTCCCAGCACCATGCCAGGCAGCGCCGTCAAAGCGCCAACCTCATGCGTGGCGCCGATGGCGATCGCCTCGCGCGGCATGCCGAAGACGACGCAACTGGCTTCATCCTGGGCAAAATTATACGCTCCCGCCGTCTTCATCTCCAGCATACCCTGCGCGCCATCCTTGCCCATGCCGGTGAGGATCACGCCGACGGCATTCTTGCCAGCCGATTGCGCGGCCGAACGGAACAGCACGTCGACGGACGGGCGATGGCGGTTGACCGGCTCGCCCTGGTCGATCTTGGTCATGTAGTTGGCGCCGCTGCGCGTCAGGGTCAGGTGCGAATGGCCAGGCGCGATATACGCGTGGCCAGGCAGGATACGCTCGCCGCCAGCAGCTTCCTGCACCGAGATCTTGCACAGCGAATCGAGGCGGCGCGCGAACGAGCGCGTAAACCCTTCCGGCATGTGCTGCGTGATCAGGATGCCGGGGCAATCGGACGGCATCTGCATGAGGAATTCGCGGATCGCTTCCGTGCCGCCCGTGGAGGCGCCCACGATGATCAGCTTTTCGCTCGACGTCAAAGGGCTGCGCAAGGCTGGCAGCGGCGCCGCCGTCTTGTCGCTGGCCGACGGCAAGGTGCGTGCGCGGATGCGCGCCTTGGAAGCCGCGCGGATCTTGTCGGCGATCATGTCCGTGTATTCACGCATGCCGCTCTGGATCGAGATCTTCGGCTTGGTGACGAAATCGACGGCGCCCAGTTCCAGCGCGCGCATGGTGATTTCCGAACCGCGCTCGGTCAGCGACGACACCATCAACACCGGCATCGGACGCAGGCGCATCAGCTTTTCCAGGAAGTCCAGGCCATCCATCTTCGGCATCTCGACATCCAGCGTCAGCACGTCGGGATTGGTCTGCTTGATCATCTCGCGCGCCACCAGCGGATCGGGCGCCGCGCCCACCACTTCCATGTCGGGCTGGCTGTTGACGATTTCCGTCATCACGCTGCGGATCAGCGCCGAATCATCCACGATCAAAACTTTGATCTTCATAGTTATCCTTCCAGGCCTTGCGGCCCTTATTCTTAATCGGTAAGAACGCCTGACAAAACCGCCGCGAGCGGCTGCGAACTGTGGCCGAGAAGCGCAACCGTGCCGGGGCACGGTGCGCATCGCAAGCCGCAAAGCGCGACGCGCAGCAGGTTTGGTCCGGCGTTT
Organism: Janthinobacterium sp. GW822-FHT07H10; assembly: GCF_058798675.1. Lineage (NCBI taxonomy): Bacteria > Pseudomonadati > Pseudomonadota > Betaproteobacteria > Burkholderiales > Oxalobacteraceae > Janthinobacterium > Janthinobacterium sp. GW822-FHT07H10. Next base: position 19,472 of record NZ_JBXAKS010000017.1, read on the forward strand.
AGAACAGTTCGATCTCGCCGCCGACCGGCGCCACCTTGAGGCGGCTGGCGTAATCGAGCTCGCGGCGCACCAGTGTGTCGTTATGCGTCTGCATCAGCTTTTTCACCAGCACCTTGCCGCTGCGCGGGAAGAAGTACACCTTGCGCGGGTGGATGTCGTTGAGGTCTTCCGCCACCACGCGCATCTTCTCCGCCTTCAGGTAATTGATGACGAAAGCCGCATTGCGCTCGCCGACGTTGATCGCCGTGAAGCCGCGCAGCACGGCGCCGCCGCCAAACACCTTCGCTTCCATGTTCTCGCGCCGTGCTCCCGCCTTCAGCAAGTCATTGATCAGGATCTCCATGGCGTAGGTGCCATACCGCATGGAGGCCGAGATCGGGCTGTTGGTATCGCTGCCGCCGTCGGGCAGCATGAAATGGTTCATGCCGCCCAGCCCCGTGACCCGGTCGCGGATGCAGGCAGAGACGCAGGAGCCGAGCACGGTGACGATCAGCATGTCCTTGTTGGTGAAATAATACTCCCCAGGCAGGATCTTGGCGGCGTCACAATTGAACGTCCTGTCGTAATAGACGTTAGTGGCAAATTGCTCTTTGGGTTCCAGGCTCATATCTCACTCTCATGTACGATGCAACGATGCCTTGGGGACGCTGCCCCGTGGCTGGTCGAGCTCATAAACTGTTTTACCGCGCAGCTTCAATGAATCCGACACGTACAGAAAATTCTCCGAATGGCCGGCAAACAGCAGGGCATCTGGCTTCATCAACGGCACAAAGCGCGTCAGGATCTTGCGCTGCGTCGCCTTGTCAAAATAAATCATCACATTACGGCAGAAGATGACGTCGAACTGTCCCGTCAGGGGCCAGCTGTCAGCCAGCAGGTTGAGCGGCTTGAACGTGATCATCTGGCGCAACTCCGGGCGCACCCTGACCTGCCCCTCGCGATCGCCCTTGCCGCGCAAGAAGAAGCGCCGCGCGCGGTCGGCCGGCATCTTGTCGAGCCGGTCCAGGTTGTAGACGCCGTTGGCGGCCGTGGCCAGCACATTCGTATCGATATCGGTGGCGATGATGGTGACCGGCGGCGTGAGCGTATTGAAGGCCTCGCACACCGTCATGGCGATCGAATACGGCTCCTCGCCGGTGGAACTGGCCGAACACCAGATGGTGATCGGCCCGCTCAGTTTCTTCACATGCTCGGCCAGCAGCGGGAAGTGATGCGCCTCGCGGAAGAATGACGTCAGGTTCGTCGTCAGCGCATTCGTGAACGCTTCCCACTCGTCGCCCATGCGGCCCGCTTCCAGGTCATCCAGGTAGCGGACGAACGAGGAAATGCCGGTCGCGCGCAGGCGCCGCGCCAGGCGGCTGTAGACCATTTCCTGCTTGCTGTCGGCCAGCGCGATGCCGGCCCGCTTGTAAATCATGGCCCGAACCCGCTCGAAGTCCTTGCCGGTGAAGTCAAACTCCTTGACCGAATCCGTTTTAGTTTGCGGCATTTGTTTTTACCTCTCTATGACTACTCTGAACAATGCCTTTGCAATGCTACCTAGCGGGACCGGGTTGGCGTCAGAACTCTTCCCAGTCATCGCCGCCGGCTGCCGCCAGCTTTTTCGCCGGCGCCGGCGCAACGGCTTGCGCCGCCTTTGCCAACCGCCGTGTACTCGTCGCCGCCACCTTCAGGGCCGGGCGCGCCACGGCCGCCTTGACGGATGCAGGCGCCGCAAGCGGTGCCTGTGGCGCCATGCCGTCGCCATCGAGCTTGAAGATGCTGACGGCGTCGGCCAGTTTCTGCGCCTGATCCTGCATGCTTTCGGCCGCCGCCGCCGCTTCCTCGACCAGCGCCGCATTTTGCTGCGTCATCTGGTCCATCTGCGCGATGGCCTGGTTGACTTCTTCGATGCCATGGCTCTGTTCCTGCGTCGCCGCCGTGATTTCGCCCATGATGTCGGCCACCTGCCGGATCGACGTGACGATCAGGCCCATGGTCTGCCCCGCCTCGTCCACCAGGCGGCTGCCCGCATCGACCTTGTCGACCGAGTCGCCGATCAGGCCCTTGATCTCTTTCGCTGCGCCGGCGGATCGTTGGGCCAGATTACGCACTTCGGACGCCACCACCGCAAAGCCGCGGCCCTGCTCGCCCGCGCGCGCCGCCTCCACCGCGGCATTCAACGCCAGGATGTTCGTCTGGAACGCGATGCCGTCGATGACGCCGATGATGTCGACGATCTTGCGCGAACTGTCCTTGATCGAACCCATGGTGTCGACCACCTGCGCCACCACGCTGCCGCCCTGCTCCGCCACCGACGATGCCGACACGGCCAACTGGTTGGCCTGGCGCGCATTGTCCGCGTTCTGCTTCACGGTCGACGTCAGTTCTTCCATCGACGACGCCGTCTCTTCCAGCGAGCTGGCCTGCGTTTCCGTGCGCGCCGACAGGTCGGCATTGCCGCTGGCGATTTCGCGCGAGGCCACGGTGATCGTGTCCGTGCCGTTGCGCACGTCGCTGACGGTCTTCACCAGGCTCTCGTTCATGTCCTTCAGCGCCTGCTGCAGCGCGCTCGTTTCATCCTTGCCCTCGACCACCACGTGCGACGTCAGCTCGCCCGCCGCCACTTTCTGCGCCACGGCCAGGGCGCCCGACAGCGGCACCGTGATCGAACGCGTGATGAACACGGCGCACCAGGCGCCGATCGCCACGGCCGCGCCGCCGAGGATCAGCAGCACCGTCATCAGGCGCGCATCGGCCGCCAGCGAACCATCCATGAAGCTTTGCTGCGCCACATGCTGCAAGTCGAGCAGCTTGTTGATATCGGCCAGCGTCTTCTTGTTCAGCGGGTCGATGCGCGTGGCAATCACCTTCGCCGCGCCCTCGCTGTTAAACGCCAGCACTTGCCCCATCGCCTCCTTGAAGGCGGCATCGACTTCGCCGTCGGCCTTGGCGATATTGGCCAGCAGCGCCTTCTCGCTGTCGGACAGTCCCAGGCTGGCCAGCTTGTCGCGCGCGCCGTCATACAGCTTGCGGTGCTCGCGCACCTTGCCTTCTTCCGCCTGCATCAGGCCGACATCGCCCTGCAAGCCGATATTGCGCATGGCAATACCCGTTTCCAGCATCGCGCTTTTCATCAGCGATGCCTGTGTATTTTTCTCGCCGGCCAGCGCCAGGCCGGACAACAGCTCGGCCTTGTTGCGGTAGTTCAGGGCATTGGCGGCCACCACTACCACCACGAGGATGGCGAGGATGCTGCCAAAACCGATGCCCAGCCGCGTACCTATCTTAAAATCGCGCAAACTCATTACAGTCTCCAATATTTATGTGAACGGCGCCCGCTCAACCGTGCGGTACCGTGTTATGGCCGGGTCTCTGACGGACCTTGCAGCCTGCCGGCGCGCCTCAAGTAAGCACCCCCCAATAAATTATTCTGACTTCTGACTTCCGTAACCGGCGCCGTGCGGTGTTGCCCGCAGCTAGCAGTGCGCGCACTGCGTCGCTGCAGGCGCCTTGCACGGCATCCGGTTCTGTTCGTCATAAATTCACAATAATTTCCCGAGGATTGCTTTCCCGCGCCGGTACATGCATATCTGTAGTGATTCTTTGCGTGGTCAAACGGCGGCGCACCGGGCGCCGCCTTGCTGCCGCTTACGCCGCCAGCTTGTCGATCAGGCCCATCTCGCTGCTCGACATCAGCTTGTCGATATCGACCAGGATCAGCATGCGCTCGTCGATGGTGCCCAGGCCGATCATGTAATCGGTCGAGAAGGCCGTGCCCATTTCCGGCGCCGGCTTCACCTGCTCCGGCGTCAGCGTGGTGACGTCGGAAACGCTGTCGACCACCATGCCGACGATGCGGCCGCCGATGTTCAGGATGATCACCACCGTGAACTGGTCGTACACGGGCGTGCCCAGGTTGAACTTGATGCGCATGTCCACCACGGGAATGATGATGCCGCGCAGGTTGATCACGCCCTTGATGAACTCCGGCGCGTTGGCGATGCGAGTCACCGCTTCGTAGCCGCGGATCTCCTGGACCTTCAGGATATCGATGCCGTACTCTTCGGAGCCCAGGGTGAAGGCCAGGAATTCACGGCCGGCGATGTCCTTGCCGTCGCCCGGTTTGCTTCCGGATGTTTGTTGAGTATCTGACATGGTGGTTTCCTATCTTTTATCTATCGGTGTTACGAAAAAATGGACTCGTCAGCCAGCTGACGAGAGGAACGGATCAGGGCGGCGACGTCGAGAATCAGCGACACGCCGCCATCGCCCAGGATGGTGGCGCCGGAAATGCCCACCACCTTGCGGTAATTCGATTCGAGGTTCTTCACCACGACCTGCTGCTGTCCGACCAGGTCATCGACAAACAGCGCCGCCTTGCGCCCTTCCGTCTCGAGGATCACGCAGATGCCTTCCGATGGACTGGTGAAGCGCGGCGCGATGTCGAACATCTGGTACAGCGGGATCAGTGGCAGGTATTCGCCGCGCACCTTCACCACCTGGCCGCGGCCAGCGATGTCCTTGATGTCTTCAACGGCCGGCTGCAGCGATTCGATGACAAAGCCCAGCGGTAAAATATACACTTCGTCGCCGACGCGGATCGACATGCCGTCCAGGATGGCCAGGGTCAGCGGCAGCGAGATGGAAATCGTCGTGCCGAAGCCCTTCGCCGAGCGGATGTCGACGACGCCGCCCATGGCGCTGATATTGCGCTTGACGACGTCCATGCCCACGCCGCGGCCCGACACGTCGGTGACCGCTTCGGCGGTGGAAAAGCCGGGCGCGAAAATCAGCTGCCACACCTCGGCGTCGCTCATGCTCTCGGACACGTCCAGCCCCTGCTGCTGCGCCTTGGCCAGGATGCGTTCGCGATTCAGGCCGGCGCCGTCATCGGATACTTCGATGATGATGTTGCCGCCCTGGTGGCTGGCCGAGAGGAACAAGCGGCCCGCCTCGGTCTTGCCGGCGGCCACGCGGGCGGCCGGCATTTCCACGCCATGGTCGATGCTGTTGCGCACCAGGTGCGTGAGCGGATCGACGATGCGCTCGATGAGGCCCTTGTCCAGTTCCGTCGCCGCTCCATTCGTGATGAAGTCGACCTTCTTGCCCAGTTTCGTCGCCAGGTCGCGCACCATGCGCGGGAAGCGCGAGAAGACGAAATCCATCGGCATCATGCGGATCGACATCACCGCTTCCTGCAGGTCGCGCGTGTTGCGCGTCAGGTGGCTGACGCTGTCGAGCAGTTTTTCATGCAGCATCGGGTCCAGCGCGCCGGCGCGCTGCTCGATCATCGCCTGCGTGATCACCAGTTCGCCCACCAGGTTGATCAGCTGGTCGACCTTTTCAATCGAGACGCGGATCGACGACGATTCGGCGCCCGCCTTGTCGCCCTCTTTCTTCGACGGCTTCTTGTCCTGCTCCACTTCGGCCACGAGGCTGGCCACGGCTTGCACGATGGCCGCGCCGGCAGTGGCGGCACCGGCCTTGGCGGCATCGGCGCGGATCTGTTCGAGCGGCTGGAAGAAGCCATAGCCGCGCTGGGCGTCGCTGGACTCGCCCTGCGCGGCGGCGCGGATTTCCTCGATCGGTTGGAAGAAGCCGTAGCCTGGATCTGCTGCCGCCTGCGCGGCGGGAACGCCGGGCAAGGGGTCGAAGAAGCCATAGCCCTGCGCCTTTTCCTGCGCCGCGCGGGCCGCATCGGCTTCGCCTGGCGCCAACGGCGGCGCCTGCGTGATCACCATGTCGTCCGGATTGAGCACGAACGAGCAGATGGCCAGGATATCGTCCAGGCTTTCATGCGTCGTCACTTCCAGCACGCTGCGCGCGTCGGGCAGCGCCGACACCGCCACGTCGCCCAGCAAGCCCAGTTCGGCCGCCAGCGCATCGACTTCGCGCTGCTCCATGGCCGGCAGTTCCAGGCGGATGCGCTGGCCGCCGGCATGGCTGACGGCTTCCTTTTCCGCCGTGTGGAAGGCTGGCGCCACGGGTGTGAGCGCGGCCACCGGCACGTCCTGCGAGAACGACTGCAGCATCATGCGCACATTGGCCACGGCGTCCTGGTCGACGGCGCTGCCCAGGCGATGGCCGTCGAGCTGCATCTTGAGGATGTCCTTGGCGGCCAAAAAGGCGTCGACGTGTTCCGCCGTCAGGGCCATCTGGCCCTGGCGGATGCGGTCGAGCAGCGACTCGAGGATGTGCGTCACCTCGCTCATGTCGCTCAGGCCGAACGTCGAGGCGCCGCCCTTGATCGAATGGGCAGTGCGGAAAATCGCATTCAGGTCTTCGGCGTCGGGCGCCGCAATATCGACGGCCAGCAGCAGCCGTTCCTTTTCAGCCAGCAGTTCCTCGGCCTCATCGAAAAAGACCTGGAAAAACTGGCTAATATCGATGGTCATATGGTGACTCCGTCAATTGCATCGTTGCGCTGCGCGGCTGGCATCAGCCGATCACCTTCTTGACCACCTCGATCAGGCGTTGCGGATCGAACGGCTTGACCAGCCAGCCATTGGCGCCGGCGGCACGTCCCTTCGACTTCATTTCGTCCGACGACTCCGTCGTCAGCATCAGGATGGGTACCTTCTGGTAGGTCGGCAGTTCACGCAGCAGCTTGATCAGCTCCAGGCCGTCCATGCGCGGCATGTTCTGGTCCGTCAGCACCAGGTCCACGGTTTGCAGCTTGGCTTTTTCCAGTCCATCCTGGCCGTCGACGGCCTCCACCACTTGGTAACCGGCGGCTTTCAGGCTGAACGCCACCATCTGGCGCAATGAGCTGGAATCGTCCACTGCAAGTATCGTTTTGGCCATCTTTGCTCCCACTTATTCCGGGCATCCTGCCCGAGTATTTGATTAATCAATCCATGCAACCGCAAGCGTTCCGCACTGGCATGCTAGAACAGCTCGATGTCGCCACTTTCCAAATGCTGCTGACTGACAGCCTTGCGCAGCACGCTGCGCAACTCCAGGCTTTGAATCGCCAGCGCCATGCTGACCCGCCCCAGCAGGGCGACAATTTCTTCGTTATCGCTCTCTGGCAACATCTCGGCGCCATGCGAGCCCAACGTCCCGAGGAACTCGCGCAAGCCCGTCACCCGTTTCAGGGTGCGCTCGATCAGCTGGCTGGTCATGTCCTGGAATTGCAGGCTGGTGATGGCGGCGTTGACATAGCCGCCCACCTCGTCCTGCAGCGCCAGCAGCCTTGTACGCTGCTCCTCCGGCGGCACGCCGCCTTCGAGCAGCATGGCGATGGTGTCCTGCTGCGCCGCGACGGCCGCGTGGATGGCCATGAAATTGAAGGACAGCTTCTCGATCGCCTCTTCCAGCAAGATGCCGGTCTGCACCAGGTCGGTTTCCACCTCCGTCAAGTGCTTGCGGCCATGGTCCGACACGCCAGACAGCAGGCGCTTTACATGCGAGCCAAGTATTTTCTTTCTTGTCATAAAGGTCTCATTGTTTCAATACACCACGCGTTGACGGCCTTGCGTGTTATTTTTTCGCCGCTGCCGGGCTGGGGACGGGCGCCGCGGGGGGCGGCGAACCGGCCACCAGCCCCGAGGCGACTGCGGCGCTGGCGGCATCGGTCACCGGCAACTCCATCGCCGAGCCATCGCGCAGGACGTTCTCTTCCGTGCGCTTGTTCATGACGATGATGCTGATGCGCCGGTTGATCGGGTTGAACGGGTCGAGCTTGTCCAGGTGGGCAGCCGAACCGAGTCCCACGACGCGCAGGACCTTGTCTTCATTCATGCCGCCGATCACCAGTTCGCGCCGCGACGCATTCGCGCGGTCGGCCGACAGTTCCCAGTTGCTGTAGCCGGCATCGCTCATGTAGGGCGTCGAATCCGTATGGCCGGACAGGCCGATGCGGTTCGGCACTTCATTGAGCACGAAGCCGATCGCATGCAGGATTTCCTTGGTGTACGGTTGCAAGTTGGCATTGGCCAGGGCGAACATCGGACGATTCTGCTCGTCGACGATCTGGATGCGCAAGCCTTCGCTCGTGATATCGAGCAGCAACTGATTCTTGTATTTTTTCAGCAGGGGATTGGCGTCGATGGTCGCTTCGATGCGCGCCTTCAGCGCCTGCAGGCGCCGGCCCTCCTCGCGTTCGAGCGCGGCCTTGGCCGAATTGAGGTCGAACGACTTGCGCTGCTGCTCTTCCTGCGCCTTGCGCACCTGGCCATCCTGGCGCGACAGGTCCTGCCCGCCGCCCTGGATCACGGAGTTGCTCTCGCCGCTGCCGGAACCGCCCGCCATCGCCACCTTCAGCGGCGTCTTGAAGAATTCGGAGATGCCGTTCAAGTCGCCCTTCGACGTCGAGCCAAGCAGCCACATCAGCAAGAAGAAGGCCATCATGGCCGTGACGAAGTCGGCGTAGGCGATTTTCCACGCCCCGCCATGGTGTCCGCCAGCCGTCTTCTTGATGCGCTTGACGATAATCGGGCGCATGCCTTCATCGGCCATGGCGTTCCCCTTCCCTGCACTGCAATTGACTCATGGTATCTGTGCGTGTCTTCACTGCTTACTTCGTTTTCGATTTCTTGATGTGCTCTTCCAGCTCGTTGAACGTCGGACGCTCGGTCGAGAACAGCACCTTGCGGCCGAATTCCACGGCCAGCGCCGGCGCATAGCCGTTCAGGCTGGCCAGCAGGGTCACTTTCACGCACTGGAACATCTTGCTCGACTCTTCCAGCTTCTGCTCGAGCAGGCTGGCCAGCGGACCGACGAAGCCGTAGGCCAGCAAGATGCCGAGGAAGGTGCCGACCAGCGCGTGCGCGATCAGCATGCCCAGCTCGGCCGGCGGGATGCCCACCGATTCCATCGTGTGCACCACGCCCATGACGGCGGCGACGATACCGAAAGCGGGCAAGCCGTCGCCCACCTTGGCGATCACGTGGGCCGGCACCGCGCCTTCGTGATGGTGCGTCTCGATCTCGTTATCCATCAGGTTTTCGATCTGGAACGCGTCCATGTTGCCAGATACCATCAGGCGCAGGTAATCGGTCATGAACTCGACGATATGGTGGTCGGCCAGCACGGCCGGATACTTGGAAAACAGCGGGCTTTCCTGCGGGCTGTCGATATCGCCTTCGATCGACATCAAGCCTTCCTTGCGCACCTTGCTGAGCACTTCGAACAGCAGCGACATCAGCTCCATGTACAGCTCTTTGGTATAGCGCGACCCCTTGAACAGGGTCGGCAAGGCCGCCAGGGTGGCCTTGATGGCCTTGTTATTGTTACCAACAAGGAAGGCGCCCAGGGCGGCGCCGCCGATCATCAGCAGCTCCACCGGCTGGAACAACGCCGCCAGATGGCCGCCCGCCAGCGCGAAACCGCCAAAAACCGAGGCGCAGACGACGATGTATCCGATTATGACTAACAAGTGCCCTGACTCCCAAATAGGGCCGGGCTGACGCGCCCGGCATGCTCAAACCAGTTCCCTGCAGCCGGAGGCTGTGCCACGGGCGGGGAACAGCGGCAAAAAATGTAACCAAAGGTAGATTGAAATGCCCCGCTTTTCAACCCAAATCCAACAAAATGCCGTGTGGAACTACAATAACGTGAGATTGTCCTCCGGGCAAGCAAATAACGCAGACAATTGCTTAAAAGCACCATATGTAGAGCAAGGGGCCACTCTCTGTGGCGGCAATGGTCTTATCGGGTTCACGTGCCGCAATCTTGAATTCGTAACTAAGAAGCATGCTTCCGGGCAACATTTCTTTTTCAGCCTTGAGCCACAGGGCCGACATGACGGCCGGCGACAGGTAGGCAAACACCACGTCGTAGGCACTGAAATCGAGCGCCGCGTAATCGCCGCGCAGGAAGCGCGCGCGGCTGCCGCCGGCGCGCGCGCGCAGCCGGCTCACCAGCCACGGCAGCGGTGCCAGTTCGATGCCGGCAAAATGCCCGTCGGGACGGCGCCGCGCCAGGTCCAGCACCAGGCCGCCGAGTCCGCTGCCGATGTCGACCAGGCGCACGCCGGGCCGTTCGGCGATCAGCTGCGCCACGGCTTGCCATACTTTCGGCCCCGACGGATAGAACGGCACTTGCGTGCGAAACGTGGACCAATACAGGCTCAACAGGAAAACAAAGGCGACCAGGAAGACGGCAGGCGGCAAGTCCAGCAGGCTGGCGCCCAGCAGGGCCGGCGCGAACAGCAGGCCGATGGCGCACCACCAGCGCGCCAGGCCCGCGCGCCAGGTGATGATCGCCGCCAGCATGCCCTGCACGCCGGCCACGGCCAGCAGCGACATGGCGACACCGAGGCGCGCCAGGGCATACACCAGCAACAGCATCAGGGGAAAGGCCAGTACCTGGATCAGGATGGCCTTGAGCGCGGGCGCGCGCAGGATTTGTTGCAGCATGTGGGCAAGCTCGAAAGGGAAAGCGCCAGTGTACGGCGAAAGCGCCATGAAAAAGCCGGAGTCCGGTCTGGCGACCGGCTCCGGCATTCACTGTATATATATTGGGGAGGATGGTATCAGGCAGCCAGGCCGGACGGCGCTGCCGCGGCCGCCTCGTCGCGCGCCTTCTTGGTCTTGCCGGCACGCGAAGGCATGTGGCACAGGCCGCAGACATAATCGGCGTTCAGGTCGAGGCAATTGACGACAAACTTGCCGCCGCACTTGCCGCAAGGCGCCATGTCCAGCATCTTGCTGCTGAAAAAGCGCACCAGGGTCCAGGCGCGGGTCAGCGACAGCAGCGGCTCTTCGCCCGCTTCGGGCGGCATCTGCTCCAGATACAGCTTGTAGGCCTTCATCACCGCCTCGATGCCGGTGGCGCCGGCGTGGTCGACGAGGAATTTGTGGATATTGATGAACAGCGAGGAATGGATATTCGGTTGCCAGGTAATGAACCAGTCGGTGGAAAACGGCAGCATGCCCTTCGGCGGCGAGACGCCCTTCAATTCCTTGTACAGGTTCAACAGGCGTTCGCGCGACAGCGAGACTTCGGTCTCCAGCAATTGCAAACGGGCGCCAAGCTGTATCAATTCGATGGCCAGCTGGATTTCCTGCGCTTCCGATACGACACTTTTCTTGGCCATGCTGACTACTCCGGATGTGACTGATGCTGACTGAAGGTTGCCGGCAAAAATATTCAGGGCAAGCCGCGTTGCCGAAAACGGTAAGAATGTACTGCGAGGCAAGGCAACGCCGCCATGGGCGCTTTGCCGGGAACCTTATGCGATTTCTTCGACGCCCTGGCCTGCCATCAGGATGGCAGCGTGCGACTGGGCCAGCGAGCGGTCTTTATTGTAGTTCGTCAACATGCCAAGGATGGCGCTGTCGTCGAAGCGAAAACGGGCCAGCATCATGTTGCCGCCAGCCAGCTTCAGGATTTGCGCATTGCTCATGCCTTCGATCAATTCGGCGATTTCAGCGGCAATGCCGAGACGGAAGATGGCCGTTACCTTGTCCGCACGAATCATTTGCTGAGCCAGCATCAGGTAGCTCAGGTTAGCGTCGCGAATCTCAGCCATCATATCGTTAGCAGTCATTTCCATCTCCTCAATCCGTTGAATTCAGCTGGCGTTGTTTGTTGCCAGTGAGATACATTCTGCAGGAGCAACATCAAACGCAACAGAGGCGTAGCGCTGTATTTTTGGTCGGGGAATGGCGGGCAGGAGCGTAGGTGTTTGTCTGACAAACACCGCTCAATGGGGTTCGCACGCCAGCAACGGCGCGGATTCCGGAAGTATGCAAGGGGTCAGAATCAGCTGACTTTTGACCTGCAATAAATATCACTTTTTTACAACAGCTTGACCTGAATCAAGCCCATCTACCTATGTAACGGCAGCTCCGACGGGAACTTTAGGCCTTTTTTAAAAAATATTTAAAAAACCTGCGGTTCTTGTTCGACGGATTTCCGCGTGTCATGTATTCATTGACGGCGGCGTCTGGAGGAACTTTAGGGTTTTTTGAAAATATTTTTAAAAAGCGTGATTTTTTTCGTTGACGCCCCGCAAGCCCGCATTTTTCCGTGGCCCGCCACCGCCGGCAATCGCGCTTTCCTGCCGGGATTTGCTACACTGCTGCTCTCGCGTGATACTTTAAGCCTCAAGCAATATCATGCCATCCAGATAAGTATCAATATGAAAGCCACCATGACTTCTCGACAAGACTGCACTGCGCGCGACCTCGATGACCCTCTGGCGCCCCTGCGCCTGCAGTTCGACCTGCCCGCCGGCGTGATTTATCTCGACGGCAACTCGCTCGGCGCGCGGCCGAAGGCGGCCCTGGCCCGCGCCCAGCAAGTCATCACGGCCGAGTGGGGCACGGACCTGATCCGCAGCTGGAATACGGCCGGCTGGTTCGACTTGCCCAAGCGCCTCGGCGACCGCCTGGCCCCGCTGCTCGGCGCGCAAACGGGCGAAGTGGTCATCACCGACACCACTTCCGTCAACCTGTTCAAGGCCCTGGCCGCCGCCCTGCAGATGCAGGCATCCGATCCGGCGCGCGCGGCGCGGCGCGTCATCGTCAGCGAACGCAGCAACTTCCCTACCGACCTGTACATGGCGCAAGGCCTGGCCGCCTGGCTGGACCGCGGCTACCAGCTGCGCCTCGTCGACAGCCCCGAGGAACTGGCGCAGGCCATCGATGCCGAGTGCGCCGTCGCCATGCTCACGCACGTCAATTACCGCACCGGCTACCAGCACGACATGGCCCTTGTCAGCAGCCATTGCCACGCGCAAGGCGCGCTGGCGCTGTGGGACCTGGCCCACTCGGCCGGCGCCGTGCCGCTGGACCTGAATGGCGCCGGCGCCGACCTGGCGGTCGGCTGCACCTATAAATACCTGAACGGCGGCCCCGGCTCGCCCGCCTTCATCTGGGTGCCGGAAAAGCACCAGGCCCGCTTCCGCCAGCCCCTGTCCGGCTGGTGGGGCCACGCCACGCCGTTCGCCATGGATCCTTCCTTCGCGCCGGCCGACGGCATCAAACGCGCCCTGTGCGGCACGCAGCCCATCGTTTCGCTGGCCCTCGTCGAATGCGGCCTGGAGATCTTCGCGCAAACCAGCATGGAGGCCGTCCGCCGCAAGTCGCTGGCCCTGACGGACCTGTTCATCGCCCTCGTGGAACAGCGCTGCGCCAGCCACCCGCTGGGGCTCGTCACGCCGCGCGAACATGCGCGGCGCGGCAGCCAGGTCAGCTTCACGCATCCGCACGGCTACGCCGTGATGCAGGCGCTGATCGCGCGCGGCGTCATTGGCGACTACCGCGAGCCGGCCATCATGCGCTTCGGCTTCACCCCCCTGTACACGAGCTTTGCCGACGTCTGGGATGCCGTCGAGATCCTGCGCGACATCCTCGACACGCAAGCGTACGACATCGCCGCCAAGCGCGACGCGGTCACCTGAACCATCCCATGAGCGACGAGAAGAATATGAACAAGGACAATACCAGCGGCTGCCCCATGCATGCCGGCGGCCAGGACGCGCAGTGGCATGGCGCACAGATGGATTTCAGCGAGTCCATGAGCTACGGCAACTACCTGGCGCTGGACCGCATCCTGACGGCCCAGCATCCGCTGTCGCCCAACCACAACGAGATGCTGTTCATCGTGCAGCACCAGACCAGCGAATTGTGGATGAAGCTGATGCTGCACGAGATGCACGCCGTGCGCGCCAACCTGCAAAACGGCGAGCTGGCGCCCGCCTTCAAGATGCTGGCCCGCGTGGCGCGCATCATGGACCAGCTGGTGCACGCGTGGGACGTGCTGGCGACCATGACGCCGCCCGAGTACACGGCCATCCGCCCCTACCTGGGCGCCTCGTCCGGTTTCCAGTCCTACCAGTACCGCGAAATCGAATTCATTTTGGGGAACAAGAACGCGGCCCTGCTGAACGTGCACACGACGGCGCCCGACACCTACAAAGTGCTCGACTCTGCCCTGCGCACGCCATCCGTCTACGATGAATCGATCAAGCTGCTGGCGCGCAGCGGCCTGCATATCGCCCCCGAACGCCTGGATGCCGACTGGACCCTGCCGACCAGCGCCGACGCGTCCGTGAAGGCGGCGTGGCTGGAAGTCTACCGCGACCCGTCGAAACACTGGGCGCTGTACGAACTGGCCGAAAAGCTGGTCGACCTGGAGACGGCCTTCCGCTTCTGGCGCTTCCGCCACGTGACGACGGTCGAGCGCATCATCGGCTTCAAGACGGGCACGGGCGGCACGGCCGGCGTCAGCTACCTGCGCAAGATGCTCGACGTGGTATTGTTCCCGGAACTGTTCGCCCTTCGCACTGAGTTATAAAACTGCCAGACCAAATCTGCCGCGCGGCGCGCCTTGCGGCCGGCAATGCTCGCTGTGCATGCGCACCGCTGCGCATCCCGGCTACAACGCACTGCCGCTCGCTACGATTTTGTCAGGCATGCTAATAGGAGAAATGATGTCGCCTCTCGTCCTGACCCTGGCCGGCCTGTGGAATTCCGGGCCGCAGCACTGGCAAACCCACTGGGAGGCGCGCCACCCGGACTGGTCGCGCGCGCCGCACCGCGAATGGCAGGCGCCGGACAGGGACGAATGGGTGACGGAGCTCGATCGCGCCATCGCTGCCTGTCCCCGCCCGCCCGTGCTGGCGGCGCACAGCCTGGCCTGCGCGCTGGTCGCCCACTGGGCTGCCAGCGGCTCGCCGCACCGGATTGCCGGCGCCTTTCTGGTCGCGCCCAGCGACGTGGAAGCGCCCTCTTACCCGCAAGGCACGACGGGCTTCGCCCCCATGCCGCTGCAAGCCTTGCCGTTTCCCAGCCTGGTGCTCGCCAGCGGCGACGATCCTTATGTCAGCGTCGCGCGCGCGCAAGCCTTTGCCAGCGCCTGGGGCAGCGATTTCACCCTGATCGGCGACGCCGGCCATATCAACGGCGACGCCGGCTACGGCCCCTGGCCGCAAGGCGAGCGGATGCTGCTGGAGTTCTGCGCCGCGCACCAGCACTGACGGCCAGGGCGCGCAGCGCACACGATACGCGCGCGCATTTGCCCACAAGGAAGAACGCAGGCAGAATCGTGGCCTTTCCATTGCGGCGCCCCGGCGCCAGCCTCACGATGAAACGTCTGCTTCTGCCTTTGCTCCTCTGTTCTGCGCTGGCCCACGGCGCGCCTTTTTACGAAGGCAAGACCCTCGCCCATCCCGCCATTGCCGCCTCGCAGGATAGCGGCCTGGACATCGCCTTCCTCAAGGAAAAGGATGGCGTCAACGGCTATTATTGCGAATGCACGGGCGCCAGCGCGAAAACCCTGCCGCTCGACCGGTTCGGCAACGCCGCCATCCGCTCCGTCTTCTACGCCTCGCTGGACAAGGAATCGGACAGCAGCGTGCAAACCATGCTGGTGCTGTTCCGCCAGGACGGCAAGAACGGCTTGCGCGCCTACCGCTACGACCGCAGTTCCGGCAAGTACCGGCGCCTGGACGGCTTGCAGCCGGCGCTGAACCGCATCGTGGCGCAAGGCACCAGTCCCAACGCGGGCCAGGTCAAGGCGGCGCTGGCCAGGCTGGCGCCGATGGACTACAGCGTCGCCCGGGGCAAGAGCGGCAATGCGGACTTCGACGCCATCGACCATACGCAAGGCACGGTGGTCGGCTATTACAGCGACGACGGCACGCCCGTGGCGGCAGGCGCCAAGGACGCCATCACCTACAAGAAAACCTTCGAGAAAAAGGGCGAGCGCTTCCTGACGGCCAGCTACACGCTGTACAGCGACGCGGGCGCCGGCATCCTGCCCAACTACCGCCTGTGGCAAGTGACGTGGGAAACGGCGCCGCGGCAATTCACGGGCAGCGAGGACGGCCCGTCCGTCATCTACAGCCTGGCCTGGGACGACGGCACGGTCGTCGAGCGCGGCCAGTACGTGAAAGGCAAGCGCCAGGGCCTGTGGGTGCGTGAAGGCATGCACGAAGGCAGCGAGAAAGGCCATTTCGTCAACGGCCTGCGAGAAGGCCTGTGGCACTTCGACTACCCCAAGCAAAGCGAGAGCGGCATGTACCGGGCCGGCAAGCGCGAAGGCCGCTGGACAGTCGTCAACTATGCCGACGAAGACGAAGTGACGGGTTTCGATACCTACGCGGGCGGCCAGCTGAATGGCCCGCACGAACGCCGCATGGCCGGCAAGCTGCAAACGCATGGCAACTACGTCAACGGCGCGCGCCACGGGCCGTGGATCACGGAAGACGGCGACGGCAGCTTCATCGACGGCTTGCGCGACGGGCCATGGAAACTCAAGCTCAAGGACAAGGCCACGCAAAGCGTCACTTTTGTGAAAGGCAAGAAACAGGGCGAGGCGCTGGACACGGACGCCGGCGGCGCGCTGCGTCTGCGCGACCATTACCAGGCCGGCGTGCTCGATGGCGCGCGCACGCGCTACCTTGGCCCGGCCGGCAAGGAGTACGTCGTCTACACGGCCACGTTCCGCAACGGCCAGCTCGACGGACGCGAGCAGGCGTTCGACGACAGCGGCAAGATCCTGCGCCTCGATACGCTGTGGGACAACGGCAAGAAACAGGGCCTGGACGCGCGCTACTACCCGAACGGCAAGCCGGAGCGCCTGGCCGTCATCGACCAGGGCCGCCTGCTCACGCACCTGCGCGAATATTACGAAGACGGCCAGCTGCTCAACGACATCCACCGCTGCACGTTCAAAGAGTACGGCAGCACGCGCGACGACGTGTGCGAATACCATCACATGTACTACCCGGACGGCAAGCCGCAGTATTACTACGCCTTCCAGTACGGCCAGCGCCAGGAAGGCTATTCGAACTACCCGAACGGCAAGCGCAAGGACGAACTGCTGGTTGACCGCGCGGCCGATACCTCCGTCGTCAACGCATATTACGAAAGCGGCCAGCTCAAATGCACGGAACCGCGCCGCGGCCACAGCACGCGCACGGTGAATGGCGAGTCGATGATCAGCTACGCTTCAGCCGACCGCGATGGCGACAATATCTGCTACCACCCGAACGGCAAGGTGGCCAGCATCTATACCTTCCGCCAGCGCGTGCTCGTCGCGTGCGGCAAGCGCTACGACGACACGGGCAAGCAGACCTTCCCGGGGCCGGAAGGCTGTCCGCCCCCCAGGCAGGTAAGCTACCCCATAGGACTGTGACGATGACGCAAGCAACACGACCGCAGTGCATCCAGAACCCCGAGCACATCGACGCCACGGCGATCCGCGCCGCCATCGCCGATGGCAAGCAGGTGCTGGTGCAGTTCAATACCCTGGGCGAGCCGGAGCCGCTGCTGGCCGACCTCGACGCCCTGGCCGCCACCTGCGGCACGGCGCTGACCATCCGTATCTACGGTTACGACCCGCGGGTGTTCGATACCCGCATCCTGCGCGCGTTGCCGCATGTGGCCAGCCTGTCCATCGACTGCCACCGCAACGCCCTGTATCTTGAAACCCTGGGCGAGCTGCGCCACCTGAAGCGCCTGAGCCTGGGCGTGTACGAGCTGGCGCAAGCCGACATCCTGCAGCTGGAGAATTTGCGCGGACTAGAGCACCTGCATCTGGGCGAATCGGCCAAGGACAATATCGACCTGGCGCCCCTGCGCCACTATGCGCACCTGTCCAGCCTGACCATCGAAGGCCACCACCAGCACATCGACACCCTGGCCGGCCTGCCGGCGCTGCGTGACCTGTCGCTGTACCGCATCAAGAACAAGGTGGCGCTGGATTTTGTGTCTGGTATGGAGCGCCTGCGGCAGCTGAAACTGCAGCTGGGCGGCCGCGAATCGCTGGCGGACATCGAAGCGCCATTGCTGGAACAGCTGGAAGTGATACGCGTGCGAGGACTGCAGCAGCTGGGCGATATCGGCCGCTTCCCGCTGCTGCAGGCGCTGTGGGTGGAAGACCAGATCAAGCTGCGCCAGGTCGTGCTGGGCCAGAACACCGCTCTCGAACGCCTGAACCTGCACACCTGCAAAACGCTCGACAGCCTGCCCGGCCTTGCCGCCCTGCCTGCCCTGCGCCAGCTGTCGGCATCGGAAACCCTGCTCGACGTGGACGCGCTGCTGCAGGATCTGCCCGCGTCGCTGACGCACGTGCGCCTGCGCACGGGCAAAAAAACACGCGACGACGCCATCGCGGCGCAGCTGGCGGAGCGCGGCTACAGCAACGCGCGCCTGTAAGGCAGCGCTCTTCTCGCACAGGAATCACCCCATGTACCAGCCTCCCACCCAACACCGCATCCACCAGCCCGCGCGCATCGACGCGGCGGCCATCCGCTCGCTCATCGGCAACGACGAGCAGGTCACCGTCCAGTTTACGCAGGACCGCTTGCCGGCGCCGCTGCTGGCCGACCTCGACGCCCTGGCCGCCACCTGCGGGCCGGCGCTGGAAATCCGCTTTTTCGGCGCCAGTGCCGAACCGTTCGACGCCGACGTGCTGCGCGCGCTGCCGCATGCCGTCAACCTGTCGCTCGACTGCCACATGCGCGCCATTCACCTCGAGCGGCTGGGCGAGCTGGGCCGCTTGAAGCGCCTGCACCTGGGCGTGCATCACCTGGCCGAACTCGATATCCTGGCGCTGGACACCCTGCGCGGCCTGGAAGCACTGAGCCTGGGCGAAACGGGCAAGGGCCAGATCGACCTGGCGCCGCTGCGGCACTGGCCGCAGCTGGCGCAGCTGCACACGACGGGCCACGTGAAAAACATCGACGCCATCACGGCCCTGCCCGCGCTGACGCAACTGTCGCTGTCGCAGGTCAAGAGCAGGGATGAGGTGGACTTCGTCAGCGCCATGCCGGCGCTGACGCGGCTGCGCTTCATCCTTGGTGGACGCGCATCGATCGCCCACGTCACGGCGCCGCGGCTGGAAGAGCTGGAAGTGGTGCGCGTGCGCGGAATGGAAAACCTGGGCGATATTGGCCGCTTTCCACTGCTGGCGCGGCTTTCGGTGGAAGAGCAGATCAAATTGACGGAAATCAGCCTGGGCGCCAATCCGATGCTCGAATGGCTGGTTCTGCGCAACTGCAAGACGCTGCTGCGCTTGCGCGGCGTCGCGGCGCTGCCTGCGCTACGCGCCCTGGCGGTGAGCCAGACGCAGCTCGATTTCGACATGCTGGTGGCCGAGGGCTTGCCGCGCGCACTGCGGCAGTTCAGCTTTGGGACGGGGAAAAGACAGCGCGATAAGGAAATTGACGCGCAATTGACGCAGCTCGGTTACGCCAAGGCGCCCTACTATTGAAAACAGCGTGTTGAAAACGGCGTTGACATCAGCGGCTGGCAGCCAGCTTGCGCTGCCATAGCGCGACGTCGATCATCACGCCGTCCGTGCCCGTATTGCGGATGTAGACGCGGTAGCTGCCCTGCCCCATGTCGCCATCGAGGTAGGCGGTACGCTCGTTGCGCTGCACCCTGGCGCCCTTGGCCATCTGCCGGTAGCGTTCCACCACGGTGTCGAAACTGGCATAGCTGCGCAGCGCCACTTCCAGGTCGCGTGGCGGGCGGCCTTCGGCCTGGTCCAGCACATTGTTCTGCTTCTTGCCCTTGAGGGTGAGCGGATAGGCAAACACGCCGGCGCCGGCCGACGTCAGCACCGTGGATTTATCGAGCAGCAGCGGCAGCAGCGCCGGCGGAAACGCGGGCGGCAACTGCGCGCGGTTCCAGCCTGGCAGGGCCGGGCGCGCCAGCACGTATTCGACACTGGCGATCTTTTGCCCGTCGGCGCCCGCTTCCTTGTCGGCAGCGATCAGCGCCAGCATCGGCGGCAGCTGCCTGGCCCACGCCAGCAGCGGCGCCGCTTCGTCGACCAGCATGCCCTTGCGGTGAAACACGGTCAGCACGGCGTTCGGATCGGGATTGCAGGTCTTGGCCAGCGGCCGCCCTTCGAGGCGGCAATGGCCGTTGACGAGGCCGAAGGCGATCAGGGCGCCGCGCTTGTCGAGCAGCATGGCGCCCCGTTCACGCCCCTGGTTGCGGTCATTCATCGACGCCAGCAACTGCCGGCCATCGGGCAGCACGGTGCGCGTGGCGTCGCGCTTTTCGCTGATCGCTTCGAGCGCCTGCTCCAGCAGCAGCTCATCATCTTCCGTGTAGCTGCCGCGCGCATAGCCGAAAAAATCGAACAGCGCGGCGCGTACCTGCGCATCCTCGCTCAGGCGCGGCAAAGGGCCGCGCGCCAGCAGCGTAGACAGGGTTTTTCCCGCTGGCGCCGACGGTGCCGCCGTGGCATGCGCGGCTGGGGAAAGGAGGCTGGCGGCCACCAGCAAGGCGCCGCCCATGGAGCGATAGTTCGATAAAGTGATATGCATGTTTCTGTCTGCCCGGGATCTACCCGTTATTCCGGCCACGCGTGGCCTGTCGGGGATTCTAGCATGGCGCCAGCGCCCATGCCGTGCGACTGGCGCGCGGCGCAAGGGCGCCGCCGGCTGCTATGATGGCCGCGATGACGACACTTGCACACGCCTCCCCCCTTCTGGTCCTGCTGCCCGGCATGGATGGCACGGGCCAGCTGTTCCGGCGTTTTGATGCGGCCCTGCACGCGCAAACGGCCATGGACCGCCTCTCCATCGCCTACCCTGCCGCACCGCTCGACTATGCGGCGCTGGAAGCGTTCGTGCGCGAACGGCTGCCGCGGGATCGTCCCTTCGTCGTGCTGGCCGAATCGTTTTCCGGGCCGCTGGGCGCCGCCCTGCGCGCCGATCCGCCGCCCGGCATGCGCGCCCTGATCCTGTGCTGCTCGTTCGTGCGCAATCCGCGCCCCCTGCTGGCGCCGCTGCGCCACCTGCTGGGCCTTGTACCCTTCGGCGCCCTGCCCGGCATCGCGCTGCGCCAGGCGCTGCTGGCGCCCTACGCCACGCCGGCCCTGCAGGCGGAACTGGCGGACGCCCTGGCACAGGTGCCGCCCGCCGTGCTGCGCCAGCGCCTGCGCGCCGTGCTGGAAACGGACGCCTCGCGCAGCTTCGCGCGCGGCGGCTTGCCGGTGCTGTATCTGCGCGCGCGCCATGATCGCCTGGTGCCGCCGGCAAACGCCCTGCAGATCCTGCGCCTGGTGCCCGGCGCGCAGCTGCTGGACATCGCCGCGCCGCACATGCTGCTGCAGGCGGCGCCACAGGCGGCCGCCGATGCGGTCACCGCATTTTGCGCCAGCCTGTCAGCCGCGCAAGAAACGATGTAAGCGCGCGCTGGCCCGCACGGCCAGCCAGCTCAAGCCGCCCGAGAGCACGCTGAAGTAGATGGCGCGCAGCGGATGCTGCGGCAGCAGATACGCGAGCACCGCCGCGCCCAGCAAGCCGCACAGCACTGGCTTCCAGCGGCCGGGCGGCAGCAGCGCCAGCAGCAAATTCGTGCCCACATACACGTAGAACACCAGCAGCAGCGCCAGCCCGCCAGCCACGCCGCGCGAACCGAGGGCGCCAAACAGCTGCGTGTACAGGTAAAAACCCAGCCAGCTCAGAAAGACAAACAGCACGCAGCCCAGCGCATGCGCGCCCAGGCCGGCCATCAAACGATGCATCATCCTGTCCCCAAAAAGAAAAAGCCGGCCCTTTCACCTGGAAAGGACCGGCTCGCTTGCGTCTACAACAATTACTTCGCCGAGTTAAGCAGCAACTCGTTCAGGCGCTTGACGAAACTGGCCGGGTCGGCCAGCGAGCCGCCTTCGGCCAGCATGGCCTGGTCGAACAGGATGTTGGCCCAGTCGCCGAACTTGCCGCCTTCCGCATCCTCGTATTTCAGGCGCGTCACCAGCGGGTGGTTCGGGTTGATCTCCAGAATCGGCTTCGATTCCGGCGCGCTCTGGCCCGCCGCCTTCAGCATGCGCAGCAGGTTGCCCGACAATTCGTTTTCATCGGCCACCAGGCAGGCTGGCGAATCGGTCAGGCGGAACGTCACGCGCACGTCCTTGGCCTTGTCGGCCAGCGCGGTCTTCATCTTGCCCACCAGGTCGGCGTACGAGGATTCCGTTTCTTCGTGCTCTTTCTTTTCCGCCTCGTCTTCCAGCGCGCCCAGGTCCAGGCCGCCCTTCGCCACGGACACCAGTTCCTTGCCTTCGAAATCCTGCAGGAAGGACAGCATCCATTCATCGACGCGGTCCGTCAGCAGCAGCACTTCGACGCCCTTCTTGCGGAAGATTTCCAGGTGCGGGCTGTTCTTGGCGGCGGCGTAATTGTCGGCCGTGACGTAGTAAATCTTGTCCTGGCCTTCCTTCATGCGCGCCACGTAGTCGGCGAACGAGGTGATTTGTTCGTCGCTGTCGTTGGCCGTCGAGGCAAAGCGCAGCAGCTTGGCCAGGCGCTCCTTGTTGGCCGCGTCCTCGCCGATGCCTTCCTTCAGCACCTGGCCGAATTCCTTCCAGAAGACGGCGTACTTGTCCTTCTTGTCCTGCTCGTCCGCATTCGCCAGTTCCTCCAGCATGCCCAGCACGCGCTTGGTCGAGCCTTCGCGGATGACTTTCACGTCGCGCGATTCCTGCAGGATTTCACGCGACACGTTCAGCGGCAGGTCGGCCGAGTCGATCACCCCGCGCACGAAGCGCAGGTAGGTCGGCATCAGCTGTTCGGCATCGTCCATGATGAAGACGCGCTTGACGTACAGCTTGATGCCGCCGCGCTTGTTGCGGTCCCACATGTCGAACGGCGCCTTGGCCGGAATGTACAGCAGCTGCGTGTATTCGCTGCGGCCTTCGACGCGGTTGTGCGTATGCGTCAGCGGTGCCTGGAAGTCGTGCGAGACGTGCTTGTAGAATTCGTCGTACTGTTCCGGCGTGATGTCGGCCTTGTTGCGGGCCCACAGGGCGCTGGCCTGGTTGACGGTCTCGAATTCGTCTTTCAGGACGGTTTCTTTTTTCTCTTCGTCCCACTCTTCCTTCTGCATCACGATAGGCAGCGAGATATGGTCCGAGTACTTGCGGATGATGGATTTGATCTTCCAGCTCGACAGCAGCTCGTCCTCGCCTTCACGCAGGTGCAGGATGATGTCCGTGCCGCGCGACGGCTTGTCGATCGATTCGATGCTGTAATCGCCTTCGCCGGCCGATTCCCAGCGCACGCCTTCGGAGGCGTCCACGCCGGCGCGGCGCGTTTCCACGGTGATCTTGTCGGCGACGATGAAGCCGGAATAGAAGCCCACGCCGAACTGGCCGATCAGAGCCGCGTCCTGCTGCTGGTCGCCCGACAGCTTGCCGAAGAATTCCTTGGTGCCCGACTTGGCGATCGTGCCCAGGTGCGAGATCGCCTCGTCACGGGTCATGCCGATGCCGTTGTCGGAAATGGTGATGGTGCGCGCATCCTTGTCGAAGCTGACCTTGATCTTCAATTCGTGATCGTTGCCGTACAGGGAGTCGTTATCGATCGCTTCGAAGCGCAGTTTGTCGGCCGCGTCGGACGCGTTCGAGATCAGTTCGCGCAGGAAGATTTCCTTGTTCGAGTACAGGGAATGGATCATCAGGTGCAGCATTTGCTTCACTTCGGTCTGAAAACCCAGGGTTTGCTTTTCGGAGACAGCCATTTTTACCTCATAGTCTTGTGGATGGGACGGATTCTACGGAGTTGGGGATTGTACAAGCGATTTCAAGAGCCCCCGCCGAATGTCCTGAAATGTGCTGTTTACCCGAGTTCGCGGTCGAAAAACGCCCAGACGCGCTCGTCCTGCACGGTGGCCAGGTTCAGGCGCATGAAGGTCGACGGCAGCTGGCGCGGCGAAAACAGGCTGCCCGGCCCCAGCACCAGGCCTTCGGCCAGCGCCTTCTCGGCCAGCATATTGGTGTCGCGGCCCGCATCGGCCCAGACGAACATGCCGGCCGGCGCCGGCTCGAAACGCAGGCCGGCCCGCTCGATGCGGCGGTACGTCCCCTCGCGCACCTTGTCGAGCCGCGCGCGCAGGCGTTCGGCATGCTTGCGGTACAGGCCCTGCGACAGGATCTTGTACACCACGCGCTCGCCGATATCGCTGGTGGTGAGCGTGGCCAGCATCTTGCGGTCGGCCAGGCGCTGCGCCCATTCGGGCGAGGTGGCGATGAAGCCGACGCGCAAATTGGCCGACAGGCTCTTGGAAAAGCCGCCCAGGTAGATCACGCGGCGCAGCTGGTCCAGCGCGGCCAGGCGCGTGGCCGCCTGCACCAGGCCGGCGGCGCCCGGATGCATGTCGCAATAGATATCGTCTTCGACGATGAGGAAATCGTGCTGCTCGGCCAGGCGCAGCACCTGAAAGGCCTTGGCCGCCGACAGCGAGCCGGAACCGGGGTTGTGCAGCACCGAGTTGATCACGTACAGCTTGGGCCGGTGCAGCGCCGCCATTTCGGCCAGCACGCCGATATCGGGGCCGTCGCCCAGGCGCGGGATGCCCACCACCTTCATGCCCATGGCGGCAAAGGCGCCAAACATCAGCCAGTAGGCGGGATCGTCCACGAGGATGGTGTCGCCCGGACGCGTGAATTCGCGCGCCACCAGGTCCAGCGCCTGCATCACGCCCACCGTGGTGACGATCTGCTCGGGCGGGCAGGCGATTTCCAGGCTCGCCAGTTTCAGCTGCAACTGCTGGCGCAGCGGCAAAAAGCCCTGCGGCGTGCCGTAGCTGAGCAAATGCGCGCCGGGCTGGCGGCTGACATCGCGCAAGGCGCGCGCCACCAGGTCGCCATCGAGCCATTCGGGCGGCAACATGCCGGAACCGGGCGCGGGCAGCGCGGGCGCCTGGCGGAACATATTGCGGATCAACCACACCACGTCGAACTTCTGCGCCGCCGCGTCCTCCGCGCCGCGCGGCTGCGGCACGGCCGTGTTCAGCGGCGAGCGCTCGCGCACGAAGAAACCGGCGCCGCGCCGCGATTCCAGATAATCGCGCGCCACCAGCTTGTCGTAACTGGCCACCACCGTGGCGCACGATACGTTCAGGCTGGCCGCGCACTGGCGGATCGATGGCATGCGCGCGCCGCCGCGCAGCAGCTTGTCATCGATGCGCGCCGCCAGCGAGCGCACGATCTGGTCGATCAGGGTTTCGCCCGAGGCGCGCGACAGCAAGGGCAGCGATGGCGATGCGGGTGTATTGCTCATATGACCATTACAGTATGTGGAATTATGCTGGAAAGTGTATTTGTACTGTACTGCTATTCGGTTCTAGGATAGCACTACAGGGTGGATTAATCCACGCCTGCCCACCTCACCCGCACCAGGACACCCATGCCATCGAATAGCACCGCCGCCGCCAGCCCCCCAACCCGCCTCAGCGCCGACCACAAGGGCCTGCTGCTGGGCCTGATCGCCGTCGCCCTCTTCAGCCTGACCCTGCCGTTTACGCGCATGGCCGTGGCCGAACTCGACCCCACGTTTGTCGCCCTCGGCCGCGCCCTGGTGGCGGCCTGCCTGGCCGGCCTGTGGCTGTGGCACCAGCGCGCGCCCCTGCCGCGGCGCGAACAATGGCTGCCGCTGGCGCTGGTATCGCTGGGCTGCGTGCTGGGCTTCCCCTGGCTGACCTCGATTGCCATGCGCAGCCTGCCCGCCTCGCACGGCGCCGTCCTGGTCGGCATCCTGCCGCTGGCAACGGCCGTCTTTGCCGTCTTGCGCGGCAAGGAGCGCCCTTCCCCCGGTTTCTGGCTGATGGCCGTGGCCGGCACGGCGCTGGTGGTGGCGTTCGCGCTGCGCCAGGGCGGCGGCAGCTTTCACCTGGCCGACGTGCTGATGTTCGCCGCCGTGGTGCTGGGCGCGCTCGGCTACGCGGAAGGCGGGCGCCTGGCGCAAAGCATGCCGGGCCAGCACGTCATTTCCTGGGCGCTGCTGCTGGCCGTGCCGTTCGTGCTGCCCGTGGTGCTGTGGAATGCCTGGCCGCAGCGCGCGCTCATGGCGCAGGCCAGCACGGCCGCCTGGCTGAGTTTTGCGTATATCTCCGTGTTTTCCATGTTTATCGGCTTCTTTTTCTGGTACCGCGGCATGGCATTGGGCGGCGTGGCCCGCGTCGGACAGACGCAGTTGCTGCAGCCTTTCCTGACCTTGCTGGGCGCCGCCGTGCTGCTGGGCGAGCCATTGACGGGCGCCAGCCTGCTGTTTGCCGGCGCCGTGATCGCCGTGGTGGCGGCCGGCCGCAAGCTCAAGTGATGTCCGTTTGCAACGGCTGCGCGCGCGAAGTGGGCACAGCCGCTGGTAAGTCGTACTACAATACCGCAGCACTTTGACAGGCACCGTCGCATTGCCATACAAAGTACATACAAGCAAGTTCCCTTAACCAAGTTCGGGCGGCGCCTACCCGGCGCCGCTTTTTCAGGAACCGCCACAAGCGGACCATAAAAACCAGCCGGCGCAGCTCGGCATCTTCTGTGAGACTCGTATGAAAATTGAAAATCCGAATCCGATCCAATGGCGCTTTGCCGAACGCGCGGACCAGCTGCAAAGCTCGTTCATCCGCGAAATCCTGAAGATCACGCAGCGCCCTGAAATCATTTCCTTCGCCGGCGGCCTGCCGTCGCCCGCCACCTTCCCCGTCGAGGAAATGAAGACGGCCTTCGACAAGGTGCTGTCGAACAATGGCAAGGTAGCCCTGCAATACGGCCCCACGGACGGCTACCTGCCGCTGCGCCAGTGGATCGCCGACTCCCTCTCGAGCCAGGGCAGCACCATCATGCCGGAACAAGTGCTGATGACATCCGGCTCGCAGCAGGCGCTGGACTTGCTGGGCAAGGTACTCATCGACGAAGGCAGCAAGGTCCTGGTGGAAACCCCCAGCTACCTGGGCGCGCTGCAGGCGTTCTCCGTCTACCGTCCCGAATTCGTTTCCGTCGATACCGATGACGAAGGCCTGGTGCCGTCGTCCGTCGACCCGCTGGCCGACGGCGCGCGCCTGCTGTACGCGCTGCCGAACTTCCAGAACCCGACTGGTCGCAGCCTGTCCGTGGCGCGCCGCGTCGAGCTGGTGGAAACCTGCGCCCGCCACGGCCTGCCGCTGATCGAGGACGATCCCTACGGCGCCCTCAGCTACAGCGGCGAGCCGTACCCGAAAATGATCAACATGAATCCCGATGGCGTGATTTACATGGGCTCGTTCTCGAAAGTGCTCACGCCCGGCATCCGCCTCGGCTACGTGGTGGCGCCGATGCCGCTGGTGCGCCGCCTCGAGCTGGCCAAGCAGGCGGCCGACCTGCACACCTCGCAGCTGACGCAGATGGTCGTGCATGAAGTGATCAAGGACGGCTTCCTGGACCGCCATATCCCCAGCATCCGCAGCCTGTACGGCAACCAGTGCCAGGCCATGCTGTCGGCCCTGGAAGAGCATTTCCCGGCCGGCGTCACCTGGACAAAACCGGAAGGCGGCATGTTCATCTGGGTCACGCTGCCGAAGCACATCGACGCCATGAAACTGCTCGATGAAGCCATCGCCAACAAGGTGGCCTTCGTGCCGGGCGCGCCGTTCTATGCGAACACGCCGGACACGCACACGCTGCGCCTGTCGTTCGTGACGGTGCCGCCGGAACGCATCCGCGAAGGCATCGCCATCCTGGGCAAGCTGATCGCCGCCAAAGTGTAAAACCGTTCATCACGCCCCGCCTGTCGCGGGGCGTTTGCCTCTGCCCTTGCTGCCACCCGGCACGCGTCTTTTCCTTCTAAAAACAGTCTTCCCGGCAACAACTTCGTGTATTTATTTTTAAAAATATCATAAATATAATGTTTTACGCCGTCGTGGAGCATCAATTTTTCACCCAATAAATTGACAAAGCGGTATGATTCGCCCAAAGCGTCAGTTTTGAATCCGGTCAGCCTTTGACTTCACGTGTACAGCGCCGCTGTTCCGCAGTTTGCGGCCAGGGCAACACTCCCGGCACGCCCCTGCCCGACCGCCATCCGCGGCGGCCACGGCTTCCCGGGCTTCGGCATCACCGAAAGTGCAGCAAACGCTGGCCCAGCGCAGCACATCCGAAAAAGGCCGGTAGCAATGAGTCCAGGCAGTGTGGGGTATCCCCAGCGGCGCGAAGCCGCCATTTTGATTGTCGATGATGCGCCGGCCAACCTTGAGCTGCTGCGCAAGCTCATGAGCGAACAGGGGTATCAGACCTATGTCGCCACGTCCGGCGAGCGGGCGCTGGCGATCGCCCAGCGCGCCCATCCGGACCTGATCCTGCTCGACGTGCTGATGCCGGACATGGATGGCATCGAAACCTGCCGCCGCCTCAAGCAGCACCCGCTGACGCAGCGCATACCGGTCATCTTCATGAGCGCCAAGACGGAAACGGAAGACGTGGTGGCCGGCTTCGACTGCGGCGCCGTCGATTACATCAGCAAGCCGCTGCGCATGGCCGAAGTGTGCGCGCGCGTGCGCGCCCAGCTGCAAATCCGCAGCAACAATGAAACCCAGCAGGAGCAGGCCGAACGCCTGCGCACCATCGTCAACAACATGGCCGAAGGCTTGCTGATCATCGAGGCCGACGGCCGCATCCAGTACACCAATCCGGCCTGCGACCAGTACCTGGGCTACCGCGAAAACGAGCTGGCCGGGCGCTCGATCGGCGAGCTGCTCAGCCCCCTGGTGACGCAGGAATACCTCGATTACTTCGCCATGTACGCGGCCAATCCGGAGACGGCGCACAACCACGGCACGCGCGAAGTGGCGATCCGCCACCGCAATGGCGAGGCGCTGAGCATGGACCTGACCCTGACGCCCATGTATCTGCGCCAGCCCCTGTACATCGGCCTGCTGCACGACATCACGCACCACAAGCAGTCGGAAGACGCGCTGCAGCGCGCCGCCTACCTCGACCCGCTGACGAAGATCGCCAACCGCCGGCATTTCGACAGCTTCCTGGAAAAAGAGTGGCAGCGCGCCGTGCGCGGCGGCAGCGCCCTGTCGCTGGTGGTGCTCGATGTCGACCACTTCAAGCTGTATAACGACAGCCTGGGCCACCCGGCCGGCGACAGCTGCCTGCAGCAGGTGGCGCAAGCCATCGACGCGCATGCCTGCCGCTCGGGCGACCTGGCGGCCCGCTACGGCGGCGAGGAATTCGTCATGCTGTTCGCCGACACGGACGCCGACAGCGCCCTGTCCCTGGCCGAAGCCATCCGCGCCCACATCGAGGAACTGCAGCTGCCGCATCCGCGCTCAAGCACCTCACCCTGGATCACCGTCAGCATCGGCGTGGCGACCATCCACCCGCACCAGCTGGACGACCGCGAAGCGCTGTTCGTCGCCGCCGACCGCGCCCTGTACGTGGCCAAGGAAGGGGGCCGCAACCAGGTCCGCGCCACGCATTCGGGCAGCACGGCCTGGGAAACCGTCAAGGCGATCGTCCTGCGTTAGAACTTTCTCGACACGCTCAGCTTCGCGTTGCGTCCCACGCCGGTCACGGCCTCGCTCAGGTACGGCATGTAGTTGCGGTTGAAGACATTGTCGACCGTCAGCCGCACTTCCGTACCGCGCCACGCGCCCTGCCTGCCATTCCACGACGCGAACAAGGTGTGCAGCGCATAGCCCTTCGACGGCGGCAAGCGGTACACGCTCCCTATCGGCAGGACGCGGTCCTGCCTGGCCACGAAACGGCCCTGCCAGCCGATGCTGGCGCCCTGTTCCGGGAAGCGCCAGCCCAGGCCCGCCATCAGCTTGTCCGGCGCGATGGTCGACACGGGTTCGTCCTGGCCCCACGGGTCGCGCTGCGTTCCCGTGCGGGTGCCGCGCTGCTTCGACAGCGAAGCGCTGGCAAACAGGCGCGGCGTGTTGTAGTAGGACTCGAGCTCCACGCCCTGCGTGCGGAAGCCGGCCAGGTTGCGGTACGACGACAGCGCGGGCGGCACCTTGCCCGATCCCGGCACGTAGCCTTCGACGAGGATGCCCAGGCGCGGGCCGATATTGTCGCTGACGCGGTTCTGGTAGAGCGTCAGGCGCAGCTGCGCGTCATCGTTTTCCGTCCACAGGCTGCGCCGGTGCAGCATCGCGCCCGCGCGCACGGCCGTCACGCGCTCGACGGCGAGGTTGCGGCTGGTGCCCGGCGTCGATGAACCGAGCCTGGACGACACATAGTATTCATTCGAATACATCTCGTCGATGGTGGGCGCGCGCCAGGTGCGGCTCAAGTCGCCGAACAGCGCCACCGCGCTGGACGCCTTCCAGAACAGTCCCAGGCGCGGCGACCAGTCTTCGTGCACCTTTTCGCTGAAGTCGTGGCCGGCGGCGGCCAGCGGGCTGTTGTAGCGCGAGGCCTTGTTCGGCACGCCTTCGGAGACGACGCGGTCGTGGCGCAGCGCCGCCGTCAGGGTCAGGCTGCCGTAGGTCATCGCATCCTGCAGGTACAGGCCCGTGGTTTCCTGGCGGCCGGCCGGCATGTAATAGGGCTGGAAATAGCCATAGTTGTAGCTCGGGTCCTTCAGCGCCGTCGACGACGGGTAGTACATCAGGGTGTCGCGCACATTCTTGTGCCATTGCAGGCCCGCTTGCAGCACGTGCGACACGGCGCCGGTGCTGAACACGCTCTCGTTGCGCAGATCAAAGATGCGGTCCACGTACGAAGCCCAGCTCTCGTTGCCCAGCGAACCGAGGTAGGAACCCAGCGAAGCGGACGGCAAGCGCTTGTCATGCTGGTCTGTGTGCGAATAGCCGGCGCTGGCGGTCAGCTTGATCCACGGGTTGTTCTGCGGCGCATACTGCCATTTCACGGAATACGTATCGTCGTTCTGGTCGCGGTAGACGGCCTTGCGCTGCCACGCCTCTTCCAGCCCGTATTTTTTGATTTCCGCCTCGGTCGGCGTGGGCACGTCCTCGCCCATGGCGGCGAACGGTCCCCAGCCCGTGCTGCCGCTCTTCATGGCGGTCAGGGTCAAGAGCTGCTCCGGCGTCAGGCGGATGTTCAATTTCGCCAGGCTCGATGGCGCGTCAATGGCGGAAAAGCGGAATGGCTTGCCATCGGGTTTGCGCAGGTCGTCCGACTTGCGCTGCGTGGTGAAGGCCATCGCGTCGAAGCGGCCGTCTTCCGTGCGCCCGTAAACGGCCACGGTGGCGTCGTTTTCCCCGTTGTTCGAATGACGCGAGTACTTGAGCATGGCGCCCACTTTCTCGCCGCCTTCCAGCAAGTCCTGCGCATCCTTGGTGTCGACCGTGATGACGCCGCCGAAACCGCCATTGCCATACAGGCTGGTATGCGCGCCCTTGTTCACCTCGATCTGCTTGATCAGTTCCGGTTCGATGAAGATGGAGCCCTGGCGGTATTTCTCGAAGCCCTTGGGCACGCCGTCGAGGATGACCTTCACGTCCTGCACCTTGTTGAAGCCCCAGATATTCAGGCTCTGGCCACTGGGACGGGCCGTGCCGGCCAGGTCCACGCCGGGCAGGGTGTCGAGCAGCGAGGCGACGTTGTCGGCCTGCTGGCGTTCGATGTCGGCGCTGTTGATGTACGAGCGGCCGGCCGTGCCGGCGCTGATGGCGTCGCCAAACACGCTGATGGCCGGCATCTGCGTCTCGTTCTGCGCCGGATTGTCCTTCCCGGCCTTGTCGGCCGCCCAGGCGCCGGCGCCCATGCCGCCCAATATGAGCGCCAGCGCGGCGGCCATCGGGGTCAATCCACCTGCGCGCGCGCTGCCGCACATCGTTTGCTTGCTGCTGATTTTCATTGCTATCCTTGCCTGGTTTTCATGCTTCTGGAATGAAAAAACGCTGGGGCAGAGGGAACAGGCGGTGCACGATC
Organism: Janthinobacterium sp. GW822-FHT07H10; assembly: GCF_058798675.1. Taxonomy (NCBI): domain Bacteria; kingdom Pseudomonadati; phylum Pseudomonadota; class Betaproteobacteria; order Burkholderiales; family Oxalobacteraceae; genus Janthinobacterium; species Janthinobacterium sp. GW822-FHT07H10. The sequence continues at coordinate 51,026 of NZ_JBXAKS010000017.1, forward strand.
AAGCGGCGGCGTTGAAGGAAGCGTTGCGGCGGCATTCTGCCCGCGCGGACACGCGCCGGCACATGGCCGGCGGCGCAATGCAGTCACCGGGGATAAGTTGCCTTAGTGAAATGCGGGACACATCATATATCAAATGCGAATGATTCGCAATACGATTAAAGAAATGCCTCACTCCGGATAGCCGGTGATGTCGGCGATCTCGCGGTACAAGGGCTGCAGCCGCGCATACATTTTCCGGTACACGCGCCGGTACAGCTGCTCGTAGATTTTCCCGTGTTCGGGATGCGGCAGGAATACCCTGCCCTTGCGCGTCATGGCTTGCACGGCGCCGGGGAAATCCGCATGCCAGCCCAGGCCCACGGCGGCGGCGATCGCCGCGCCCAGGCCCGAGCTTTCATACACGTGGGCGCGCGCGGCAGGCAAGCCGAAGATGTCGGCCGTCAGCTGCATGGCGGCGTCGCTTTGCGAGCCGCCGCCGGCGATGCGCAGCTCCGTAATCGCAATCCCGCTGCGCTGTTCGATGCGCTCCTTGCCTTCGCGCAGCGCATACGCGAGTCCTTCCAGGATGGCGCGGTAGATGTGCGCGCGCGTGTGCACGTCGCCGAAACCGATCATGGCGCCCTTCGCTTCCGGCCCCGGCACCTTGATGCCGGGACTCCAGTACGGCTGCAGCATCAGTCCCATGGAGCCGGGCGGCACGGCATCGACCAGGCGGTCGAACAGCGCTTCGGCCGACATGCCCGTGCCATCCTCGGCCGCCGCCGCCCGTTCGCGGTCGCCAAACTGCTCCTTGAACCAGTTGACCATCCAGTAGCCGCGAAAGATCTGCACTTCCGTGCTGTAGGCGCCCGGCATGGCGGCAGGATACGGCGGGATGAAGCGCGTCACTTCCACGTATTTCCGGTTCGTCGTGTTGATGGTGGCCGTGGTGCCGTAGCTCAGGCAGGCCACGTGCGGCTCGACGCAGCCGGCGCCCAGCACCTCGCACGCCTTGTCGGCGGCCGCCGCCAGCAGGGGCGTCCCTTCAGGAATCCCGGTCGCCGCGGCGGCCGCCTGCGTGATGGCCCCCATCAGGGTGCCCGGCGCCAGCAGGTCGGGCAGCATGGACGGCTTGATCGCCAGCGCCTGCCACTTCCAGTCGAAGCGCCCGGCCCAGGCGTGGCGCTTGTAGTCGAACGGGATATACGCCACCTGCGAACCGGTCGAATCGACATAGCGCCCGCAGAGGCGGTAATTCAGGAAGCCCGACAGCAGCAGGAATTTGTGCGTGCGGCGCCAGATGTCGGGCTGGTGCGCGCTAATCCAGTTGATCTCGGCCTCGCGGCGAAAATACGCGATCGTGCCATCGAGGCGCGTGGCGCGGAAGGCGGCGCGCCACCACGGCGCCAGTTGCGGAATGTCGCGCGTGCTGCGCTGGTCCAGCCAGGTGATGGCGGGTCGCAGCGGCGCGCCATGCTCGCCCACATTGACGACCGTGCCGCGCTGCGTGGTCACGGCAACGCCCTTCACCTGCGATTTGTCGATGGCCGTGCCGCGCCACAGCTGCTGGCACGCTTCGCACACGGCTTGCCAGTAGCCGTCGGCGTCATGCTCGGCCCAGCCGGGATGCTCGGAGAAATACGGCTCGAGGAAGACTTGCGCCTTCGCCGCCAGCCGGCCATCGCGGTCGAACAGCAGCGCGCGCACGCTTTGCGTGCCATTGTCGATGGAGAGGATATACGGGCCATCGCCCGCGGCGGCAGCCACGGCTCAGGCCACGCTGGCCAGCGCGGCGCGCAGCGCCCGCAGCAGCGACTGCGGATCTTTGTCCGGCTGCGCGCTGAATACGGGCGCCTCCCAGTCCTGGCCGCGCACGGCCACCACGCGCAGGCGTCCCTGCTCGTTCCATGCCGGATACCAGCCCACGTCGACGATATCGCCATTCGCGCACGTGATTTGCAGCAGGTCTTCGCCCAGGTCGTCGGCCAGGGCGGCCACGGGCTGGGCCAGGTCCAGCTGCGACAGGCTGTCATAGGTGATGCGCGCGGCGCCCAGTTCCAGGGCCTCGCCAAACAGGGTGGTTTCGATGATGTTCTCCTCTTTTATATTTTTATCGGTGCTTTTTCGTTGCTTTTTCGCTGCTTTTTCGTTGCTTTTTCGTTGCCTCATGCGCCCTGCGGCACGCTGTAATGGCTGCGCCACAGGGCCAGGTAGCGTTGCTGCTCCTCGTCCCAGCGCGCATCGCTCCAGCCCAGCTCCCCCTGGCACATGGCGCGCAGGCGCGGCATGATAGCAAGCGCGCCGCCGGCCAGCTGCAAACCGAGGCGCGTGCGCCGCAGCAGCAGGTCTTCCAGGCGCTGCACGTCCTCCATGCGCGCGCCCCAGCGCAGCTGCGCCCACAGGGTCTGCGTGCCGGGAATTTGCGCCAGTTCGCCATCGCGCGCCGCATCGCACAGCGCCTGCGCGGCCGCGCCATAGCGGCCCTGCAGGCGCACGCGCTGTTCGCCATCGAGCAGCAAGGCCTTGCCTGTCAGGGGCGGCACCGGCGCGAAGATGGGCCGCGGGCGTACATCCGCCTGCCAGCCGGGCAGCAGCGGCGCGGCCTGGCGCAGCGCGTCGAGGGCGATCACGCGGAAGGTCGTCAGCTTGCCGCCGGCCACCGTCAGCAAGCCGTTTTCCAGCCATAGCGCATGTTCGCGCGCTTCCTTCGACGGGTCAAGCCGGCCGCTGTCGATCACGGGCCGCACCCCGGCGAACGTCGCCAGCACGTCGGCCTCGCCCAGCGCCAGCTGCGGAAACTGCCAGCGCAGCGCGGCCAGCAGGTAATCGAGCTCGCCGCGCGTGATGGCCGCCTCGTTGTCCAGCTGGCCGCCGTGGTCGACGTCGGTGGTGCCGACCAGGGTCACGCCCTCCCACGGATAGGCGAAGACGGGACGGCCATCCCGCGGGTGCATCAGGCTGACGGCTTGCGCCAGCGGCAGGCGCCAGGCCGGCAGCAGCAGATGACTGCCGCGCAGGGGCCGCAGCTTCGGCGGCGCGCCGACCTGGCCACGCAGGCCGTCGGCCCAGGCGCCCGTGGCGCTGATCACCAGGCGCGCGCGCACGGCCAGCCGGGCGCCGCCGACGCCATCGTTCAAGGTGGCGCCCAGCACCTGCCCCCCCTCGCGCAGCAAGGACTCCACGCCCAGGTAATTGACGGCCGCGCCGCCATGGCGCCGGGCTTCCTGCAGCACACGCAGCACCAGGCGCGCATCGTCCGTCTTGGCGTCCTGGTACAGCATGCCGCCGCGCAGGCCGTCGCGGTTGATGTGCGGCGCCAGCATGGCGAAGTCCGCCGCGTCGACATAGCGGCGCGCGCGGCGGCCCGCCATCATGTCGTAGATGGCCAGCCCCAGCATGAACTGGCGCCGGCCCGGTTTCCGGCCGATATAGTCGCCGAAGGCAAAGCCCTGCGTCTCGACCAGCCCCGCCGCATCCGTCAGCAAGGCGACCCGCTCGTGCACCGATTCGCGCGTCATGGCGAACTGGCCCTGCTTGAGGTAGCGCAAGCCGCCGTGCACCAGCTTCGACGAACGGCTCGACGTGCCCCAGGCGAAATCGCGCTGCTCCACCAGCAGCGCCTTCAAGCCGCGCCGCGCTGCTTCCAGCAGGATGCCGGCGCCCGTGATGCCGCCGCCGACGATCAGGACATCCCACTCGCGCGCCAGCAGTTCGGGCAAGTCGTCCCGGCGCGGCGCGGCGCTCACAATGCGCCTCCCGCCTCGGGCAGCAGTTTGCCGGGATTCATCATGCCCTGCGGGTCGACCTGGCGGAACAGCGCGCGCATGGCGGCCATGCCCAGCTCCCCCTTCTCGGCCGCCAGCCACGGCGCATGGTCGGTGCCGACGCCATGCTGGTGGCTGATGGTGCCGCCGTTGGCCACGATGGCGGTGCTGGCCGCGTCCTTCAGGCTGCGCCAGCGCGCCATGTTTTCCTCGAACGTGGGCGCCAGCCGGTACACATACGTGGTGTAGACGCTGGCGCCCTGCGGGTACAGGTGCGACAAATGCGTGTAGGCGTGCACCTGCTCGCCATGCGTGGCCAGCGCGCTGCGGCCCGCCTGCTCGAGCGCCGCCATCATCGGCGTCACGCGGGGCCAGTCGACGGCCGTTTCCACCGTGTCGATCACATAGCCGTGTTCCCAGGCGCCGTTGCGCAGGTAGACGTTGCGAAAGCGCCCCTGCTTCCACTTGTCGCCCATGTGCCGCCCCACGTGCACGCCCTTGTGCCGCCGCGCCAGCGCCAGCGCGCCGCGCAGGGCCGCGCGCGCCGGCCCGGCCTCGCCGCTGGCGCCCACCATCAGCATGCATTTGCCGTCGCCGCAGCCGCGCAGCGACAGGTAGCGCTCCAGCAGCCCCACCAGTTTTTTATGTCCGGCCAGGGTCAGCATGGTTTGCGTCTCCAGCGCGTTCGACAGGCGCAGCAACGACAGCGGCATATCGGCCTGCGCCAGCGCCCGCACGGCCGCCTGCGCCTGGGCCCAGTCGGCAAAGAACACGGCGTGGAACGCTTCATACGGCGGCAGCGGCGCGATGCGCACGGTGGCCTGCGTCACGATGCCCATCCGGCCTTCCGATCCCAGCACCATTTCGCGCAGGTCGATGCCGGCCGCCGAAGCGGGAAAGGTGGGGATCGTCAGGGTACCGGCCGGCGTCTCCACTTCACCGCCCGCGAACAGCTGCTCGATGCGGCCGTAGCGCAGCGATTGCTGGCCCGACGAGCGCGTGGCGATCCAGCCGCCCAGGGTCGAATATTCGAACGACTGCGGATAGTGGCCCAGCGTGTAGCCATGCGCGCGCAGCTGCGCTTCCAGGTCGGGGCCATACACGCCCGCGCCGAACGTGGCCAGGCGCGCCTCGCGGTCCAGGTGGCCCAGCGCGCACAGACGCACGAGGCTGATCGACAGCACGGGGCGCGGCCCGGCCGCCACCGTCAGGTGCCCGGCCACGCTGGTGCCGCCGCCATGCGGGATGACGGCCACGCACGCCTGGCGCGCATACGCGAGCAGCTGGCGCACCTGCAGCGCGCTGTCGGGAAAGGCCACGCCATCGGGCACGGCGCCGATGCGGCCGTGGCGCAGCTTGAACCAGTCGGGCAGGCTCTGGCCCAGCGCATGGCGCACGCGCGTGGCCGGCTTCGTGTCGATCAGCGGATGCGGCGCCAGGCGCGAGGCGGGCACCTGCGCGCAGGCGTCGTCAAACGTGGCGTCCAGAATGGGGGTGCCCGGCCCCAGCCGCTCGCCCAGGAATGCCAGCGCCTCGCCACTCAGCGCATACACGATGCTTTCGTCCCCCCAGCCATTCCAGCGTTGCATCGACATCCCCTGTGTTGGGCCAGTTGCGCGCCACGGCGGCTTGCTATACTGTTCTTGCCTGATCAACAGCATATGCCGCCGCAGGCCAAGGGTATTGGTTTTTCATGACAATCGCATTGTTCCATCATGACAGGCACTGACAGCCATCCCGCCGAAGGCCGGGTCGCCGGCGCCTACCTGCAGCCGCTGCTGGAAGCGGCCGGCGCGCACGGCATCTCAGCTGCCGCCCTGGCGCGGGCGGCCGGCGTGGCGCCGCACGGCCTCGATGCCTCGCTGGCCAACCTGCCCGCGCGCGACTATGTGCGCCTGCTCGACGCCGGCGCCGCGCTGGCGGGCGACGCGCATTTCGGCCTGCACGTGGGCCAGCGCGTGCGCATGGGCACGTACAGCGCATATGGCTTGATACTGCTCAGCTGCAAGAACGTGGGCCAGGCGCTGGAGCAGACGGCCCGCTATGAACGGCTGGCGCACGACCTGGGCCGCTCCAGCGTGCAGCGCGACAGCGCCGTTGCGCACTACCGCTGGACCAGCCACTATCCGGCCGCCAGCCGGCACCTGGTCGACAGCGTCTTTGCCGGCATCCGCGTCTGCGGCGACTGGCTGGCCGGCGTGGCGCTGCCGCCCGCCCGGCTGGCGTTCACCCATGATGGCGGCGGCGAACTGCTGCGCCACGCGGCCCACCGCGACGAATACGTGCGCGTGCTGGGCAGCCTGCCCGCCTTCGGCGCCGCGGCCAACACGGCCACCTTCGACGCGCAATTGCTGGACTGGCCCGTGCCGAATGCGGACGTCAGCCTGTATCCCGTGCTGTGCCAGCATGCGGAACAATTGCTGGCGCAGCGCCAAGGCGAGGATGGCGCCGGCATCGAAGCGCAGGTGCACGCCGCCATCGTGGCCGGCTTGCGCCACGGTTCGGCCAGGCTGGCCGGCGTGGCCGCCGCGCTGGCCGTCACGCCGCGCACCTTGCAGCGCAAGCTGGCCGACGCGGACACCAGCTTCCAGGCCTTGCTCGACCAGGCCCGCTACGGCCTGGCGCGCGATTACCTGCGCCAGCCGGGCCTGTCGCTGGTCGACATCGCCTTTTTGCTCGGCTACCAGGAGCAAAGCGCGTTCAACCATGCGTTTCGCACCTGGGCCGGCACCAATCCCGGCGCCTGGCGGTTGCAGCAATTGCAGGCCAGGCAAGCGGATTTGTAGCCGTGCGCGGGCCATGCCTGAAGCGTTTTCTCGCTATACTGGCGTAGTCAAGCTTCCCACGATCACTCCAACCCGCAATGCAAAGGATTAATATGCAACTCAAAGACAAAGTCGCACTGATTACCGGCGCCGCCAGTGGTATCGGCAAGGAAATGGCTATTGAATACGCGAAACAAGGCGCGAAAGTCGTGATCGCCGACCTGGCCCTGGACGCGGCCAGCAAGACGGCCGAAGAAATCAAGCAGGCGGGCGGCCAGGCGTTTGCCGTCGCCATGGACGTCTCCAGCGAAGCACAGGTCGACCAGGGCGTGGCGGACGCGGCGGCCCACTTCGGCGGCATCGATATCCTGATCAGCAACGCGGGCATCCAGATCATCAGCCCCGTCGTCGACTACCCGTTCGATCAATGGAAAAAGATGCTGGCCATTCACATGGACGGCGCCTTCCTCACCACGCGCGCCTGCATGCGCGAAATGATCAAGGCGGGCCGCGGCGGCGCCATCATCTACATGGGTTCCGTGCACTCGCATGAAGGCTCGCCCTTCAAGAGCGCTTACGTTGCCGCCAAGCACGGCCTGCTGGGGCTGGCCAAGGTGGTGGCCAAGGAAGGCGCGAAGGACCATATCCGCGCCAACGTCATCTGCCCCGGCTTCGTGCGCACGCCGCTGGTCGACAAGCAAATCCCGGAGCAGGCGGCCCAGCTGAAGATCACGGAAGAGGAAGTGATCAAGAACGTGATGCTGAAAGAAACCATCGACGGCGAATTCACCACCACGCAGGACGTCGCGCAAACGGCCGTCTTCCTGGCGGCCTTCCCGTCGACGGCGCTGAGCGGCCAGTCGATCGTCGTCAGCCACGGCTGGCACATGCAGTAATGGTGGCACCCGCCCGCATCGGCTGCGCGGCGCCCTGTGCGGCCGGCGATGCTCGCCGTACCCTGGTACGGCGGCGCGTCTCGGCCACACCTCGCCGCCGCTCGCGATGATGTGGGCGGGCGCTTTAGCGTGAGCATATCAATCTTCCTGCACCTGCCCGAAAGTCTCTCCATTGCACGACAATACTTACCGCCACCCGCGCGCGGGCCGTTGTGGCCGGCTGCTTGCGGCGCTCGCCAACAGCACGCGTTTTGCCCACATGCGCCAGGCCGTCATGGCGCGCCTGCCTTTCCTGACCCTGCACAGCGACGTGCGCGATGTCGTGTACGTGAACTGGCTGGTCGATGCCCATGCAGCGCAGCAACTGATGCCTGCCGGCGTGACCCTGTGGCAGCGCGACGGCAAGACCCCGTTCACGGTGCTGACCTACCGCCACGGGCATTTCGGCCCGGCCCTGCTGGGACCGTTGCGCCGGCTGCTGCCATCTCCGCTGCAAAGCAACTGGCGTTTGTACCTGGAGCACACGCCGCCGGGCGCGCCCGCCATGCCCTGCGTATATTTCCTGAAAAATATCATGGACAGTCTGCCGCATGCGCTGGGCACGCGGCTGTTCAGCGACATCCTGCCCACGCACCTGGCCGCCAACATGACGCATGCAGTGACGGCCACGCAGGCGCGCTGCACGATCGCGCCCGGCGCCGGCAGCGCGCCCATGCTCGACATCCAGGCACATATTGTTGAAGACAAGACCCTCGATGCCGACTGGCAGCACCTGTTCGGCAACTGGCGCGACGCCGTCGCCTTCCTCGCCTGCCAGGATGCGGCCATCGCTGCAGTGCCGCGCAACGGCAGGCTGGCCTTCGGCGAAATCGACCTTCCCGTTGATCTGGATCAAGTGCAAGCGCTGACGGCCTCGCGCGCCGACTGCGGCTTGCTGGCGCAGCTGCCGCCGGTGTCAACGCCGCTGGCCTTTCTCGTGCCCAACGTTTCCTTCAAGGCATTGTCAGAGCGCCTGCTGTAGCCCGGCGGCGCTCGGGCGGGCGCAGGGGCGTGACCGGACTCGCCTGGCCGCCGCGCCGCCGTTCCAGCTTGAACAGGGCCATCGCTTGCTCGAGCTGCAGGGTCTGGTCTTGCAGCGAGGCTGAAGCGGCCGCCGATTCTTCCACCAGCGCCGCGTTCTGCTGCGTCACTTCATCCATCTGCGTGACGGCCATATTCACTTGACCGATGCCGTGGCTTTGCTCGCGCGAGGCCGAGGCGATTTCCGCCATGATGCCGTGCACGCCCTGCACGGCGCCCAGCATTTCGGCACTGCTGGCGCCTGCCTGCTGCGCCAGCTTCGCGCCCGCCTGCACCTGTTCGAGCGACGCCGTGATCAGCTGCTTGATTTCCGTCGCGGCCGCCGCGCTGCGCTGCGCCAGGCTGCGCACCTCGCCCGCCACGACGGCGAATCCGCGCCCCTCATCGCCCGCGCGCGCCGCTTCCACGGCCGCATTCAAGGCGAGGATATTCGTCTGGAAGGCGATGCCTTCGATGATGCCCGTGATATCGCCGATCTTCTTCGACGAAGCGTCGATTTGCTCCATCATGGTGACCACCTGGCCGACGATCTCGCCGCCGCGCCCGGCCAGGCCGTGCACCTTGCCCGCCATGTCGCTGGCCTGCACGGCATTGCCGCTGTTTTGCTGCACCGTGGCGGCCAGCTGTTCCATGCTCGACGCCGTCTGCTGCAGGGCCGACGCCTGCGCTTCCGTGCGCCCCGACAAGTCCAGATTGCCGGCGGCGATTTCCTGGCTGGCCGTGCTGATGCGCAGGAAATTGCCGCGCACATCGCCGACGATGGAATGCAGGTTGACGCGCAGCTGGCGCAGCGAGCGCAGCAACTGCCCCATCTCGTCGCGCCGCGTGGTGTCGAGCTCGCCCGTCAGGTCGCCGCCCGCCATCACGTCGCACGCCTGGCGCGCCTGCCGCAGCGGCTGCAGCACGGCGCGGTGCAGGCTGAACCAGAAATACAGGGTCGTGCATACGGCCACCATGGACAGGCCCGTCAGCCAGCCAGCGGCGCGCGCGGGCAGCCAGCCCGCATTGCCGGCCAGTTGCAGCAGCAGGACCGCCGTCAGCAAGCCCAGGTTCCAGCCGATGCGCTTGCCCAGCGCCAGGTCGCGCAAGGTCGCCAGCCGCGCCAGCCATCCCGTGCGCACGGCCGTGCCCTGGCGGATGACGGTGCCGCCGGCCTGCCCCGCCTTGATGCGCGCGTACAGGGCGGCCGCCTGCGCCACCTGCTGGCGCGTGGGCTTGGTGCGCACGGACATGTAGCCGACGGCCACGCCATCCTCGACCACCGGCGTGACATTCGCCAGCACCCAGTAGTAATCGCCATTCTTGCAGCGGTTCTTCACCATGCCGCTCCACGAGCGCCCGGAGCGGATGGTGGACCAGAAATCGGCAAACGCTTCCACCGGCATGTCCGGATGGCGCAGGATGTTTTGCGGCGCGCCGATCAATTCCTCGGCGCTGTAGCCGCTGACGGCGATGAAATACGGGTTTGCATACGTGATATTGCCTTGCAAGTCGGTAGTCGAGACGATGGTCTCGGTATCGCTCAGATTGATCTCGGTATCGCTGACGGGAAGATTGAGTCGCATGGTCGGATCCTTGGCTGTAGCCCGTGCAGGCACGGGGGAAAGGGCAGATGCGGGACGGCAGAAAGCCGGCGGCAGTCTGCACCGATACATTAATTTTAATATTTAATTATTAATTTAAATGGGCAATTTTTACTTGCTGAATTGCCTTGCGAATCTGCAAAGATTGCAGGTGGCGGCGCGGCCGCTGGGGGGATGGAGAAAGCGATGCCGGAACAGCGTGACTGTCCCGGCGGCAAACAGCGATGCGCTTAACGGGGCACGTAGCGCCAGCCCGTGCTCTCCAGCATGAACGTCAGTTCCGTCTTGATGTCTTCGGGGCGGCTCGGCACGCTCAGCGCCGTATCGCACACCAGGTAACCCGTCTTGCGCTTGACTTCGCACTCGTTGATGGCCTTGACCTGCATGGTCGTCTGCGCTTCCTGCATCTGCACATCCTTGGCCGCTTCCGGATCGCGCGCCACTTCTTCCTTGGCCCAGGCGCGTATCATCGCTTGCGCCTCGGCCGGCGACGGTCCCGCGAACTTGGCATTCTTGCGCTCGACGCCGACCCAGGTACCGTTCTCGTTACGCAGCGGCAGCACCATAAAGCCATCGCGCATGCCGGCGCTCATGGCGACCAGGCACACCACTTCGCCTTGCACTTCCTGCGACGCCTGGCAGCCCTGCAGGCTGGTAACCTTGACGGCGATCGGTATCGGCATGGCCGATTGCATCTTGGCTTGGGTCTTGGCCACGCCCGCCTGCACGGCGGCGTGGATTTGTTCGAGCGTCGGCGTGCTTGCCGCCTGGGCTGGCAGGGTGGCGAACAGGGCGGCGGCGGTCAGGGCGAGGGAAGTCAGGCGCATGGAAAAGTAAAAAGTCAGTGTCAGGAGGCCGGCAGTCTAGCACTTTCCATAAAAGCAGCTGTTTCTGTAGGGAATTATCCCTCGGCAGCCGGCGCGAGAAAGGCGCCGCCTGCGTCCGCCTGTCCGCGCAGGCGCAAGCCGATGGCGCGCAGCATCTCGACCAGTTCCTTCAGGCGCAGGCCCTCGTCCGTCAGCCGGTATTCCACCTTGACGGGCACTTCCGCGTAAATCGTGCGCGTCAGCAAGCCGGCCTCTTCCAGCGCGCGCAAGTCCAGGGTCAGCATGCGCTGCGAGATATTCGGCACGGCGCGGCGAATTTCGCTGAAGCGCTTCGGCCCCGCCATCAGATAGCTGAGCAGCACGATCCGCCAGCGGCCGCCCAGCAATCGCATGGCTTCTTCCACGGCGCAGCCGGAAACATTGTCTTTCATGTGGATGCCCTATTGGTATAAAAAATGTACCTATACCACATTATTCTGCCTTCTTCCAAATAGTAACCATGTCGATTAGACTGCCCTTCCCTCGTTTGCACGGAATCACGCCATGGTAAGCACCCTGATCTACAGTGTCCCTTTCGGCTGCTCGTTTGCCGCCATCGTCGCCCTCGAGTGGAGCGGCCTGCCCTATCGACTGGCCCGCGTGGAAGCGCGCGACCCGGCCAGCAAGCAGCATCCCGCCTTCCTCGCCATCAATCCATTGAGCCAGACGCCGGCCCTGCTCACGCACACGGGCGCGCCGCTGCTGGAAAGCATGGCGATTTTGCTGCATATCGCCGCCCGCGCGCCGCACAGCGGCCTGGGCTTTGCCCAAGGCACGCCCGCCTGCGACCGCCTGAACAGCGTGCTGTCATTTCTGCACGCGAGCTTTCACGCCGCCTTCATGCCCGCCTTCCAGGCCGCGCGCGCGGCAGACGGCGATGCGCGCGCGGCCGTCTGGCGCGAGATGGCCGTCGAGAAGGTGAACCAGGGCCTGGCCCACCTGGAGCGCCTGCTCGCCGGCCGCGCCTGGCTAGCCTCGGACACGGCACCGACCATCGCCGACGCCTACCTTGCCGCCACGGCGCGCTGGGCTGAACCGCTGCGGCTGGCGCGCCTGGCCGACTATCCGCACGTGGCGCGCGTGCTGGCGGCACTCGAAGACGACCCCGGCGTGCGCTTTGCCCACGCCATCGAAGACGGCTTGCCGGCGACAAGCCGGGGCGGTTTCCGCGGCCACGTGGCGCTTGACCAACTGGCAGCGCCGGCCAGCTAACCGGCGGTCAACTCCCGCAGGAGCCGCCTCTTTATTGCTATGATGTCGGGCTGCCGGCGGTACTGCCGGCCTCGTCAATACCATATCGATAACGTCGCATTATAAAAACGGGAGTTTGAATGAGTTTACGTCTGCTGCTCTTGGGAGCATTCAGTGCCGCCATGGCCACCACCGCCGCCGCTGCGGAACCTGCGCCGGCCGCGCCGCGCGGTTTCACCGTCGAAGACATGGTCGCCATGGAGCGTGTCGGCAGCCCCGTGCTGTCGCCGGACGCCACGCGCGTCGTCTACACGGTGCGCAGCACCAACCTGGACAAGAATCGCGGCAATACGCAGCTGTGGCTGATCGACCTGCGCGCGCCCAACGCCGCGCCGCGCCAGCTCACGCGCAGTGAAGCGAGCGCCAGCGATCCGCAATGGTCGCCGAACGGCGACGCCATCTACTTCCTGTCCGGCCGCTCCGGCTCCTCGCAAGTATGGCAGCTGCCCCTGAACGGCGGCGAAGCGGCCAAGGTCACCGACCTGCCGCTGGACGTCGACACCTACCGCCTGTCGCCGCAGGGCGACCGCCTGGCCTTCAGCATGGGCGTCTACCTCGATTGCGCGGACCTCGCCTGCACGAAGAAGCGCCTCGATGACAAAGCGAAAAACAAGGCCAGCGGCATGGTCTACGACCAGATGTTCGTGCGCCACTGGGATACCTGGGCCGACGGCCGCCGCAACGCGCTGTACTCGGCGCCCATCGACGCCACCGGCAAGGTCAGCGCCGCGCCTGTCAGCCTGAGCGGCACCCTGGATGGCGACGCGCCATCGAAACCATTCGGCGACAACGGCGAATACCACTTCAGCCCGGACGGCAAGACGGTCGCCTTCTCGGTGCGCGTGGCCGGCCGCACGGAATCGTGGTCGACCAACTTCGACGTCTACACGATCCCGGCCGCCGGCGGCCAGGCGCCGCGCAATCTCACGGCCGACAATCCGGCCTGGGATGCGAAAGCCACGTACTCGCCCGATGGCCGCACGCTCGCGTATGTCGCCATGACCAAGCCGGGCTTCGAGGCCGACCGCTTCCACCTGGTCTTGATGGATGTCGCCACGGGCAAGAAACGCACCGTGGCCGATGACTGGGACCGCTCCGTGGCCGACTTCCGCTGGACGCCGGACGGCAAGGCCTTCCTCGTCGCCGCCGACGACGTGGGCCAGCACCGCTTGTTCCATATCGACGCGGCCAGCGGCAAGGTCAGCGCCCTGACGGGCAAGGGCGCCGTCGGCGACTTCGACGTGCGCGGCAATACCATCGTGCTGGCGCAGGCGAACCTGGCCTCGGGCGCGCAGCTGTACACGCGCAAGCTCGACGCCAAGTCGGAAACGGCGCCGATGGTCCAGCTGACGAAGCAGAATGCGCAAGCGCTGGCCAACGTGCGCTTCGGCGAATATGAGCAGTTCTCGTTCGCCGGCGCGAATGGCGAAACCGTCTACGGCCACGTCATGAAGCCGTGGAACGCCAAGGCCGGTGAAAAGTACCCGATCGCCTTCCTCGTCCATGGCGGCCCGCAAGGCAGCTTTGGCAATAGCTGGAGCTACCGCTGGAACCCGCAGGTGTATGCGGGCGCCGGCTACGCCACCGTCTTCATCGACTTCCACGGTTCGACCGGCTACGGCCAGAAGTTCACGGACTCCATCAGCGGCGACTGGGGCGGCAAGCCGCTGGTCGACCTGCAGAAAGGCCTGGAAGCGGCGACCAAGAAGTTCCCATGGCTGGACCGCGAACGCAGCTGCGCGCTGGGTGCCTCGTATGGCGGCTACATGATGAACTGGATCGCCGGCAACTGGCCGGACGGCTTCAAGTGCCTGGTCAACCACGATGGCGTGTTCGACAACCGCGGCATGGCTTACGCGACGGAAGAACTGTGGTTCACCGAGTGGGAAAACGGCGGTCCGTACTACGACGCGCCGGCCAAGCACGAGCAGTTCAATCCCGTCAACTTCGTGAAGAACTGGAAGACGCCGATGCTGGTGGTACAGGGCGACCTCGACTTCCGCATCCCTACCGCGCAAGGCCTGGGCACCTTCACGGCGCTGCAGCGCCAGGGCATCCCGAGCAAGCTGCTGGTCTTCCCCGATGAAAACCACTGGGTGCTGAAACCGGCCAATTCCCTGCTGTGGCATCACACGGTGCTCGATTGGTTGAATACGTACACAAAGAAATGAGCAGGTGAATGTCGGATTACGGCCTTTGGCCTCGGCGGCCCCGCCTAATCCGACCTACGTTCGCTCTTCATAACAAAAAAGCCGCACGGTGCATCCCAGCACCGCGCGGCTTTTTTCATGCGTAGGTCGGATTAGCGGCGCGCGCGCCGCGTAATCCGACACATCCACCATCGTTCAATACGCAGTGAGCGCCTTGGCGAACTTCACGATCCACAGCCGGCTTGGGCGTTCGCGGTCGTCGCCGCGCGCCACGCGGATGGTGTTGGCCGCATTGCAGCCGGCCGCGCTGCTGGTGACGATGGTGCCGTTGGCATCGACCGTGCACTTGGTCACGTCCGCATCCGCCACTTCCACGCCGTTGGCGTCATACACCTTGGTTTTCAGGCCGAAGTCGTTGTCGTTGGCCAGCGCGATGGTGGAGTCGTCGACCAGGGTCAGGCCTTCGGCCTTTTCCGCCGCCCAGCCGATGGCGTTCAAGTCCAGCAACAGGGTTTTCTTCAGCGGCGTGACGGCCGCCCAGTCGGCGCCATTGACGGCCACGCCGCCCATGCTGCTCTTCTCGAGGTCCGAGCTGGCGGCATTGTAGGCGGCGGCCGAGATATCGGTGGCGCCCTTCAATTCGACCAGCATCAGCTTGTTGAATACCTTGCCCGACGGCGCGGCGCCCTGCTCGATGACGAGGAACTTGCCGCCGCCCAGCGCCACCATGTCGCCCAGCTTGGCGTTGCCCGTGCGGCCATCCTGGTAGTCGGCCGCGTTAAGCGGATAGGCGAACATCTTGCCGCTGGTGCCCGCCACCGGGTCGAACTCGATCCAGCGCGTGAAGCGGGCGAAGCGCTCGACCTGCTCGGCCTTTTTCGTCACCGAGTACATGGCCGTGCCGTCCGTCAGGGGGCTTTGCAGGAAGGCGTACAGCTTGTCGTTGCTCGCGTCGAGCGTCATGCCTTCCATGCCGCGGTTGGCGCGGCGCTTGGCGAACAGCGCCGGCAAGCCCTTGCCCGGTTCATACTTGGCCTGGATCACGCCCGTGGCCGCGTCGATCTTGATGATGAAGGGGCCGTATTCGTCGGACACCCACAGCGCGTTACGCTTGGCGTCGACGACGATGGACTCCGAATCGAGGCCGCCCGCATTGAAGACAGCCTTGCCGCTCGTATCGAACTTCATCGCATCCATGACGGGAATCTCGGCCGAATTGCCGACCGCGCCCACGGGCACGGGCAAGCCCGAGCTGTTGACGCTGGCCGATACCTTGATCGGCGTTGACGAGGCCAGGACGGCGCCGTTCTTGCCTACCGTGATCACGCCAAACGATGGCGTGAAGCTGGGCGAGGGGAAGATCTTGCTGCCGATGGTGCCCTTGCCCGATGGATCGGGCACCAGCGGGCCATCGCCGTTCGGGCCGCGGTCCGTCAAGCCATAGAATTCCAGGTCGCCGTTTGCATTCTTGCCCTTGTAGGCCAGGCCCGAGCCATACGATGGCAGGAAACCGTTCGGGAATTCGCCCTTGATCTTCGCGTTCGCGCCTTCGTACGGCACGTAGAATTTGTCGGCCGCCTGGATCTGGTAGCGCGTCACCGTCACTTTCACTTCGCCGACGGGATTGGCCTGCGTCAGCGCTTCGTTGACGGGAGCGCCCACCTTCGAGGCCAGCGTGTCTTCGAAATGCTCGCGCACGAGGGCGCGGCGTTCCGCATCGACGCCGCGGGCGGCGAATTTCGCGCCCAGGCCGGCCAGGTGCCCGGCCAGCGCCGTGTTGAAGACGGCCGGCGCGGCGGCAAAGTCCAGCGTCTTGCCGGCCAGCGCCGCCTTCACTTCGGCCGTGAGCTTGATGCCGTTCGACGGATCGCTGTCCTCGTCGAGCAATTGCAGCGCCATCAGGCGGTTGACGACCTTGTCGTCCGCCACATTCGTGCTGGCGGCCAGCGCCAGCGGCGTGACGACGGCGCCGCACGGCGCCGAGCCGAGGGCCAGGCCGCCCACGCTGAACGCCACCGTGTCGCCAGGATTGCAGGTGAATTCGCCCTTGGCGTTGGTGCTGGCCTTGGCCGCGCTGCCCGCCACGTAATCGAGGCCTTCCACCGCGCCGTCGAGGAACACGCCCGTCTGCGCCACCGGCTTGGCCGGTTCATTGTGGCTGTCGCTGCCGCCGCAGGCGGCCAGGGTCAGGCTGGCGGCCAAGGCCAGCAGGGTCAGTTTCGGGGTCGACGTTACAGCAGTGTTCATGCATTCCTCGGCTAGGGTGGGGATTCAAGCCGTGGAGAGTAACTGGGCAAAATGACAAGCCGATGACAGCCTTCAGGAGGTCTGTGGCGCATCCGCCACGGGTCCGCCGATGCCGCCGAAGCGGCCATCGGCCTGGCGCCGGAATTGCTTGGGCGTGACGCCCTTCACCTGCAGGAAGCGGCGGTTGAAATTGGCCACGTTCTGGAAGCCCACGTCGTAGCAGACGTTCGACACGTACTGGTCGGTATCCATCAGCAGCTGGCACGCCTTGTTGATGCGCAAACGGCTGACGAAATCCGTGAAGCTGTTGCCCGTCGCCTTGCGGAAGAAGCGCGAGAATTTACTCAGCGACATGCCCACCTGCTCGGCGAGCATTTCCGCCGAAATCGGTTCGCGGTAGTTGTCCGTGATGTAGTTGAGCACCGAATTGACCTTGGCCAGGGTGGCGTCGTCATCGTACGAGCGCAGGGAAGCGCTCGACAGCAGCCGGTAGTTGGCCGTGCGCGCCAGTGTGCTCATCAATTGCACGAATTCCGCGAAGCGCTCGGCGCCGTGCGTGGCGCGGATGCGCGCCAGATGGCGCTGCGCCTCCTGGCCCATGCCGAAAAACTCCACGCCATAGCTGGAACGCTCGAGCAGCGGCAGCAGCTCGCGCAGTTCGGGGATGACGCGCGCGGCGCCGGCCAGCGGCGCGTGGGCGAACTGCACGATCATGTCGCGCAGGGCCACGCCGCCTTCCGGCACGACGTTCGAGATCCAGTTATGCGGCAAGCGGGGGCCCGTCAGCACCAGGTGGCCGGGCGAGAATTCGCCGATATAGTCGCCCACGAACAGGCGTCCGCTGGTGGCGACGATCAGGTGCAGCTCGTACTCCTCGTGGCAGTGCCAGCGCACGCGCGAACTGGGATAGCCGTGTTCCAGGTAGTTGATGATGCCGTCGTAGCTTTCGCGCTCCAGCTCGGGCGCCTTGCGCTCGCCGTCCTTCTGCCATTGGTGTTCCATGCTCGTCTCTCTCGGGCTGTCCCCGCCCGTGCCATCCAATGTACCTCAAAAAGCCTCACTCGCCAAAACGGCCCAGCGCCTGCTGGCGGAATTCCTTCGGCGTCATGCCCTTCAACTCCAGGAAGCGCCGGTTGAAGTTGGCCACATTGTTGAAGCCCGCCTCGTAGCAGATGTTGCTGACGTAGCGCTCCGTCTCCATCAGCAGCTGGCACGCCTTGTTGATGCGCAGGCGGTTGACGAAGTCCGTGAAGCTGTTACCGGTGGCGCTGCGAAAGAAGCGCGAAAACGTCCGCTCGGGCATGTCCACCTGCTCGGCCAGCTGTTTCAGCGAGAACTGGCTGCTGTAATTGTGCACGATGTAGTTGATGGCGGAACTGATGCGCGCCAGGGCCACGTCGTCGTCGCTCGACTGCATCGGCACCGTCGACAGCAGCTGGTAGTCGCTGGTCTGCGCCAGCTCGCCCAGCAGGGTCAGGAATTCGATGAAGCGCGGCAGGCCGCTCGTGTCGCGGATGCGCTGGAAGCGCCGCAGCGACTGCTCGCTGGCGCCGAAGAACTCCACGCCGTGCAGGGCGCGCTGCAGCAGCGGAAAGATACCCTTCAGTTCGGGGATGGCGGCCGCCATCGAGGCCAGCGGCGGATGGCCGAACTGGATCACCATGTCGCGCAGGGCCACGCCCTCGGGCGGCGTGTCGAGCGAGACCCAGTTGTGCGGCACGCGCGGCCCCGTCAGCACCAGGTGGCCGGGCGTGAACTGGCCGATGTAGTCGCCGACGAAGACCTTGCCGCTCGATTCGACGATCAGATGCAGCTCGTACTCGTCATGGTAATGCCAGCGCACCAGCGAATTCGGAAAGCCGTGCTCGAGGTAGCGGATGAAGCCGAAACTGCCTTTCGGCTCGAAGCCGGGCGTGGCGTCGCGCTGCTGTTCCAGCTCCATCTGCGGCTGCGGATACTCGGCCTTGCGTGCCATGGCGCGCCCTCCCCTCAGTTGACGGCCTGTTCCAGCGCGGCGCGCGCGCCCAGCCCGTACAGGCTGGCCAGCGACTGCCCCACCGCCTGCGTGAACGCGGGCGTGTCGCTCAAGTCGCCGAACAGCTCGCGCAGCGACAGCAGCGCTGCGGCATCCGCCCCGCCCTGCAGCGCCAGCGCGCGCAGGCGCGCCGCATACGGATCGTTCAGGGGCATGTCGCGCCCCTGCTCGTCGTGGCCTTCCAGGTAGCGGAACCAGCATGCCACCGTGAAGGCCAGCAGCTTGATGGCGCCGCCCTTGGCCAGCGCCTCGCGCACGGAGGGCAGCACGAATTTCGGGATGCGCGCCGAGCCTTCCGTGCCGATGCGCGCCAGCTGGTCGCGCACGGCCGGATTCGAGAAGCGCTCGACCAGCGTATTTTTGTACTGCGCCAGGTCGACGCCCTCCACCGCGTCGAGCAGGGGCGTGACTTCCTCGTCCATCATGCGCCGCACGAGCGCGCGGATGCCAGGGTCGGCCATCGCTTCATGCGCATACGTGTGGCCCAGCTGCATACCAATGTAGCACAGGGCCTGGTGGCTGGCATTGAGCAGGCGCAGCTTCATCTTTTCATACGGCAGCACATCGTGCGTCATCTGCGCGCCCACCCGTTCCCAGGCCGGACGGCCGTGCGGGAAGTCATCCTCGATGACCCACTGGCGGAACGGCTCGCACACGACGGGCCAGGCATCGACGATGCCAAACGTGTCGCGCACGAGCGCCCGGTGTTCATCCGTGGTGGCCGGCGTGATGCGGTCGACCATGCTGTTGGGGAAGCTGCAATGCGTGGCCAGCCAGCGCGCCAGCTCCAGGTCGCGCAGGGCGACAAAGGCCAGCAGCATCTTGCGCGTCACGTCGCCATTGTTTTGCAGGTTATCGCAGGACATGATGGTAAACGGCGGCAAGCCGCGCGCATGGCGCAGGGCCAGGGCGGCGGCCAGGTAGCCGAACGAGCAGCGCGGCGCCTGCGGGTGCGCCAGCTCGTAGACGATGTCGGCATGCGCCGCGTCAAACTCGCCCGTGCCCTGGTTGACGTAGTAGCCGCCTTCAGTGATGGTCAGCGAGACGATGCGCGTGCCCGCATCGGCCAGCTTTTCCAGCACGGCCTGCGGGTCGTCCGGCGCATACAGGTACTCGCCCACGCAGCCGATGACCCGCGCCGTATCGCCGGCCGCGCTGCGCTCGACCACTGTATACAAGCCGTCCTGCGACTGCATGGCATCGCGCATGGCCGCATCGCCCGCCAGCAGGCCCACACCGCAATAGCCCCACTGCGCCTGGCCCGGCAAGGCCAGCAAGTCATCGAGGTAGACGGCCTGGTGGGCGCGGTAAAAGCCGCCCACGCCGATATGCACGATGCTGGGCACGAGCGTCTCGCGCGCATACGCGGGCACGGCGACGCCGGCCGGCAGCCGCGCCAGGTGCGCCTGTTTCAATGCGATGGCAGCCATTACAGCGCTCCTTTCGCCGCCGCATAGGTCTTGCCGGCGCGGTCGAAATAATGGACGTAGCCCGGCTCGAACGTCAGGTGCGTCTGCTGGCCCGGCTGCAGGCTGCTGCGCTCGGCGCCGCGCGACACCAGCTGCACATTGTTCGGCAGGCGCACATAGGTCAGCGTTTCCACGCCCAGCGATTCGACCAGGTCGACGATGACGGGCACGCTGCCCGGCTGCGCCGCGCCCAGGTGCACGTGCTCGGGGCGGATGCCGACAAAGCCGTCGGCCTGCGCCGCGCTGCCCGCCTGCGCCAGCAGCTGCGGCGCGGCGTCGGCCGGCACCACGTTCATGCTGGGCGTGCCGATGAATTGCGCGACGAAGCGGTTGGCGGGACGGTCGTACAGTTCCAGCGGCGAGCCATGCTGCTCGATCTGGCCGTCGCGCAGCACCACCACCCTGTCGGCCAGGGTCATGGCCTCGACCTGGTCGTGCGTGACGTAGATGGTGGTGGCGCCCAGTTCGCGGTGCAGCTTGGCGATCTCGATGCGCGTCTGCACGCGCAGGGCAGCGTCCAGGTTCGACAGCGGCTCGTCGAACAGGAACACTTTCGGGTCACGCACGATGGCGCGGCCGATGGCCACCCTCTGGCGCTGGCCGCCCGACAGCTCCTTCGGCGTGCGCTCCAGGTAGCGCCCCAGGTCGAGGATGGCGGCCGCCTTGTCGACTTTCTCGCGGATGATGGCCGCATCGACGCCGGCCAGCTTCAAGGCGAACGACATGTTCTGGAACACCGTCATGTGCGGGTACAGCGCATACGACTGGAACACCATCGCCAGGTCGCGCTTGGACGACGGCAGGGCCGTGATGTCGCGCCCGTCGAGCGCCAGCTTGCCGCCGTCGATCGGTTCCAGGCCCGCGATCAGGCGCAGCAATGTTGATTTTCCGCAACCGGACGGTCCCACGAAGACGACGAACTCGCCCTGCTGGATTTCCAGGTCGATGCCCTTGATGGCGCGGTGTTCGCCAAAGAATTTTTCGATATTGCTCAGTTGAAGGTAAGCCATGATTTGTCTCAATTCTGATTTGTTTTCGATGCTTTCAGAAACCGTGGCGAGCGGTTCACGTTCGGTGTGAGTCGCCGAGCCGTGCGGATGCACAGTGAGCAACGGAGAGCCGAACTCGGGCCGCGCAGCAGGTTTATGGAGGCATCATTTATTTGACGGCGCCGAAGGTCATCCCCTGCACCAGTTGTTTCTGGCAAAACCAGCCCAGCGCCATGATCGGGGCGATGGCCATCAGCGAGGCGGCCGACAATTTGGCCCAGAACAAGCCTTCCGGACTGGAGTAGGAAGCGATGAGCCAGGCCAGCGTGCCCGCGTTGGAAGCGCCCAGGTTCAGCGACCAGAACGATTCATTCCACGACCACACCATGCAGACGAGGGCCGTGGAGGCGATGCCGCCCACGGACAGGGGCAGCACGACGTGGCGGAATTCGTCCCAGACGGTGGCGCCATCCATGCGCGACGCCTCCAGAATTTCGCGCGGCAGCTCCTTCATGCTCGTGTACAGCAGCCAGATCATGATGGGCAGGTTCATCAGCATGAACATGATGGTCAGGCCGATGCGCGTGTCGAGCAGGCCGAAGTACTGGTAGCAGATATAGATGGGCATCAGGGCGCCCACGCCGGGCATGTAGCGCGAGCTGAGCATGAATTTCAGCAAGCCGATGGTGCCGCCCGTGGGGAAGAAGGCCATCGAATACGCGGCCGGAATGGCGATCAGCAAGCCGATGGCCGTCGACACCACGCTGGTAAACAGCGAGTTCCATGCGTAGCCGAAGTAATTGTCGCGCGCCAGCACTTCGCGGAAGCTGTCGAGCGTGGGCGTGAAGAACAGCAGCGGCGGCGTGGAAATGGCCTGCCCTTCCGTCTTGAAGGCCATCAGGCCCAGCCAGAAGATGGGGAAGAACAGCAGCAGCGCGAACAGCCAGGCGGCGGCCGTGCGGCCATACAGATTGAGTTTGCTATGCATCAAGGTCTCCTTATTTCGACAGGTTCTTGCCGATGACGCGCATCAGGAAGAAGGCGGCGATGTTGGCGATGAGCACGGCGAACAGCGCACCGGCCGAAGCCGCTCCGACGTCATAGGACAGCAGTGCCTGCTGGTAAATCATGAAGGTGATGGTGGTCGTGTCGAAGCCGGGACCGCCGCCCGTGGTGGTAAAGATTTCCGCAAAGATCGACAGCAGGAAAATCATCTCGATCATCAGCACCACCGAGACGGCGCGGCCCAGGTGGGGAATATAGAGGTAGCGCAACTGCTGCAGATAGGTGGCGCCATCCATGCGCGCCGCTTCCAGCTGTTCGCGGTCCATCGACTGCAGGGCCGTCATGAAGATCAGGCAGGCAAACGGCAGCCATTGCCACGAGACCATCATGATGATCGAGAACAAGGGGTGGGACGACAGCCAGTCGACGGGCGTCAGGCCAAAAAAGATGCTGATCTGCGCGAACAGGCCGTAAATCGGGTTGAGCAGCATGTTCTTCCACATCAGGGCATTCACGGCCGGCATGACGAGGAAGGGAGAAATCAAGAGCACGCGCACGATGGCGCGCCCGGGAAACGCTTCGTTGATCAGCAAACCCAGCGCGGCACCGAGCACCACCGTGATCAGCATGACGGAAAACAGCAGGGTGAAAGTATTCTGCAACGCCGGCAGGAAAGAGGCATCGGTAAAGAAAAAATGGAAGTTGGCCAGGCCATGGAAGGGATGGCCGCTCGGATCGAGCATGGAATAGCGCACGAACGCGTAATACAGCGTGATCAGCAGCGGGATCACGGAAATGACGGAGACGGCGGCCACGGCCGGCGTCAGCAAAGTCCGGGGGATAATGCGTTTCATAATGTTCTCTTGGGACAGGTGAACCGATCACCCGCAAAGCTAAAGTACCGGGGTCGGACCCTCAGGGTCCGATCCCAGATTTATGCCGTTGGGGTACGCAAACTATGCAGCAGGCTTACTTGTAGTACCCACCCTTGCGCATCTCTCGCTCGGCCGTCTGCTGCGACAGTTCCAGCGCCTTCTCGACGCTGATCTTGCCCAGCAGTGCGGCCGCCATCTGCTGGCCGGCCGCCACGCCGATCACCTGGAATTCGGGGATCGATGCGAATTGCACGCCCACGTATGGCGACGGCGGCAAGGTGCTTTGCACGGCGCGCGTGGTGGCCAGGGCCTTGCCTTCGGCGGCCGCGAATTTCGCCACCTTCTGGAACTCGGGGCTGGCGTAGGTGGACTTGCGCGTGCCCGTCGGCACGTTGGCCCAGCTGGTTTCCTTGGCAACCAGTTTCACGTAATCGGGCGACGTGGCCCAGTTGATGAAGCGCTGCGCTTCATTCGGGTGCTTCGAGCTCGACGGAATGGCCAGCGACCAGATCCACAGCCAGTTGGCGCCCCGCTCCGTCACGCCCACGGGCGACTGGGCAAACGCGACCTTGTCGGCCACCTTGCTTTGCTTCGGATCCGTGATGAAGGAAGCGGCAATCGTCGCGTCGATCCAGATGCCGCACTTGCCCTGGTTGAACAGCGCGAGGTTTTCATTGAAGCTGTTGGCGGCCGCGCCCGGCGGACCGTACTTCTTCATCAGGTCGACGTACATGTTGACCGCGTCCTTCCACGGCTTGCTGGTGAATTGCGGTTTCCACTGCATGTCGAACAGCTGGCCGCCGTAGGAATTGGCCATGGTGGTGATCAGGGCCATGTTGTCGCCCCAGCCCGGCTTGCCGCGCAGGCAGATGCCGTACACGCCGTTGGCCGGATCGTGCAGCTTGGCCGCCACGTCGCGCAACTGGTTCCACGTCGGGCGGTCCTCGATGGTCACGCCCGCCTTTTTGACCAGGTCGCTGCGGTACATGATCATCGAGCTTTCGCCATAGAACGGCGACGCGTACAGCTTGCCGTCGCCGGAGAGTCCCTCGCGGATGGCGGGCAGCAAGTCGTCGATATCGTACTTGGCATCCGGCTTGATGGGGATCAGCCAGTTTTTCTTGCCCCAGATGGGGGTTTCATACAGGCCGATGGTCATCACGTCGAACTGGCCGCCCTTGGTGGCGATGTCGGTGGTCATGCGCTGGCGCAAGACGCCTTCTTCCAGGGTCACCCACTTGAGCTTGATGTCGGGATTGGCTTGCTCGAAGAACTTGCTGAGCTTTTGCATCTCGATCATGTGGCCGTTGTTGACGGTGGCGATGACGAGGTCGGTTGCGGCAAGAGCGGATGCGCTGAGGCAAAAGGCGCCGGCGCACAGCGCGGCAATGGCGGTACGTTTCATTGTGTGTCTCCAGTGTTTTTGTCGTTGGCAATGCGTGAATACTTAGCACCACGACCACAATGTAGCACCGGAACTTGATACTTTCTGATACTCCAAAACCGCAATTCAATACTCTTTTGCAGCGCCGCTATGCGCGAGAGTATCGACATTGAGTAAAAACAACACTTTGAAAGAAAGTATCGCGACTTGTTCGTTTTGTATCAGGGTGGTTAAAAATGCGCTGCTAGACTTGGTTTTCGGCATTAGACCGTGCGCGGTGGCCGCCTTTTCAGGCGCACCGCTACCACCTACATCTTTCTGGAGACCGCATGAACCGCACCGCATTGAAAACCCTGCCCGCCCTGCTCCTGGCCCTCGCCGGCGCCGCCGCCATGGCCGACCCCATGTACCCATCCGACGCCGAAGGCTTCCACGGCTACCTGCGCGCCGGCGCCGGCAGCAATACCTCCGGCGACGGCGGTTCGCAAGGTTGCTTCGGCCTGGGCGGCAATACCATGAAATATCGTCTGGGCAATGAGTGCGACGCCTACACGGAATTCGGCTACACCAAGTCCGTCGCCAAGTCCGGCGGCGTGAACTACCTGGCCACCATCTGGGTCAACGCGTATGCGCCGAACTCGGACTTCGGCGACAACAAGCTGGGCATCGTCAAGGCCTACGTGGAAGCGCAGGGACTCGACTTCCTCAACGGCGGCACGGCCTGGGTCGGCAAGCGTTTCTACTACCGTCCTGACATCCACATGCTGGACTTGCAGTACATCAATATGAACGGCACGGGCGCCGGCCTCGACCGCATTCCAGTGGGTCCCGGCAAATTCTCGTACGCCTTCTTCAAGGACAACGACGTCAACGCCCGCGACAAGAACACGGGCGCCATCCTCGGCACCCGTTCGGCCGTGCGCCAGAACTTCATCTACGGCGACATTCCCGTCAACGTCAACGGCACGCTGGACCTGGCGGCCACCATCATCACGGCCGAAGGCAAGGACAACGACATCTACGGCCCGAAACATAACGGCTGGCAACTGTCGGCATTCCACCGTCAAGGCAAAGTCTTCGGCGGCGGCAACACCTTCGGCGTGCAATATGGCGTCGGCCCCGGCATCGGCGGCGACGGCAACGGCCAGATGGGCGCCTCGGGCAGCACTTCCTACGGTTCGGACCGCAAGCGCACGCGCATCTTCAATGACATGGCGATCCAGCCGATGGAAAACTTCGGCATGGAATTCGTCGCCCTGTGGCAAAAAGACGAGTCGAACGTCACCGGTTCCTCGACCTGGACCTCGATCGGCGTGCGCCCCGTGTACGCCTTCACCAACAACTTCAAGCTGGTGACGGAACTGGGCACGGACCGCGTGACGCAAGCGGGCGGCCTGCCGGCCAAGCGCCTGACCAAGCTGACCATCGCGCCGACGATCTCGGCCGGCCCTGGCCTGTGGTCGCGTCCCGAGCTGCGCGCCTTCGTGACCTACGGCAAATGGAACGATGCGGCCACCGCTTCGGTCAACGCGTCGAACAACGGCGGCCCGATCTACAACAACAATACCAGCGGCACCTCGTACGGCTTCCAGGTCGAGACGTGGTTTTAAGCCAGCTTAGCTAACGCCAGAAACTAAAAAGGGCGGAACCGCGGTTCCGCCCTTGTCTGTTTACACTACCGTATCGCCCCTTACGGCAGCGCCACCGGCAGTTCCGGATACTCCTGCGTCAGCGCATACTTGGTGCCGCCCACGGTGACCGTGTAATTGGCCGGTCCCGAGATCGGCAACCGGTAGTTCAGGGTCAGCGCCACGGAGCCGCCCGGCGCCAGCGATTGCCAGGCGGGAATCGCGAAGCGGGCCCGGTTGTAGTTCTTCGTGAAGCCGCCGATATTGTTCGGCCCCGTGTAGCCGGCATTGATCACCGTCAAGCCGAAGCCGGACTGGTCGCTCATGTCCGACGGCGCCGACACGGGATAGTCGAACTCCACCACGGTGCCGCCCGGCAGGGTCGTGGCCGTATTGTTCTTCACCGTCATTACCGGATTGATGGGGAAGTTGCTGTCGCCCAGCTTCCAGCTGCCCAGGGTGATGCTGACGTTGGCGGCCGTGCCCGGCATGGCGATCTCGGCGCGCTTGTTGCCATACACGCCAGCCGTGCGGAAGGCCTGGTACAGCACGTCCGTCAGGGTGGTGCCCATGAAGTACTCGCCCTTGCCGCCGTTGCGCGTGGCATCCCAGGCATAGTCGCCCGCCATTTCCCAGATCATCACGCCGCCGATATTGTTGTTGACGATGTACTGGGCCTTGGCCGCGATCGACTGCGTGGTTTCCGTGGAAATGAACACTTTCTTGGTCGCATTCCACAGCCACGGCGCCACCATGGTGCTGCTGTAGTACGGCACATAGCTGCCCACCAGTGCCTTGTCGGTGACCTTATAGGCATCGAGGTAGCTCGGGACTATGCCGTTCTGCAAGTTCAGCGCGTGCCAGATGGGGTTGCCGCCGCCGGGCGTTGGCTTGCCCTGCGAGTCGAGGTCGAACCAGACGTTGTCGATGCCGGTGGCGCCCGTGCCGCACGTCTTGGTGCCGGCGCAGGTGACGGTGGAACTGATCAGCGGCGTCGTGCCCCACAGGCCGTTGGTGCCGCCCGTGACATCCTTCCAGCCCCGCGTGTAGAACGGCACGCCGATATTGATGCGTCCTGCCTGCATGGCGCCCCGGTAGTAGCGGTAGGCCCAGTCCGTGTTCAGGTAGCCGATGTTCTGGAACTGGTAGGCGTTACCGGCACGCAATTCGCCATCGTTGCCGTCGTCAAACAGCGCCGCGTTCGGCCCCACGTACTGGTTCCACGCGCCGTGCAAGTCATACGACATCAGGCTCGCGTAATCAAGGTATTTCAACCCCGACATGTTTTCCTCGCCGCGCAAGACCCAGCCCGAGGCGGAACCGGCGATGGTGAGCAGGTAATACTTGTTGTCCTGCACGGCCGCTTCATCGAGCTTCTGGCGCAGCACTTTCAACAGCACGTTGTAGCTCGTCATCAGGCCGGCCAGGCGCGGCTTCGAGACGGCAAAGTCGTTCGGATTGCCCGCTTCATTGTTGGTAGTCGGATGTTCGTAATCGACATCGACGCCATCGAAGAAGTTGTACTGGCGCACGAACGCCACCATGGAATCGGCCAGGGTGTTGATGCCGGCCGTGTTCACGCTGCCGTCCGCATTCGTCGTCGCCGTGTAGAAGCCGCCGCTGCCGGCCCAGCCGCCCACGGAAATCATCAATTTCACGCCCGGATACTTCTTCTTGTATTGCGACAGCAAGTTGAAGTGGCCCTTGTACGGCAGCGAGGGGTCCATGGCCGCCGCCGGCACGTTCGGCCAGGACAGGCCCGTATCCGGGTTGGCCGCGCCGCTGCCGATGGCGATCTTCGACGTGGCCGGATCGACGGTGGCAAACGCATAGTTCAAGTGGGTGATCTTGTCCCACGGCAGGTTATTCACCAGGTACGTGGGGCTGCCATCGACGCCCGTGCGCCAGCTGGCGAAATAGCCGACGATGCGCCGGTTCAAGCCATTGCTCAGTACTTCGCGGCCATTCGCGTCGTACACCTTGCAATACGGCACATTCGGCACGGGCGAGATCAGGCCGTCCGGACGGCAAGCCGTGGGGGTTGGCGTTGGCGTTGGCGTTGGCGTTGGCGTTGGCGTTGGTGTCGGTGTTGGTGTCGGTGTCGGTGTCGGTGTCGGTGTCGGTGTCGGTGTCGGCGTTGGTGTCGGGGTCGGGGTCGGGGTCGGCGTTGGCGTCGGCGTCGGGGTTGGTGTCGGCGTTGGCGTATCGATCACTGCCCACGGGCCCCACTGGTCGGCGGCGCTGGGGACATTACCCTGCGTCCACCACTTGGCCTTGTAGTTGACACCCTGGTACACCACGCACTGGCCGCCCGTGTAGACGGTGGCGGCATCCCAGACGGCGCACGCCTCGACGGCGGCCAGCAGGGT
The DNA here is from genome assembly GCF_058798675.1 of Janthinobacterium sp. GW822-FHT07H10. Lineage (NCBI taxonomy): Bacteria > Pseudomonadati > Pseudomonadota > Betaproteobacteria > Burkholderiales > Oxalobacteraceae > Janthinobacterium > Janthinobacterium sp. GW822-FHT07H10. The sequence continues at coordinate 79,361 of NZ_JBXAKS010000017.1, forward strand.
GTTCGGCGTGGCAGTCGTGCCTTCCTGGCCGCCGCCGCAAGCGACGAGCACGCCGCTGAGCAAGGCCATCAATAATGCATTCGATTTCATGTGGTATCGGTCTCCGTTATGGTTGTACATCGAGAGCTGTTGCAGGCCCCTTGAGGGGCTCTTGTCAACTGTTATCCCTGGCCGGCTTGTGCTGCACTTGCTGTTACTGCAACTTCACATTCCAGTTGGCTTCCACGCATTTCACGTAGTTCCCGGCCAGCAAGGCGCTGTACGGGGTTTGATAGCTGACCAGCTGGCATTGGTTGTCGCCACCGGCGCTCCAGTTCTTTTCCCAATAGATGTTGTAGGAAGCGGAACTGGCCGGAGTGAAGCGTTGCATGTTGGCGCACGACAGCTGCTCGCCGGAATAATCCCAACCCATGTCGGCGGCAAACTGCTTGTAGTAATCGATGCGGTTTTGCGCGGCCTGCTTTTCCGTGCCCTGCCCGCATTCGGCGTTGATGATCATGATGGTAGTGGCAAAATTGTTGCCCGCGCCGGCCGTCGTATCGGCCGCGTTCGGCACCCACGTGCCGTCGAGCACATGCAGCATCGACGGTTTCGGCGGTTGCGGATAGACAAAGAAGAACGTGGCCGACGCCAGGTTCAGCCAGGTCGAGGCGACGAGATCCGGGTTTTTCAGCAGGACGGATTGATCGCCGTCATGCATCGCTTGCGAAAACGGCCCATAGTTGTAGTTGTACGACAGCTGCTTGGCGCCGCGGCCGAAATACTTCTTGAAGCTGCCGTCGGCATTCTTGCCGCATGTCCAGACCTTGTTGAAGACGGGGTCGGCGCACTCGACGTTGTAGCCGCAGCCGGCGCCCGTCTCGTCGCAGCCCAGTTCGCGCAAATACTTCAAGCCCTGGCGCCATTGCGGCAGCGGACTGCTGGCGTTATGGTCGCCTGTTTCCTGCACGAAATGCGCGAACATGGTGGCCAGGCTGTGACGGCAGATGGCATCCGCATTGCGCCCGTCGCTGTAGTCATCGCACACGGCGGGGAACTTGGCCACGGCTTGCAGGAAACGCTGGTAGGTGTAGCTGACGTCGCGCGCGGCAAAATAGTAATCCCACTTCGCTGCCGGCAGCAGGCGTTCGACGCGCTTGACGTTGAGCGGATTGCTGGCCAGGCCGGGCTGCACGGCTTCGACGGCCGTATTGCCCAGGGTGCGGATCGACGCCTTGACCTTGCGGAAGAAATCGTTGTTCGTCAGCGCCGCCTCGTTGGCCTCGGCCTGGGCCTTGGTGGGGATGCCGGGCGTGGGCGTCGGGGTTGGCGTTGGCGTTGGCGTTGGCGTTGGCGTGGGCGTGGGCGTCGGTGTCGGTGTCGGTGTCGGGGTTGGCGTGGCGGTGTCGAGGCTCCATGGTCCCCACTGGTCGTTATTCGGCGCCGTGCCCTGCACCCACCACTTGGCGCGGTAGACCTTGCCGTCGTAGACGGCGCACTGGCCCGCCGTGTAGACGGCAGCGGCGCTCCAGGCCGTGCAATTATCGCTGGCGGCCGTGGCGGCCAGCAGGGTCGATGGGGGTTCGGTGGTGGAATTGCCGCCGCATGCGAGCAGCGCGCTGCCCAGCAGGCCAGCCATCAAAGGCGAGGCCAGCCGGCTTATTTGCCGTGTCTTCACAATGTCTCCTGAACGTTATACGAAAACTATCGAAGTAGCTTTTTATGTTGTACGTAAAGAAAGCACAGCGAAGCGTCGGCTTTCTGCACAGAGAATGCGACGCCCGAAATTGGTAGTCAAGTGGTTTTGTACAACGGTGTTTTTTACAATACCAGTGGTATTGAGCACGGCGCCGGTGCGCGCTGCGGCGGCGAATGGAAGATGTGAAAAAGAGGCTTGCGCAAGGTGATGGAAAGCAATACCGCCAGGCAGCGCCGGCGCAAGTGGTATTACGGGCTTGCCGCGCCAACGGCCAGGGTTGGCGCGGCAAGCCTGGCCGACGAGCGCCGCCTGGCCTCGGCTGGACTTACCTGGACAGCACGTATTTGGCCAGCACGGCCGCGTCCGCTTCGCTGAGCTGGCTGAACGGCGGCATGGGCACGGCGCCCCATTTGCCGGAACCGCCCTGGCGGATATGCGCCGCCACGGCAGCGCTGCCATCCTTGCCCTTGTACCTGGCCGCCACCTCGGCAAAACCGGGACCGATCACACGCTGGGCAAGGGCGTGGCAAGCCATGCAGCCATTCTCCGCCAGCAAGGTCTTCGCATCCTTGCCGCCCGTGGACGGCGCGGCGACGGCGGCGGCAGGCTTGACCGCAGCCGCGACCGTGGCGGCGGCGCCCCGCTCCGCGCCATAGGTTTTCACCAGGTAATCGACCATGGCCGGCACGTCCGCGTCGGCAAACTGCGCGCCGAACGGCTTTTTCATCTTCTTGACGGTCGCTTCCCAGTAGGCGCGCGGCGAGGCGGGCGGCTGGCTCGACGCATACTGGGCCGCGTGGCAGGTCATGCAGTTGCGCTGCACCAGCTGGTAGCCGGGCAATTCGCTGGGTTTATACGTGGCCGTTTCCGGCGGCAGCTGGATGTCCAGCGCGCACGCGCTGCCCGCCGCCGCCAGTGCCAGCGCGGCAATCAATATGTTCATTCGCATGTGAATCTCCTCAGACTGCCTGGATGCGCGTGGTTTCCACCACGTTGCGCATATAACCCATGGGATTCCACAGGGCTTTCATCGGCTGGCTCTGGCCGATGCGGTTGACGGCGCGCACCATCAGCACGTGCCTGCCCTTGCGCGGCGCCTTCACGAGCATCGTCCACTCGCGAAACGAGAAGCGCCCCAGGTCCTTGCCCAGCTTCGCTTCCTGCCAGGTCTGGCCGCCGTCGGACGACACGGTCACCTCGCTGATGCCGTGGCCGCTGTCGAAGGCGATGCCGCGCAAGGCCAGGTCGCGCCCCGCTTTCACTTGCGCGCCGTCCTGCACGCTGGTGATGAAGGAGCGCACGTTGAGGCGGCTGATCGGCGTCGTCTTGCCCACGGGCGCGCCCGGCTCGATGAAGCCGGATCCATTGTCGGGAATGCGGTAGCCGGTGCTCATCCAGAAGCCGTCGAACGGCTTGTCGAGCACGGTGATGTCGCTCAGGTGCTTGACCCAGTAGGTGCCGTAGAACCCTGGCACGATCAGGCGCAGCGGATAGCCGTTGAGGAAGGGGATGTCCTCGCCATTCATGGCCCAGGCCAGCATGACGTCGCCAGCCATGATGTGCTCGACGGACAGCGCCTTTTGAAAGTCGGGGCCGTCGCCCACGGGCGGCGTTTCCAGGCCGTTGAAGGCCACCTGCACGGCACTGGCCGCGATGCCCGCCTTTTCCAGCACGGTTTTGAGGGGGATGCCTGTCCAGCGGGCATTGCCCATGGCGCCATTGCCCAGCTGCCCGCCATTCGCGCGCGGGGCGAAGAAGCCGCGGCTATTGCCCGAACATTGGGTCACGGCCACCACGTCGACGGGTTCGGCCAGCTGCTTCAGGTCCGCCAGCGACAATTCCAGGGGCGTCGTCACCAGGCCGCCTATGCGCAGCCGGTAGCTGCCGCCATCTATGCTGCTGGGCAAGCCGCTCCAGTGGTAGCGCACGAAGAACGCGTCGTTGGGCGTGATCGCCCCTTCATTGAAGACGCTGAACGGCGTTTCCAGCTGCGGCGGGCGGCTGGTCAGCAGGATCAGCGGGCGCTTTTGTGGGAAGGCCACGAGTTCGCGCTCGCCGTTTTCAAACGGCAGGGTGACGGAAGCGGCCAGGGCCGGCCCCGCCACGGCGGCCGCGCCCAGGGCGGCCGTGGTGCGCAGGAAGCGGCGCCGGCCAGCGGGCAGCAAGGTGGCGTCAGACATGTTTGAGCTCCACTTTGGCATCGGCGGCATCGCCGCCCGCGCGGTCGTCGTTGACGAGTTTCTTGATGTAGTACATGACGCTCATGATGACCACGCTCAACAGGCCGAACCAGAACGACACGCGCTGCTCCGTATCGGACGACACGCTCATGGCGCCGAGGATCACCAGCATGGCGATGATGGTGAAATACGTCAGGTAGGGGAACAGCCACATGCGCACCTTGATGCGTTCCGGGCATTCGCGTTCGAGGCGGCGGCGCAGGCGCAATTGAGATATCGCAATCAGCAGGTAGACGAACAGGATCAGAATGCCGTAGGAATTGACGATGAACGGGAACACGAGGTCGGCCGACACATACGAGACGGCAATGGCGAAGTAGGCAAACAAGGTGCTGAACAGGATGGCGCGAATGGGCACGCCGTTCTTGCTCAGTTTCACCAGGCCCGTCGGCGCATCGCCGCGGCGGGTCAGCGCGAAGATCATGCGCGACGACGCGTACAGGCTGGAATTGAGGGCCGACAAGACGGCCGTCAGGATGATGGCGTTCATGATGTGGGCCGCGTACGGAATGTTCATCACCTTCAAGGCGCTGACGAAGGGCGTGGCGATGGCTGGCGAATCCCAGGGCACGATGCAGACGACGACGAACATGGAACCGACATAGAACATCAGCACGCGCGTGATGACGGAATTGGTGGCGCGGGCGATGGCCTTGGCCGGGTCCGACGTCTCGGCGGCGGCGATGGTGACGATCTCGGCGCCCGAATAGAAGGCCGTGGCGGCGACGGCCCCGCTCAGGACCGGGCCCCAGCCGTGCGGCATGAAGCCGCCGTTGCTGGTCAAGAAACCCAGGGTCGGGATACTGTTGGGCAAGCTGCCCGTGATGAACAGGGCGCCGACAAACAGGAAGACGATGATGGCGACCACCTTGATCGAGGCGAACCAGAACTCGAATTCGCCGAACGCTTTCACCGAGAACAGATTGAGCACGGTCATGGAAACGAGCAGCACCAGGCTGATCGACCACGAGGGCACGTCGGGCAGCCAGAAGTTGACGAGCTTGGCGCCGGCGATGGCTTCCAGCGCCACGACAACGACCCAGAAGTACCAGTACATCCAGCCGCTCATGAAACCGAGGAATTTCGACACTTTCGGCTTGTCGTCGAAGGCTAGGCGCGCATATTCGTAAAAGGAGCCGACCACGGGCAGGGACGAGGCCAGCTCGCCCAGCATGCGCATGATCAGGACGACCAGGCCGCCCGTGAGCAAGAAGGAAAGGATGGCGGCCGGGCCGGCGGCCTTGGCGATGACGCCGCTGCCGACAAAGAGGCCGGCGCCGATCACGCCGCCAATGGCGATCATGCTCATGTGGCGTTGCTTCAGCGAGTGCTGCAAGCCCGTGTTGTTATGGTTGTCGCTAATCATGTGTGTCTCCTAGTAATATCTGAAGCTCAGTGCGCCCTCGCCTGCTGCGGCCGATTCCTGCCGCGCGGCTTTATTTTTTATGGGCAACACTGTCAAGCAGCATCGATACATCATCAAATCAGTCTGGTTGGCTGCATGCCATAAGTCAATCTGGAAATGCAGCGGCCCGGCGCGGTCGCCTGAGGGCGAAACACGTTGGGAGAAAAGTAAGGGGCGTTGCCGGGCGTTACGTTGAGCCGGCCTCGACATCGGCACGGCAAAGGTTAAAAAGATAGGGAGCGGCGCGCAACACTTGTGGCGTGCGCGCCACTCCCCGTGAACGTCTTACACCTTGCCCTTCCATGGCACGAGGGTACGTTCGAGGTAACGCATCATCAAATCAAACAGGAAAGCGAAGAAGCCGATCACGATGATGCCCATGATCACCACATCGCTGGCCAGGAACTCGGACGCGCTGAGCACCATGTAGCCGAGGCCGCGCGTGGCCGCCACCATCTCGCCAGCCACCAGGGTGGTCCAGCCCACACCGATGCCGATGCGCATGCCGGTAAGGATTTCCGGTATCGCGGCGCGCAGGATCACGTGCACGATCACCTGGAAGCGCGTGGCGCCCATCGAGTAGGCCGCGTGAATTTGCTCCAGCGACACGGAGCTGACGCCGGCGCGGGCCGCGATCGCCATCGGCGCAAAGATGGCCAGGAAGATCAGGTAGACCTTCGAAAACTCACCGATGCCGAACCAGATGATGACCAGTGGCAAGTATGCGAGCGGCGGCAGCGGACGGTAGAACTCGATCAAGGGATCGAAGATGCCGCGCGCCACGCGATTGACGCCCATCATCACGCCGATGGGAATGGCGAACAGGCACGCGAGGCCGAATGCGCCAAACACGCGCACCAGGCTGGCCACCGTGTGTTCCCACAGGGTGGCGCCGCCGAAGCCCGTGGTGGCCGCCATGATGAATTTCTCGTACACGGCTTGCGGCGACGGCAGGAACAGCGGTTTGACCATGCCGCTGGCCGTCACGCCAAACCACAGCAGCAGCACGGCGATGACGGTGACGGTGGCGATGCGGCTGGAATTGCCCTGCCCCGGCGCGCCGAACGCTTCGCCGGGCATGGCGCAGCGGGGAGCGAACAGGCGCGAGAAAAAGCCGGCGCGCTTGGCGGTGGTGGGAGGAAATCCCACGACGGATGGGCTATGCATGGGACACCTCCAGCTCTTTATTGACGGCGCGCTCGTCGCCATAAATGATGTTGAGCACCGTTTCGCGCATCTTGATGAAGTCCGGGCTCGATTTCACGGCGCGCGCATCGCGGCATTCAAGGAAGCGCTTGTTGAAATCGAGTTCATACGTATGCGTGATGCGGCCCGGACGGGGCGACATGACGATCAGGCGGTTCGCCAGGAACAGCGCCTCGTCGACGCTGTGGGTAATGAAGAAGAACATGGTGCTGGACTTGGCCCAGATATCGAGCAGCAATTCCTGGATGGTTTCGCGCGTCAGCGCGTCGAGCGCCGCCATCGGTTCATCCATCAGCAGCATGGCCGGATTGCTGGTCAGGGCGCGGGCAATGCCGACCCTTTGCTGCATGCCGCCCGACAACTGATAGATCATATTGTCGTGAAAGTCCTTCAAGCCCACCAGCGCCAGGTTCTTGGCCGCCTGTTCGCGCCGCACGGCTTTCGGCACGCCTTGCAGTTTCAAGCCGAATTCCACGTTTTCCATCACGTTCAGCCACGGCAGCAAGGCATGTTTCTGGAACACGACGCCACGGTCGGCGCCCGGCCCTTCCACCTTGTTGCTACCCAACATGATTTCACCCTTGGACGGGGCGATAAAGCCCGCCATCAGGCTCAGCAAGGTGGTCTTGCCGCAGCCCGATGCGCCCAGGGCGACGACGAAGTCGCCGCTATTGATGGTCAGGTTGATATTATTTAAGGCATGCACGCGTTCACCGGCCGTCTTGCCCGGATAAATCACGCTGACATCCTTGACGTACAGATTTTCCATCGTGTCCCCGCATAGGTGTAGTCACTTCAGTTCAACGCATTCTGTTCAGTCAGCGCGCCCGCAGGCGCGCCATCGCACAACGTTTACTTCAGCAGGCCAGCGGCCTGTGCATACCTGGGTGTCACATATTTGGCGTAGTCAGGAGCCAGGGTGTCGATCTTGCCTTCGCCCTTCAGGAATTGCGCCGTGGCCAGCAAGGCTTGCGCCACGCCGCCCTTCGCGCCGCCACCGAGCCAGGCGGGCGACGCCTGTTCCTGCAGCGATGGGTAGGCGTACAGGGCCACGGAAGCGGCCACGTCCTTGGCGGCCGCGCCCGAGTGCTTGACGTTGGCCTTCACCTGCGGCGAATCGACGGTCCAGGCTTTCGGATTGGCGCGGTAGTCGGCGTCGGCGGCCGCCATCACCTTGACGAACTTGGCCATGAAGTCGGCATTCGCCTCGCCCCAGGCGCGTTCGACGGCCATGCCGTCAAACGTGGCCTTGCCCTTCTTGCTCAGTTCGCCGGAGGTCACCAGCACCTTGCCGTTTTGCTTGAGTTTGCTCAAGGCCGGGTCCCACACGAAGGCGGCGTCGATGTCGCCCCGTTCCCAGGCGGCGGCGATCTGGTTCGGCTGCATGTTCAGCAGTTTCACTTCCGTCGGCTTGATGCCCCACGTTTCCAGCGCGAACATGGTGTGGAAGTGCGTGGTGGACACGAACGGCACGGCGATCTTCTTGCCGCGCAAGTCGGCGGGCTTGGTGATGCCGGCGCCGTTGCGGGCCACCATCGCTTCGGCTTCATTGATGTCGTCGATGATCCAGAACAGCTGCAAGTCGACGCCGCGGCTGACGGCGGCCGTCAGGGGGCTCGACCCGATGACGCCGATCTGCACGTCGCCCGACGCCATGCCGGTCGCCACCTTGGCGCCGGAATCGAACTTGCGCCAGTTGATTTTATAGCCCGTGGTTTTTTCCACTTCGCCGCTGGCAATCGCCACCAGGAAGGGACCGTTGATTTCCTGGTAGGCAATCGTCACTTCCTTGCCTTGCGCGAAGACAGCGCCGCTGGACGCGAGCGCCACGCCCAGCACCACGGTGCCGAGGACGGCGCGGCGCATCGATGAAAAACCTGTTTTGCTCGTATTCGTGTTCATGTCTCACTCCAAGTTTATTGTTATGTGAACGCTGCGGGCAATCTCATCCCTTGCGGGAGGCGCCGCTGGCTGATCTTTGTCAACGCATGCGGCGGCTTGAACTACAGTGCTGCTGTTAGAAAACTTCATCCTTCAAGTGATACCAGCGGTACAGGAAGCGCTGGCCCAGGCGGCGGAACGGGGCGAATGCCTGCGACTCGACCAGTTCCATCATGTTGGGATACGGCAATTTCGAGTTGAAGATGGGCAAGCCTGTGTCGCTGGCCTTGCCGGCGATGCGCTCGGCCATGCGCCGCCCTGCCTGCGCCGAATACATGACGCCGTTGCCGCCGTAGCCGAGCGAGTAAAAGATCGACTGCTTCGGATCGGGCTGCACGATGCGCGGCATCATGTCGTGGCTGACGTCGACCCAGCCCCACCATGAATAGTCGATGCCGATGCCGGCCAGCGCGGGGAACTTGCGGTGCAGATCGTTGACCAGGAACTGCTCGTACTTGCCGTCCGGTGCATCGGCGCCCGTGATGGCGCTGCGGCTGCCGATCTGCACGCGGTTGTCCGGCATCAAACGGTAGTAATGACGCAGGATGCGCGTATCCGTGATCACCTGATGGGTACGGAAGTTGCACGCCTCGATTTCCGAATTGGTCAACGGCCGCGTGACGATGGAATTCGACAGGATAGGCAGCAAGCGGTTCTTCACTTGCGGATGCAGATGGGGCGAGGTGTAGCCGCCCGTGGCCACGGCCACGGCGCGGGCGCGCACCACGCCGCCCGGCGTTTGCAGGTAATGCACGCCGTTGCGCGTTTCCCAGCCCATCACGGGACTCGCCGGGTGCACCTTGGCGCCCAGCGCGCGCGCCTTGCGCAGGTAGCCGAAGGCCAGCTTGCCGGCGTGGATGCCGATGCCTTCCGGCTCGTGCAGCGCGCCGGCCGCTTCCTTGTCATCCACGTACTCGCGCTTGACGGTGTCGGCGTCGAGGATGCGCGCGTCGTACTTGAAGATCTCGCGCATCACCTTGGCTTCTTTTTCCAGCGCCGGCATGGCCTTCGCCTTGTGGGCGATGTACAGGTGGCCGCCCGGCTGCGGGTCGCAATCGATGTCGGCCGTGATCTTCTTGAACGTTGCCATCGCGTCGCACACTTCCGTGTGCAATTTCAGGGCCGTGTCCATGCCGTAGCGGTCTATCCACTGCGAGCGCTTCAGGCGGCCCGTCGTGCATTGCGCCTGGCCGCCGTTGCGCGTGCTGCAGCCCCAGCTGACGCGGTTCGCTTCCAGCACGGTGGCCTTGATGCCGTGTTCCTGGGCCAGGAAGATGGCGCAGGTCAGGCCCGTGAAACCGGAACCGATGATGGCCACGTCGACATCGATGTCATGCGTGATGGGGCCATCGTCGGCCGGCGGCTCGCCCGCCGTGCCGATCCAGTAGGTGGGCGCGTAGGCATTGCCGTGGCCGGGGCGCTGCGCCACCAGCGGATCGTAGCCTGGATCGTAAGGCGTGCGGGCCGCGGTGCTGCTACCCAGTACGCCAGGTGGAGTATCGACAGGTTTGTTCATGGTCATTCCTGGTGAACGTGCTGGCTCAGGCTTGGGTGGTGGCGCTGACGACCGGTGGACGGTCCTTGCGGAAAGCGTTCTTCACGGCGATCTTGCCATCGCGGAAAGTGAAGATATCGACCATGCGCGCCTCGATGCGCGTGCCGTCGGCCTTGGTGCCGGCAAAGGTCGATTCCGTCACGCCGCGCTCGCCGCTGACGAAATGCACGGGATTGAGCCAGGCCGCGTCGGGGAAGGTTTGCCAGGCCAGTTCGAAGCCGGCGCGCACGGCATCGCGGCCGATGAAGCTCTTGCCCAGCAAGTCGGGACCGGCCACGGCGTGGAATTCGCAGTCGTCGGCCATGGCGGCCATCAGGGCCTCGATATCGTGGCGGTTCCAGGCATCGCCGAACGCTTGCAGGAAGTCGGTGGTGACGGCATCGGTCATTACGCGTGTGTTCATTTTTGTCTCCGTGAGTCGAATTTGGTACTTTTCGTTCCGTTTTTTAGTATTTTATTGAATTTAAGCTGAATGCGAGTGCTTGTCAAATCAAATAATCCAAATACCGGGACGCTTTGTATTCTTTATTGAAATTACGATGCTGAAGTGACAATGTGTGAGAATTTCGTCACAACGCTGCGTCGGATTACGCCGGGCATACGCCCGGCTACTCCGACCTACGCCCGCGCCATACGCGGATACGCAGGTCGGATCAGCCCAGAGGGCGTCATCCGACAACCCGGGCGCATCAGACGTAATCTTTGTACTTGTCCAGGTGACGGATAGGCTTGCTCAGCGCATCGCGGCGGAACGGGTCGCCCAGCTCGCGCGTGCACATGATTTCGATGATGGTCGTCTTGCCTTCATTCATCTGCATGTCGATCGCCTTCTTCAGCGCCGGACCCACGTCTTCCAGCTTGTCGACCGTGATGCCTTCGGCGCCCATGGCGCGCGCGATTTCCGCGAAGCTCTGGTTGTCGAGCTCGCCGGCGACGAAGCGGCGGTTGTAGAAATCCACCTGGTTTTTCTTTTCCGCGCCCCA